>WRPF01000063.1 GCA_009773335.1 Caulobacteraceae bacterium
CGTCCGGTGGAGATCGATTTCGGAACCCGCGCGATGGCGCGTTGCACGATGCGCTCGAAATCGTTCAGCGCATCGCGAATGTCGCGGAGCGTTTTGAGTTTGATCCCGCGCGTGTAGAGGCGGATGAGATTCAGCCTGCGTTGCGCGTAGCGGAAACCAGTGTGCGCCGAAGGCGGACGCATCCATCTTCGCGCGCGCCGCTGAAACGTCATGCGCGAGACCATCGAAAGGAACACAAGCTCGCGCACTTCGCGCCGTGCATCAGCGATGTCGCGGCGCAGACCGAGGCGCTCCTCGCGCGTCCCGAACCCCAGCACCCACCACGCAAACACCTCCAGCACCCACAGCCGGAGGGACCGGACGTGGGTTCTGATCTTTTCGATGCTGCTGCGGAGAGGGCGGGTGATCTGCATGGACGGTTCGGGGCTCCATCGCCTGTTGAAAACAAAGCGATGATCCCATGCCTGCGAACCCGGTCGGATAGATTGCGGAACGCGCATTGCTTTTCCTCCCCCTGAAAGGGGAAGGCAGGAGAGGGTCGGCGCCGTGCGCAGCGATTGAATCGCCTTGTCCTGCAAGGCTTTCGTCACCCCGGCAGACCCCCTCCCAGCCTCCCCCTTGCAGGGGGAGGAGGCGCGAAAATATGCGGTGATCGGTGTGGTGACGCGCGCAATCTGTCCCCGCAGTTTCGCTGCTCACGTGCTGGAGAACTCAACTTTTCCTCCCCTCAACGAGACCGCTGCGAAACACCCCATCTCAACCCTCATCCTGAGCCTGTCGAAGGAGGAGGGTCTCGCGGGAAGGTCTACGCCAAGGCGCCCTCGCCCTTCGACAGGCTCAGGGTGAGGGCGTGAAGCGCCTTTGCAGAAGTCTCTCGAGGGGAGGGAGCGAGATCGCGCCTGTTACAGGAATGAAGCGCCCCGTCAGGCCGCCGTGTCGAGCAGGCCGCTCTCGGCAAGCGCCTTCATCCACGCGTAGGACGCCTTTGGCGTGCGCAGGCCGGTGTCACGGTTCATGCCGACGAGGCCGAACTTCGATGTAAAGCCGAGCGCCCATTCCCAGTTGTCGATGAGCGACCAGTGGAAGTAGCCGCCGATCCTGCCGCCCGCCTCCATGGCGCTTCTCACCGCCTCGAGATGCTTGCGCAGATAGTCGATGCGGAAGCCATCTTCGATCACGGCGGGGCCGTTGGAGAAGGGATCGGAACAGCCGTTCTCGGTGATGTAGACGAGCGGATTTTCGTACTGCGTGCGCAGGCGCTCAAGCATTTCATAGAGGCCGGAGGGATCGATCTCGCGGCCGAAGGCGTCGCGCGGCGTGTCGGCGGGCGGCGCGCCGGCGGCGATGCGCGAGGGGCTTGAGAGGTCAAGCTTGATGTAGGCCGGGGAATAATAGTTCACGCCGATGAAATCGACGGGTTGCTTTGTGATCGCGAGATCGTCGGCCTGCAACGCCGCGCCGATGGTGGCGAGCGCGCCCTCGGGATAGGCGCCGCGCAGCAGCGGATCGAGGAAGGCGCCGTTCCACAGCGCATCGAAGCCTTCCGCCGCGGGGCGGTTGGCGAAGGCGGCGACGCCGCCTTCGGCGCGCGCCGGCATCAGCGCGAGCGTGGTGCCGATGCGCAGATCGTTGCGCGCGGCGCGCAACGCCTGGATGGCGCGGCCCTGCGCGAGATTTTCATGGTGGATGACGCGACCGAGAAGGCCTGCATCCTTCAGTCCCGGCGCGTGCTCGCCGGTGACGTGGCCGAGCACGGCGTGCACTGCGGCCTCGTTGAGCACGATGAAGTTCTTCACCCGGTCGCCGAGTTTCGCGGCGATGACGCCGGCATAGTCGGCGAACCGCTCCGCGATGTCGCGATTGCCCCAGCCGCCATTCGCCTGCAGCGCCTGCGGCAGGTCCCAGTGGAAGAGCGTCGCCCACGGCGTCACGCCCTGCGCGAGGAGCGCGTCCGCGAGGCGCGAGTAATAGTCGAGCCCCTTTTCGTTCGCCGCGCCCGCGCCGGTCGGCTGCACGCGCGGCCAGGCGATGGAGAAGCGGTAGTTCTTCAGACTCGCGCCCGAAAGCAGAGCGGCGTCCTCGGCGTACCGGCGATAGGAATCGCACGCGATCGCGGGCAGAGAATGATCGACGATCTTGCCATCGATGTGCGCGAAGACGTCCCACACGCTTTCGCCGCGCCCGTCGGCGTCGAGCGCGCCCTCGATCTGGTAGGCGGCGGACGCCGCGCCCCAGATGAAGTCCTTCGGAAACTGGCGCGATTTCGGTGCGGGCATCTGCACTGCGGCGGGTGCGCAGCCGGACGCGGCCGCGAGCGACACCGCGCCGAGACCGGCGAGGACGGCGCGGCGATGCAGCGGAAATATTGGCGTGGTCATCTCTGTTTCCCCCGGACGTGTTGTGATCTGGCGTGCAGGCGGCGCCCGTCAGGTGCGGCGGGCGGACACGATGAGCCAGGGCGTCTCGACCTGATCATAGCCTGAGCCGACGGTCTGTTGCACCTCCGCTTCGGCCCATTGCGCGGCGTCGGCGAGCAGCGCGCGCATGCCGTCGGCGTCCATGCCGCAATAGAAGCGCCCGAGCCCGTCGCGGCGGTCAGCGCCTGCCTTCACCAGCGCGCCGAACACGCCGCCGCGCTTCAGCGCCCGCGCGATGGCGGCGACGATTGCGGGGAGTTCTTCCGTTTTCGCGTGATGGAGCGCCGCGCCCGACCACACGCCGTCGAATGCGGCGACATCTTCGAGAGCCGTGAAATCCGCCACACGCACGTCGATCCCGAAGCGCCGCTTCGCCTCCGCCGCAAGGCCGGGCGAAGCGTCCATCGACGTCACATGGTGGCCCGCCTGCGCAAGCCAGACGGACTCGTGCCCGCCGCCGCAGCCGAGATCGAGCACGCGCGCACTGCGGGGCAGGCGGGATTCAAACCGGCGCAGGCTGTCGCGGACGCCGTGATCGATGGCGCTCTGCGCGTAGGCAACCGCGTCGCGGTCGTAGAAGGCGATCGTCTCGGCGTCGAAGCCGGTCATGTCAGCGCGACAGTTCCCGCATCGCGCCAATGCGATGGTCAGGCAGAAGGAACATGGTGAATGATACTCCAACTTGGTGTTACGACCGCAACTCCAAGGAATCCATATCCTTCAAGCGCGCTTTCCGGAAGGCGTGAAACCAACCTCTGACGTGTCATGGCAAACGCGGGATTGGAGTTTGGGTACACAGCCAATAAAGTTCTCGATCTCATCCAGTCGCTGTAGTGATCGCTCTTTCTTGCTATTGCACCGAGCACGTCTTCAGCCACGAGCCGTTCAGGGGTGTCGCTTGCGAACCCACCGCCGCCACGTCCACCGAAGTCGCCAGTGAGGTAGGGCTTGCCGCTATTTTCGGATTGCGTGAATTCTTGCTGGTCGCTCGGGTTGGTCGCCTCCGTCGCCTCGACAAAGGTTAGACCGCTCCTTTGGCAGAGTTCAAAATCAGGCGTGCGGCAGATCGGTGTATTCGGAATGGGCCTGATGCGAAACGGCGTCGAAATCGCGTTGGCCTCCGCGAACGCTCTCAGCGCAAGACGGCAAATCCAATACTCAGTTTCAAGCTGTGTACGCTTGTCGATGCCTGTTCTAGCGCCGACTTTCGGTTCTGGAAAATCGGCGTCGAAAGACGTCAAACTTCTGACGTTCACGATTTGCGTTGCCACTACCGGCTCAGCTCCCGCATCGCGCGGTCCAGCCCCGTCAGCGTCAGCGGGAACATGCGGTCGGGGCCGATGATGTCCTGCACGACGCCCACGCTCGGCGTGTGCGCCCAGTGCTGTTGCGGCGTGGGGTTGAGCCACACGAGGTGCTCGTAGATTTCCTTCACGCGGTGCAGCCAGATCGCGCCCGGCTCCTCGTTCCAGTGCTCCACCGAGCCGCCGGGATAGGTGATCTCGTAGGGGCTCATGGTCGCGTCGCCGACGAACAGAACCTTATAGTCATGCGGGAACTTGTGCAGCACGTCCCACGTGTTGAGCTTCTCGGTGTTGCGGCGGCGGTTGTCCTTCCAGACCTGCTCGTAGAGGCAGTTGTGGAAGTAGAAGAATTCGAGGTGCTTGAACTCGGTGCGCGCGGCGCTGAACAATTCCTCGCACATCTTGATGTGCGGATCCATCGAGCCGCCGATGTCGAAGAAGATGAGCACCTTTATGGTGTTGCGCCGTTCCGGCCGCATGACGATGTCGAGATAGCCCTGGCGCGCGGTTTCCTTGATCGTGCCGTCGAGATCGAGTTCGTCCGGCGCGCCCTGGCGTGCGAACTTGCGCAGACGCCGCAGCGCCACCTTGATGTTGCGCGTGCCGAGTTCGACCTGGTCGTCGAGGTTCTTGTATTCGCGCTTGTCCCAGACCTTCACCGCCTTGCCGTGGCGGCCCTTGTCCTGGCCGATGCGCACGCCTTCTGGATTGTAGCCGTTGGCGCCAAACGGCGAAGTTCCTCCTGTCCCGATCCACTTATTGCCGCCCGCGTGGCGCTCTTTCTGCTCCTCGAGCCGCTTCTGCAGCGTCTCCATCAGCTTGTCCCAGCCGCCGAGCGCCTCGATCTGCTGCTTCTCTTCCTCGGTGAGATACTTCTCCGTCAGCGCCTGCAGCCACTCCGCCGGGATCATCGCGTCGATGACTTCCTGCGTGAACTCCGCGCCCTTGAAGACGTGGCCGAACACCTGGTCGAAGCGGTCGATGTGGCGCTCGTCCTTCACCAGCGTGGCGCGCGACAGATAGTAGAAATCGTCCACCAGCGGCGGGATCACGTCCTTCTCGAGCGCTTCCAGCAGCACGAGGTATTCCTTCAGGGAAACCGGCACCTTGGCCGCGCGGAGTTCGGTGAAGAAGCGCTGGAACATGGCAGACAGGATGGGCGCCGCGCCGCTTCAAGTAAAGACACGCTGTCATCGCGCGCGTGCGCTCGCGGCGAAAAGGGCGTAGGGTCGGACCATGTCCATGCCACCCTCGATCATCGAACGCGCGTTCCAGCTCGCAAAATCCGGCCGCTACGCGACCGTCGGCGACATCCGCAAGCAGCTCGATCACGAGAAATACACGGCGGCGGAAAGCTATGTCCGGGGCGGCGCCCTCATCAGCCAGCTGCGCTCGCTGATCGCCGCAGCGCGGGCCAAGCCGCTGGAATAGCGGCCCGCGAGAAATTTGCCCTGTCCAGAAATCACCACAACGTTCCCCTTGTGTTCTGCGGAACAAACGTGGTACAGAATCGCCACGCGAGGCGGGCTGGTCCGTTTCGGGGAGTCGGACTAAGGGGTGCGAAGACAATGGCTGCCTTGAAACTCGTGGAGACCATGGACACCGACAAGCAGAAGGCGCTCGCCGCCGCGCTCGGCCAGATCGATCGCGCCTTCGGCAAGGGGTCGGTCATGCGTCTCGGCGAAAAGCCGGTCGTGGAGATAGAGGCCATTTCCACAGGTTCGCTGGGGCTCGACGTGGCCCTCGGCATCGGCGGCCTGCCCAGGGGCCGGATCGTCGAGATCTACGGCCCCGAAAGCTCCGGCAAGACGACGCTCGCGCTCCACGTCATCGCGGAAGCGCAGAAGAGCGGGGGCGTGTGCGCCTTCGTCGACGCCGAACACGCGCTCGATCCCATCTATGCGAGGAAGCTCGGCGTCGATCTCGATGACCTGCTGGTCTCGCAGCCCGACAGCGGCGAGCAGGCGCTTGAAATCACCGACACGCTCGTGCGCTCCGGCGCGGTGGACGTGCTCGTCATCGACTCGGTCGCCGCGCTCACGCCGAAGGCCGAACTCGAAGGCGAAATGGGCGATTCATTGCCCGGCCTGCAGGCGCGGCTGATGAGCCAGGCGCTGCGCAAGCTCACGGGCTCGATCTCGAAATCCAACACGCTCGTCATCTTCATCAACCAGATCCGCATGAAGATCGGGGTGATGTACGGCAACCCGGAGACGACGACAGGCGGCAACGCGCTGAAGTTCTACGCCTCCGTGCGTCTCGACATCCGACGCACCGGCCAGATCAAGGAACGCGACGAGGTCGTCGGCTCCGAGACGCGGGTGAAGGTGGTCAAGAACAAGGTCGCCCCGCCTTTCAAGCAGGTGCAGTTCGACATCATGTATGGCGAAGGCATCTCCAAGACCGGCGAGATCATCGAGCTTGGCGTGAAGGCCGGCGTCGTGGAGAAATCCGGCTCCTGGTATTCCTACAACGGCCAGAAGATCGGTCAGGGCAAGGAGCAGGCGCGCAAGTTCCTCAAGGAACACAAGGATATCGCCCTCGAGATCGAGGACAAGGTGCGCCAGCAGGCAGGCCTTCTCGGCGACGACATGACCGTGGCGCCCGAGTCGGACGAAGCGGCCGAAGACTGAACGTTCCGATTGCGGCTTCTTGAGATTGCGGCGGGAGCCAGCCCCTCCCGTCGCGAAGCCGGCCGGTCGGGTCGTCGGTCCCAGCCCCATCTCCCGTGCCGATAGCTCGGCCGGCCGGCATCTTCTATCATCGCGGACCTGTGTCCGGAGCAATGCCCATGGAAGCGCGCATCAGTCTCGTCACCCTCGGGGTTCACGACATGGCGCGCTCCCGTGCGTTCTACGAAGCGCTCGGGTTCAAGGCGTCGTCGGCGGGCGGGGGGCAGATCGTCTTCTTCCAGCTCGGTCCGATGGCGCTGGCCATATTTCCGTGGGACGCGCTCGCGGAGGATGCGGACCAGCCGGGCGCCGGCAGCGGGTTTCGCGGCGTGACGCTTGCGCACAATGTCCGCGAGAAGGCGGATGTGGACGCAACGATCGCGGCGGCTGTCGCCGTCGGCGCGCGGAAAGTGAAGCCCGCGCATGACGCAAGCTGGGGCGGACGCTCGGGCTATTTCGCCGATCCGGACGGCCATCTCTGGGAAGTCGCGTGGAACCCGTTCTTCCCGCTCGCGGCGGATGGCGCGGTGACCTTGCCCGACTGACGTGGTCGGAGGGACCGCGGGCGGTTCCCCAACCCTTGGCGCAATGCAGCGGCGTCCCTATACGTTCAGTTCCTGTTCCTGAACGTCGGATACCCGTTTCACATGCCTTCGAAGTCCAAACCGTCCGTCAACGAGATCCGGGCGCAGTTCCTCGATTATTTCCGTGCGCGGGGCCACGAGACGCCCGCGTCCTCGCCGCTCGTGCCGCAGTCGGACCCCACGCTGCTGTTCACGAACGCCGGCATGGTGCCGTTCAAGAACTTCTTCACCGGCGCCGAGACGCCGCCGTATCCGCGCGCGGCCACGTCGCAGAAGTGCGTGCGCGCCGGCGGCAAGCACAACGATCTCGACAACGTCGGCTACACCGCGCGCCACCACACCTTCTTCGAGATGCTGGGGAATTTCTCCTTCGGCGACTACTTCAAGGAGCAGGCGATCCCGCACGCGTGGGAGCTGCTGACGAAGGAGTGGGGGCTGGCGAAGTCGAAGCTCTGCGTCACCGTCTATCACGACGACGACGAGGCGGCGGCGATCTGGAAGAAGGTCGCCGGGCTTTCCGACGACAAGATCATCCGCATCGCCACAAGCGACAACTTCTGGTCGATGGGCGACACGGGGCCGTGCGGCCCGTGCTCGGAAATCTTCTATGACCACGGCGACCACATCTTCGGCGGCCCGCCCGGATCGCCCGACCAGGACGGCGACCGCTTCGTCGAGATCTGGAATCTCGTCTTCATGCAGTTCGAGCAGTTCGCCGACGGGCGCCGCGAGAGCCTGCCCAAGCCCTCCATCGACACCGGCATGGGCCTTGAGCGCATCGCGGCGGTGCTGCAGGGCGTGCATTCCAACTACGAGATCGATCTTTTCACCACGCTGATCGGCGCCTCGGAAGAGCTCACCGGCGTGAGGGCCGAAGGCGACAAGGCCGCCTCGCACCGCGTCATCGCTGACCATCTGCGCGCGTCGTCCTTCCTGATTGCAGACGGCGTCTCGCCGTCGAACGAGGGCCGCGGCTACGTGCTGCGCCGGATCATGCGCCGCGCCATGCGTCACGCGCACATGCTCGGCGCGGCCGAACCGCTGATGCACCGCCTCGCGCCGACGCTCATCGCTGAGATGGGCGGCGCGTACCCCGAACTCGAGCGCGCGCGTCCGGTGATCGTCGATCAACTGAAGCAGGAAGAGGAACGTTTCCGCGAAACCCTCGGCCGCGGCCTCTCGCTGCTCGAAGGCGAACTGGCGACGCTGAAGAAGGGCAAGAAGCTGTCCGGCGACACGGCGTTCAAACTCTACGACACGTTTGGTTTTCCCTTGGATCTCACGCAGGACATCCTGCGCGGGCGCGGCCTTGAAGTGGATACCGACGGCTTCGACGCGGCCATGGAAGGCCAGCGCGAGAAGGGCCGCAAATCGTGGGCGGGCTCCGGCGAGGCGGCGGACGAAAACGTGTGGCTTGCGATCAAGGAGCGCGTGGGCGCGACGACGTTCCTTGGCTACGAAGGCATCGACGGCGAAGGCGCGGTGACGGCGATCGTCTCGCAAGGCGCTGAGACGAAGAAGCTCAACGCGGGCGATGCCGGCGAGATCATCTTCGACCGCACGCCGTTCTACGCGGAGTCCGGCGGCCAGGCGGGCGATCAGGGGGTCATCCGCTTCGCCAACGGCGCGGTGTTCGAGGTCGAGGATACGCAGAAGCGCGCGGGCGCGCTGCACGGTCATGTCGGCCGCCTCGTGTCGGGCGTCGTCGAGATCGGCGCGAAAGCGAAACTTTCCGCGCGCAGCGAACGCCGCGACGCAATCCGCGCGAACCACTCTGCGACCCACCTGCTGCATGCGGCGTTGCGCCATGTGCTCGGCCCGCACGTCTCGCAGAAGGGCTCGCTTGTGGAGGCCGACCGCTTCCGCTTCGACTTCTCGCATGGCGCGCCGGTGACGGCCGCCGAGATCGAGAAGGTCGAGGACGAAGTGAACGCCGTTATCCGCCAGAACGCTGAAGCATCGATCAAGGAAATGGCGCCGGCGGATGCGATTGCGGCCGGCGCGCTGGCGCTCTTCGGCGAGAAGTACGGCGAGACCGTGCGCGTGCTCTCACTTGGGCATGATCTCGCGGGACCGCCGGCTTCCAGCCGGCAACCGGAGGGCCGGCAGGATGCCGGCGGTCCCGTGAAGCCCTACTCCGTCGAACTCTGCGGCGGCACCCACGTGCGGCGCACGGGCGACATCGCGGTGTTCACGGTGCTCTCGGAAGCGGGCGTGGCGTCCGGCATCCGCCGCATCGAAGCGACGACGGGCGCGGCGGCGCTCGCGCATCTGAAGGCGCAGGTCGCGCTGGCGAAAACCATCGCCGCAAACCTGAAGGCGCCGCTCGCGGAAGCGCCGGAGCGTGTCGCGTTGCTCGCGGCGGAGAAACGCAAGCTCGAAGCGGAACTCTCGGACGTGAAGAAGAAGCTCGCGCTCGCGGGCGGCGGCGGCGCGGCGCCTGCGGCAGGCCCGGAGGACGTGGGCGGCGTCATGTTGCTCGCGCGCGTGCTCGACGGCGTGCCGGCGAAGGATCTCCGCGGCCTCGTGGACGAAGGCAAGGCGCAGCTCGTCTCGGGCGTCGTCGCCTATGTGGGCGTGGATGCGGGCAAGGCCGCCCTCGCCATCGGCGTGACGGACGATCTGAAAGGCCGCGTCAGCGCAGTCGATCTCATCCGCGCGGGCGTCGCTGCTGTCGGTGGCCAGGGCGGCGGCGGTCGCCCCGACATGGCGCAAGGCGGCGGCCCCGAAGCGGGCAAGGCAGGCGATGCCGTGAGCGCGATCAAGGCGGCGCTGGAGAAGGCGCTGGCGGCGTAGGGCGTGATACGCTCCCGCAGAAGCTGAAACAGGGAAGGACGCGTCATGACAGAGCAAAAGCCGTTAGGCCTGCTGGAAATGACGCCGCTCAACCCCGCGTTCCGTGACGATCAGCAAGGCGTCTACGACCGCCTCCGGTCGCAATGCCCGGTGCATCGCGACGAGGTCGCCGGCGAATTCCTGATCAGCCGCCATGCGGACGTGCGCGCGACGCTGGCGGACCGCACGCTCTGGCGCGGCGGGGAACACGCGGAGGAGGCGTCCTTCCTCGCGCGCCGGCTCGCGGAGCAGCAACGGTCCGGCGATGCGCGCGCGACCAGCATCCTGACGATGGATGATCCCGATCATTCGCGCATCCGGCCGCCGATCGCGCAGGCGCTCTATGCGCGGGTCGCGAAGTGCAAGCCCGAAGTCGAGCGCATCGTCGAGGCGACACTCGCGAAACTCGAGGGGCGCGACCGCTTCGACGTGCTCGACGATTACGCGGTGCCGATCCCCATTGATGTGATCGCCTCCATCCTCGGCGTCGATCACGACCGGCTGGGCGAGTTCCGGGAGTGGTCCGAGGGCGTGATCCAGTTTCTCAATCCGCTGCGCACCGAGGCGCAGACCGAAGCGATGACCCGCGCCGGCGAAGCGTTGGGCGCCTATATGCATGCGTCCCTGGCCGATCGTCGGCGTGCCCCGAAGGACGATCTCATCACCGATCTCGTGCGGCTGCAGGCCGATGGCGCGCCACTGACGGACGATGAAATTGCGATCAATCTCGAAGCGTTGCTTGTCGGCGGCAATCTCACGACGACCGATCTCATCGGCAACGCGATCCGCCTCTTCCTGCTCAATCCGGCGCAGCGCGCGCTTCTCCTCGCGCAGCCCGAACTCATCGCCAGCGCGGTGGAGGAGACGCTGCGTTATGAGCCGCCCGTCGACATCACGGGACGCATCGCCAATCGCGACATCGAGGTCGGCGGATGCCCGATCCGCGACACACAGGCGATGATCTTCATGCTGCGCGCCGCCAATCGCGATCCCGACGCGTTCCCCGATCCGCATCGCTTTGACATTGCGCGCAAGGGCCAGCCGCATGTGTCTTTCGGCGGCGGCGCGCATATCTGCATCGGCGCCCCGCTGGCGCGGCTTGAGGCGCAGAGCGCGATCCTGAAACTGCTGCAGCGCTTCCCGAATCTTCAGCTCGCAGATTCCGACGCCGCCCCGCAGTGGCGCACGCTGCCGTTCTTCCACGGACTTGAGCATTTGGACGTGCGCACCTGATGACTGCGACAGATGTGCTCTACCGCGACGCGACGCCTGACGATTGCGACGCGCTGTCCGCGCTGATGCGCGAGACGTTCTGCGCAACGTTCGCGCATCTCTACAGGCCCGCCGATCTCGCGGCGTTTCTCGAGGCGAGCTACACGCCCGCGCAGCAGTACGCCGAGATAATCGATACCGAGACAGAGACGTGTCTGGCGATCCGCGACGGCGCTCTCGTCGGTTATGCGCAGATCGGCCCGTTCAAACTGCCGTATGACGCGGGCCCCGCGCATGCACTCGAGCTCTATCGCCTCTATGTGCGCGAAGATGTGAAAGGCAAGGGCGTGGCGGCGACGCTGATGGACTGGGCGATGACGCGCATGCGCGAACGCGCGGCGGTCGATGCGTATCTTGGCGTGTGGTCGGAGAATGCGCGGGCGCAGAAATTCTACGCGCGCTACGGCTTCGACAAGGTCGGCGAATACCAGTTTCCCGTCGGCGACGCGCTCGACGACGAGTTCATCCTGCGGGCCTCGCTGGGGATGTAGTCAAGCTTTCGCCGCGCGTTCGATGGCGGCTTCAACCTGCGCACCCTCGCGCTCCATGAAGAACGCGCCGGACCAAACGCCCGGGATGCTCCAGCTGCCTTCGATACGGTCAAAGTCCGCGCTGATGTCGCCTTCGTAGAGGATGGAGTGCGTTTCTCCGCCGGTGCCGTCGAGCGTCTTGATGAACTCCACGCGCGATCCCGTGCGGGCGCCGACGACGTTTGAGAAGAGGCGCGGCACGTCCTCCACGGCGAACGTGTTAGGCTCGTCGATCGATCCGGTGATGGATCCGCCGACATCGTCGAGATCGGCGTTGAACGGCACGCGCATGGGATTGCCTGGAATCTTGAACGGATAGACGTATTCGCCACTCCACGCGCCCGTGAGCGAAGTCGAGCGCCCGCGTTTCTTGGTCTTGAGAACACGCGCCGCCACCGGCGCCTTCGCCAGTGCGACGTCGGCGGGCTGCAGGCAGACCGCGATAGCAGCGATCGTCGCAAGACAGCAGGAAATGACGGAAGGCGGCCTCATCGAGAGGTCGCTATCAGGGAACCAGAATGTCAGGAAGTGAGGAGGGTCTAGCCCCGCCTGTACTGGATGAAGCCGCTCCGCACCGCGATCGTGTCGTAGAGCACCCGAGCGGTGGCGTTGGTCTCGTGGGTCAGCCAGTAGACGCGGGCCGCGCCCAGCTGGTCAGCCCGGGCGTAGACCGCCTCGATGAGCTTGCGCCCCGCGCCGTTATCGCGTGCGTCAGGGGAAACGAACAGGTCCTGCAGATAGCAGTAGGGGGCGGTGGTCCAGGTGGAGCGGTGCAGGACGCACTGGACGATCCCGACGATCACGCCGTCCTGTTCCGCAACGAGACAGAACATGTCCTCGGCAGGGTCAAGCAGGCGGCGGAAGGTGAGGTCGCTCACGTCGTCGGCGACGACAGCCCCGTAGAAATCCAGATATCCGCGCCAGAGCGGTTCCCAGCCGGCCCGGTCCGTCGTGGCGAGATCCCTCACGTCGATGGCGCCGGCTGCTTTCACAATGTTCAGGACGCTCATTTTCAATGTTCCCAACCTGACAAGCTAACCATGCAAAAGGTGCGCCGGTCCAGCGGAACGGGGCGATCGTGGCGCCGCACCGCACAATCGGGGTATTCAGGTCACATTTCCGGGCTTGCCGGTCGCAGCGGCCGGCAAAACCCGGAGGCAAGGGCGCGCGCCAGTGCAGCCCGCGCCCCCGCCATCGATTCTGCGGGGCGGGGAGCCCCGGAGGCCGTCAGGCCATCGCCTTCGTGAGGTTCACGGCCACCGCGTCGATGAAGCCCTCGGTGGTGAGCCAGCCCTGCTTGTCGCCGACCAGCAGCGCCAGATCCTTGGTCATCTGGCCGGCCTCGACGGTGTCGACCGTGACCTTTTCCAGCGTCTCGGCGAAGTCGATCAGCGCCTGGTTGCCGTCGAGCTTGCCGCGGTGGATGAGGCCGCGCGTCCACGCGTAGATCGAGGCGACGGAGTTGGTGCTCGTCGGCTCGCCCTTCTGGTGCTGGCGGTAGTGGCGCGTGACCGTGCCGTGGGCGGCTTCGGATTCCATGATCTTGCCGTCGGGCGTGAGCAGGACGGACGTCATCAGACCCAGGGAACCAAAGCCTTGCGCCACGGTGTCGGATTGCACGTCGCCATCGTAGTTCTTGCACGCCCAGACGAAACCGCCGGACCACTTCAGCGCGGACGCCACCATGTCGTCGATCAGGCGGTGTTCGTAGGTGATCTTCGCGTCGGCGAAGCGCTGCTTGAACTCGGTCTCGTAGACTTCCTCGAAGATGTCCTTGAAGCGCCCGTCATAGGCCTTGAGGATCGTGTTCTTCGTGGAGAGATAGACGGGCCAGCCTTTCAGCAGGCCGTACATCATCGACGAGCGCGCGAATTCGCGGATGCTGTCATCGAGATTGTACATCGCCATCGCGACGCCCGCGCCCGGCGCCTTGAACACTTCCTTCTCGATGACGTTTCCGTCCTCGCCGACGAACTTGATCGTCAGCACGCCCTTGCCGGGGAAACGGAAGTCCGTCGCGCGGTACTGGTCGCCGAAGGCGTGGCGGCCGACGACGATGGGTTGCGTCCAGCCGGGCACAAGGCGCGGCACGTTCTTGCAGATGATCGGCTCGCGGAAGATCACGCCGCCGAGGATGTTGCGGATCGTCCCGTTCGGGGACTTCCACATTTCCTTCAGGTTGAATTCCTTCACGCGGGCTTCGTCCGGCGTGATGGTCGCGCACTTCACGCCGACGCCGTGCTGCTTGATGGCGTTGGCCGCATCGACCGTGACCTGGTCGTTGGTCGCGTCGCGGTGTTCGACGCCGAGGTCGTAATACTCGAGATTGATGTCGAGGAACGGGTGGATCAGCTTGTCCTTGAGCAGCTGCCAGATGATGCGGGTCATCTCGTCGCCGTCGATATCCACGACGGGGTTGTCCACCTTGATCTTGGCCATGGGAAATCCTTCTGGAACTGCGTGAACCTAGTTGCGGAGGGTGGTAGCTAGGGCCATCGCTCGGCGCAAGCCGGTCGTGAGTTGGTGGGGCAGCGGGGGAGGTTAGCCATGGCTCGGACGGGATTTGTTGCTGTCGTGGCGGGCGCTGTGGCTGTGACGCTAGTGGTGGTCGGGAGTGCGCTCTCTCAGGGCCCTGCCGACAGGCCAGGATTCCACCAGCTAGCGGCTTGTGCGCGGGATGCTGACCGCGCCATATGTATCCTTCGATCGTTGGACAAAAATGGCCGCCGCGCGCGAACTTGGCCTGAACTCGCGCGGTATCCCGAAGTCGTGCGCGAAATTGAGCGTGCAAGCGATACAAGCACCGATGCGGCGCACGATCCGGCCGAAGACATATTGTTTCACTCGCTGGACCAGGCGCAGGCCGCTGCGATCTCCGTGATCCGCGCCGACCAAGCCGGCGTGCCACCGGAAGAGGCGCTGGCTCCGTTGAGAAATTTCGGTCGGGGTCTCAGGGCGAGGTCGATTGGCCAAATCATATTGAGCGGTGGCGCAGAGCTGCGCGTTGTCTTCTACAGCGACATTTGGGCGCTGTACCTGAGCGGCGACCCCGCCGGTCGTCGGGGCGCGCTTTCAGCAGCGGCGAACGGGGTGAGGCCGAGCGAGGGGCTTATCCGTAAGCTGCTTGCGGCATGGGAAGACGATGCACCCGCCGCCGCGCGTGAATCGGACATCATTGGGGCACGAACCAGCCGAAACCTAGCAGATGCCTACCTGAGGTTGAATGACGTCGACGGGGTGCGTCGGGTGATCCGAGGGGCGCCCGAAATCGCCGATGACTATGAAGCCATTCTTGCGGGACGAAGCGGCAACTGGGCTGATGCCGTTGCAGTCATCAAGCGCAAGTGGGCGAGGCAACAGGGTTTTGGTGGAGCCGAACTTGATGCCGAAATTCTGACGCTGCTCGAGCAGGCGGCCGGGCATGGGGGCGCAAGTGAGGTTGTCGCATATGTGGACCAGGCGATAGCCAAAGGGAGTGCGGCGACCGAACTGCACAAGGGTGTTTTCGCGGCGATGCCTCGACCGCAGGTTCAGGAAATGGCCTTGCGTCTTGAACGCCAAGCGCTGGCCGGCGCGGACGACGATGGCGTGGCGACAGCAGCGGGATCGTGGGCAGTCGCAGCATTGATGGGGCTCGGTGAACGGGCGCGCGCCGAGACCGTTTTTGAGCGGCGGTTTCGTTCGGCGCGAGCCAAACGTGATGCCGCTCCGTCCAATCATTCGTTCACTATGGAGCCAGAATGGGCGTTCGTCGGCATGGCGGCCTATTTGGATCGGTCAGCGGATGTGTCCAATATGGTCAACCTCTCCTCTGTGCTCCTTCTTGAGCGTCGGGCTGGCCGAGGCATGGGGCGTTTGCCTCGGATACTTGAGGGGCGGTGGGAGGGTTGGCAAGTTTCCAGCCAACTCAAGGACTGTCTTGCGGGTTTCGGGCCGATACCGACCCTCGCCGACGCCCAACATTGCGTGAGCGCGCTGGACCGGGCGTTCCCGTCACCGCCTCCATTGCAGCCTCACGAATTGAGTTCGCCGTTTATGTTGTCGAACAGCTTCTCGTTTGAAATTCGCGATGCACGCTTGGGATATGTTGCGGCGGCGGCTCAAGGAGGCAGTTTTGATCTGGCCGATGCTGCGTTCTCTCGCTGGGCGACGGAGGTTTTGGGAATGCCTGACGCTGAGCTTTCCTTCTCACGCGCGCCGCAGTTCCTCCGGGCGTTCGCCATTGCTGATTTGCGGCGGCAAAATCGGCTGCGCTAGTCGAAACGACCAAAGGAACTCGCGGCGGCTCTATGGGAGCGGAGCCGGGTCGATCGGTTGCGGCGGATCCAGCCGGGGAGCCGGCTCACCCGGCAGCGGCAGCCGCTGATCCGGCGGGCTCAGCGGGAAAGGCGCTGTCTCGAAGTCCTGCGACACGAGATCTCGCGATCCCGCCCCGTTGCTCATCATGAATACCAGGACGCCGCCCGCGATGAGTGCGGCGAGCAACGCGCCCATGAAGATCTTTTTCATCGAGCGGGGGTGGTTCTGTTCGGACACAGACATCGTTCGTACTCCTTGCGCGTCAAGGAAACGGTCCGGCTGTGAGTTCAGTTCCCGCTCAATGTCAGCGGGTACGCCCGCCGGCGCTCACCCCTTCCGCTTCACCATCGCTTCCGCAAACCGCTCGAACAGGTAGTGGCTGTCCTGTGGCCCGGGGCTCGCCTCGGGGTGGTACTGCACCGAAAACACCGGCTTGCCCTTCATACTGATGCCGCAGTTGGAGCCGTCGAACAGCGAGACGTGGGTTTCCTCCACCGTGTCGGGCAGGGTGGCGCGATCGATGGCGAAACCGTGGTTCATCGAGACGATCTCGACCTTCTGGGTCGCCAGATCCTTCACCGGGTGGTTTGCGCCGTGGTGGCCTTGCGGCATCTTGATCGTCTTCGCGCCGAGCGCGAGGCCGAGCATCTGGTGGCCGAGGCAGATGCCGAACACAGGCACGCCGCTGTCCACGAGCTTGCGGATTTCCTTCGCCGCATAGGCGCCGGTCGCCGCCGGATCGCCGGGGCCGTTCGACAGCACGATGCCATCGGGCTTCTTCGCCAGCGCCTCTTCGGCGGTCGCGGTTGCGGGCAGCACATGGCAGCGGGCGCCGATGTCGCCGAGCGCGCGCAGGATGTTGCGCTTCACGCCGTAGTCGAAGACCACGACGTTGAACTTCGGGTTCGCCACGGCGGTGACGCCTTCGCCCCAGCGCCAGCGGCCTTCCTCGACCAGGTAGGACTGGGCGGTGGTCACATCCTTGGCGAGATCCATGCCTTCAAGGCCGGGCCACGCTTTCGCCTGCGCCTTCAGGGCCTCGATATCGAACGCGCCTGCGGGGTCATGCGCGATGACGCCGTTCGGCATGCCCAGTTCGCGGATGCGCCGGGTGAGGGCGCGCGTGTCGATGGCCGATAGCCCGATGACGTCGCGCCGGGCGAGCCAGTCGGTCAACGGCAGGGTGGACCGGTAGTTGCTCGGCGCGGTGGGCGGCGCCCGGAAGATCGCGCCGCGGGCGGCGGCCGAGGCGGCGGGGCTCGACGCCTCGACGTCCTCGGGCGTGGAGCCGACGTTTCCGACGTGCGGGAAGGTGAAGGCCACGATCTGGGCCGCATAGGAGGGGTCCGTCAGGATCTCCTGATAGCCGGTCATCGAGGTGTTGAAGCAGACCTCTCCCACCGCCGACCCGGTCGCGCCATGGCCGACGCCCAGGAATACGGTCCCATCGGCCAGTACGAGGACGCCCGTTGCGCCCTTCGCGGCCTCCGCCGATCCGCTTTTCTTCCCGGCAGCCACGAACTTCCTCCCGCGCGAACGGTCCCAAAATGCTCGGGGGGGTTAGGCGGCGTCGGGGTCTGTGTCAAAGGGCGGGGGCTGCTGCGTCTTTGAGGTGACATGACTTGGAGGAGAGGTTTAGTGCCCCCTAAAGGGTCAGGGCCGGCCGACTGGACGGCGACTGCGGGCGGGAAATTGTTAACGCCCTCTTCAGGTTGAAGGTTTCGGCTCCTCCCGGAATTGTCTAGGGTTTCTCATGGGGTCGGCTCTCGGAGCGGTAAGCATGCGGCGAGCGGCCGGAATCGCGCTGGCGATCGTGTTGGGCTGCCTCATGGCGTCATGCGGCCGTGAGAAGGCGCGCGCGCCTGTCCCCCCCGTGGCGCAAGCGCCCCTGATCCCGCGCGTGGCGCTGTTCGGCAATCCCGAGCGCGCCCAGGCGCGGATATCGCCCAAGGGCGACTTCATTTCCTTCCTGGCGCCGCTGGGCGGTTACCTGAACGTCTTCGTCATGCCCGTGGATGGCGAGCTCTCGGCCGCGCGCGCGGTCACCGGGGATGTCGCACGCGGCATCCGCAAACACTTCTGGGCCGAGGATGGCGCGCACATCCTCTACCTCCAGGATTCCGCAGGCGACGAGAACTGGCGCCTGCACAGCGTCGATGTCGCCACCGGCGAGGACCGGGACCTCACGCCGTTTCCCGGCGTGCAGGCGACGGTGGTGGGCACGAGCCGCGCCGAACCGGACTGGGTGCTCGTCGGCCTGAACGACCGCGATCCGAAGTGGCACGACCTCTACAAGATCAATCTGAAGACGGGCCAGCGCGCGCTCGTCCAGCGCAATACGGAGAAGTTTTCCAGCTTCATCGCCGACCGCGACAACATCGTCCGCCTCGCACTGCGCAACATGCCGGACGGTTCGGTGGAGGTGCACGCCTTCATGCTGCAGGGCGGCTGGAAGAAGATGTTCGACATCCCGTTCGAGGACAGTCTCACGACCTATCCGATCAGTTTC
This sequence comes from Caulobacteraceae bacterium, assembly GCA_009773335.1. Lineage (GTDB taxonomy): Bacteria > Pseudomonadota > Alphaproteobacteria > Caulobacterales > Aquidulcibacteraceae > VFBF01. The sequence goes on from WRPF01000063.1 coordinate 18,423, forward strand.
ACCGGCGATGGCGCGCATTTCCTGATGTTTGACTCCATGGGGCGCGACAAGGCCGCGCTCGTCAGCGTCGATGCGATGACCGGCGACAAGACGGTCATTGGCGAGAACCGTCGCGCGGATGTTTCAGACGTATGGATCGATCCGGTCTCGTTCGAGGCGGAAGCCTACGCTTCGGAATATCTGACGAACGAATGGACGGGCGTGGACGATATCGCGCGCGCCGACATCGCCTTCCTCGACGAGAAGCTGAAGGGCGAGCCGACAGTGGTCAGCCGCTCAGCTGATGACGCCCGCTGGATCGTTGTCGAGGACGGGCCGACGACGCCGGTGCGCGTGTATCGCTATGACCGCACCGGGGAACGCGCGCTGAAGCCCTTGTTCGACCAGCGGCCTGCGCTCGCAGACGCACCGCTGCAGCCGATGATCCCCGTCGAGATCTCATCGAGCGACGGCCAGACGCTTGTCTCTTACCTGACATTGCCGCCCGGTTCAGACGTGAACGGCGACGGCGCGCCGGAACGTCCGGTCCCCCTTGTCATCAACGTGCATGGCGGTCCGTGGTATCGCGACAGCTTCGGCTTCAATCCGGAACACCAGTGGTTTGCAAACCGTAATTACGCTGTCCTGAGCGTGAATTTCCGCGGCTCGACCGGCTTCGGAAAGGCGTTCATCAACCTCGGCAACAAGGAGTGGGGCGGCGCCATGCAGCGCGACCTCACGGACGCGATGAACTGGGCCATCCAGCGCGGCATCACGACCGCCGACAAGGTGGCGATCTACGGCGCCTCCTTTGGCGGTTACGCGACGCTCGTCGGGCTGACGTCCACGCCGGAGCAGTACGCCTGCGGCGTCGATGTCGTCGGCCCATCGAGCCTGAAGACGCTGTTTGAATCGATCCCGCCGTACTGGGAATCCTCGCGCAATGAATTCTACCTGCGCGTGGGCGATCCGACGAAACCCGATGGACTGGCGCTGCTGCAGGACCGTTCGCCGCTGACCCGCGCGAGCGCCATTCGCCGGCCGTTGCTGATTGTGCAGGGCGCCAACGATCCGCGTGTGAAACAGGCTGAGGCTGAACAGATCGTCTCGGCCATGCGCGCGCGCCAGGCGCCGGTGTCGTATGTTCTCTATCCGGATGAAGGCCACGGCTTCGCGCGCCCGCAGAACCGCATCTCGTTCTACGCTATCGCCGAGGGCTTCCTGCAGCAGTGTCTCGGCGGCCGCGTGGAGCCGATAGGGCGCGATTTCGACGGGTCGAGCCTCGAAGTGAAACAAGGCGCGGACCGCATTCCGGGCCTTGCCGAAGCGGTCGCGGCGATCCCGCGCTCGCCGCCGCAACTGGCGCCCGCGGTGAAGAAATAGGCGCCGTCTGTCTGCGTCTCGCGTCGCATGCAGGAACAACGCTTGCGCGCCACGAAGGCGCGCGGCGAGCAGCCAGCACTTCAAATTGCCAACAAAATCAACGTTTGACTCCAACCTTGCCGACTCAGCACCTCGCATTCCGGAACGTGTCCTCTTGCAGCGGAAGGAAAGCGTCGATGGAGCACGAAGACATTCAGCGGCGTCTTGAAGGCTGGCGGCTGACGACGACTGAAGTGCTTTACTACCTGCCGGATCACCCGAAATTGCTGCAAAGCTTCGTCTGGCAGACGCTGGATCTCGCGCCGCGCTATCCGCGGGTGCACAAGTTCCTTGATTTCTGGAAAGCCGAAATCGAGGCGGTCATCCACTCCGTGCGGCTCGCGAGCGGCGAGGAGCTGGCACCGGCGCGCGTGCGGATCGCGAAAAGCTGGACGCTGCTGAACTAGGGCTGTCAACGAGGCAAGACGCCGCCCGCTTCCTGCCCCGTGCAGGGCTTGCTATAGGCCCCCCTCGCGGAGGGAGTCATGACCGTTTTCATCGCCCACGCCGAGGCGGATCGCCCGGCTGCGGAGGCGCTCGAAAAGTTTCTCGAACGGCGCGGGCTGTTCGTGGAACTGGAAACGGGCGAGCGCGGATTCCGTCCGGTGCAGAGCTCCGACACGGTCGTTGCGCTCTGGTCGAAGGACACGACCTTTTCGCCGTATCGTCTGCTGTTTGAAAAGCGCACGATGGAGGCGTGGGCCGACGAACAGCTCGTGATGATCAAGCTCGATCACGCATTCGCGCCCGTGGGCCTGCGCGATCTCGCCGCGATCGATGCGAGCCTAGAACAGCAGCGCGACATCGCGTGGGCGGCGGTCGCCAGGACTGCGCAGGATGCGCGCGTGCGCCCGGCTCCGGCGCCCGCGCCGCAGATGCAGGAACGCCAGCGCGCCGCG
>WRPF01000064.1 GCA_009773335.1 Caulobacteraceae bacterium
CGTACACACGCCCTTCGGCACCCGCGCGATGGCGCGTTGCACGACACGCTCGAAATCATTCAGCACATCGCGGATGTCGCGGAGTGATCTGAGTTTGAGTCCACGAGTGTAGAGCCGGATGAGATTCAGCCTTCTTTGCGCATAGCGGAAACCAGTGCGCGCCGAAGGCGGACGCATCCACTTTCGCGCGCGCCGCTGAAACGTCATCCGCGAGACCATCGAAAGGAAAACAAGCTCACGCACTTCCCGCCGCGCATCAGCGATGTCGCGGCGCAGACCGATGCGCTCCTCGCGAGTTCCAAACCCCAGCACCCACCATGCATACACCTCCAGCACCCACAGCCGGAGAGACCGGACGTGGGCGCTGAACTTGTCGATGCTGCTGCGGAGTGGGGTGAATATCTGCATGGGTCGTTCTGGGGCTCCGTCTCTGGCCCGTCAGGGCCGGTTGAAAACGGAGCGATGATCCCATGCCTGGGAATCCGGTCGGATAGATTCACGCACGTTTGTTGGCGCGCATGGGCTTGCGCGGAAAAAGTGTGGGAACGAAGGGGGCTCCGTACCCCTATTTTTCCCCTATCTCGCGTGCGCGACCTTTGCGAAGCGGCACAAATCTCTCCCTCCGGGGCGCGGCGCACGCCGCGAACCCGGAGCCCATACGCGCAGCGCTGCGGCATTCGTCGGAACGCCCGCGCCACTGCTCTGATCTACCGCGCATATGGACTCCGGGTTCGTCGCTTGGCGACGTCCCGGAGGAAGAGGCATTGGTGGTACTCAATGATACCGCGCGCGAGGGAGCGGAGATCAAAGCCCCCGCGCGACCTCTTCTAGCTGCGTGATGGCTGTGCCCCAGCCGTCGTAGAAGCCCATCTCCGCATGCTTTTTCGTTTCGTCCTCGTTGCGGTGCATGCAGCGCGCGACATAGCGCGTGCCTTCGCCTTCGTCTTCCATGGTGAAGATGGAGGTGATGCCGATCCATGGGCTCGCCGGGCGCCATCCTTCGGTCAGCATCGACGTGCCGACGAGTCTTCGCTCGGGAATGATTTCGAGGAACACGCCCGGATTGTCGCTTTCGCCGGTCGTGCCGTCGGGCAGCGGTCCGCTCATGAAGGTGTGGAAGGCGCCGCCGGGGCGCAGGTCGAACGCGCGCACTTCCGTCACCCACGGTTTCGGGCACCACCACAGCTTGAAGATTTCCGGATCCGTCCACGCCTGCCAGATTTTCTTGCGCGGCGCGTTCACGAAGCGGGAGATTTCGAGGTCGAGGCTGGCGTCGGTCATTTGGGTTCTCCCTTGTTTTCCAGAAGCGCATCGAGCCTGTCGAAGCGCGCATTCCACATGGCGTACTGCTTGCCGAGCCAGGTCTGCGCGCCGGCGATGGCCTTGCGCTCGATGTGGCAGGTCCGCACGCGGCCGGTCTTTTCGCTGCGGATGAGGCCGCTTTCCTCCAGCACGTGCAGATGCTGGACGACCGCCGGCAGCGACATGGCGAGCGGCTTCGCGAGTTCGCTCACGCTGGCGGGCGCGCGCGACAGCCGCTCCACGATCCGCCGCCGCGTGGGATCGGCGAGGGCGGCGAAGGTGCGCGTGAGGGCGGCGGATTGCTTGGGCATCGTGTCAAGTATCGCAGCGCGACACGCGAGCGCAAGTAAAACTTCATTTATGGCTTAAGTGTTTGTGGCGGGTGACGCACGCCGAAGGTGCGTCGCCGATAAAATAACAGCACCTCAGCCCTCATCCTGAGCCTGTCGAAGGACGAGGGCCTCGCACGAATGCCAGCGCCAAGCGCCCTCGTCCTTCGACAGGCTCAGGATGAGGGCTGAGGGCCGGGGGCGAGCCGCAGCCGTTCACGGGGATCGCGCAATAGGTGACACACTGAAAGTAGGTGTCACCCGAAGTTATCGGATTTGACGCACGTAGACTCTAGCAGCCCAATTGTCCGCGTTAGATGTTCCCTGACGGTGAACGGCGAAATAGTTCACGTGGGAAACATGCTTACATGTATAGTTACTTATCGAGACGCCCCCAGTTGGATCACCTACCGGGGTGCAGCCCACCCACCACCACCTCACCCCGCCTTCCGCCCCACACCCACCCGCACCACGTTGAACGCCAGCAACCCCGCCGGCCCCAGCAGGAACGTCAGCGGCAGGATCGGGATCAACCACCGGCGCGCCACGCCGTCGCGCTCGGCGTCCTGTGTGATGCGCACGCCGACGAACAAGTCGAACGCGAGATAGTGGATCCAGCCGACGGTCGCGGCCCACGGCGACGCGAAGAAGGCCATCACGCCCGCGAGGCTTGAGAAGTCGCCGCCCTCGGGCGCGGCGATCGCGCCGGTCATCAGGGCGCCCATGATCGCCACATAGGCGATCGCCAGAAGCGTCGGCCAGACCCATCCCGCGATGCGGTCGCGCAGCAGCGCGTTCTTCAGGATCACCCCCAGCGCCAGCGCCAGCGCCAGCCATCCGGCGACGGCGCAGAGATTGGCGGCCTGGAACACGAGATCGGCGGTCAGGGGCATGGTGTCTTCCTGTAGAGATGTCGGGGCTGTTTTAGGTTGCCGCGCCGGGCCGCTCCAGCTTATCCGTTCGTTAACCTTCCCGTGCTGAATCCATCTCTTCCCAAATCATCCCACGTGTGCCCATATGCAGCCGCTTGCCGCCCCGGCTGGGGGACGGCGATGCAGGATGGGGCGAAACGCCGGTGTTCATCGGCACGCATATCGTTGGCGTCGACGCCAAGGGACGGGCCTCGGTGCCCGCGCCGTTCCGCGCGCTCCTCCCGGGCGCCAAGGACGAGGCGGGCGAGAAGGCGCGCGTGTACGTGTGGCCGTCCTATCGGGGGCCGTGGCTGGAAGCGGGGGATGCTGCTCTCCTCGCCCGCTACCAGACGGCCCTCTCGGCGCGCGGGGAGTTCGACGATCTCCGCGACGACTTCGACTACGCCATCTTCGGAGAGGCGCGCGCGCTCGATCTCGACGAGACGGGCCGCGCGTCGCTGCCGGAGGATCTGCGCGCCCACGCCCAGCTGAACGGAAAGGCCGCGTTCGTGGGCCTGTCGGATCGCTTCGAGATCTGGTCGCCGCCGCTGCTCGACGCCCGTGTCGCCGAAGCCCGCGCGCGGGCCGCCGAAAAGCGGGGCCAACTGGCCCGCGCCGCTGCAGAGGCGGGGAAATGAGGGTTTTGCCTGGAGGGTTTCCGTCCTTCCCCGTGAGGGGAAGGTGGCTCGCGAAGCGAGACGGATGGGGCGGCTGCTCCTTCTCGAAAGTTGGCTTACCGCCCCATCAGTCACGCGCTACGCGCGCGACAGCTTCCCCTCGCGGGGAAGCACGGGAGTTTGCGCCATGAGTCATGCGCCCGTCCTTCTCCATGAAGCCGTCGCGGCGCTCGCGCCCAAGGCCGGCGACATCATCGTCGACGCGACGTTCGGCGGCGGCGGCTACACCCGCGCGCTGCTGGAAGCCGCCGACTGCAAGGTCATCGCGCTCGACCGCGACCCCGACGCTATCGCTCGCGCCAACGCGTTCGCACGCCTCACGCCCTGGCGTCTCGAACCCCGCGAAGGCCGCTTCGGCGATCTCGAAACGCTTGTGCCGGAAGCCGTGGACGGCGTGGCGCTGGATCTCGGCGTCTCCTCCTTCCAGCTCGACGAGCCGGAGCGCGGCTTTTCCTTCCGCTTCGATGCAGCCCTCGACATGCGCATGGGGAAGAAGGGGCCGTCCGCCGCCGACGTGGTCGCGCGGTTTCCCGAGGAGGCGCTCGCCGACGCCATCTGGGCGCTGGGCGAGGAAACGGCCTCGCGCCGGATCGCCCGCGCCATCGTCGAGATGCGCCGCGAGACGCCGATCGAGACCACCGCGCAGCTCGCGGACCTCGTGGAAAAGGCCCTCGGCGGACGCAAAGGGGCGCGCACGCACCCCGCCACCAAGACCTTCCAGGCGCTGCGCATGCTCGTGAACGACGAACTCGGCGAGCTCGCCCGCGCGCTGGCCGGAGCCGAAACGAGACTTAAGCCCGAAGGCCGACTCGTGGTCGTGTCGTTCCATTCTCTGGAGGACCGGATCGTGAAATCCTTCATGGTCGAACGTGCGGGCGCCACAGGCGGCGGATCGCGCTACGCGCCGGAACGGCCCGTGGGGCGGCCTGCGTCGTTCGTCCTGCCGCACAAGAAATCCATCGGCCCCGACGAGCGCGAACTCGCCGCCAATCCGCGCGCGCGCTCGGCAAAGCTCCGCGTCGCCATCCGCACCGAAGCGCCCGCGTGGGGGCCGGTCTCGTCGCGCACGCTCGCGCCGATCGCGGCGGCGGAGTGGGAGCGCCTGATCCGATGAAGGTCGCCTTCAAACCCAGCCGGTACTTCGTGCCCGTGGCGTCCGTGCTCATCCTCGTGATGGCGGTCGGCGTGTTCAAGGCCAAGACCGACGCCGCCGCCACGCGTCGCCGGGTGGCCGAGCTCGAACAGCAGGTCGCCGCTGCGCGTGACGAGGCGCGCGGGCTCGCGGCGGAAGTGCAGTACCTCGAAAATCCGCGCCGCATCGATTCCCTCGCGCGCCGCGAACTCGGCATGGCGCCGGCGTCGCGGGGCCAGAAGAAGGCGGCGGACGCGCTCGTCGCCGCGCCGGACCAGAAGACGGCGCCCGCGCAGAAGGCGGCGCCGTAATGCGCGTGTCCGCGCGCGACATGATGAAAGACGCGCGTTACGCGCCGTTCGCACAGACCTCGCATCCGCATGCGCCGGTCGTGGAGCCCGCGCCGGGGCGTTCGCGCATCAATCGCCTTGCGATCGTGATGATGGCGGTGTTCGGGCTTCTCGCCGCGCGCGCGGTGCAGCTTTCACTCGCCGGCGCGCCCGCGTCCGCGCGGGTGGCCGCGCCTGTCGCGATGCCGGTGCTGGCGCGCGCCGATCTTGTCGACCGCAATGGCGTGCTCATGGCGACGATGCTGCCGAGCTGGACGCTCGCGGGCGAACCGGAAAAGGTCTGGGACGCAGCGCAGGCCGCGCGGCGCCTGGCGACGGTGGTGCCGGGGCTCGACGCGGCGGCGACGGAGCGGCGCCTGCGCTCGAAATCGAAGTTCGTGCACCTCAAGCCCGGCCTCACCACGTCGCAGCGACGTGCGGTGCATGATCTTGGAATCGCAGGCATTTCCTTTGAGCGCGAACAACGGCGCGTCTACCCGAACGGCGTGCTCGCAGGTCATGCGCTCGGCTCGGTGAACCGCGACGGCGCGGGAGCCGGCGGCGTCGAGGCCGCTCTCGATGCGGACATCCGCCGCGCCGCCGAAGCCGGAACGCAGGTGGCGCTCTCCATCGACACGCGCATCCAGTACGCGCTCGAAACCGAACTCGCCGACGCCGCCTGGGGCGCGAAAGCGAAGGGCGGCGCGGGCGTCATCCTCGACGGGCGCACCGGCGAAGTGCTCGCCATCGCGTCGTGGCCGCAGGTCGATCCGAATGCGCCGGGTGCGGGGACGGACGTCGCGCGGCTCAACCGCGCCACGGGCGCGGTGTTCGAGATGGGCTCGACGCTGAAACCCTTCACCGCCGCCATGGCGCTCGACCTCGATCAGCTGCGCCTCGCGGAACGCTTCGATCTCACCGCGTCTCTCAACGTGGACGGCGTGACCATTCGCGATCCGCATCCCTTCGCGGGGCCGGCGACCATCCGCGAGGCGATGTCGCATTCCTCCAACGTCGCCATGGCGCAGGTGGCGCTGCGTGTGGGCGCGGCGCGTCAGCGCGACTATCTCGGCCGGCTCGGGCTGCTCGAAAAGCCGTCCATCGAGATCGGCGGCATGCCTGCGCCGCTGCTGCCGCGCGGGGACTCCCGGCTGACCACGGCGGTGCTCGGCTACGGCCACGGCCTCGCTCCGACGCTTGTAGCGCTCGCCGGCGCCTACACGGTGTTCACGAACGGCGGCGCGCGCACCAACCCGACCATGCTGCGCCACGCCGACGGCGATCCCGTGCGCCGCACGCGGGTGTTCAGCGCGCTGTCGACGCAGGAAACGCTGCAACTCATGCGTGACGTGGTCGTCGAAGGCACCGCGCGGCGCGCCGATCTCGGCGGCCTCGACATTGCGGGCAAGACGGGTACGGCGGAAAAGCCCGGCGCAGACGGAAAATATGATCCCGATGTGCTGTTCTCGAGCTTTGCCGCCGTATTCCCGGCCCGCGCGCCGCGCTATGTGATCGTCTTGGCGCTCGACGAGCCGCAACGCACCGCCGAAAACGGAAACCTCGCGACCGGGGGCGCCGTGGCTGCGCCGGCGGTCGGGCGCGTGGTGGCGCGAATCGCGCCTTTCCTGGCGCATGCGCCGGCGCGGCCAGAAGGGCCGCGAACTGGAGGCGGAACGCCGTGAGACTGGACGATCTTTTCGATGACGGCGTCGCGGAGGCGGCGCGCGGGCTGGACGTGAAAGGCCTGACGGCCGACAGCCGCAAGGTGGAGCCGGGCTTCGTGTTTGCGGCGCTTGCCGGTTCGGCCGCGCACGGACGCGATTTCGTTGCGCAGGCCGTGAAGCAGGGCGCCGTGGCGGTGCTGAGCGCAGGCGATATCGGCGGCGATCCGGCCGTGCCGCAGATCGTGACGGCCAACCCGCGCCGCGCGCTCGCGCTGGCCGCAAGCCGTCTCTATTCGCGCCAGCCGCAGACGGTGATCGCGGTGACGGGCACGAACGGAAAAAGCTCGACGGTCGATTTCCTGCGCCAGATCTGGGAGCACGCCGGCAAGCGCGGCGCGAGCATGGGCACGCTCGGCGCGATCTGGGCCGACAAGTCGCTCGACATGGGTCACACCACCGCCGATCCGGTGCAGATCCACAAGGTCCTGCAGGCGCTCGCCGATGACGGCGTGACGCACGCGGCGATGGAAGCGTCGAGCCACGGCTTCGACCAGTCGCGTCTTGACGGCGTGAAGCTCGCCGCCGGCGCCTTCACCAACCTCACGCAGGATCACCTCGACTATCACCACACCATGGACGCCTATCGCGACGCGAAGATGCGCCTGTGGTCGCTGCTGAAGCCGGGCCAGCCGGCGATCGTGAATGCCGACGCCGTGGACGGTCCCGCGTTTGAAGCGGGCGCGAAGGCGAGGAAGCTCAATGTCGTCTCGTGCGGCTGGCGCGCGGGTGCGGACGGTCTGAAGATCGTGGAAATCCAGCCGCGTCCGAACGGGCAGACGATCGATCTGAAATGGTACGGCGCGGAGGCGCGCGTGGAGCTGCCGCTGATCGGCGAATTCCAGGCGCTGAATGCGGTAACGGCCGCCGCGCTTGCGCTGTCGCTCGGCGAGAAGCCAGCCGACGTGTGGGCGGGCATGGAGCGGCTGACGACGGTGAAGGGCCGCATCGAACACATCGGCGCGACGAAGGCCGGCGCGCACGTGTTCGTCGACTACGCGCACACGCCGGACGGCCTCGATGTGCTGCTACGCGCCGCAAGGCCGCACGCGCCGGGCCGCATCGTGCTCGTGTTCGGCTGCGGCGGCGACCGCGACACCGGCAAGCGTCCAAAGATGGGCGCCATCGCTGCGAAGTTCGCGGATGTGGTGATCGTTACCGACGACAATCCGCGCTCGGAAGAGCCCGCGGACATCCGCAAGCAGATTTTGGCGGCGACGCCGGGCGCGATGGAAATCGGCGACCGCGCGCAGGCGATCAGGGAAGGCGTGGCGATGCTGAAGGCCGGCGATGCGTTGATCATCGCCGGCAAGGGCCACGAGACCGGCCAGATCGTGAAGGGCGTCGTACATCCGTTCTCGGATCAGGACGTGGCGCGGGAAGCGTTGGAGGCGACCATATGAGCATGGCCTCTCACGCATCAGTCATTCCGGGGCGCGCGCAGCGCGAACCCGGAACCCAGGAGTTCAAGCGGGATAGCGCGTCCGGTCCCCTGGGTTCCGGCTCTCCGCTCCGCTTCGGCCGGAATGACGGAGTTTGGTTTCCTTCCGCCGGAGGAAACAGCGATGCTTGAACCTCTCTGGCTCGCCGAAGACGCCGCCGACGCTACGCGCGGGCGCCTTGTCGGCGCGGACTCATGGATCGCGACAGGCGTGTCCATCGACACGCGCACGCTTGAGCCGGGCGATCTTTTCGTGGCGCTGAAGGATGTCCGCGACGGCCACGACTTCATCGCGCAGGCGTTCGCGAAAGGCGCGGTCGCCGCGCTCGTGAGCGATCCGGAAAAGTGCGCCGGCGCAGGTCCCTTGCTCGTGGTCGACGACGTGCTCGGCGGCCTGACCGCGCTCGGCGTCGCTGCGCGCGAACGAAGCGCTGCGCGTCGCGTCGGCGTGACGGGTTCGGTCGGCAAGACGTCGACGAAGGAGGCGCTTGCGGTGTGCCTCGCCGCATCCGGCCCCACGCACGCTTCGACGAAGAGCTACAACAATCACTGGGGCGTGCCGCTCACGCTGGCGCGCATGCCCGCATCGTCGCGCTTCGGCGTGTTCGAGATGGGCATGAACCATCGCGGCGAGATCCTGCCGCTGACGACGCTCGTGCGCCCGCACGTGGCCGTCGTGACGTGGATCGCGCCGGCGCACGTGGAGGCGCTCGGCTCGCTCGACGCCATCGCCGACGAGAAGGGCGATGTCTTCGTCGGGCTCGAACAGGGGGGCGCTGCGCTCGTGCCGAACGAGGCGCCGAGCGCGTCGCGCGTGCTTGCGGCGGCGGAAGCGCAGGCTGGGACGATCATCCGCTTCGGCCGCGATGCGGGCTGCGAGGCGCGGCTGCTGAAGTTCGAGACGCACGACGATCACTCGATCGCGGAAGCCGACATTCTCGGCCGCCAGATCCGCTACCGCATCGGCGCATCGGGCGCGCACTGGGCGCTGAACAGCGTCGCCGCGCTCGCAGCCACGGACGTGGCCGGTGGCGATCTCCACGCAGCGGCGCATGCGCTGGCGACCTTCGAGGCGCCGGCGGGGCGCGGTCAGGTTGTGAATATCTCGGCGCCTTTCGGCAATTTCACGCTGCTCGACGACGCCTACAACGCCAACCCGTCCTCCATGGCGGCGGCGTTCAAGACGCTGTCAGCGCGCACGCCCGGCGAGGGCGGGCGCCGGATTGCGGCGCTGGGCGACATGCTCGAACTGGGTCCGCAGGAGACTGCTTACCACGCAGGTCTTGCGCCGGATCTCGCAGGTGCGGCCGACCTCGTGTTCTGCGCGGGGCCGCGGATGAAGGCGCTGTGGGATGCGCTTCCCGCGACGCAGCGCGGCGTCTATGCGGAAACCGCCGAGGCGCTCGCGCCGCAGCTCGCCGAAGCGCTGCGTGCGGGGGATGTGCTTCTGGTGAAGGGATCAAACGGGTCGCGCATGTTCAGGGTGGTGGAAGCCCTGAAGGCGCTGGCGACACCATAGGATTAAGGGCGCGCGATGCTTCCGTTTCTCGGATCGCTGGATGACCAGAACCAGCTGTTCAACCTGTTCAACTACATCACGTTCCGCACCGGCGGGGCGATCGTCACGGCGCTCTTCTTCGCGTTCCTCATCGGCAAGCCGCTGATCGACTGGCTGCGCCTGAAGCAGGGCAAGGGCCAGCCGATCCGCGAGGACGGCCCCGCGAGCCACCTGCTGACGAAGAAGGGCACGCCCACGATGGGCGGCTTCATCATCCTGTTCAGCCTCGCGATCGCGTCGCTGCTGTGGGCCGATCTGACCAACCCCTATGTGTGGGCGGTGCTGCTCGTGACCTTCGGCTTCGGCGCGGTGGGCTTCATCGACGATTTCGCCAAGGTGACCAAGCAGAAGGCCGATGGTCTTTCCGGGCGCGTGCGGCTCTTGCTTGAATTCGCGATCGCGCTCGGCGCCACGCTCATCATGCTCGCGGCGCAATGGACCGCCGATCCGGGGATGGCGGGCCGCGGCGAGCAGTTCTGGCAGGCGCTGCTGCACGGCGGCGACTTCACCAGCGTCGCGTTGCCGTTCTTCAAGGATCTGATGGTCCCGCTCGGCGGCTTCTTCCTCGCGTTCGCGATGTTCGTGATCGTCGGCGCCGGCAATGCGGTGAACATGACCGACGGCCTCGACGGTCTCGCCATCGTGCCGGTGATGATCGCGGCGGCGGCGTTCGCGATGATCGCCTACCTCGTCGGCCGCGCGGACTATTCGGCGTATCTCGGCATCAATCACGTCAAGGGCGTGGCCGAACTCACCGTGTTGCTCGGCGCGCTGCTCGGCGCGGGGCTCGGCTTCCTCTGGTACAACGCGCCGCCCGCGCGGGTGTTCATGGGCGATACCGGTTCGCTCGCGCTCGGCGGCATGCTCGGCGCGGTGGCGGTGGCGGCCAAGCACGAGATCGTGCTGGCGATAATCGGCGGACTTTTTGTCGTCGAGGCGCTTTCCGTGATGATCCAGGTCGCGGTCTACAAGATGACCAAGAAGCGCGTCTTCCTCATGGCGCCGATTCACCATCACTTCGAGAAACTGGGCTGGCAGGAGCCGACGATCGTGATCCGCTTCTGGATCGTGTCGGTGATCTTCGCGCTCATCGGCCTTGCGACACTGAAGCTGCGTTAGGAACCAGAGACGATGATCCCGATCACCGAATATGCCGGGCGCGACGTGGCCGTCTTCGGTCTCGCCCGGTCGGGATTGTCAGCCGTGCGCGCGCTCCTCGCGGGCGCCGCCAACGTGCATGCGTGGGACGACAACGAGGCCGCACGCGCGAACGCCGAGGAGGAAGGGATTGTCCTCTCCGACATCAACGCCCGCGACTGGCGCGGGTTCGCGGCGCTCGTGCTCTCGCCGGGCGTGCCGCTGACGCATCCGCGTCCGCACCGCGTGGTCGAACTCGCGCGCGCCGTCGGCGTGCCGATCGTCGGCGACATCGAACTCTTCGCCCGCGCCGTGAACGCGCTGCCCGCGCATGGCCGCCCGAAGATCGTCGGCGTCACCGGCACGAACGGAAAGTCCACCACAACGGCGCTGATCGGCCACATCCTGAAGTCCGCGGGCCGCGATGTGCGCGTCGGCGGCAATATCGGCACGGGCGTGCTCGATCTCGAGCCGCTGCACGCGGGCGCCTACTACGTGCTGGAGCTCTCCTCCTATCAGCTCGATCTTGAGGAAAGCCTGCGCTGCACGGTGGCGGTGTTCCTGAACCTCACGCCTGACCACCTCGACCGGCATGGCGACATGGCGGGCTATCTGGCGGCGAAGCGGCGCATCTTCCGCAACCAGGGCGCAGGCGACTGGGCGGTGGTCGGCGTCGACGACGCCTGGGGCGCGCAAATCTGCACGGAACTCACGTCCGGCGCGCGGCAGGCGGCGCCGATCTCGGCGGGCCAGGCGTTGAGCCGCGGCGTGGCGACGCTTGGCGGGCGCCTCTACGACGCGCTGCAGGGCCGCGCGGAGCTTGTGCTCGACATGCGTGAGGCCGCAGGCCTGCCGGGACGGCACAACGCACAGAATGCGGCGGCGGCATATGCGGCGTGCCGCGCGCTTGGTCTCACGACACGCGAGATCGCGGCGGGTATCGCGAGCTTTCCGGGACTTGAACACCGCCTCGAACGCGTCGGCGAGATCGAGGGCGTCAGGTTCATCAACGATTCCAAGGCGACGAATGCGGACGCGACCGCGCAGGCGCTCGCCGTCTACGACCGCGTCTACTGGATCGCCGGCGGCAAGGCCAAGGACGGCGGCATCGAGGCGTTGGCGAAGTTCTTCCCGCGCATCGCCAAGGCCTATCTCATCGGCGAGGCCGCGCCGAAGCTCGCGCTGACGCTGGCGGGGCAGGCGCCTGCGGTGCAGTGCGCGACGATGGACAAGGCGGTCACGCAGGCCTTCAAGGACGCGCGCGCGTCGAAGGACAAGGACGCTGTCGTGCTGCTCTCGCCGGCGTGCGCGTCGTTTGACCAGTACAAGGACTTCGAGGCGCGTGGTGCGCACTTCAAAAATCTCGTGCAGGCGCTCGGCGAGGTGGTCAGCCAGCGGGCCAGCGCATGAACGGCGTCATCGGCCAGGTACGCCAGCACGAGCGCGCGCTGCTCGTGTCGTCGGGGCTGCTGCTGCTGTTCGGTTTTCTCTACGCGCTCACCGTCAGCCCCAACGCCGCCGCGCGCATGGGCTACGACAGCACGTTCTCGCTCGCGTTGCGGCAAGGCGGTTTCGCGCTGATCGGCGCGCTGGCGATTGCGGGCGCGTCGTTCCTGCCGGCGACGGCGGTGCGACGGGCAGGCGTGTTGCTGTTCCTCGGCGCGCTCGTGCTTTTGCTTGTGGTGCTGTTCGCCGGCCACACGGAGAAAGGGGCGCAGCGCTGGATACGGATGGCGGGCTTTTCGCTGCAGCCGTCGGAGCTGGTGAAGCCCGCGCTCGTCATCGCGATGGCGTGGATGCTCAGCGCTGGCGTCACGCAGAGGCGCTTTCCCGGCGTAGCGCTTGCGCTCGGCCTCTACGGCGTCACGGCGGCGTTGCTCGTTGCGCAGCCGGATTACGGCCAGACTGCGCTGCTCGGCATGGTGCTGGCGGCGATGCTGCTGACGGCCGGCGCGCCGTGGCGGATATTCGCGGCCGGCGCCGTTGCGGCGGGTGTCGGCGGCGTGCTCGCCTACAATTTCTCCGAACACTTCCGCAGACGCATCGATCTGTTTCTCGATCCCGACGACAAGGGCGGTCAGGTCACCAAGGCGCTGGAGGCGATGCAGTCCGGCGGCGTTCTCGGGCGCGGGCCCGGCGAGGGGATCGTGAAGGTCTCGCTGCCGGATGCGCATGCGGATTTCGTCTATGCGGCGGCGACCGAGGAATTCGGCTGGCTCGCCTCGCTCGGCTTCATCGGACTCTACGCGGCGATCGCGTGGTTCGGCCTGCGGCGCGCGTCGCGGCTCGTCGATCCGTTCCAGCAGTTCGCCGCGTCCGGCCTCATCTTCCTGTTCACGCTGCAGGCGGCGATCCATGTGGCGGTGAACGCAGGCGCTGCGCCGGCGAAGGGCCTGACGCTGCCGCTGGTGTCCTACGGCGGCTCGGCGATGATCGGCTCGGCGTTGACCATCGGCCTTGCGTTCGCGCTGTTGCGTGAACGGCCCGGCGCGTTCCTGCATGATCGGACCCACTCTTGAGGCAGCCGGAATGACGCGCACAGTTCTCGTCGCCGCCGGCGGCACCGGCGGACACCTCTTTCCGGCGGCGGCCTTCGCCGGTGAAATGCGCGCGCGCGGCTGGCGCGTGGTGCTGATGACCGATGAGCGCGGCCGGCGCTACGCGGAAGGTTTTCCGGCCGACGAGATCCAGGATGTTCCGGCCGCGACCATCCAGGGCAAGAACCCGCTCAAGATCGCGATGGCGGCGCTGAAGATCGTGCGCGGCATCGCGGCGGCGCGTAAAAGGCTGAAGATCATGCAGCCCGCCGTCGTTGCGGGGTTCGGCGGCTATCCTTCGCTGCCGGCGCTGGAGGCCGCGCTCGCGCAGAAGCGGCCGGTTGTGATCCACGAACAGAACGCCGTGCTCGGCCGCGTGAACCGCACCTATGCAGCGCGCGCCGCGGTCGTCGCGTGTGGATTTGAGCGGCTTGATCGCCTTCCCGCATCCGCCGCGTCGCACAAGGTCGTCACCGGCAACCCCGTGCGCCCGGCGATCCTCGATGTGCGCAACGCGGCGTATCCCTCCGCCGCGCCGGGACAGCCGTTGCGCATTCTCGTCACTGGCGGCAGCCAGGGCGCGCGGCTGTTCGGCGAAGTGACGCCGCAGGCGATCGCGCTGCTGCCGGAAGACATTCGCAATCGCCTTGAGATCACGCAGCAGGCGCGCGAGGAGCAGGTCGCCGCGGTGCGCGACGCCTATGCGAAGATGGGCGTGAAGGCGGAAGTCTCGCCGTTCTTCAAGGACATGGGCGCAAGGCTCGCGGCCGCGCATCTCGTCATCGCGCGCGCCGGCGCCTCGACGGTGACGGAACTGCAGGCGGCGGGGCGGCCCTCGATCCTCATTCCGCTCGCCATCGCCGCCGACGATCACCAATCCGCCAACGCCGAGGCGCTCTCCGGCATCGGCGCGGCGGACGTCATCGACGAGTTCGACTTCCACCCGCCGAAACTCGCGGAAATTCTCGCCCGACGCCTCGCCAACCCCCACGACCTCGCCGTGCGCGCCGCCGCTGCCCGCGCGAGCGCAAAGGTGGACGCGACAAGGGCGCTGGCGGATCTGGCGGAGAAATACGCGCGCGCGTAGTAAGCGGTACGGAGGCGGCTAGGCTCGACGCGTGTCGCTCGCATCCAGTTCCCACCGCAAGAGCCGGTAACCGATGTCGAGCGTGTCCAGCGCGATCATATCTGCATTGCGTTCGCGCCAGGCGCCGTTGTCGAGATCGCGGGCGAGGCGCCTGAGGCCGTCCTCGGCATCAATCCGTGCAAAGGAGGACATCGACCGGCGGGCGACTGGGTCGAGATAGATTTCGGGGCGGCGCCAATAGGCGCCGAGAAAACCGTCCACACAGTCATGCGGTACGTAGACGGGGATCGTGTGGAAGGCGCCGAATTCGGCGGTCATTTCCTTTAATTTTGGCATTATCACGCGATCGAGTTCGCTTAGTCCCGGGAAATAGTCGCGGGTGAGCCAGAAATCTGACGCTTCGGCATCGAAGGTCAGGAGCACGACCCGCCGTCGCGCGACGCGGCGCATTTCGCGAAGCCCCGCGCGCCAGTCCGGCCAGTGATGGATCGTGAGCACGGCCATGGCGGCGTCGAAGGCGCTGGTCTCGAATGGCAGCGATTCCGCCGAGGCGCACACGCAGGGCGCGGCGCCCTCGGGACGCTGGCTGATCATCAGCACGGAAGGCTCGACGGCCTGCACGGTCCGGTCCGCAGGCTCATACGAGCCCGCGCCCGCACCCACATTTATCACGCTACGGGCGTCGCCGAGCGCTGCGAGGATCGCCGACGCGATGCGTGCGTCCGGCCGACGCCGGCGGGCGTAGCCTTCTCCGATCTGGTCGTAGATCGCCATGGCGCCGCTCCCTGTAGGATGCAGATTACGCCAGCGCCGAATACACCAGCGTCCGCAACTCCCGCCGCAGCGGATAGAGCGTCGAGGGCAGGAGCTGGGTCATGAATATGGCGATCAGCTCTTCCTTCGGGTCGATCCAGAAATAGGTGCTCGCCGCGCCGCCCCACGAATACTCGCCGACGCTGCCGGGCAGGAGCGTCTTCGCGGGATCGGCGGTGACCGCAAAGCCGAGGCCGAAGCCGACGCCGTCATAGGCCACTTCGCTGAACAGAGATTTCGAGAGATCGGTGAGATACTTGCCGCCGGGCAGGTGGTTCATGGTCATCAGCTCGATGGTCTTGCGCCCGAGCAGGTGCTTGCCGCCGAGTTCGCCGCCGTTAAGGAACATGCGGCAGAACTTCAGATAGTCGCCCGCCGTGGAGACCAGTCCGCCGCCGCCGGAGACGAACAGCGGTGGCTTCAGGTATTCGCTGTTGCGCGCGTCATCCTGTTTCAGGATCCCGCCCGTGGGCGAGGCCATGTAGCAGCTCGCGAACCGCTCCGCCGCGCCCGGCGCGACCTCGAAGGCGGTGTCGACCATGCCGAGCGGATCGAAGATGCGTTCCTTGAGGAACTGCGGAAACGGTTTGCCGGAAATCTTCTCTACCAGATAGCCGAGCACGTCGGTGGACACCGAGTAGTTCCACGCATCGCCCGGAGAGAATTCAAGCGGGATATTCGCCAGCTCCTCGATCATCACATCGAGCGTTCCCTTGTGCGGCAGTTCGCCGATGCCTTTCTTGCGGTAGGCGGCGTCGACATTGGTGCGGTTCTGGAAGCCGTAGGTGAGCCCCGAGGTGTGGCGCAGCAGGTCGACCATCAGCATCGGACGCGACGGACGATGCGTCTTGAACGCGCCGACGAAGCCCGCGTCGAAAACGCCGAGTTCCCGCCACGCGGGGATGAAGCGGTGGACGGGATCGTCGAGCGCGACCTTGCCTTCTTCCACCAGCATCATGAACGCCGCGCTCGTGATAGGCTTGGTCATCGAATAGATGCGGAACACCGTATCCTCGGTGATCTTTTCCTTCCGCTCGACGTCGGCGAAGCCCTGTACGCCGAGATGCGCCACCTCCCCGCCGCGCGCGACCATTGTCAGCGTGCAGGGCAGCTTGCCGGGGGCGAGGTACTTTTCCGCGAAGAACGCGTCGATGCGTTGCAGGCGGGCGGCGTCGAAGCCGAGGCTCTTGGCGGACATGCGCGTTTCCTCCGTCGGGGCGTCTGTGCCGCCGTTACGCGCCAGTCTGGACAAGGAAGCCCGCGCCCGTCCAGTCCTCCGCCCCGGCCCGCGCTTGAACGCCGGCCCGGAATGGCGCATCCCGTCCGGCCAGCGCATCATCCCAAAATCGCTCCGCCACGAGGCCCCATGACCATCCGCCGTCCCGTTCCGTTCGACACCGGACCCGTCCATTTCGTCGGCATCGGCGGCATCGGCATGTCGGGCATCGCCGAGGTGATGATCAATCTCGGCTACAAGGTGCAAGGCTCGGATGCGAAAGCCTCCGCCAACACCGAACGCCTCGAGAAGCAGGGCGTACGCATCTTCATCGGCCACGCGGCGGAGAATGTCGGCGACGCCGGCGTCGTGGTGATTTCCTCGGCGATCAAGGGCGGCAATCCGGAGGTGGACGCCGCGCGCGCGAAGGGCGCGCCGGTGGTGCGGCGCGCCGAAATGCTCGCCGAGATCATGCGGCTGAAGTGGACGGTCGCCATCGGCGGCACGCATGGCAAGACGACGACGACCTCGATGGTCGGCTCGCTGCTGGAGGCGGGCGGGCAGGACCCGACAGTGATCAACGGCGGCATCATCAACGCCTACGGCTCGAACACGCGGATGGGCGCGGGCGACTGGATGGTGGTCGAAGCCGACGAGAGCGACGGCACGTTCACGCGCCTGCGCGCGACGGGCGTGGTTGTCACCAACATGGATCCCGAACACCTCGATCACTACGGTTCCGTCGAGGCGATGAACGACGCTTACGCGACGTTTGTTGAATCGATACCGTTCTACGGCTTCGCCGTCATGTGCATTGATCATCCGCAGGTGCAGGCGCTTGCGGCGCAGATCGTCGATCGTCGCGTCATCACCTACGGATTCAATCCGCAGGCCGACGTGTGCGGGACGAATGTGCGCCCGTCGAAGGACGGCTCCACCTTCGATGTCGTCGCGCGCAAGAAGGGTGACGGGCCGGGGGTCACGATGCACGACCTCTTCCTGCCGGTGGCGGGGCGACACAACGTGCAGAACGCGCTGGCAGCGATCGCAGTTGCGCGCGAACTCGGCGTGGCCGACGGCGGCATCCGCAAGGGTCTGAAGGCGTTCGGCGGCGTGAAGCGGCGCTTCACCACCACGGGCGTCAGCAACGGCGTGCGCATCGTAGACGACTACGGCCATCATCCGGTGGAAATCAGCGCCGTGCTCAAGGCCGCCCGCGAGATCACCGACGGGCGCGTGATCGCGGTCGTGCAGCCGCACCGCTTCACGCGCCTGCGCGACCTGTTCCAGGACTTCTCCACCTGCTTCAACGAAGCCGATGTCGTCGCCATCGCCGATGTCTATGCCGCAGGTGAAGCGCCGATTGCGGGCGTCGATGCCGACGCGCTGGTCTCCTCGATCGCCGCGCACGGGCATCGCCGGGCGCTGAAGCTGAAGTCCTTCGACGATCTGCCCGCCTTCGTGCGCGCTGAAGCGCAGCCGGGCGATGTCGTGGTGTGTCTCGGCGCCGGCGATATCACGGCGCATGCGAACGCCTTGCCTGGCAAACTGAACGGCGCGTGAAATGCGGGGTGGATTGGACGTCGGCATCGCCGGGTGCGGCGTAGCGGGGCTTGCGCTGGGAACACTGCTCGCGAAGGCGGGCTGGCGTGTGACGATCTACGACAGGCTGGAAAAGCCCGCGCCGCTCGGTTCTGGCCTGATCGTGCAGCCTGTCGGCATGGCGGTGCTGGCGAAGCTCGGCCTTGCGGGTCGCGCGCGTGAACTTGGCGCGCGGATTGACCGTCTGTTCGGGCGTGTCTTGCCGACGGATCGTGTCGTGCTCGATGTGCGTTACAGAGCGCTCGATCCGTTGAGCCATGGCATCGGCGTGCATCGCGGCGCGCTGTTTGAAATCCTTTTCGCTGCGGCGGTGGCGGCGGGCGTCGCATTCGAGCCGCACCGGGATGTGCGGGCGGCGAAGAGCGGGCGTTTCCAGTTCGCCGACGGTTCGGAGTCCGCGCATTTCCATCTGCTCGTCGATGCGCTCGGCGTGCGGTCTCCCTTGTCGCCGAAGGCCGGGCGTCCGCTCGCGTACGGCGCCTTGTGGGCCAGCCTCGACTGGCCGGACGGCGGCGGCTTTGACGCCCATGCGCTGGAGCAGCGTTACGTTGCAGCGCGCCGCATGGTGGGCGTCTTGCCGATCGGGCGTCTTGGCGAACAGGCGCCTCAGCAGGCGGCGTTCTTCTGGAGCCTGAAGGGCGGCGATCTCGGCGCCTGGCGCAACACGTCGATCGATGTCTGGAAGGATGAAGTGCGTTCCGTCTGGCCGCAGACCGAGCCGTTCCTCGCGCAGGTGAAGACGCACAACGATCTCGTCTTCGCAAACTATACGCACCGTACGCTGGCGACACCCTTGTCGCGCGGCATCGTGCATGTGGGCGACAGCTTCCGCTGCACAAGTCCCCAGCTCGGGCAGGGCGCCAACATGGCGCTGCTCGATGCGTTTGCGTTGAGCCATGCGCTGACGAGCGTGCGCGGACTCGACGAGGCGCTCGAGGCCTACGCGCGGATGCGTCTGACGCATACGCAGCTCTACCAGTTGGCGAGCTGGTTGTTCACGCCGGTGTATCAATCGGACTCCTCCATGCTGCCGTTCCTGCGCGACTGGATCGCGGGGCCCCTTTCGCGCATCCCGCCCGTGCCGCAGATCCTCGCCGCTCTTGTGACGGGCGCGATCGGATCGCCCCTGCAGGCCATCGGCGCCGAGCCGATGGACGCCCGCGCGGCGACAATGCTACCGAGCGCCGATGTCTCTTCCTGATCTGCCGCCCGTGCGTGGAAAGCTGCTCCCCAACGAAGCGCTCGCGCCGTACACCTGGTTCCGCGTCGGCGGGCCGGCGGATGCGTTGTTCATTCCGGCGGACCACGAGGATCTCGCGGTCTTCCTGCGCGCGCTGCCGGAAGATGTGCCGGTCTTTCCGATGGGCGTGGGCTCCAACCTCATCGTGCGCGATGGCGGGATGCCGGGGGTGGTGATCCGGCTCGCGGGCCGCGCATTCGGCAAGGTGGTCATTGACGAAGAAAAGAACCAGGTGATCGCCGATGCGGGCGCGCTCGACGTGGCCGTCGCGCGGGCGGCGGCGAAGGCGGGACTCGCGGGGCTTGAATTCCTCGTCGGCATTCCCGGCACGATCGGCGGCGCGCTGACGATGAACGCGGGATGTTACGGCCGCGAGACGAGAGACGTCCTCGTCTCCGCCTGGGGCTATGACCGCACTGGCGAGATGCGCGTTTTCGAGAATGTCGATTTCGGGTTCGCCTATCGGCGCACGCAGGTCGACGGAATCATCTGGATACAGGCCGTCTTTCAGGGCACGCCCGACGATCCCGCCGCCGTCGAGGCGCGCATGGCGGAAATCACGGCCAAGCGCGAAGCAGCCCAGCCGATCCGCGAGAAGACTGGCGGCTCGACCTTCGCCAATCCCGATCCGCCGGGAACGCCCAACCAGCGCAGTTCGTGGAAGCTCGTCGACGAGGCCGGCATGCGCGGCGCGCGACGGGGCGGGGCGCAGGTGAGCGAGAAGCACTGCAACTTCCTCATCAACGCCGGCGACGCGACGGCTGCCGACATCGAGGGCCTCGGCGAAGACGTGCGCGCGGCGGTGCTGAAAAAAAGCGGTGTCGATCTCCACTGGGAGATCCGGCGGGTGGGGCGCCGTTAGGGCGTGCGGCCGCGACGCCAGACTCCGGAGAATCTCGCGTGGCATGGAATGCCTGATGCGCGTCTGAAGACGCGCGGTCCCTTCGACGGCGTGTGTCATGACGTGTCGGCGCTTTCGGGCGCGAAGTCCGCAACGGCGGCGATGCACGCCTCCGCGCGGGGCGCGACGGGCACGAGGTGCGTTTGGATGCTTTGCTTTTTCAGCTGTCGCACCACCCGCGTGATGGCGGGCTCCATGTCGTCGAGCAGCGCACGCAACTGCTGCACGCCGCGAATTTTCACGACACGCGTGAACGCCCGAAGCTGCCCGCGTTTGAACCTGTAGCGGAAGCCCGGCGCCGCGCCGCGCCAGTGCTTGCGCGCGAACCCGCGTCCGCGCTCATCGCAGCGGTAGATGGCTTTGAGAAACACGCAGAGTTTCGCCGCGTAG
>WRPF01000065.1:0-10248 GCA_009773335.1 Caulobacteraceae bacterium
ACAGACGAAAGCGCGCTCGCCGCAGCGCGCGCAAAGACCGACGCCGCGCGACAGGCCGCCACTGAGGCGCGCGCGGCGCTGGGCGTGGTGCAGCAGGCCGAAGCCGCCCGCGTGGCGCGCCGCCGCGCCATCGAGACCGAAGCCGCCGACTGGCGTCGCCGCAGCGAAACGTCTGCAAGGCGCCTCGCCGAAATCGCGTCAGCACGGACGAAGGAAACGAAGACGCTGGAAGACGCCAAGGCCGCGCCCGTGCGCGTGAGCGAGGCGCTGGCGAAACTCGCCGACCAGTCCGCACTCGCCGAGAAGCGCCGCGTCACGTCCGCCGACAGGCTCGCCGCCGGCGAAAAAGCCGTGCGCGAGGCCGATGCGGCGGCGCGCGAAGCCGAAACGCATCACGCGCGGCGTCGTGAAAATCGCGCTGGCGCCGACGCGCGCGCGCAAGGCGCCGCTGAACGGCTGCAAGGCGTCGAGGCGCTGTCGAACGAACAGCTCGGCTGCGCGGCGGCGGAACTTGCCGCGCGCGCCGGCCCGCTGATGGAACAAGCCATCGCGCGCGCGCCGCTGGCCGACATCGACCGGAAACTCGAAAAGCTGCGCGGCGAGCGCGAGGCGGCGGGCCCTGTGAACCTGCGCGCGGAAGAGGAACTCGAAGAGGTCGAGCTGCGGCTGTCCACGCTCGCGCGCGAACGAGCCGACGTCGACAGCGCGGTGCAGAAACTGAAACAGGCGATCGGGCGGCTGAACGGCGAAGGCCGTCAGCGGCTGCTGCGCGCCTTCGAGATCGTCAACGCGAATTTTGCGAAACTGTTCGCCACGCTGTTCGAGGGCGGCGTCGCGGAACTGCGGCTCACGGAATCCGAGGATCCACTCGCGGCGGGGCTCGAGATTTTCGCCTGCCCGCCAGGTAAACGCCTTTCAACGCTGTCGCTCATGTCCGGCGGCGAACAGGCGCTGACCGCCACCGCGCTCATCTTCGCGGTGTTCCTGGCGAATCCCGCGCCGATCTGCGTGCTCGACGAAGTGGATGCGCCACTCGACGACGCCAATGTCGATCGCTTCTGCCGGATGCTCGACGAGATGCGCCGCCTCACCGACACGCGCTTCCTGACGATCACGCACAACCCCGTCACCATGTCGCGCATGGATCGCCTGTTCGGCGTGACGATGGCCGAACGCGGCGTGAGTCAGATCGTGGCCGTGGACCTGCAGCGCGCGACCGAGCTGGTCGCGGCCGAGTGATCACCGCGGCGGGCCGCCGTTGGCGATGCAGTACTGGACTTCCTGCATCCTGCGACGTTCGCGGCTTTCGGCGCTGACCGCGCCCGTCACGCCGCCCGCCACCGCGCCGACCGCGCAGTTGCGCCCGTCATTGCCGCCCGCGAGCGCGCCGACGGCACATCCCGCCGCGGCGCCGCCGACCGTACGTCCGACGCGGCTCGGTTGCGAGAGCTTCTGGTCCACATAGTTGCGGCACGCAGCAGCGACATTGTGCCGGCGCGGCGCAGCGCCCGACGCGGCGACGCGCACCTTCTCACGACGCTCCTCGCGCTCCACCGCGACGCGATCCATCGCCTCGCGCGCATCGTCGACGAACGCGCCTTCCGGAAATGCAGCGAGATAGACGCCATAGGCGCCCTTTGTGTCGGCCGCGCGGGCTTCCGCCCAGGCGTTCGCTTCTGCGGCTGAGACTGTTGCGGGGCGCGACGAGGCGTTCTCGGCGGCGACGAACTGTGACCTCGTCGCGGACGCGCCGCCGCCGGTCGAGAGCATGAAGGCGCCGAGCAGGACGGCGACGAGCAACGCTGCGCCGACTCCGGCGATGACGAATGGCTTCTGCATGACGGTTCTCACCTGAATTTCCAGCAATGTCCGGCGTAATCGTACCTGCCGCCGGTCAAACGGTCAAAAATGACCGCTAATTCAGGTCTTTGCAGCCGGCAGGCGCGCCTATGCGCGCCTGCCGGACCGCAGCGAGTACATGCGTGCTACGGCAACCGCAGCAACGCGTCATCGATCTTCACGCCGCCGCGCTCGACCACGAGGAACTGGTAGTTCCGCTGGCCGTCGGTGGTTTCCGCGTCGACGCCTTGCGCCTGCGTCGCGAACTGGTTGCGCAGGTAGCTGGAGAGTTCACCGGCCGTGACGGTCTTGTTGCGGTTCTCGTCCGCTTCGCCGCCGAGGCCGGTGCGCAGGAAGTGCGAAAGATAGCCGCCCGCCTCGAACTTGTCGGCCACCGCGCTGGTGAGATCCTCTTCCGAACTGAACAGGCCCATCACGCCCGGCTGCGAGACGACGTCGCGCGCGAAGCCGCCGCTGAAGCAGCTGTCGAGCGCGAGGATCGAAACGCCCGCACGCACGCTGCGGAACATCTGCGCCATCTCGTCGTCCATCAGCAGGCCGCCGATGAGCGCGATCGCTTCCTCGCGATTGTCCGGTTCGCCCGCGCCGGCGCGTCCCGGCACCTGCGTGCCGTGGCCGGAATAGAAGAACAGGAACATGTCGTCGGGGCCGGCCGCGGCGCCGACGCGCTGGAACGCGGCGCGCACGTTGGCGGGCGTCGCCTGGGCATCGGTGAGCACGACGCTCTGATCGGCCAGAACGCCCTGCCGGCGCAGTGTTTCGGCCATCTTGATGGCGTCGTCGGCGGTGTAGGACAGGTTGCTCGCCGTGCCCTGATAGTTGGAGATGCCAACCATCACCGCATACACGCGCCCGCGACGCCCGCTCGCCACCGGACCACTCGGGCCCGCCGTCGCGCCTTGCATGCGCAGCGTGTACGCGCCCGTCTCGCCCGCACGGTAGGAGGTGGCGCGGACGGTGTAGGCGCCATCTTCCGGCAGCGTCCACGCGACGCGCGCGTTGGACGACCCTTGTGCGGCGTCGTCGTTGTCCTGCTGGGCGCCCGATGGCGCGTTGAGGATGAGATAGGAGTCGAATTCGCTCGAACTCATGTCGACGGTCACGGCCTGACCGCGACGGCCCTGGAAAGTGTAGCGGTCCATGAACTCGCCGCTCTGCAGCGTGGCGTCGCCCTGCTGCAGACGACCGTTCAGCGCCCCGCCCATCGTCAGCGCGCCGCCTCGGACGCGCGCCGCCGGCGGCGAGATTGCGCAGCGTGACGGTGTAGGCGCCGACGCCACCCGCCGCGTAGCTCGTGGCGATGACGGTGTATTCGCCGTCTTCCGAGAGCGAGGTTTCGAGCAGGCTGTTCGTCACCCCTTGCGAGGCGTCGTCGTTCTGTTCGCGCGCGCCGGAAGGCGCTTCGAGCGCCACCAGCGTGTCGAACGCGCCGGACTGCATGTCGATGGCGACGCGCTGACCGCGACGGCCCTGGAAGCGATAGCGGTCCTGGAAGGCGCCGCTGTTTCCCGGTTCGTCGGCGGCGGCGAGCGCCCCGTTGGTCGTCTGGCCGATGACAAGCGGAGCGGCCTGACGCGGCGCGGTTCCTGCGGCGGCGGCGCCGAGCGAGAGGCTGTAGGCGCCGGTTTCACCGGACTGGTAGCTGGTCGCGACGATGCGATAGGCGCCGTCTGCGGGCAGCGTGACCACGAGGCGGCTGTTCTTGTTGTTGGCGCCGCCGGCCGCGTCGTCGTCGTTGTACTCCGAGAAGTTGTTCGGCCCGGAAATCATCACGTAGGGGTCGAACGCCCTCGATGTGAGGCGGATGTCGAGCGCCTGACCGCGCCGACCCTGGATGGTGTAGGCGTCGTAGAATTCGCCCGAATTGAGCGTGGAATCGCCCTGCGCCAGCGCGCCGTTGGTGGTCGATCCGACAGCGACCGCAACGGCGGGACGCGACGGGCCGCTCGGGCGCTGCGCCGCGTTGCCGATGGCGCCGTTGCCGACCGCCGCGACCGGGCCGCCCGCGCCGTCGACGCTGATCGTGTAGGCGCCGCTTTCACCGGCCTGATAGGCCGTGGCGGTGATGCGCAGTTCGCCGTCCGCCGGCATCGTGATGGTGAGACGGCTGTTGCGGGTGCCGCGTTCGGTGGCGTCGTCGTCGTTGTCTTCGGAGAGATTGTTCGGGCCGCGCACGAGGAGATAGGGATCGAACGCGGTGGCGCGCAGGCGGATCGTGTACTGCTGGCCGCGGCGGCCCTGCAGGCGATAGGTGTCCTGGAACTCCCCGCTCTGGAGCGTGGCGTCGCCCTGCGCGAGCGTGCCGTTGATCGACTGTCCGGGCGCGATGGTTCCGGCGGCGGTCTGCGGGCTGGCGGCAGCGGCGGCGGTGGCCTGCTGCGGCGTGCCCGCGCCGTCGCCGGCGGCCAGCGTGTAGGCGCCGCGCTCGCCAGCCTGATAGGTGGTCGCGCGGACCCGGTACGTGCCGTTGGCGGGCAGCGTGACGTCGATCACCGCGTCCTTGCTGTTCGCGTCGACGTCATCGTTGTCGCGCTGGAAATTGTTGGGGCCGGAAAAGATGAGGTACGGGTCGAGGGCGCTAGAGGTCATGCGGATGACGACGCGCTGCCCGGCGCGGCCGGTGAAGGTGTAGTCGTCGACGAATTCGCCGCTGGGCAGGGCGCCGTCGCCCTGTCGGAGCTCGCCCTGGGTGCGGCCGGTGAGATTCAGCGCCTGTTGAGCCGCTGCGGGCGCTGCAAACGCCACAAACGCCATCGCCACAGCCGCCAGCGCCCGGAAGCCCCGCATCATTCTCATCGTCGAATCCCCTCTGACATTTTTGTCATAGGCTCATGAGGCGCCCGCCTCAACAAATCCGTGCCCTGCGTCACGCGATTTCTGTCGAGTCGCGTTGCGGCGTCCGGAAATGACCTTCCCGCCCCCGCGAGCATTCCGCCGCACCCGATTATCCTATTGATTTTGAATATTTTTTCCGCACCGCCGTTTTCTTGACACCCAGACCCCCTCCCTCTAGCTTCCGGCCGCGTTTCGGGGGTGATCCGGATGTCCGGCTTCGCCCTCGCGGCGCATCGACCTAATTCCATGGCCGATCCAGACATTCCCCCCGACAGCCCGGCCGGTTCCAGTGCGGACCCTTCGGCGCTGAAACGCCGGGTCGAGGCAGCACGGGCCGAACGGGCCCGTCGCGAGTCTCCGCCGGAGCCGACGAACGCCAGTTCGCTGGCCATGCGGATGGGAGGAGAGTTCGGGGCGGCGGTGCTTGTGGGATCGGGGCTGGGCTTCGGGGCGGACTACTGGCTCCAGACAAGTCCGTTCGGGCTCGTGATCGGGCTCGGCCTCGGCTTCATCGCAGGCGTCGTCAACATCGTGCGGGCCTCCAAGGCCTACACGGCCAGCCATCCGGTCGATCCGAACGCGCCGTCCGTCCCGGATGACGCAGAAGACTGAGTTTCGCGCTTTTGCGTTTTTTAGGGGCGGCCGTTGTCCAACGACCCGATGCACCAGTTCCACATCGAGCGGTTCATGCCGTTCGACGTCAACGGAATTGACGCGTCCTTCTCCAATGCAAGCCTGATGATGGTGGCCGGCGCGGGTCTCGCGACGCTGTTCATGACGCAGGCGATGGCGCCCAAGGCCATGGTGCCGGGCCGCGCGCAGGTGATGGCGGAAGGCGCCTACAAGTTCATCTACTCGATGGTCCGCGATGCTGCGGGCGCGGAAGGCGTGAAGAAGTTTTTCCCCTTCGTCTTCACGCTCTTCATCTTCATTTTCATGGCGAACATGCTCGGCATGTTCCCCTACTTCTTCACGCCCACGAGCCAGATCGTCGTGACTGCGACGCTGGCGCTGATCGTGTTCGCGACGGTGATCATCGTCGGCGTGACCAAGAACGGCTTCAAGTTCCTGAAACTCTTCGTGCCGTCCGGCGTGCCTCTGCCGCTGCTCTTCATCGTGACGCCGATCGAGATCGTTTCCTTCTTCAGCCGCCCGCTCAGCCATGCAGTGCGTCTGTGGGCCAACATCTTCGCCGGCCACGTGCTGCTGAAGGTGTTTGCGAGCTTTGTGCCGATGATGGCCGCCGCCGGGTTCGTCGGCGTGCTCGGTTCGGTCCTGCCGCTCGGCATGACGGTGGCGCTCTACGCGCTCGAGTTCCTCGTCGCCTTCCTGCAGGCCTACGTGTTCGCACTGCTGACCTGCATCTACCTCAACGACGCCCTTCACCCCGGCCACTGACCCTGTCATTGGGCCGACCCTTCAACCGAAACCATATCTACCAAGGAGTGATCATCATGGACGCGGAAGCCGCAAAGTACATTGGCGCGGGCCTCGCCTGCCTCGGCATGCTCGGCGCCGCCATCGGCGTGGGCAACATCTTCGGCTCCTTCCTCGAAGGCGCGATGCGCAACCCGTCGGCGGCGCAAGGCCAGTTCGGCAACCTGATCTTCGGCTTCGCCGTGACCGAAGCGCTCGGCATCTTCTCGCTGCTCATCGCGCTGCTGCTCCTGTTCGTCGTCTGACGAACAGACAGAAAGCCTGATCATGGCCGCCGAAGCCGCACACGGAGCCGCCGCGCATGGCGGGGAACAAGCCGCAGGCGCGTTCCCGCCGTTCGATGTGAGCCTGTTCCCGCACCAGCTCATCTGGTTCGCGATCGCGTTCCTGACGCTGTACTACCTCATGTCCCGCGTGGCGCTGCCGCGCGTGGCGGAGGTCGTCGATACGCGCGCGAAGACCGTGCAGGGCGATCTCGACACCGCTGCCGCCACCAGCGCGGCGGCCGAGACCGCGAAGGCGGATGCCGAGCGTGCGACGGCGCAGGCGCGGGCCGGCGCCCGCAAGATCGTCGACGACATGCGTGCTGAAATGGCCGCCGCCCTCGCGGGCGACCGCGCCAAGGCCGACGAGGCGCTCGCCGTGCAGGCGGCGGCGGCGGAAAAGCGCATCCAGGATCAGCGCACGCAGGCGCTCTCCGGCGTCGGCGCCATCGCCGACGATCTCGCGCGCGACATCGTCGCGAAGCTGGGCGGATCAAAAGCATGAGCTTCGAGTTCGACGCGACCTTCGTCGCCCTCCTCGCCTTCGTCATCTTCTTCGCCCTGCTCATCTGGCTGAAGGTGCCGAAGATGATCACCGACGCGCTGGACGGACAGTCCGCCGCGATCGCGAAGGAACTCGCCGACGCGAAACGCCTGCGTACGGAAGCGGAAGCGCTGAAGGCCGAGTACGAGAAGAAGAAGGCGACCGCCGAAGCCGAGGCCGCCGACATCGTCGCGGCCGCCAAGGAACAAGCCAAGCGCGTCGCCGAAGAGGCCCGCGTGCAGATGTCGGCCGACATTTCGCGCCGCCAGAAGCAGGCCGAGGAAAGCATCGCCCGCGCGGAAGCCCAGGCGTCCGCCGAAGTGCGCGCCGCAGCCGCGGACGCGGCCATCGCCGCGGCCGAAAAGATGCTGCGCGGCGATCTCTCCGCCGACGCCCACGCGCGTCTTGTGGAGCAAGGCGCCAAGGATCTCGCGGCGAAGTTCGCGTAGGCGACCACTCTTCTATTTTCGGAAAACGTGGTCCCCTCCCTCCCCTCCATGGGGAGGGTGGCCTTCGCGCAGCGAAGGTCGGGTGGGGTGAACGCGAGATAATCGGGCGAAGAACGCGGACGACGCCTCTGGTCCATCGCCTCCCGCGTTTCCCCATCGCCATCGAGCCAGAACCCCGCCCGTCGCGACTGCGTCGCGCCACCCTCCCCATCGAGGGGAGGGAGAGCCGATCGAGCCCGAAAACAGGGGGACAGATTGCGCGCGTTCCCTCACCTTTCTCAGCTCCAGCCCATGCGCGCCAACAAACGCATGTGAATCTATCCGACCGGGGTCTCGCCCGTGGGATCATTGCCCTGTTTTCAACAAGGCCGATGGAGCCACGGACCAATCCCCATGCAGATCTTCACCCCCGTCACACGCACCGATCTTCAGGCACACGCCCAGAGCCTCAGGCTCTGGCTGCTGGAGATCGCTGTATGGCTGGTGGAGGCGATCGGCTTTCGCGAAGGCCGCATCGCGCTCAAAGACATGCGTCTCGAAGCGCGCCGCGACCTGAGAGAGCTCATCTTCCTGATGATGTGCGCGCGGATGCGCTTCCGCAGAACGGAGCGCCGCCGCCGCTGGATGCGTCCGCCGTCGACACCCTCAGGATTCCGCTACGCGCACAGGCGCGTCGACATGGTGCGGCTCTACACGCGCGGCTTTGCGCTGAAGACCTTCGCACAGATGCGAAACGCGCTGGATGATCTCGAAAGGATCGTCGAACGCGCCATCGCCCGCGTGCCGAAAAGCATCGCGACCGGAAGGCTTGTTCTCGTCGCAACGCCGACGCGCTTGCGTGGCTTCAGCGCTTCCGCACCTGCCACCGAAGTTGCAGACACATCATGACCATTGAAACAGGACCGCGGACCTCTGGTCCGCATGCACATGCCAAATCAACGCGAGATTCCTCGGAGTCTGGCGCCATCGACCCATGCGCGAATTCCCGCCATCAGGACCGCCGGCCCTTCACTTGCCCCATCCGCCTCCGCTATCAGCCGCCCATGCACATCACTCACACGCCCGACGCCCCCGCCGCCGCACCCATCGACTTCGACGACTTCCTCAAGGTCGACATCCGCGTCGGCACGGTCATCGCCGTCGCGCCCTTCCCCGAAGCGAAGAAGCCCGCGTTCAAGCTGACCATCGATTTCGGCCCCGCCATCGGCACGAAGACATCGAGCGCCCAGATCACCGGGCACTACACGCCGGAGACGCTGATCGGACGGCAGGTGGCGGCGGTGGTGAACTTCCCGCCGCGCCAGATCGGCAAGTTCATGTCGGAGGTGCTGACGCTCGGCTTTCCGGACGCTGCCGGCGCGGTGGTGCTGTTTGCGCCGGACCGGAAAACCCCGGACGGGGGGCGGCTTTTCTGAATGTTGTTCCTTTTTTGTTCTTGACGCGCAGCGGCCCTCGCGCGAAAACAGGGGCGTCATATCGGGAGGATCAAGAATGATCGGCTACGTCACCATCGGCCACAACGACCTGGACAAGGCGATCGCCTTCTACGACGCGGCGTTCGCACCGCTGGGCTATGCGCAATCGTTCAAGGACGCCGCCTCCGGATGGGCGGGCTACGGTCCGGGCGGCAAGTCGGAAGGCCTCGAATTCTACCTCGCAAAACCGCACGACGGCGGCGCAGCGACGTTCGGCAACGGCTCTATGCTCTCGCTGAAGGCGTCGAGCCGCGCGGTCGTCGACGCCTTCCACGCGGCGGCGCTGGCGGCTGGCGGCACGGACGAAGGCGCGCCCGGCGTGCGCGGCAGTTTCGATCCGCCCTTCTACGGCGCCTACGCGCGCGACCCGTCGGGCAACAAGCTCTGCGCGTATTTCAAGGGATAATGCTGAAGCGCAGGCGTCCATCCTTCCCCGCGAGGGGAAGGTGGCTCGCGGCAAAGCCGCGAGACGGATGGGGCGGCGGCTTCCTTTTGAAAGCGAGCGTACCGCCCCATCAGTCAATGCTGCGCACTGACAGCTTCCCCTCTCGGGGAAGCACGGAAGGGTAGGCGCCGGGAAATCAGCAGACTGTCCGGGCGAACCTCTCAGCCAATTCGATCGGTACACGCGCGGGGCGACGCTTCACGGCGTCGAGCAGCGCCCACGTCGTCTTCGCGCGCGCCCGCTCCTTCCCGTCCGCGCCAAGAATGCGGACGTGGCGGTCAAAACGCGCGCCGCGCAATTCGCCGAGCCAGGTCTCCACGCGGAGGGTTTCGCCAAGCTTCGTCTCGCGCAGGAAATCCATCTCGAAGCGCGCGGCGACCCACACATACTGCGCCTGTTCCGCAGGCGTGGCGAAGGCGCGCCAGTGGCGTACGCCCGCCTCTTCGGCCCACGCGACATAGACCTTGTTGTTGACGTGGCCGAGTTCGTCGATGTGTTCCGGGAGCGCTGTGGCCGCAAACCAGAATTGCGCGACCGGCGCCTCAGACATGCTCGCCTTCGAGATAGCGCCGGCGTCCCTCGGTCTCTTCGCCCCGCGCCAGGGCCTTGGCCTGCTCGATCCACTTCTCGCGCCCGATGCGGCCCTTGAAGGCAAGGTAGCGCTCGATCCAGTCGATGTTGGCCGGCGTCCACTGCGCGATCTGGTCGAAGTGATAGACGCCGAGCGAATTCAGCGTGGACTCGATCCGCGGCCCGACGCCCGCGATCATCCGCAGGTCGTCCGGCGCGCCGCCCCGGGCCGCCGGCAGACCCGCCGGCCGCACCTCGGCGCCCGCCGGCTCCAGCGGCGCAAAAGAGTCATCGCGCGGCGCCAGCGGCTTGGTCTCGACCGCCGCCTTCGGCGCAAGCGCAATGCTCTGCTCAAGGAAGCGCACCCGGT
>WRPF01000065.1:10288-37663 GCA_009773335.1 Caulobacteraceae bacterium
CGGTTGTCGAGATAGCGTGTGCGCCACTGGTTGCGGCCCTTGTCGGAATCTTCCGGCGCCGACGCGGATTCGAGCTCGGCGATGCGCGCGAGGTGGCGCGTACGCTCGGCCTCGAGATCGGCGGCGCGGCGGGCCGCATGCGCCCCGTCCGAAAGCGCGCCGCCCAGCACACCCTCCTTCTCCGCCAGCAGCGCCGCCAGCCGCGCCCGCTCCCCGACCGCCTGCGTCGCGCGCGATTCCGCCGCCGCGAGACGGTCCTTCAGCCCCGCCAGCTCGACGCGGGCAGCATCGAGTTCGGATGCGTCCATGACCGGGGCGGGTTCGCCCCGGCCGGTGTCGCGCAGGCGGCCCTCAAGCCACGCCACGCGCGCCTCGAGATAACGCTGACGCCAGCGGCGACGGTTGTCGGCCTCCGCATCGATCTCCGCCGGCGGCGGCGGCGCGACAGCGACCGGCTCCGGCTTCTGCGCGTTCGTTTCGCCTTCGAGATACCGCACGCGGGCATCGAGATAGCGCGACCGCCACCGCTCGCGGACCAGCTCATCGTCGGAAGCGACGGGCGGCGCGGCAAGCGTGGCTTCCAGTTCGGCGATGCGCGCACGTGCGGCGTCGACGTCCGCTGACCGGTCCTCGACCGGCGCCGCGACGCCCAGACTTTCTTTCGCTTCGAGGAAACCGACGCGGGATTCGAGGTAGCGCGACTTCCATCGCATCGCCCGCACCTCAACCGGCTCGGCGACGTCCCCGGGGGTCGTCGCCGCATCGAGGTCCGCTTCCAGCGCGGCGGCGCGACGTTCCACGTCGGCGGCTTTCGCTTCGGCCTGACGCAGCGCGGCTTCGAGGGCGGGCACGCGATCCACCGCGCCGTTGTCGCTGGACGCGGCCTGCAGCGCGATCTCGAGTTCGGCGATGCGTTTGTGGTGATCGGCGCAGGCGTCTTCGCGCGACGCCAGTTCCCGGCGTACGCCGTCGAGCTGGTCATTGGCGGCATCGAGCCTGATCTGCAGCGAGTCCAGTTCCGCCGAGCCGAAGGTGAAGCCGCGATCGTTGGCCGGCTGGTAGCCGACGAGACCGAGCAGTTCGTTGCGCAGCCGGTTGCGCTCGCCGTCGCGTTCGGTCCAGAGCGCGCGGTTGCGGATGCAATGCCAGCTCCATCCGGCGAGGCCGCCGCCGAAGACCGCCGCCAGAGCGAGCGGCACGATCAGCTGTTGCAGGAGGTAAAGCATGGGGCGTGCCTCAGGTGACCGTGAATTCGATACGGCGGTTGCGGGCGCGGTTTTGCGCTGTGTTGTTGGGCGCTTTCGGCGCGGTCTGTCCGTAGCCCTTCGCGCTCAGCCGATCGGCGGCGACGCCGCGCCCGGCGAGATAATCGCGCACGGCCTGCGCGCGCGTCTGCGAAAGGCTCATGTTGAGTGCGGGATCGCCGACGTTGTCGGTGTGCCCGGCGACGGCGATGGCATAGCTGTCGCAGCGCCGCGCGACGGTGGCGAGATTGTCGAGCAGTGCGCGGCTTGAGGGATTGATCACGGCGGAACCGGATTCAAACTCGATGACGTTGCTGCGCATGATCTGCTGGAAGGCGCGCTGGCAGGTGGCCGCGCTCGCTTCGGATAGATTGAGATCGCCGAGTTCGGGAATGCCGAGGCTCTGTCCCGCGACGGTCAGATCCTTCACCACAAGCGTGAACGGCGCCGCGAGCGGCTGGTCATAACGCGCGCCAACGACTGCGACCGCAGCCTGATCGCCTTCGCCGATGATCGCGAGCCGGTTGTCCACCAGCCGCGCCTTGCCGCGCGTGAGCTTGCCGAGCTGCTGCAGGGCGTCATCGGCGATCGCGGTCCAGTCCCCTTCGGGCGCGCCGAGGGCGGTGATCATCCGGTCGGTGATCCGGGCTCCTGAAAAGCGGCCGCGCGCCGTCGCGAGGAGTCTGCGGCGCGCATCCTCGCTCGGCACATGGCCCGCGATCAGCACGCCGGCGGAGGATTTCTCGGCGCTCCAGCTGAAGGGAGACACCCGTTCGCCGACGAGGATCTGGTTATCGACCGAGGTCACGCCGCCGAAATACGCGCCGCCCGGTCCTGCGGCGGCGAGCGCAACAGAGGCGGCCCGCGCCTGTTCGGCGGCCGAAGCGACGCCGCCCGACAGCACCGCCGTCTGGCCGTCCATCGCTACGGCGATCTCGCCGAGCCCGCTCTTCGACAGCGCCCGCTCGACCTGCGCCTTCAGGCGGGCCTCGACGCCCGTCATGCTGACGGGATGGGGACCGAACATGGCGGCGATGGCGGTGAACAGCGCAACGCCGCACCCCAACCAGAAGCCCGTCCAGCACGATCCCTGCGTGTTCATCCCCGCCCCCCTCAGCCGGTCAGCGTGGCGCGGGCGCGCGCCATGCGGACGGCCTCGTCGAGGCGGTCGATATCGTCTTCGACATCCCGGCGCACGCCGCGCATCACCACCGAACGCAGGAGCCAGCCGGCGGCGAAGCCGATCAGCAGCGCCCCCGCGAAGAGCGCCATGTAGGACAGGACGAGGTTCGTCATGGCGCTGTCACCGTCTTTCTTTCCGAGCCTTTAACGCCCGTGCGCGGGTTCATTCGGGCGCGCGGGAGTGTACAAGTCTTCAGATGCTACAAGAACAGGAAAACCCTGAAACGAGCGTTCCTTTTCCATGTAGAGAAGATTAACGCTCATCTTGCGAATTGTATCGCGCGGGAGGCGATTGCTGTCTCCCGACAGGCTAAAAACAGAAGATGTCCGAACCGTTCCGCATCACCAGCGCCGCCAATCCGGTGGTGAAGACCCTGAAGGCGCTGCACCTGAAGAAGGGCCGCGCCGAGAGCGGGCTGTTCCTCGCCGAAGGCGCCAGGCTTGCGTCGGAGGCCGCCGAACTGGGCGTGTGGCCGCAGATCATGGCGGTGTCGGCGGCCGCGCTCGAACGCCCGCAGGTGAAAAAACTTGCATCCGCCGCAGCGAAACACGGCGCGCGGGTGATCGAGACGAGCGAGAGCGTTCTCGGCCAGATCGGCAAACGCGACAATCCGCAGACCATCATCGGCGCCTATCGGCAACGAACCTTCAATCTCGATGACCTTCCGGTGAAGAGGCCGGCGCTGTTCGTGGCGCTCGAAGGCGTGCGCGATCCTGGAAATCTCGGCACGATCTTGCGCACCGCCGACAGCGTGGGCGCCGACGGCGTGATCCTCGTCGGCCAGACCTGCGATCCCTTCTCGGTCGAAGCCGTGCGCGCGACGATGGGCTCGATCTTCGCCATGCCGCTCGCGCGCGCGAACTTTGCGACGTTCGACGCCTGGCGGCGCGGGCGCGATCTGCTGCTTGTCGGCGCTTCGCTCAAGGGCGTGAAGCCGCACGACGCGTTTCCCGCCGAACGCGGCGCCGTCGTGTTCATGGGCAACGAGCAGTCCGGCCTGCCGGAAAACATGGAAGCCGCGTGCGACGCGCTCGTGAAAATTCCCATGAAGGGCCGCGCGGATTCGCTCAATCTCGCCATCGCTGCCGGGGTGATGCTCTATGATGTCTGGCGGCGAAGAGGCTATGCAGGCGCCCGTGATTAATCGCCTCATTCTCCGCATCGCGCCTCCCCTCCCCCAACTATTTGTTGGGGGAGGGGCCGGGGGTGGGGGCGCAGTGGTTCGACTGGAAACAGTTGAACGCAGCCGACCCGGTCGACCGGCCAGTCCCCCACCCCCAGCCCCTCCCCCGACATGCGTCGGAGGAGGGGAGGATTCACGATGAGCCCAAAAATCCTCGTAGCGGAACACTGGAAAGACTACGCGCTGCTCGACTCCGGCGACGGCTGGAAGCTCGAGCGCGTGGGGCCGTACAAATTCGCGCGGCCCGAACCGCAGGCGCTGTGGCGCGCGCAATCGGACCCCGACAAATGGCAGGTGGACGCGCGCTTCTCCCCCGCCGCCGACGAGGCGGAGGAAATGGGCCGTTGGCGCATGACACGCGACATTCCCGAAAGCTGGCCGGTGAAATACCGCGACATCGCCTTCCACGCGCGCTGCACGCCGTTCCGCCACCTCGGCTTCTTTCCCGAACAGGCCGTCCACTGGATGTGGGCGAACGAACACATCAAGCCCCATTCCGATTCTAGGCCTGCGCAAGTTCTGAACCTCTTCGGCTACACCGGCGTGGCGAGCCTGATGGCCGCGAAAGCCGGCGCGCAGGTGACGCACGTGGACGCGTCGAAAAAGGCGATCGGCTTTGCGCGGCAGAACCAGGAGCTGGCGGGCATGCAGGATGCGCCGATCCGCTGGATCGCCGACGACGCGCTCGCCTTCGTGAAACGCGAGGCGCGGCGCGGCAAGAAATACGACGGCATCATCCTCGATCCGCCCAAGCACGGCCGCGGCCCGAACGGCGAAATCTGGCGCCTCGACGAACAGCTCTACGATCTTCTTTCTTCCCTGCGCTCGATCCTCGCAGACAGCGGCGAGCGCCAGACCTTCGTCATAGCCACGCTCTACGCGCTGCGACTTTCGCATCTGGCGCTTTCTCGCACGCTTGCGGATGCGCTGGACGGATTGGGCGGCGAGATCGAGGCAGGGGAAATGGCGCTGCGGGAGGAGAGATCGGAGCGGCTGTTGCCGACGGCGCTGTTTGCGCGGTGGGTGCGGGAATAATGGGGCGTAGGGCTTTTGTTGGCTCAAGCCGGTCAGTGCCGTTTTTTGTGATAGAGTCGTAGCATGAATGCTGAGACCACAATTCCAATCCGGTTGACGAACGCGGAGGCACTCCTGCTCAGCGCAATGGCCAGCATCCCGCCAGCACTCGCGAGGTTACACGGCGAAATCTCTCCGCAAGGCTACGAAATTGCGCTTACCCTCGACGAAATTGATGATCTAGTGGAGCTGCTACGCGATGAAGTCGTCTTTTCGGGCCTCGATGCTGACTACGCGCTCAACTCGCGCGGCCGCATACTCGAAGATTTGGCAGACAGGCTCTTTTCGCGCTTCCTGATGTCGACTCCAGACCAAGTCTGATGTCTGCTCTCGGCAAAGAGCAGATGCGCCGCAGCGCGCCGCTCCAACACCCCAAAGCTCCGTCATTCCGGGGCGGCCGGAGGCCGAACCCGGAATGACGGGGCGTTTTGGGCGTAACGTGCGCCAACGACCGAAACGGAGTCACGCCCATGACCACCCGCCACGCCGCCTGCAGCTGCGGCCAGCTCCGCCTCGCCTGCGACGGCCAGCCCGTGCGCCTCTCCCTGTGCCACTGCCTTGAATGCCAGAAGCGCACCGGCAGCGTGTTCGGCGTGCAGGCGCGGTATCCGCGTGCGGCCGTGACGATCGAGGGCGCTTCCGCGCAATGGTCGCGCACGGGCGACAGTGGGGGGACGGCGACGTTCCACTTCTGCGCTGCGTGCGGCGCGACGGTGTTCTGGGAGTTCGTCGGCATGCCCGACTTCATCGCCGTGGCCGTCGGCGCCTTCGCCGACCCCAGTTTTCCGCCGCCCATGGTCTCCGTTTACGAGGAGCGCATGCACCCCTGGGCGTACGCGGCGGGCGCGCTGGCGATGGAGCATTTCGACTAGCCGAGGGGAGCGCGACGCCTCCGGCGGCGCAACCTTCGTGCGATCGTGCGCGGCCGGCGGCCGCGCGCTCCCCCCTGATGCTGGCCGGTGTTGCAATCGACTCGCAGACCGCTGGACTCAGGGCCAGGCATTCCCACATACCCTGAAGGGACGAGCGCACCCGCCTTCCGGGCGTGTACAATCGCGCTCCATTGCGGAGGTTCATTCCAGTGTCCGACACGCCGGCCAACGCCCAGCCGACCGCCACTTCCTCGCCGACTTCAACCCCGCCGCTCGCCCCCGACAAAGGCGCCCTCGACCGCATCCGGGCGGAGATCCAGCTCGGCGACCGGGCCAAAATCTCCACCTACGGCGACCGCGCCCAGCGCGGCGTCACCAGCTACGCCGACAAGGTGCTGGCGCAGACGCGCAACCGCGAGCTGGGCGACACCGGCAAGCTGCTGACCGACATCATCATGAAGGCCAAGAAGCTCGATCCCGCCGCGCTGCAGGACGAAGGCTTCTTCGGCAAACTGTTCGGCGGCGCCAAGGCGCAGGTCGAGAAGTTCAAGGCGCGCTACGACGACGTGGCCGGCCAGATCGACGGCGTGGGAATAGAACTCGACAAACGCCGCGAGGCGCTGCGCCGCGACATCGCCATGATGGACAATCTCCACGAGGAAACGCGCGCCTCGATCCTCGATCTCGAAACCTACATCAGCGCCGGCAAACAGTTCGTCGAAACGTTCCGCGCCGAGGAACTGCCGCGCCTGAAGTCCGCGTCGGAGACGGCGGCGTCCACCACCGACGGCGGCGGCCTCATGGAGGCGCAGGCCTACAACGACGCCGTGCAAGCGCTCGACCGTCTGGAAAAGCGCGTCTTCTATCTCCAGCAGGCCCGCCAGATCGGCATCCAGCAGCTGCCGCAGATCCGCATCGTGCAGGCGAGCGACGAAACGCTCATGGAGCAGCTGCAGGCGTCCACGCGCCTCACCATCCCGCTGTGGAAGCAGAAGATGGTGCTGATCCTCGGCCTCAACCGCCAGCGCGAGGCGCTCGACCTGCAGAAGACCGTCACCGACGCGACCAACGAAATGCTGCGCCAGACGTCGGACATGATGAAGGACCAGGCCATCGACATCGAAGAGCAGTCGCAGCGCGGCATCGTCGATCTCGAGACGCTCGAGAAAACGAATGTCGACCTGATCGAAACACTTTCGGGCGTCATCCGCGTGCAGGAGGAAGGCCGCCTCAAGCGCGCCGAAGTCGAGACGCGGATGGAGGCGCTGAGCGGCGAGCTGCGCAAGGCGCTGACCGACCAGTCCGCGCGCTAGATCCATGAACGAAACACGCGCGCTGGCGGCGGGCGGCATAGCGGCGGCGCTTGCGCTGCCCATCGCCGTGCTTGTGTTCCGTATGCCGATCTTTGTCGGCCTGGCCATTGCGGCACTGGTCTATGGCGCGGCCTTCTTCGCGTTCGGGCGCGGACCGCGGCGGCGCGGCGCCGTTCCTTCACCCATCTCGGCGCCGGCGCTTGCGCTGATCACCGCGCAGCACGATCAGATCAAACTCGCCGAGGCTGCCGACGCGATCGGCGATCCGGTCGTGCGCGCAGACGCGGCCAACATGGCGCATACCGCGCGGCTCATCATCGACGCGGTGCGCGACGATCCATCGTCGCTCATGCCCGTGCAGCGCTTCCTCACCTACTACCTCCCGCGCAGCGCGACGCTCGTGGAAAGCTACCGGGTCCTTGAGGCCGAACCCGTCCGCAATGCGCGCCGCCTCGTCGACATCGGCGCGCTCATCGCGAAACTCGACAAGGCGTTCACCCGCTACGCCGACCGCCTGCACGACGACGCGCTGAAGCTGCTCGACGTAGAGATGCGTCTGGTGGAGACCTCGCTGCAGGAAGACGATCTCGGCGATCCGCCGCGGGGATGACGGCGCGCCGCGCTAACGCCGCACGAAGTCGCAAGTTTCCTTGTCGGCGTCGTTCTTCTTCGCCCAGCCGGTCTGACCGTTCGAGCGTTTCAGCTTCACCCACCAGCCCGCGCGCGGGTCCGGGGGCGTCTTGGGGGGATCCCAACGGACCACCGGGGCTTCGGACCCATGTACCGACAACGTTTCACCGCGTCGCCAGATCGACTCCGCGCCCTCCCCCTCATATCGAAGCGAGTGGATCACATCGCCGGCTGTGAACGCGCCGTATGTTTCCAACACGACGCCTCGCGCCGGCGTCTGGAGCAATATTGAGGTTTCAATCAGCACGCACTCGGCGGTCGCGATTGTGGCGACGACCGGCGCGGCGGGCTCGGCGCGCGCGCGGATCTGCGTGGCGGCCGCGACGCGCACGGCCCCCAGATTGCAGTCCGGACCGAAGCAATCGTCACTCGTCTGTTCGAACGTGGCTTCATTCGCCACGTCTGGCGGGGGAATGTCGGCGGCGAGCCGGGGATTGGTCAGCGTCGCGCTCCAGCGCAACGCCGGCGCTTCCGGGCCCATGGCCCATTTGAAACAGCGCTTCTCGCCATCGCGGCCCCCTTCGCCCATACCGCCCGAGCAGGAGTCTCGCTGGAAGCACTGGGCCTCACGGGTCAAATAGCGATCGAACTTCCATTCATCACCGCGCTTCTCGTAGCACGCAGCAGCGCCGGCGGGTGGCGCCGTATACGACGAGTTCGTCGTGATGCCGAGTTCGGCCCAAGGCACGCCCGGCGCACCAGCGCTCGTCGCCCACTTGAAACAACCGCCGCCGTAGTACCCCAAACCGCCTGAACAATCGTCCATCGTGAAGCAGCTCGTCGGACTCGAGTTGTCGGGCCGCGGCCGCCAGACCCCGTCGCCGTAGAGCCCGTAACACTGCGCCACGACGGCGGCGGGCTCCTTCTTCGTGGTGCAGGCGGACGGCGCGCCGGCGAGGCCGATACCGACGACCAGCGATATCCAGAGAGCGCGTGAGATGATCACTTTCCACTCCCATCAGCCTGATGCGCGATGAGCGCGGGGAATCGGCGGGCTGTCAACGCGGCCCCATCAGGGGCCGGTTAGCGGAGCGCTCATCGCCAAGCTCGACAAGGCCTTCACCCGATACGCCGACCGCCTGCAGGACGGCGCGCTGAAGCTGCTCGACGTGGAGATGCGCCTGACAGAGTCCTCGCTGCGGAGACAGCGTGCGCGACGAAAGCCGTCAAGGTGACCGCCAGACTGATACCCACCGGCCCTTGCGAAGGAAAAACAGTTATGTAATATTGCTATACAATATAACAAAAAGGGAGGATCAAAAATGAACCATCACAAGCGTCGCTTTCCCTCGCGACTGATGCTGGCGGGCATGCTGGCGCTCACCGTCACGGAGGGGTTCGCCCAGGAGAGTGGCGACTCCGGCGAAGTGGTTGTGACGGCCAGGCGCCGGGCGGAGAGCCTGCAGGACACGCCGGTCGCCGTAACCGTCCTTTCCGCCGCGGCGCTTGAAGCGCAGGGCATCTCCGACACCACCGGACTCGATCTGGTGACGCCCAACCTGCAGTTCACCTCCTACGGCACGCTGACCGGCAACAATTCGGCGGCCCAGGTCTTCATCCGCGGCATCGGGCAGACCGACGCCACGGCTGCGGTCGATCCTGGTGTCGGCATCTATATCGACGACGTCTATATGGGTCGTTCAGTCGGCGGCGCCATGGATTTCCGTGACATCGCCAGTGTCCAGGTCCTGCGCGGGCCGCAGGGCACCTTGTTCGGCCGCAACACCATCGGCGGAGCGGTGCTGATCACGTCCAACGCGCCGGGTGAGGGCGCGGGCAACACGCTGCGGCTCGGAGTGGGGGAGGACAATCTTCGCGAAGGCTTCGCGGCCTTCGATATTCCTGTGTCGGACACGTTTGCCGGGCGCGTCGCGTTCGGCTTCCGCGATCGCGACGGCTACGTGACGCGAGCGTTCGACGGCGCCGACCTCGGCGATGATGCGACGCACTCCGCGCAAGGCGCCGTACGTTGGGAGCCGGCGACGAACCTGACGCTCACGCTGCGCGGCGACTACGCGAAGGAGAATGAGAACGGCTCGCCTTTCGTGTTCCAGAGCATGAACGAGGGCGCGCTCTTTGTCGGCGTGGCCAGCATCTCGGCCGGATGTCCCAATATTCTCGATGGATTCCCGCCGCCGCTGCTGGTGGGCCCGCTGGCGGATTCGCGCTGCGGAAACGACGCACAAGCGCGCGGACCGTTCGTCAACGGCGGCACATTTCCAGCCAAGAGTTCGCTGGAGAACTTCGGCGGATCGCTCGTGGCCGAGTGGGAAGTGAACGACAATCTCACACTGAAGTCGATCACCGCAAACCGGACGCTGGAGTGGTCAGGCTCGCGCGATGCTGACAATACGCCGCTGCTCATCCTGCACACGACGTATGGCAGCCGCAGCTATCAGATGAGCCAGGAACTTCAGGCCTCCGTCGAGGCCGGCCGTCTGCATGGCGTTGTCGGTCTCTATTATTTCGACGAGACGTCCAAGGACCGTGTCGTCGTACAGCTCGGCAATCCGGGCACGTCCTATGACACCCAGCGCGTGCGCCTCGACACGGAAGCCTGGGCGGCGTTCAGCGAGTGGACGTTCGACGTCACCGACGCGCTCTCCGCCAGCGCCGGCATCCGTTACACGGAAGAGACGAAGGGTATCCAGGGTGTCCTGTTCAATGTCGCCGGCGCCAACTCGCCGGAGCCGGCTGCGCCGACAGCGCTTTGTCCGTTCAACGGCGCGCCACCCACGCAGACTGGTTGCCTTTTCTTGACGACCAATCGGTTCGAGCAGGAGTTCACCTCCACCACTGGTTCGGCGAGCGTCCAGTACCGCTGGTCGCCGGCGCTCATGACCTATTTCAGCTGGTCTCAGGGCTTCAAGAGCGGCGGTTTCAACCAGCGGTATAACAATGCGCCGCCGGCCAACACGCCCATCGGGTTCAACGCCGAGACGGCCGAGACTCTTGAGTTCGGGTTCAAAGCCAATCCCATCTCGGGGTTGCGCCTCAACGGCGCGCTCTTTAGCACCCAGTACGACGACATTCAGCTCACCTACCGGCTGGGCGTGGTGCCGCTGCTGTTCAACGCGGGTGTGGCCACCATCGATGGCGCGGAGCTTGAAATGACGTGGTCGCCGACGGCCGCGCTGCAGATCGACGCGAGCCTTGGCTATCTTGACGACGGGTTTGACAGCATCACCAACCCGCCTCCGTTCGGTCCCGTCACGCCGACGGCGGCGGCCAACCTCAACAGCACGCTGCCGTTCACGCCGGACTGGCAGGCGCATCTGGGTCTGGCCTACACATTTGGTCTCGGCGGAG
The DNA here is from genome assembly GCA_009773335.1 of Caulobacteraceae bacterium. Lineage (GTDB taxonomy): Bacteria > Pseudomonadota > Alphaproteobacteria > Caulobacterales > Aquidulcibacteraceae > VFBF01. The sequence goes on from WRPF01000065.1 coordinate 21,157, forward strand.
ACCTGACGCTCACGCCGCGGCTCGATGTGAGCTACACGGGCCAGCAATTCTTCGATGCGGGCAATTCGCAGGAGATCGCCCAGCGCGACGACGTGACGATCCTCAATGGATCGATGGTGCTGGCCGGAGAAGGGGAACGCTGGCGTCTTTCGCTGAAGGGTGACAACCTCACGGACGAACTCTATCCGGTGGCCGGCACGTCATCGCTAAGCACCGCGTCCGGTTACGCGGAGATCATCTACGCGCGACCGCGCACATTCTCCGTCTCGATCGCGGCGAATTTTTAGGTCTGGGCGCGATCCGAGCCGCGCCGTCCGGCGCGGCTCGGACGCGACAGCGTCTCAATGCTGTCGAGCAAGGTGAGCAACATCTCCGCGAAAGCCTTGCGGTCTCCCGCTGGAAGGAGGCCGAGCAGGTCTTCTTCCAGCATCGTCATGGCGCCGTATGCGGCGCGCGCAATTTTCAGTCCGTTCGCCGTCAGCGCAAGGCTGAAGGTCCGCCCATCCACCTGAGTTCGCTTGAGCAAACCGCGGCCGTCCAGCCGCGCGATCATAGGCGTCATGTTGGCGCCGGCGATCGCAAGGATGCGGCCGATCTCGCTCTGTGAAATCCCCGGATTATTCAGGATAAACACCAGCACGGAGGCTTCAGTTGGCCGCAGATCGACTGCTTCCAGCCGCTCGCCAAGCCGTTCCATACTCCACGCTGACACTCGCCGCAGCGCGTATCCGGGCAGATCTCGAAGAGGATTGCTGGTCACCGCTCGACGTCCCGCAGATCGAGCCCAGCGTCGCGCGTGGCGACGCCGATGCACTCGCAGTGTTCTTGATGACAGTTCCGCTTCCGCGCCGCAATGGGCGGCGACCGCGCACCTCCCGGTGCGCATGGGACATTTCGTCCAAACGCGGGTGTCCGATCGTTCGATCCGTCGCGCACCGGGAGGTGCGCGGTCTGGCTCGCCGACGACCATCCATCACCCTGCCCCAACGCCAACTGGCGCGCCGCGCGGTTCGGGCGCACATTTCGGACAAATACAAAGGGAGCCCGGGATGTCGGCATTCGATCTTGTGGTGCGCGGCGGCACGGTCGTCGATGGAACCAGCGGCGCGCTGCGCGACGCCGATGTGGGCGTGAAGGACGGCCGCATCGCCGCTGTCGGCAAGGGCCTCAAGGCGGGCGCCGAGGAAATCGACGCAAAGGGCCTCATCGTCACGCCCGGTTTCATCGACGTGCATTCCCACTACGACGGCCAGGCGATCTGGGACGATCGCCTCCAGCCCTCCACGCAACACGGCGCGACGACGGTGATCATGGGCAACTGCGGCGTCGGCTTTGCGCCGTGCAGACCGAAAGATCACGACGCACTCATCACGCTGATGGAAGGCGTCGAGGATATTCCGGGCGCCGTGATGGCCGAGGGCCTCGAGTGGAACTGGGAGAGCTTTCCGCAATATCTCGACGCCGTCTCTGCGCGCCCGCGCGACGCCGACATCGCCGCCTTCGTGCCGCACGGACCGGTGCGCGTCTATGTGATGGGCGAACGCGCCATCGCGCGCGAGGCCGCCACCGAAGACGACATCGCCTTCATGCGCCGCCTCGTGGAAGACGGCCTGCGTGCGGGCGCCGTGGGCTTCTCCACCTCGCGCACGCTCGCGCACCGTACGGCCGCAGGCGACTTCACACCCACCTATCGCGCCGCACACCACGAATTGCGCGGCGTCGGCGCTGCGCTCAAGGCATCGCCCGGCGCCGCGTTCCAGATGATCACCGACTGGGAGGATCTCGACGCGGAGTTCGCAGCCCTTGCAGACATCGTGAAGGGCGCCGGGGGCAAGGGCACGTTCACGCTGCTGCAGAACGACACGCAACCCGAGATGTGGCGCGATGTGGTCGCGCACCTCGAAGCCGCCAACGCAAACGGCGCCGACATCACCGCCCAGGCCATCGCGCGGCCCATCGGCGTGCTCATGGGCCTCGACGCCTCGATGCACACCTTCCGCTATCGCCCCACGTACAAGGCGCTCGCGCATCTGCCGCTCGCGGAAAAAGTGGCGCGCATGCGCAACCCGGAGGTGAAGCGCCAGATCCTCGCCGAAGAGGACGAGGACGCGCATCTGTTCATCAAATTCCTCGGCTCCAGACTCGATCGATTCTTCGCACTGGGCGCCGTGCCGGATTACCTCCCCTCCCTCACCGACTGCATCAGCGCACGCGCGCAAAGCGCCGGCCGCGATCCGTTCGACTTCCTCTACGACGTGCTGCTGAAGGACGAAGGCCGCGCGCTGATCTACGTGCCGCTGACGAACTTTACCGACCCGTCGGGCGAAGTCATCCGCCAGATGATCGCGCATCCGCAGACCGTGCCAGCCCTCGGCGACGGCGGCGCACACGTGGGCACCATCTGCGACGCGAGCGTATCGACGTTCCTGCTCATGGAGTGGGTGCGCAATCGTAAGGAGATGTCGCTTGAGGAGGCCGTGCATCGCCTCACGAAAAAACCCGCAACGATGTTCCGCCTGAACGACCGCGGCGTCATCGCGCCCGGCATGAAGGCCGATCTCAACGTGATCGATCTCGACAATCTCGCCATCAGCGCGCCGCGCATGTCCTACGACCTGCCCGCCGGCGGCAAACGCCTGCTGCAGGGTGCGCGCGGCTATCGCGCCACGGTGCTGTCAGGCGCCGTGACCTATCGCGACGGCGTAGCGACAAGCGCGCTGCCGGGGAAACTGGTGCGGGGCGCGCAGGCGGCGTAAGCGCGCTTCATGGACCGCGCGTCTTCAGACGCGCCAAGTTTTGCAAGACAGAATGCGCGTCTGAAGACGCGCGGTCCCGTCGGAACTAAGCTGCACGCTTCGCCTCGAAATCCACGTCGCTCTCGGCGAGGAACGCCTTGATGTGCGGCACGCTCTCGGCGGCACGCGAGACGAGGAAGAGGTGACCGCCGGCGACGATCTCCAGCCGCGCGCGCGGGATGAGGCCGGCGAGGATCTTTCCGTTCACCACCGGCACGATGCGGTCCTCGCTGCCCATGAGCACCAGCGTTTTCTGGCGCAGGAACGGCAGGAACGGCGCGCTCGTCCAGCCGACCATGGCGCCGAGCTGGTAGGCATAGCCCCTGCGCGTCGGCGGCGAGATGCGATCGGCGTGATCGCCGGCGCTGTTTTCCTCGTCGCCGTAGAGCGCACGGAAATTGTCCTTCATGAACTGCGTATCGAAATAGCGGCGCGGGTTGGCCATCTTCGACAGCGCGCCGATCTCGCCCGGCACCATGAGCATGCCCGGCGACGTCGCCGCGAGTATGAGCTTGCCGACGCGGCTCGGATGCTGGAACGCAAACTGCTGCGCCATGCCCCCGCCCCACGACACGCCCATCACGTCGACCTTGTCGTAGCCCAGATGATCGAGGAGCCGCATCGTCATGCGCGCGATCATCCACGGCCGGTACGGCAGCCGCGGCGGCGGCGACCCGCCCACGCCCGGCATGTCGAACGTCACGATGTCGCGGTCGGAAATCCACTCCGCCAGCGGCGACATCAATTCGATATTCGCGCCGATGCCGTTGAAGAAAAGGATCGGACGCCTATCTCCCGAGCCGGGGCGCGCCTTCCACACAGCATAACGGATTTCACGCCCGCCGATGCGTTCGATCGCGAGCTTCGGCCTGCGGCCGTCGGAGGTGTGCATCAGGCTCTCTTCCTTGTGCGCTTGGGTTTGCCGTCCTCGAACGCATACGCGCCGGGGGCGACGTCGCCGGGGAGATGACTGGCTGCGCCGAGTTTCGCCGGAGCTTTCTTCGTCGGACCGGACCGCGCCACGAGCCATTCCTTCCAGTGCGGCCACCACGAACCGGCCTGTTCGCTCGCGCCGCCCATCATCCACTGATCTGTCGTCGGCGGCGGCTTGTTGGGGTTGCGATAGTATTTCGCCTTCGGATTGCCGGGCGGATTGAGCAGCGCCTGGATGTGGCCCGAATGCGAGAGAACGAACTCGATGTTCTCCGAACCCAGCAGTTGCGTCGTGCGATAGCAGGCCTTCCACGGTGTGATGTGATCGGTGACCCCGGCGACGATGAAGCAGTCCTGCTTCACCTTCGTCAGGTCGATCTTGTGGCCCGCGAGCTCGACCTTGCCCGGATTGACGAAGGGCTGCTCCTCGTAGACGCGCAGATAGTCGGAGTGCAGCTGCGCCGGCAGGTTGGTGGAATCGTTGTTCCAGAAGAGCACGTCGAACGGCGGCGGATCATCGCCGTGCAGGTAGTTGTTGACGACATAGTTCCAGACGAGATCATTGGGCCTGAGCCATGCAAACGTCCGCGCGAGCGAAGCCCCTTCCAGCACGCCCTTCTTCGCCGACCGCCGTCGCGCCATCTCGATGCCGTTCTTCGACACCAGCGCCCCGACTTCGCTGTCGGTCATCTGCGGATCGAGCACGCACACCATCAGAACGAAGGCGTTGACGCGATCGTCGCCCACCGCCGCGAGCTTCGACAGCAGCGTCGCCGTCGTGATGCCGCCAGAGCACGCGCCGGAGACGTTGATCTTCTTCGATTTCGTGACGTCCGTGATGACATCCATCGCCTCGATCAGCGAGTCCACATAGCCATCGAGACCCCACCCGCGATGCTCGGCGAGCGGGTTGCGCCAGCTCACCACGAACACCTGGATCCCCGCATCGAGCAGGAACTTCACGATGCTCTTCTCGGGCGTGAGATCGTTCACGTAGAACTTGTTGATCTGCGGCGGGATGATCAGCAGCGGGATCCTGTGCACGTCCGGCGTGGTCGGCGTGTACTGGATCAGCTCCATCATCTCGGTCCTGTAGACGACGGCGCCTTTGGCGTTGGCGATGTTCTTGCCCAGCTTGAAGGGCTTCTTGTCGACCTGGCTGACGAGCCCATCGTTCTCGGTGATGTCCTCGTAGGCGTTCCTCAACCCCCGCACGAGCGAGCCGCCGCCGGTATCGAACGCGCGCTTGATCGCCGAGGGGTTGCCGATCAACGTGTTCGTCGGCGAGAGGGAATCGAGCAGCATCTGCACGACGAAGTTGGCCCGCGCACGTTCCAGTTCGTCGAGCTTCAGATCCTTCATCCACGCAGCCGTGCCCTTCTGCACCGCGAGGTAGTACTGCATCCCCGCCTTGTAGAACGGGTTCTTCGCCCACGTCGGATCAAGAAAGCGCTTGTCCCTCGGGTCGGGCGCGAGATCGGATTTTCGCGTGACGATCTTCGCCACGTCTTCCGAGAAGGACTTCAGGTGCTTGACGGCAGTGACCGGCTTGCCCGCCGTCTCCCGCAGCATCACCGCCACCGCGCTCAAGAGATCTTCGCGCGCGAGGCCCACGATGGGGTTCAGCGCCACAACGTGATCTGGCGCTTCCGGTCCGAGATCCAGGCCGCCCTTAGCCATTTCCGCCCTCCCTGTCGCGATCCGCCTCTGGCGTGCGGATTCGCCTTTCTGGTTCAAGGTGCGGAAAGGTGCGGGGGCATAGCCCCATGAGTCAACGCGCTTCGGCGCAGACGGGAGATCGAAGTCGTTGAAAACGCGGGACCGCATCCTGACGGCGTCGCTCGCCCTCTTCAACGAGGAGGGCGTCAGCGGGCTGTCCGCCGTCGATATCGCCGCCGCGCTGGGCATCTCTCCGGGCCACCTCTATTACTACTTCAAGGGCAAGGCCGAGATCGTCTCGACCCTCTTCACCGCCTACGAGGCGGAACTGGCGCTCGTGCTCGACGGCGCAGCCGCCGCGATCGCCAAGCCCGATGCCGACCTCACGACCATGGAGATCCAGCTCCGCATCCTGCTCGAGGAAACGCACGACATGCGCTTCCTCTTCCGTGAGACCGGCGCGCTCGTCGCCGCCTTCCCCGACCTCGCCCCCCGCTTCCGGCGCGTGATGAGCGCGCAGTACGGTTGCGTGGTCGACATGCTGACCGCGCTGGCGGCGCGGAAGAAACTCAAGGCGAAGGCGAAACTCATCGACGCGCTGGCGCGCCAGGTCGTGCTCGGCCTTTCGTTCAAGCTGCTCCAGCTCGATCTGGAGGGCGATGCCGGCGCGCCACGCGCACGGGTCGCGCGCGCGGCGGCCGAAATCATGGCGCCGATCGCGGCGCTCGCGTCCTAGCGCTTGGCGCGCGCGGCGGGACGCTTGGCTGCGACGGCGCGACGCGCAGTCTTGGCCGCCTTCGCAACGACGGGCTTGGCGCCCACGCGCTTGCCTTCGAGAGCTTCGACGCGCTTGGTGAGCTCCTCCACCTGCCGGGCAAGCGCCAGCGGGTTGAACGGCGCGATGGCCTCATCGACCGCCTTACGGACCGTTTCGACGCGCGACTTGAGCGCTGCGCGCTGCCCGGCGCGGAAATCCTGGATCTTGCCGATGACTCCCGCGACCTTCTGCGTGGCTTCGTTCTCGGCCAGACGGTCACGCACCTGGTCCTCCAGCGCTTCGCCGCGGGCGACGAGCTGTTCAAAGAGTTCGTTGGCCGAGCCCGTGGCCTTGCCCACACGGTCAGTGGCTTCCGCGAACATGCGCCCGTAGGCGCCCACGCCTGCCAGCCAGATCTTGCGCGCCACGTCTTCCGCGTGCGCCGCCTCGACCACCTTCTTCGTCGCCATCTGTATGTCTCCGCTCGGCGCCCAGGCGCCATCGGGGCCGGTTCTATGGAAAGCGTCTAGAAAGAGCATTCTAGGTTTCGCAGGCCGGGTAGCGTTACGCCTGACGCGCGAACGCCCCCCGTCGGCCCCTTTTCAGCCCTTTCAGGGGCGTTAGGATCGCGCCAACCTTACTCAAGCCAGACGCCCCGCATCCCGCATGCCCGGCGCGGACAGACATGTTGAACCGCAGGACCGTCCTGATCTCCCTGGGCATTTCCCTGGGCCGCACGCTCAGCGTCGGCGCCGCGATGATCGCCCTGCCCGGCTGCTTCGCCTCTCGCGAGCCGCTCGTGACGGCGCGCGAGAGCGCCCAGCTGTTCGGCGCCGGCGGCTACGCCCGGCACATCGCGTTCGACCGCATGGGCGGAGGACCGCTCGCGAACGCCGTCTCGTATCGCTGGACCGGCGACGGCTACGAGATCGTCTCCCTCGCCAACCCGCGTGAGCGCATCACGTACCGGGTGGCGCCGCTCGACCGCGTCTGGCTCGTGGCGCAGGTCATCGAGGGCGGACGCGCGACCTACGGCATCGGCAAGATCGATGGGCCCCGCGTGTGGACCTACGCACCAGAGTGCAGCCAGCTCACCGACGCCGACCGCATCGCCCTCAACCTCGAGGTCCAGGACAGCCAGACCTGCCTCGTCAGCGACCGCGCACAGCTGCGCACCGTCCTGCAGCGGGCGCTGCAACGGGGATTGCGTCCGCAAGGGTATTACGAGGTGACGCCGCCGCCCGCCGCCGCACCGCCCGCCGCGCCGCCGCGTCCCGCCCGTCCGCCCGAAGGGCCGCCACGATAGCCCTTGGCTCCGTTCAGGCATCGCCGATCAGCGCGAGCCAGGCGTCTTCGTCGATCACCTTCACCCCGTGCGTCTCGGCGTCCTTCAGTTTCGAGCCCGCGCCCGGTCCCGCGACCAGAAGATCGGTCTTCCTCGACACGCTGCCCGACACCTTTGCGCCGAGCATGGTCGCGCGCGCCTTCGCTTCGTCGCGGCTCATCTTTTCGAGCGTCCCGGTGAACACCACCGTCATGCCGGCGACAGGACTTGAAGTGGCGACCTTCCGCTCCGCTTGCGGCGTCACTTCCTTCAGGAGCCGCGCCAGCGCCGCGCGATTGTGCTCTTCCTCGAAGAAGTCGCACAGGCGCTCCGCCGCCACGGGGCCGACGCCGTCGATGTTCACGAGCGCGAAGAAGGCTTCCTGAGGTTGTTGTTTCGCGGCGTCCCCGATCGCGGCGATGACGACGGGCCAGTCGCCGAATGCTTCGGCGAGCCCCTGCCAGGCGCGTGTGTTGACGCCTTTCACGGTCGGCGCGCCGCCGAGGAGATCGCCGTCAGCCTTCAGCGACGGCGCAGCCGCGATCAGCGCATCGCGCGCGCCGGGGCCGACGCCATTGACGCGCACGAGCTTCCTGTACGCCTCGCCCGCGCGCGCCTTCACCGCCGCAAGGCACGCCGCCTCGAACGCCTCCCACGTCTCGAAGTAACGCGCGAGCACGCCCGCAGTCGTTTCGCCGATGTCACGGATGCCGAGGCCGAACAGGAAGCGGGAAAACTCCGGCGTGCGGCGCGCCTCGATTGCGGCGAGCAGGTTCGTGACGCTCTTCTCGCCATACCCCTCGCGCTCGCTGATCATCGCGCGATGATCGGCGAGGCGGAAGATATCCGCCGGCTCCTTGACGATGCCGATCTCGAAGAACTCCTCGATCTGCTTGTCGCCGAGACCTTCGATGTCCAGCGCGCGGCGCGACGCAAAGTGTTTCAGCCGCTCGACCACCTGCGCCGGGCAATTGAGCCCGCCTGTGCAGCGCGCGACGATGGCGACCTCGCCGGGCTCGATCTCGCGCGTCACATGCGCGCCGCAGCGCGGACATGTGGTGGGGAACACGAATTTCCGCGCGCCCTCCGGACGCTTTTCCAGAACAACATCGACGAGTTGCGGGATCACGTCGCCTGCCCGCTGGATCACCACGGTGTCGCCGATGCGCAGATCCTTGCCGTCGCGGATCGGGTCGCCATCGGCGCCGACGCCGGCGATGTAGTCTGCGTTATGCAGCGTGGCGTTCGTCACCGTGACGCCGCCGACAAACACGGGCTCAAGCCGCGCCACCGGCGTCAGCGCGCCGGTGCGGCCGACCTGGATGTCGATGCCGGCGAGCACGGTTTCGGCCCGTTCGGCTGGGAATTTGTGCGCGATCGCCCAGCGCGGACTGCGCGAGACGAAACCCAGACGGTGTTGCAGGTCGAGCCGGTCCACCTTGTAGACGACGCCGTCGATCTCATACGCGAGCTTCGCGCGGCCCGCGCCGATGGCCCTGTACGCGGCGAGCAGCTCATCGGCGTCGTTGCACACCCTCATGCCTGGATTGACCGGCACGCCGAGACTTTCGAGCGCCGCCATCGCGCCGGACTGGGTGTCCGCAAGGGCCGCGGAAATCTCGCCCCAGCCGTGCGCGAAGAAACGGAGCGGTTTTGTCGCGGTGATCGCGGGATCGAGCTGGCGCAACGCGCCGGCCGAGCTTCCGCCGCGCGCGCGTTCATCGCGGCGAACGCGGCCTTCTCCATGAACACCTCGCCGCGCACCTCGATGAGGTCCGGCGCCTTGCCGTGCAACCTGTGCGGAATATCGGCGATGGTGCGCAGGTTTGCGGTGACGTCCTCGCCTTCGCGTCCGTCGCCGCGCGTGGCGCCGAGAACGAGTACGCCCTTCTCGTAGCGCAGGTTCGCGGAGAGCCCGTCGATCTTCGGCTCCGCAGTGATCGCAATGCGCGCGCCGTCATCCAGATTGAGAAAGCGGCGCACCTTCTGCACGAAGGCAGGCACATCGTCGTCGTCGAAGGCATTGTCGAGCGAGAGCATGGCCACGCCATGGCGCGCCTTGCCAAACTTCTCCGCCACCGCCGCGCCGACGCGTTCGCTGGGGCTGTCGGCGCGCTTCAGTTCCGGAAACCGCGCCTCGACAGCCGCGTTGCGCCGACGCAGATCGTCATATTCGGCGTCTGAAACGATCGGCGCGTCCTTCTGGTAATAGCGCGCGTCGTGGGCGGCGATTTCTTCCGCAAGCGCGGCGAGTTCAGCCTCGGCCTGCTTCTTCGTGAGGTCTTTGACGGGTATGTCGCGCACGGTCATGGCGGCGAGTCTGGCCCGTCAGCGCGCGCCTGTCATCGTCCCCGGGAGCCGAAAATCAGAACACCCGACCGAGCGTGCGCGAGAGCCAGCCGCGCCGGCGCGCCTCGGGCTCGCCCACGACGGCCACGCCCCGCTCGCCCATCAGGGCGTAGGTGCGCTCGTACCATTTGTCGCCCGGGAAGTTGTAGCCGAGGATCGCCGCCGACTTCTGCGCTTCCTCGACGAGGCCAAGCGAGAGGTAGGCTTCGACGAGGCGGTGCAGCGCTTCCGGCACGTGGCTGGTGGTCTGCAGGTGCGGATCGTCGATGACTTTCCTGAAGCGGTTCACCGCCGAAAGGTGCTGCTCGCGGTTGAGGTAGAAGCGGCCGACTTCCATCTCCTTGCCCGCGAGCTGGTCGTAGGTCATGTCGATCTTCAGCCGCGCGTCGCGCGCGTAGTCGCTCTGCGGGAAGCGGCGCACCACGTCGTTGAGTGCATCGAGGGTAAGTTCGGTGGTCTTCTGGTCACGGCCCACGTCCATGATCTGCTCGAAGTTGCAGAGCGCGACGAGATAGTAGGCGTACGGCGCGCCCTCGTTGCCGGGGTGCAGCTGGATGAAGCGGCGCGAGGCCTCGATGGCTTCGTCATACTGGTTGGACTGGTACTTGGCGTAGGCCGTCATCAGCATCGAGCGACGCGCCCACGACGAGTACGGGTGCTGGCGCTCCACCTCCTCGAAGGCGGTGGCGGCCTCGGCCCAGCGGCGCTGGTCCACGAGGTCGGCCGCACGGTTGTAGAGCTGCTCGACGGGCTGCTCCTGGTACTGGAGCCGCTGTTCTTTCGCCTTGCCGGCGCAGGCGGCGAGCGAGCCGGCCAGCGCCACCGCGAGCAGCACCTGGGACATACGCTTGGAGCGAAGCATCATACGGACGGGCCCTCGTGGGCCGCCGGGGTCTTGCCCGGTCGGCGATTTGTGTCTGGCCGCGCGCCGGTCGCGCGGCTCCCCATGTCAGCGGCTGGAATACATGAGCCGCGCGCCGCCGCAAAGCGCCGGCGCAGCAGTGTCATGGTCGGGAAAAAAGGCGGCCTCGGGGCGCCCGGCGCAGGAGCGCTCAACCGGCGGCCGCGAAAGCCGCGACCTGCCGCTCGGCCATGGCCGCCAGGACGTCCGGCGGCGCCCAGCGCCATGCCCGCGGGGTATCGAGCAAGGTCTGCACGAGCTTCACGTTCAGCGCATGACCCGGCTGGTCGGCGACATAGCGGCCGAGAATCGGCGCGCCGGCCAGCGCCAGATCGCCGATGGCGTCGAGAATCTTGTGCCGGACGAACTCGTCCTCGAAGCGCAGGCCGTCGTCGTTCACCACGCGACCGCCGTCGATCACCACGGTGTTCTCATAGGAGGCGCCAAGGCCCCGCCCGATGGCGTGCAGCTTTTCCACGTCCGACAGGAACCCGTAGGTCCGCGCGTCGGCGATCTCGTGGAGAAACGCGTCCCGCCCGGGGAAATAGCGCCGCCGTTGTACGCCGATGGGCGCGTCGGCGTAGCGGATGGTTACGTCGAACTCGGCGCGTTCGGCCGGCTCGAGGGAGGCGGACTTGTCGCCCGAGGCGACCGAAATCCGCTCGATGATCTCGATGCTGCGGCGGGTGGCGTGCTGGGCCTTGGTTCCGGCGCTCATCAGCAGCTGGACGAACTGCGCCGAGGATCCGTCGAGGATCGGCAGTTCGGGGCCATCGGCTTCCACGATCAGGTTGTCGATCTCGAGGCCGGCGCAGGCGGCCAGGAAGTGCTCCACAGTGGCGATCTCGACGCCCGCCCGGTTGCGCAGCGTGGTGCCGAGATTGGTGGAGGCGACATAGTCGGCAGTCGCGGGAATGCGGGCGTCGAGATCCCTCTCGTCGCCCCGCACGAAGATGATGCCGGTGTCGGCGGGCGCGGGCCGGATCGACAGCCGCACGCGCGCGCCGGTGTGGACGCCGATGCCCGCGCAGACCGCCGGGCTCGAAATGGTGTGCTGGACGTCCAACGCGGCGACTTTCAACTCGGCGACCTTCCGGTTGGCCCCTCCCGGACACACGTCCGGATCCCGGAGGTTCCGTTAGAGTCCCCGCCCCCCCGCCTCAACACAAAGACGGTTACGGTTTGTGACGGTTAACCCTGACCGCGGGCCCGGCCCCAGAATGTGACCTCACAATTCGCCTCCAGAATGCGGCGCCGCAGCTCTTGGCTTCGCCTGAAACGTGTATCATTCCCCTTGTCATGAGTTCGCCCAGCGCCACCGGTCCCGAAGACGCACGCCGCACCTACGAAGCCCTGATGTCGCGCGCGCAGTCCGGCGAGGGATCCGACGCCGCCGAAGCGGCCCGGCGCGCCGGCGCGGTGGCGCGGAGCTTCGATAACCAGCGCGCCATGGCCGCCTTCGAACGCGCCGTCACGCTCGACCCGGAACACTTCGCCGCCCATCTCGGGCTCGCCCGGATTCTCTCCGCCGCCGGAGACAACGCCGCAGCGTGGGACTGCGCGGTCCGTGGCTTCCGCTGCGCCAAGGAACCGCGTGAGCGGGCGGTGGCGGCCCACGATCTCGGCGACCTCGCCATGCGCGCCGGGCGTCTCGATGAGGCCCGCGAGGCCTTCACCGCCTTCAAGACGGTCCACGAGGAACTCGGCCGCCAGGAGCCTGAAGACCTCGAGATCCAGCGCAACATCGCCCTCGCATGGGGGCGGCTTGCCGATATCGCGGCGATGAAGGGCGATGCCGCCGAGGCGCGGCGCGGCTACGAGGAGAGCCTCGATCTCAGCATCCGCCTTGCAGAGTCGGACGAGGCCAACGGCCAGTTCCTCGCCGACGTCGGCGTCAGCCACGAACGACTTGGCGATCTCGCCATGGCCATCGGCGATCTTGCGCGCGCGCGTACGCACTTCGAGGAAAAGCGCAGGCTGATGGAAAGCCTCATCGCGCGCGACAGCAACAATCCGGACTGGGCGCGCGATCTCGGCGCGAGTTGGGCCAAGCTCGGCGATCTCGCTCGCGCGCAAGGCGATGTCGCGGCCGCCCGCGCCGCCCATGAACGCGGCCTCGCCGTACGCACGCAACTCGCGGTCCGCGACGCCGGAAACACCGACTGGGCGCGCGATCTTGCGCTTTCTTGGAGAAAGCTCGGCGACGCCGCGCGGGCGTCAAACGATCACGCCGTGGCGCGCGCGAGCTACTGGCAGGGCATCGGCGTCGTCGACCGCCTCGTCAAGCGCCGTCCTGACGACATCGAGTACGCCCGCGAACTCGCGGGCCTGTGGGCGCGCGTGGGCGACACGGGGCTGGCGGAAAACAACATCGACGCGGCGCGCGACGGCTTCCGGGAGTCGCTTGCGATCATCACCGACTGGGCGATGCGCGATCCCTCCAGTCCATTCTGGGCGCGCGAGCGCGCGGTGGCGCACGATCGCAGCGGCGATGTGGCCGTGCGCGCCGGCGACGTCGCGACCGCCAGGAGCCACTTCGACACCGCGCGCGAAATCCGCGAATCCTTCGCCGCGCGCGAAGCTACGCCCGGCCCGTGGACCCGCGACCTCGCCGTCAGCGACACCAAGCTCGGCGACATCGCGCTCGCGGCGGGCGACGCCGAACAGGCGCGCCGCCGTTTCGAGGCGAGCCTTGCGACGCGGCTCGAATTTGCCCGGCGTGCGCCGCAGGACCCGTCGACGAAACGCGATCTCGCGATCTGCCTGGAACGCCTCGGCATGGCGGCGGCGGCGGCGGGCGATCCGCGCGCGGCGCGCAGCGCCTGGGAACAGGAGCTGAAGATCGCCGACGGCCTGCGCAACACCGCCCCCGCCGATCCGCGCACGCGCCGCTTCCAGGCCGTCGTCCACGCACTGCTCGCCACGCTCGGCGAGACCGACCAGCACGATCACCGCAACCGCGCCATCGCGATGCTGGAAGACCTGAAAAAGGAAGGCCGCCTCACGCCCCGCGACGCGCCGCTGCTGGAAAAGCTGAAGAGCGAGTAGTCTCGCCCGCAGCGGCTGCAATCACCTCGGCGTCATCTGCCGGCGGAGAAACGCGGGGATCTCGAGATCCTCGTCGTTGGGGGGATGGTCGTCGTGCACGTCCTGCGGTTCGTGCTCGATCATCGGCGGTTGCTGGCGCGGTTCTTCGCCGGCGCCGTTCATCCAGCCGAACAGGTTGAAGCCGCCCTTCTGCTTTTCTTCCTTGCCGCGCGCGAACGTCGGGCGCGGTTCGTCGTAGGCGCCGACGGCGGGCGCGGTGGGCGTGAGCGCGGGCGGCGGCATCTGGTCCATGGCGCCGGCGCGACGCGCCTGCACGCCGCCGTACACGTCCGCAGCCTTGCGCGCGGGCGGCACGACCGTGTTCATCGACACGATCGCTTCGTCGTCGATGCCGGTGGCGACGATCGAGACGCGCATGGAGCCATGCATCGTTTCGTCGAACGTGGAGCCGAGGATGATGTTGGCGTTGGGATCGACCTCCGCGCGGATTTCATTGGCCGCGCTGTCGACCTCGTAGAGCGTCATGTCGAAGCCGCCGGTGATGTTGATGAGCACGCCCTTGGCGCCTTTCATCGACACGATGTCGAGCAGCGGATTGGTGATCGCGCCATGCGCCGCGTCGATGGCGCGGTTCGGGCCGGACGCTTCGCCGGTGCCCATCATCGCGGTGCCCATCTCGGCCATGACCGTGCGAACGTCGGCGAAGTCGAGGTTGATGAGGCCGGGCATGACCATGAGGTCCGTCACGCCGCGCACGCCGGAATAGAGGATCTGGTCGGCCATCTGGAACGCTTCCGCGAAGGTCGTGCGATCGTTCGCGATGCGGAAGAGGTTCTGGTTCGGGATGACGATCAGCGTGTCGACGTGCTTGCGCAACTCCTGCACGCCCGCTTCCGCGAGCTGCATCCGGCGCTGGCCCTCGAAGTGGAACGGCTTGGTGACCACCGCCACCGTGAGGATGCCGCGTTCACGCGCCGCGCGCGCGATGACGGGCGCAGCCCCCGTGCCCGTGCCGCCGCCCATGCCGGCCGCCACGAACACCATGTGTGCGCCGTCGAGGAAGGCCATGATCTCGGGCGTCGATTCCTGCGCCGCCGCCTGACCCACTTCCGGACGCGCGCCTGCGCCGAGGCCCTCGGTGATCGCGGCGCCGAGCTGCATGCGGTTTTCTGTCTTCGCGCGCAGCAGCGCCTGCGAGTCCGTGTTGGCGACGACGAACTCCACACCCTGCAGACGGGCGTCGATCATGTTGTTCACGGCGTTGCCGCCCGCGCCGCCGACGCCGAACACGACGATGCGCGGCTTCAGTTCGTTCACGGCCGGTGTGCTCACATGGATCATTCGTCACCATTCCGAGTCGGCTCTTGCGCCGACCGCGCCTCATATGGCCCGAACTCCGATGTTTTCACAGACTCGGACCCACCGCGCCAGCAGTCGAACGCAGCTTCAGAAATTTTCTTTGATCCATGCGACAGCCTGCGTGACCACTTCGCCGCCGCCGACGCGAATCGCCGGCGTTTCGGCGCGCTGGCGCGCCGGCGCCGGCCGCGCGGCTGTGAGTCTCTCGAAACCGCAACGAAGCACGCCGGTCGCCAGCGCGTAGGAGGCGCACGCCGCGCCGTTGTCGAAGCCCGCGAACCCGGTCGGATGCGCCAGGCGCACGGGGCGCTTCAGGATGCGATGGGCGATCTGGCGGATGCCGGGCGTCAGGCTGACGCCGCCGGTGAGCGCGACGCCCAGCGCATCGGGTCCGCCGGGGACGTCGGCCGCCGCCAGCCGCGCCGCGATCCCCTCGAAAATCTCCTCAAGCCGAGGCAGCAACGCCTCGGTGAACGCCCCGCGCAGCGCGACGCCCTGTTCGAGCCGCCCGTCGGCGCCCAGCACGGGTACCTCGATGGCCTCGCCGGAGTCGAAATCGCCGCTCAGCCCCCCGTGGGCGAGCTTGGCGCGCTCGGCGACCGCAAACGTGGTCTTCAGGCGGGCGGCCAGATCGAGCGTGAGCCGCGCGCCGCCGCCGGGGACGGTTTCGGCGTGCCGGATGACGCCGTCCTGGAACACCGCGATCCCCGCGCCGCCCTCGCCGAAATCGATGACGACCGCGCCGGCTTCGCGCTCCTCGGCCGTCAGCACGGCGTGGCCCGCCGCGAACGGCCCGGCGACGGTGAAAGCCGGACCGGAAAAGCCAGCCTGCGCGATCAGGGCCTCCGCTTCGGCGACGGCCTCCGCCGGCGCATGGACGAGGCAGACTTCGGCCGCCAGCTCCTGCCCCGGCAGGCCACGCGGGTCCATGATCGGTTCCTGATCGTCGATGCTGTAGCCGACTGGCTGGGCGTGCAGCAGGCGGCGGCCGTCGAGATCGGCGGTCGCGCGCGCCGCATTGATCGCCGCGATCACGTCGCGCGGCGCGATCTCGCCCTTGCGGATGCGGATGACGCCGATGGCGCGGGTGGTGACGAGATCGGGGCCTGAATAGGCGGTCGCGAACGCGGGCATGACGTCGCCGGCCATCCGCAGCGCCTGGTCGGCGGCGACGCGGAGCAGACGGACCCGGGTGTCGGCGCTGACGTCGCCATGGCGGAGGGCCATGGAGCCTGTACCCAGGATGTCAACGGCGTGCGCGGCGTCCGCGGGCGCGGCGGCGATGAGGCAGCTGATCTTGCCCGCGCCGATGTCGATGGCGGCCAGCGGCGCACGGCCGCCGCTGCGGTCGCGCATCGACAGGCGGGCCTCGAACGCGCCCA
>WRPF01000133.1 GCA_009773335.1 Caulobacteraceae bacterium
CCGACGAGAAGACTGCGCTGTTCAGCGGAACCGCGCGGCGGATTTATCGTCTCTGAGGTTTCGTCATGCTCGCGGCTAGAGCACTTTCCAATCTGACGGAATCGATAGGGGATTCACAAGGGGCGCGAACAGTGATTCATGCTGTGGGCTGGCAGAGGAGGCCAGCCTGCATGGCCAAACCTCTGTCGAGCGACCTTCGTGAGCGACTGATCGAGGCCGTTGCGGGCGGCATGAGCCGCCGGGCTGCGGCTGATCGGTTCGGGATCGCGGCGTCCACGGCGGTGAAGTGGGTGCGGCGGTGGCGCGATACGGGCAGCAAGGCGCCGCGGCCGCAGGGTGGCGACAAGCGCTCCGATCGGATCGAGGCCCATGCCGATGAGGTCCTCGGGCTGGTCGCTGCGACGCGCGACGTCACGCTGGCGGAGATTGCCAGCCATCTGGAGCGTCGGCACGGCGAGCGGTTTGCACAAAGCGTGATTTGGCGCCTCCTCGATCGCCACGCCATGACGTTCAAAAAAAACCGCGCACGCCAGCGAGCAGGACCGCCCGGACGTCGCCGCGCGAAGACAAGCCTGGCGCGCCACTCAGGCAGAGCTTGATCCGCAGCGTCTCGTCTTCATCGATGAGACCGGCGCATCGACCAAGATGGCCCGGCGGTGCGGGCGGTCGCGGCGCGGCACGCGCTGCCTGGCCGCGATCCCGCACGGTCATTGGAAGACCACGACATTCGTCGGCGGCCTCAGGCTTGGCGGCATGACGGCGCCCATGGTGCTCGATGGTCCCATGGACGGGCCGGCCTTCCTGTTGTGGATCGAGCAGATGCTGGCGCCGGCGCTCGCGCCCGGCGACATCGTCGTGATGGACAATCTGCCCGCCCACAAGCCGGGTGCCGTACGCACAGCGATCGAGGCCACAGGCGCCTCGCTGCGCTACCTGCCGCCATACTCGCCCGATCTCAACCCGATCGAGATGGCCTTCTCCAAGTTCAAGGCACTCCTGAAGAAGGCGGCGGCGCGGACCATCGAGGACCTCTGGACCGCCATCGCCCAGGCCCTGCCCCAACTGACCCCGAGCGATTGCGCCAACTACTTCACCGCCGCCGCATACGGGTCCGTGTGATCGGATGCTGCTCTAGCGCGGTTGCCTAACCGGCGCCGCCACCGTACCCTTCTCGCCGACAGGGAGGTGCGCCCGTCGTACGCGCGCGATGCAACAAACCCGCGACGAGCGAGACGCAAATGGCCGAGCCGGTTCTGGCACTCGACGAGCTCACCGTGCGCTTTCGCCTGCGGCGTGGCGAGCTGACGGCTGTCGATGGCGTGTCCTTCACCGTGCATCGCGGCGAGACCTTCGGTCTCGTTGGCGAATCGGGCTCGGGCAAGTCGGTGACCGCGCGTTCGATCATGCGGCTGATCCCCGATCCGCCGGGCGAGATCCCACGCGGTCGCATCGTCTTCGAGGGCCGCGACGTGCTGGAGCTGAGCGACGCGGAGATGCGCGCGCTGCGCGGCCGGCGTATCGCCATGGTGTTCCAGGAGCCGATGAGCGCGCTCAACCCGGTGTTCACGGTGTGCGCGCAGATATCAGACGCGCTGCGCACCAATCTGGCCCTGTCGAGGCAGGAGGCGCGCGAGCGTGTCGTCGAGCTGCTCGCGCTCGTCGGCATCCCCTCGCCGCGCAAACGGCTCGACAGCTACGTGCACGAATTCTCCGGCGGCATGCGCCAACGCGTGATGCTGGCGATGGCTTTGAGCTGCAATCCCAATTTCCTGATTGCCGACGAGCCGACCACGGCGCTCGACGTGACGATCCAGGCGACGATCCTCGAGCTGATCACCGGCATGATCGATCGCTTCGGCATGTCGTTGATCTTCATCACCCACAATCTGGGCGTCGTCGCGCATGCGTGCGACACGATTGGCGTGATGTATGCCTCGCACATGGTCGAGCTCGGCGCCAAGCGCGAGATCTTCCGCAACCCGCAGCATCCTTACACGGTCGGATTGCTGAACTCGATCCCGCGGCTGGACACG
>WRPF01000066.1 GCA_009773335.1 Caulobacteraceae bacterium
CGGACGCACCATCGCCAATCGCACCCGAGGACTCCTGCGCAAACGCCGGAAACAACGGAGCCACAAACACAACAGCCAATGCTGTCGCACCTATAAGACGAAGGCTGCGGACTGATGGTCGCGTGTTCATGACGTCCTCCCGATGTGTCTTGACGCCCCGATCTTCGTCGAGAACATATAGTAACAATTGCAACTATAGTCACATGTGTCAATCGGGATATGCGCTTTGTCGCCGACGGTGAATCCAGCAGGGGTTGACGTCGCCATGGGCGGGTAGTCCCTGACTGGGATCGGCGAAGACGGGGAGCGACATGACGTCAGGCGTGCACAGGCAGGACGCTCAGGCGCAGGAAGCGGGACTGCCCTGGCGAACGGCCTTCCTGTGTCTGCTGGTGACCATGTTCGAGGGCTTCGACCTTCAGATCCTGGGTGTGATCGCGCCCATGATCCGGAAGGATCTGTCGTTGTCGCCCCAGGAACTCGGCGTCGTGTTCGGCGGCGCGACCCTGGGTCTGCTGATTGGCGCGATAGCATCCGGGATTCTCGCCGACGCCATCGGCCGCAAGCCGACGCTGGTGGTCGCCATCGGCGTTTTCGCGATTTTCACTCTGGCGTCATCCTACGCTATGTCGGGCGATCAACTGGCGCTAGCGCGCTTCTGTACAGGTATCGGGTTGGGTGGCGCCATGCCGAGCATTGCAACGCTGGCGGGGGAGGCGACGGGGCGCAGAAGCAACGTCGCATTCGTGACAATCATGTTCGCCGGCATGCCGCTGGGCGGTGCGGTTTCGGCGCTCGCCGTCGCGCTTTGGCCGGGTGACGTCTCATGGCGTGCGGTGTTTCTCGTGGGGGGCGTTCTCCAGCTCGTACTGACAGCGCTCATATGGCTATGGATGCCGGAGTCGCAGGCATTCCAGTCGCGGGCGCGAAGCGGAAGAGAGACGAAAACCGGGCGCGTCACCCTGGCGGCAGAGGCGGCCCATTTGTCCCTCGCTCACTGGATCGGCGTCGCGGGGTTGGCGATCGCGTTCTTTTTCACCCTTCTAAGTCTGCACTTTTTCCTGAACTGGCTGCCGACGCTTCTGGCTGAACAGGGGTTGACCGGCCGTGAAACCGCTCTGGTGTCCTCTGTGTTTGGTCTGGCGGGCGCGATCGGAAGCCTTGTCGTCGCATGGCTCGTCCAGATCGGAAGATTCCGGCTCGCGATGTTCGGATGCTACGCATGCGTCGCCGCTGCTTCGGCGATGCCCTGGATGTTCGGCGGCGGGCTGATCGGAGCGTTCACCATCAGCGCTGTTGTCGGCGCCTGCCTCGTCGGCGCCCAGATGACGCTCTACGGGATGGCGCCGGGCGTCTTTCCGACGTCCATTCGAGGGGGCGGCGTCGGCGCCACGATCGCCATGGGCAGGTTTGGCTCCTTTGTCGGCCCGACAGTCGCTGGCGCCCTGCTCGGCGCCGGCTGGAGCCAGAACCAGGTCATGGCCATGAATGCGCCCGCCGCCGCGCTGGCGGCGATTTCGATCGCCATTGCGCTGTCATTGGTGCGGCCGATCGATACGTGATCCGTGAAAGCGGCTACGGGTCCCGTCGACACGATCCGCGTGAGGCATCCAGACCCAGGTTCAATCCTCGTCCAGCAGCGTTCGTGCGCGGGTGCTGATTTTTTCCAGAAGTGACATCAGGTTGCGTCGCTCGCTGGCGCTCAATCCCTCAAGCACCTGCTCCTGATAGCTCAGCGCGACCGGAGCAATCTCCCGATACGCGATTTGCCCCTGCGTCGTCAGGTGCAGGTCGAACGCCCGCGCATCAGCCTTCGATTTCACCCTGTGCACCAGACCCCGCTTGCGCAGGCCCTGGATCGCGCGACTCACGGTGACCTTGTCCATGGCGGACAGCTTGACGATGTCCTGCGCCGTCATCGGTCCTTCCGCGCCCAGCGTGCACAGGACGCGCCATTGCCAGACGGAGATCGCGAAGCGGGCGTGGTAGGCGCCGCCGATCAGGTTGCTGACGGCGTTCGCAGTGACCGTGAGGTGATAGGGCAAGTACTCCGAGAGCTTCAGGAGCGGCGCGTCCGGTTTGCGTTGTGGCGACTTCATGAGGCGGCGGGGTCCATGTGAACGCAGATCATCATCAAGACTCGCGAGACGATTGGCAATTGCCGGTGTTGGTCGCATGACGCGCGGCGTTGGCGGCCATTCCGACCACTCGCCGCAGCGCTGGGGCGTGGCCGAGGTGCGGGCTCGCGGGGGATCGTTGCATATCATGCGACAGATAGTTACAAATGCGACTATATAGGATGGCTGCGGACGAGCTGGCGCCGGTTTGTCGTCCGCCGGCGCGAGGCGTCGATCGGGGAGGAGTTTGCAATGCGACGGAGAAACCTGGTGCTCGGCGGTCTGGGCGTGCTCGCGCTCGGGGGGGCTGCAGCGGTCGGCGTCCGGTTCATGCGGAAGGACGAGGCGCCGCTGGGATTTGTTCCAGATCCGGCGTCGCTTGAGCGCGCGCGCACTCTGCTGCGGGACAACCCGGCCATCGATATCCATGCGCATCCCGGACGGACTTTCGTGCGCGGCGCGCGCGACCTGTCGCCGGCCCTGATGGCTTATTCGGCGCGCGGCGCGTTCGAGGCCCAGGCCGTCAAGGATATGCGCGAAGGGCTTGTCTGCGGCGGAAGTTTTGCCGGGGTCGCCGATTTTCAGACGCTTGACCTGAAGGGCCAGGGACTGGCGTCGGTGCGCGCATTCAAACCCGGCGAGGCCTGGGACAGCTATCGTCGACAGGTCGGGAATCTCCGCGCGCGTGTGGAAGCCGCCGGCGCATCCATCGTGTCGGAGCCCGCCGACTTCAGGCGCACCAAGGAGAGCAGTGGGATCGCGGCGCTTCTCACCGTCGAAGGCGCGGATTTTCTTGAAGGCGACGTTGCGCGGGTAGCGAAGGTGTTCGCCGATGGCATCCGCTCGATCACCCTGGTTCACTACCGGCCAAACGAGCTGGGCGACATCCAGACAGCGCCGGCGGTGCGCAACGGGCTGACGCCTTTTGGTGCCGAGGTCATTGGCGCCATGGAGCGCGCCGGCATGGTGGTCGACCTCGCGCACGCCGCCGAGCCGGTTGTCGCTGCGGCGCTCGACGTCGCCGGGCGTCCAATGATGTGTTCGCACACCCATCTGCAAGGGCATGGCGCCAACAACGCAAGGTTCATCAGCGAACCGCTTGCACGTGCGATCGCCGCCGCCGGCGGTATCATCGGCGCGTGGCCTGCAGGGATCGGGGCGACAAGTCTCAAGGATTATGTCGACCGTATATTCGAGCTGGCCGAAGTCCTCGGCCCCGATCACGTGGCGATGGGCACCGACATGGACGCCAACTACAAACCCGTCATGACGAGCTATCGGCAAATGCCGCTTGTGGTCTCGGAACTGCTGCGCCGCGGCTACGGCGAGGACAACACCATAAAATTTGTGGGGGGGAATTTTATGCGGGTGTTTGAGAAGGTGTGGGCAGGGAGAGTGATGTGACGGGGCCGATCGGTCGTCGCGGCTTTTTCGCCGGACTGGCGGCCGCGTCCGCCGTGTCTGTTGCGAGCGCTCGCGCTGACGCGCCCTCGCGGCGACGCATTTCGTTCGATCGGCGGATTGCCGACCTGAACATCGTCTTACCCGAGCCTCCGCGCCCGGTTGCTACGTACGCGCCATTTCGCCGGGCGGGCCGGACCCTCTATCTGGCCGGACTCGGGCCTGCGAGCGCAATTGGCCCGTCGAAATTCGGTCGGGTGGGTGCGGAACTGGGCGTAGAGGAGGGTTATGCCGCTGCAAGATCGGCCGGACTCAATGTGCTTTCGCTACTTCGGAGCGCTTGCGGCGGCTCACTTGATCGTGTGGTCCAGTGCCTGCGCGTCGGCGGGTTTGTGGCAAGCGCCGATACCTTCCACGACCAGCCCCGGGTCATAAACGGAGCCTCTGATCTTTTCGTCGAGGTTTTCGGCGACGCGGGCCTGCATGCGCGCTTCGCTGTTGGCGTAAATGCGCTCCCGTTCAATATTCCCGTCGAGATCGAAACGGTATGGCAGGTGCGAAACTAGAGCCTTTCCGATCCGATCGAAGTCGGCGTGCCGGGTGAGCGGGACGTTGTGGAACCGGCGTCGCCGAACGGTCTTCGCCTGCTGGCGCGCGACACGCCGCCACACTCGTGGGATACGGAAACCGTTCCATAAGAGCGGCTCACCGTCTCCGGACCCGCCAAACACCTTGACCCGGTGTTCGTGAAACTGGGGTCGGTCTTGTTCTGGTTGTTGCGACCATCAGCTACCGGGCTGAATGTAGGGAATCCTTGCGAAGAATTCCCGTTCCCATCGTCGCGGATTGTTCTCCATGTGGCACTGCGCGTCGATGATCATGGTTTCCCGAGTGGGGAGTGTATAGGGCGACCAGGTCGCAAGAGCGCTGCAATTTGGATTTCCCGATTTCGCCAGCGCGATGAACGCTTCGCTGATCGCGTTGGATGCGGCGACCGCATCGGGGCCCGAGCCCGTCCTGGACCCCTCGACATCCAGGGTATTGAAGACAAGGGGGATGTCGAGCGTGTGGTGGGCGCCGAGTATCCCGCCATCGACCGGCGAACTGAAATTCAACTGGTAGACATAGGCCGGCGCGCCGGCCCTTGCGCGCTCCTCCGCCTCGATCACCTGGGCGCGCCATGAACGGCCCGCGGTGCCCGCGGCAAAGTAGACATCGCTCGGCGACATGTGCGGAAACTGGCGGCGGTAGGCCTGCACAACGTGGTCAGGATCGACATCGATGCGAAGTTGGCCAGGCAGGCGCGCCGCCACTTCCTCCCACGTCAGCGTGTAGACGCTTCGATCACTGCCCACGAAACCACGTGTCTCGTCCCGCGTGTTACCGAGGATCATTGGAATCGAGAGGCCTTGCGATGCGGCGTCAGGATAGAAGGGGTGGCGGGGAAGGTTGCGTTCATCGAGCACGGGGCCGAAATAGAGCGAGCCGTCGCCGAGCACCGGATCGGTCGTCGCCATCGCATTGATCAGGCTTGGGACCGGAATCGTGCGCATCTTTTCGACCGCCGCCCGCGTCAGTCCCAGAGCCTGAAGCAGCGCTTCGGCGCGCCGTGTCGCGTTGAGCGGACCGGACGCGGTCACCTGCTGGCCGCTCATGGTGGCGGCGCTATGGAACAGGCCGCGCGCAGCGGGCATCGCCATCAGCGTGGCGATCTTGGCGCCGCCGCCAGATTGGCCGAACACCATCACCCTGCCAGGGTCGCCGCCGAATTCGGTGATGTTGTCGCGCACCCATTCTAGCGCGAGGATGAGATCAAGCTGACCGACGTTGCCGCTGTCGGCGAACGCCTCGCCGCCCAGTCGGGCCAGATAGCCGTAGCCAAGGGCATTGAGCCGGTGGTTGAGCGTGACGACAACCACGTCTCCCCGTCGAGCGAGGCGCGCGCCATCGTAAAGCGGGCTCGATCCTGAACCGCTGTTGTAGGCGCCGCCGTGGAGATAGACCATCACGGCGCGGCGGCGATTGTCGCGCAAGCCTGGCGTCCAGACATTGAGAAACAGGCAGTCTTCGCTCTGGTTCGCGTCGCCCCGGCGCTGCGGCGATGCAGGGCCGTAGTCAATGGCGTCGCGGACGCCGCCCCAGGACACGGGCGGCAGTGGCGCCTGGAAGCGACGCGGGCCGGTGTCGGCGCCATAGCGCACGCCCTTGAACACGCAGATGTCGTCTTGACGATAACCGCGCACACGGCCGTGGCGGGTGTTCGCCGTCGGGCGCGCGAGATCGGCGTGCGCCGGGGTCGAAAGCGCAGTCAGTGTCGCCGCGCATCCGGCGAGCACGCCGTGCTCCAGGAAGTTGCGACGGTTTAGTGGCTGCGCCATCACGACTCCTTCGGCTAGATGTGCGGTTCTCGGACGAGAACCGCTCCGATCATGGATGTAGACCCATTTTATCCCGATTGGATTGAATCTATCCAACCGGGAACGGGTCCAGGCGCAAGCCTACAGGATCACGTTCCCCGCTGTGCCTCGTGGCGGACTTTCCAGTGCTTGCCCGCGCGGGCCGGCGAAGTCAGGGGGCGCGCCGCGCGGAAGCCATGTTGCGACGCACGCGGCACAGCCAAGCAGCGCGGAGGCGATGACGAGCCAAACGGAATAGCCATTGAGCCGATCGTATATCTGGCCAGCTGCGAAGGGCCCGAGGGCGCCGCCGACCAGGAAAGTTGCGTATATGGCGCCATACGTGCGCCCGAAGGCGTTGGGCGGGAAATAGCGTCCGACAAGGAAAGCGATCAGATCGACCTCTGATCCAATCGCTACGCCGGCGACGATCGCTCCAAGAGTGTTGAGGCGGGGCCCGCCCAGGCCGAGCGCGAGCAGGCCTGCACCGGCGACGAGGAAAATGGCCGCCGCTACCCATTTCGCGGTCAGGCGGTCAAGCAGTGCGCCGGTGACGAGTCGTCCACAGATGGCGGCTACGCCGATCAGGGACGCGGTGGCGCCGGCGTTGGCAGGCGACACACCTGCGTCCATGAGCATGGGGACGAAGTGGACGACCGTCCCAAGCACCGCCACGGAGGTCAGGAAGAACATCACTGCAAGGGTGACGAAGACGGGTGATGAGCGACCGGCCGCGCTTCGATCCTGCGCGACGCTTGAGGTTCGAGGATCGCGAGCTCCGATGAGCAGAAGGCCGACGATAGGCGTCAGCGCCGCACAGACGCCTGCAAGCAGCAGGAAGCCCAGCCGCCAACCGTTCTCGGCGACAAAGGGCGTCAGGAAGCGGGGAATGAGGATCGCACCCATGCCGGTGCCGGCCAGCACGATTCCCAGCGCGATGCCGCGGTTGCGCACGAAGGCGGTAACGACCAGGCGTGTGAACGGAAGGGGACTGGATCCGGCAGTAAGCAACGACAGGCCGGCCGTAAGGACGAGAAATGTGTAAAGCCCGTCGGTCATGAGGCCCAGCGCCACAAATGACGCGGCAAGCAGCACCAACGAGACGAGGGCGGCCGCGCGGCTTCCGAACCTGTCGACGAGCCAGCCCGCGGGGATCGACATGATGGCGGCGCACCCCGTGCCGACCAGCGCGCCAAGCGACGCATCGGCGCGCGACCAGCCGAACTCGGCGCTCATTGGCTTGATGAAAATGCCGAGGGAGTAGAAGTAGAGAGAACTGACGCCAATCGCGATGCCGATGAATGAGGCGAGGAGGACGCGCCAGCCGGCGGCGAATTCCGAAGGTGTGTTCGCCATGGCTATTCGTCCAAGATTGCGACTGCGCGAACCCATCCCGCCGAGGCTCGCTCAATCTTGACCGGGAAGCAGGACACTGTGAACCCGGTCGATGGCAGGGCTTCCAGATTCTGGAGCTTTTCCATTTGGAAATAGGGCCGCTCGCGCCCCGCCTTGTGGCCCTCCCAAATGAGGGCGGCGTCCCCCGTCATGGCGAAACGTTTCGCGGTATGGACAAAGGGCGCGTCCCACGACCACGCATCTGTGCCGACAACCTGGACGCCATGGCCGGTGAGAAAGAGCGTCGCCTCGCGTCCCATACCGCAGCCGGATGCGACATAGTCCGGGCCGCCGTAGGCGTCAGAAGCCGACGTGTTGACGAGTACGATGTCGAACGGTTGCAGGCTGTGGCCGATCCGGGACAACTCCCGTTCGACCTCGGTCGCCGTGACCACATGGCCGTCCGGAAGATTCCGAAAATCGAGCTTCACGCCGGGTCGAAGAAAGAGATGCAGCGGCGCCTCGTCGATGGTCGGCGCACGACGCGCGCCATAGTCCGTGGTCGAATGGTAATGCCATGGCGCGTCCATGTGGCTGCCGCTGTGCGTGGAAAGTGTCAGCTCCTCCACGGCCCACGCCTCTCCATCGGGTAAGTCGTCCTCGCGCAACCCGGGAAAGAAGGGCAGCATCTGGGTCAGTCCTGCCCGATGATCCGTGTAGTGAATTCTGGGCCGCAATGGCTCCGGATCGGTCACAACCGATGCGCTGATGGACATTGAAATATCGACGAAGCGCCGGACCATCAGAAGGTTGTCCTTTCGCCGACATGCGGGGCGTCGATGGCGACTTCAAGAACACCAATCCCCTCGACTTCCAGACGCACGACGTCCTCGTGCATCAGCGTGCGGCCGAGTTCCAGCCCGCAGCCGCCGCCCACTGTGCCCGAGCCGAGGACTTCGCCGGGATGGAGGGTCTCGCCGCGGCAGACGTGCTCGATCATTTCCGGGAAGGACCAGTGCATTGAACCAGTCCTTCCCTTGCTCCAGAGTTCTCCATTGACGTGCGCGGTCATCGCGAGATCAGGCGCTCGGCCAAGTTCGTCCCTGGTGACGATCACCGGACCAAGGACGTTGGCGTTGTCGAAATCCTTGCCTTTCGCCGGACCCAGCGGGCCTTGCATCTCCCGGAACTGGAGGTCCCGCGCGGTCAGGTCGTTGAAGATCGTGTACCCGAAGATGAAATCTTCGGCCCGATCCGCCGGAATATCGCAGGCCCGCTCGCCGATGACGCAGGCGAACTCAAGTTCATAGTCGATGATGCGCGACTGCGCCGGCCACGAAACGCGCGTTCCATGGCCGCACACGGCGAACCGGTTGCACTTGTAGTAGATGGGCTGCTCGTACCAGATCGGAGGGATGGGCATTGGCTCTTCCGGCGCGGGCGGCGCGCCCCAGCGTTCCCGCAGCTGGGCGCCGCGCCATCCGGCCATCCGCATGTGATCTTCAAAGACGAGGAAATCCCGCATCTGCGCCGGCAACGGTAGCGGCGAGAGCCACTGCACGCTCGCCGGCGCAATCGTTTCCTCGGCGCCGGCGAGCAGCCGTTCGGCTGCGCGCAAGGCGTTCGGACCCGCCTCGATCAGCGCCTGCAGCGACCTGAAGGCGCCATCGTCGCTGCGGCGCGCCAGATCGACGATGCCGCCGTCACTGGCGAGCGCGCCAAGCCGTGCGCCCTCGCCAGCGTCATAGGTTAGGAGTCTCAAGGCGTCCTCAGTATCTGGCGCTCAACTGGATGCCCACACGCTGCGGATCGTTCAGCGCGCCGTTGGGAAGTCCGAAGAACGCAGTGATCTGGCTGAAGTGGCGATCGTCGAACAGGTTTTTGCCGAACAACGCCAGTTCCCAGCGATCACCGGGCGCCGCAAGCGCGATCCTTGCGTCCACTTCGGTCCAGCCAGAGCCCTGGAATGTCGAGGCCTGCTGCTGCGTCTCAAGAAAAAAGACCTTTCCCTGGTGACGCACGGTGGCCTGGACGCTCGCTGTGTGCTCCCCGATGCTCCATTCGTATTTCCCGCTCAGACTTCCCTGGAACTCCGGGGCCCGGGTCATGCGATGACCGGTGATGTTTTCCTGCACGGTCGCCGGATTTGTTCCGAACACCCAGCTTGGTTGCGCGATCGCCGTCAGGACGCCGGAGGTGAACTCCGCATCGAGGTAGGCGAAGTTGGCGTCGAAGCGCAGACCTTCGGCGGGCGTGGCGGTGAACTCGGCCTCAATGCCCTGTGAGCGCGCGCCAGCGGCGCTCTCGATGCCGACGCCGCCGGTGGCGACGGGCGTGCGCACCTGCAAGTTGGTGTAGTCATAGCGAAACGCCGCCAGGTTCATGCGGAGGGTGTCGCTCAGGTCGGTCTTGAGACCGATCTCGTAGGCGTCGACGCTTTCAGGCTCGAACGCCGTGTTGACGCCGCGAAAAGCGTTGAAGCCGCCCGATTTGAAGCCTTGGCTGTAGCTGGCATAGACAAGCGTGTCTTCGTTCACCTTGTAGTCAAGTACGACGCGTGGCGAGAAGTCGGTGTCCTTGCGGTGCAGCGCGAGATTCGGGGGGGCGGCGAGCGTGGCGCCGGCGGCGAAGAATGTCGGTCCTGGAGGATCGAACTGATTGATCGTCTGGACCAGCTGCGAGTTCAGGAAGTCCTTTTCCTCCTGGCTGTAGCGCGCGCCCACTGAAAGCTTGAGCCTGTCGGTGAAGTTGTAGCTGACATCCGCGAACGCCGCATACGACGTGGCGTCCTGCGACGTCACGAAGGTCACGAGGGTCCCGGCGCCTCCCGGTCCTGCGAGCAGGTTGTTGATCGTGATCGGCGTGGCGGAGTTTTCTTCGTGGAAGTAGAAGGCGCCGACAATCCAGCTGAACGGGCCGTCGTTGTTCGACGCCAGCCGGATTTCCTGGCTGAACTGTTCGTCCCGGGTATTGCCGTTCGCATTGTTGCCGATGTTGGTCACCGAGCCGGTGACGAATGCCGGCGTTGGCGGATCGACCGCCACGCCATCTGAATCCTGGCTGCCGATCAGATGCCACTTTCTATAGTTGCTGATCGCCGTCACGGTGACGGACCCGACGTCCCAGTTGATCCGGCCCGTGTAGTTCTGGCCATGGATGGTCGTAAACGTGGGAAAGTTCAGCGCGTAGCTGTTGTTGTCGATCAACGTCTGCAGGTTAGCTCGCGGCACGTAGGGCGTGACGACGTTGGTGCCGGCGGGGTTGGTGGTCTGGTCACGGAAGTTGGACACGTCCGAGATGTTGATCGTCCCCGGGAAGATCTTTGAATAGCTCGTGTCCGCTATCAGATCGATCTTCAGTGATTCGGCGGGTTGAAAGCGCAGGAAGCCGCGCACCTGGCCGTCTTCGCCGCTGTTGACCTCGACGCCCCTCACGGCGTTCGTTCCCCAGCCGCCCCGCTCGGAATGACCCACGGCGAGGCGACCGAGCAGCGTTCCGTTGGCGTTGAGCGGGCCGGAAACGGCGCCGTTCGCCCGGTACTCTTCGTCGGTCGCGACCGTGACGCTGGCGCGGGCGGAGAACGAGTCCGTCGGTTCGGCAGACTGGATGAGGACCGCGCCGGCGGTTGCATTTCGTCCGTAGAGGGTGCCTTGCGGCCCGCGCAGCACCTGAATGCCGCCGACGTCGACAAGGTCCGCGGTCGACAGGCGAAGCCGCGCCACATAGGCGTCGTCGACGTACACCGCGACTGGCTCGTCGGCGAACACGTTGCCGCCGCCGTTGGCGCCGCCGATGCCGCGGATGGAGAGCGGCGCCGATCCGTAGTTGACGGAGTTCGTCACCACGAAGCCCGGCACGCTGGCCCCGAGATCCTGCAGTGTGCGGATCTGGTTGTCCTCAAGGTATGGGGCGGTCAGCGCGGTGACTGCGACAGGGACGTCCTGGAGCCGTTCTTCACGCCGTTGGGCAGTGACGATCACCTCGTCGAGACCGCCATCCCGGGCGGTCGCCGTCACATCCGACGGCGCCTCCTGCGCGAGTGCAGGAGCAGAAAAAAGGCAAAGCGCCAACGTCGCGACCGAAGTCGCGTCAGAAAATTTTCTCACACTATCCTCCCCTGTAGATTTCTTGTGCCGTGCTGCTTTTCAGCCGGCAGTTTCGCCAAACTTCTCCCAGATCGAGGATTGATCGAGTGCATCCACAGTGATCATCATGTGACGCTCGATTTCCGCGATTGCGTCGGCGCTGCGCCGTTCCAGCGCCAGCTCCACCAGTTTCTCGTGTTCCTCAATGTGCACTTCCTGTGCGACTTCCTTCACAACGATGAGCCGCCGGTAGCGCACGTGCTGGTCCTGCAGTCGGCGCTGCAGCGCGAGCAGACGCGAAGACCCGCACGCGCCAATCAACGCAGCGTGGAGGGCGTCGTGGGATTCCTCCCACGAGAGCAGGGTGGCTTCGTTGGTGAAGGCAATCGGCGATCGCCGCCGATACTGGTGCATCGCGGCGACGATGCCGGCCTCCCATCGGTCGTCGCCATGTTCGATGGACCGCTTGAGCGCCGCGGTTTCGACCGCCACACGGGCCAGTGCGATGTCGAGCAAGTCTTCCCGCGACAGCGGCGCCACGCGAAATCCGCGGTTTGGTTCAAACTCAACCAAGCCTTCACCGATCAGTCTCGAGAGCGCTTCGCGGATCGGGGAAAAGCCCACTTCAAACCGGGCCTTCAAGTCCTCCATACGCAGGCGCGCCGCCGGCGGGAATGCCCCCCGGATGATCTCGGCGCGCACCCGTGCCTCAAGCGGGACGCCGTCGTCCTGCACGCGCGGCTCGGAGTCCTGTAGGTGTGTCCGCTTCGCCATTGATCTCTCCGATTGTAGCTAATACGGGAGATTTTCGGTAAAGTCAATATTTGCGAAAATATTGTAAATGCTGGAAAGGTGGCGCCGATCAGCGCATCGTTGTGTCCTTCGGCATGGATGGGTGTGGTGTCGAGACGGTCATGGCCAAGATCACGCGCGCGCTGCGGAAGACGCTCGCCATCCTCGGGGGGCAGGCGGAATGGCACAGGCTTGGCCCAGCGACATGCGGCCCAATCCGATGCGCAGCACCGTGCCCCCGGCCAGCGATGCGGAACGCGCGGTCACAGCGGCAGCCCGACATAATTCTCCGCGATCGAAGTGCGCGCGGCGCGCGAGCTGGCGATGTAATCCAGCTCCGCCAGCTGCATGCGCCGCTCGAACGGCGTGTGATCGGGGAAACGGTGCATGAGATTGGTCAGCGCCCAGGAAAAGCGTTCCGCCTTCCAGACGCGCGCCAGCGCCCGGTCGGAATAGGTCGCAAGGCCCGCGGCGTCGGCGCGCTTGAACCAGCCGATCAGCGCGTCCGACAGGTACCAGACGTCGGAGGCGGCGAGATTGAGGCCCTTGGCGCCGGTGGGCGGCACGATGTGGGCGGCGTCGCCAGCCAGGAAAAGACTGCCGTGAGCCATCGGCTCAAACACGAACGAGCGCAGCGGCGCGACCGATTTTTCCAGCGCCGGCCCGCGCACCACCCGCGCACCCGCTTCCGGCCCCAGCCGGACCACGATCTCGTCCCACAGGCGCTCGTCGGACCAGTTTTCCACCACCTCATCGAGCGGCGCCTGGATGTAGTAGCGGCTGCGCGTCCGCGAGCGCATGGAGGCGAGCGCGAACCCATTGGGATGATTGGCGTAGATTAGCTCGTCGCTGCACGGCGCCACATCGGCGAGAATCCCCAGCCACCCGAAGGGATAGACCCGCTCATACGTCCGTCCGATCGCCGCCGGCATTGCGGCCCTCGCAGGCCCGTGAAAGCCGTCGCATCCCACAAGAAAGCGCGCATCGAGCCGCTGCTCGACGCCCGCGAGACGGAAGCGCAGCGAGGGAGTCTGGCTCTCGATGTCGTGCAGGGTGACGCTCTCTGCGTTCCACACGATGGGAAGACCGCGGCCCGGCGCGGCGTCGATCAGGTCGGCGGTGACCTCGGTCTGGCCGTAGACAGTGACATGGCGACCAGTGAGTTCGGCAAGGTCGATCCGGATCAGGCGGTCGCCGTCCGCCAGCAGAAGGCCCTCGTGCGCGAGGCCCTCGGCCTGCAGCCGGTCTGCGAGGCCCAGGCGGGCGAGGAGATCGGTGGTCACGGTTTCCAGCACGCCGGCGCGAATGCGGGCGCGCACATGCGCGGCGCTATGGCGCTCCACGATCACCACATCCACGCCCGCCTGCCGGAGCGTGTGGCCGAGCAGCAGCCCAGCGGGGCCGGCGCCGATGATGGCGACGTCGGCTTTCATGCTTTCAGCTGGCGTTCGAGCTCGTGGAGAACATGATAACATGCCAGCACCTGGGCGACCGATGCGTTGGGTTCCCGCTCCTCGCTGATCGCTGAGATGAACTCGCGGTCCTGAAGCTCGATGCCATTCATCGAGACATCGACCGCCGAGACGTCGATGTTGCGCTCCTGGCCGTCGAACAGGTCATCGTAGCGCGCGATGTAGGTGCCATTGTCGCAGATATAGCGAAAGAACGTGCCGATCGGGCCTTCGTTGTTGAAGGACAGCGAGAGCGTGCATATGGCGCCGGAGGCCGCCTTGAGCTGGATCGACATGTCCATGGCGATGCCAAGCTCGGGATGGCTGGGGCCTTCGATGGCGTTGGCCTTCACGATCGGGCCCGACTGGTAGGCGAACAGGTCGACCGTGTGCGCGGCATGATGCCAGAGCAGGTGATCGGTCCACGATCGCGGCTCGCCCTTGGCGTTCATGTTCCGGCGGCGGAAGAAATAGGTCTGCACGTCCATCTGCTGGACGGCCAGTTCGCCGGAGCCGATGCGGCGATGCACCCATTGGTGCGAAGGATTGAACCGGCGGGTGTGGCCGACCATGCAGACAAGACCGGTTGCGCGCTGGGTGTCAGCGACGGCCTGCGCATCGGCCCATGAGTCCGCCAGCGGAATTTCGACCTGCACATGCTTGCCGGCGTTCATGCACTGGATGGCCTGGGCGGCGTGCATATGGGTGGGCGTGCAGAGGATCACGGCGTCGACATCGGGCCGCGTCAGCGCCTCGGCGAGATCGGTGGCGGCGTGGCCGACGCCGTACCTGCGGGCGATCTCCTGGGTCGGCTCCAGCCGGCGCCCGACGAGGCTGACCACTTCGACGTCGTCGATCAGCTTCAGGGCGTCGAGGTGTTTTTCGCCGAACGCGCCCGCGCCAGCCACTGCAATCCTCATGGATGTTTCTCCAGGACGATATGGCCGACGGCCGTATTGCTGGCGGGAACGTGGTAGTGGCGATGAAGCTCGCGCACGTCCGGGCCGAGTGCGCCGCGCATGATGAGCCACATCACAAGTTCGATGCCTTCGGAGCCTGCCTCGCGCAGGTACTCGATGTGCGACATGCGTCGGAGACGTTCGGGGTCGTTCGTGAGATCGTCGAGGAAGGCCTTGTCCCACGGCTGATTGATGAGCCCGGCGCGCGCGCCTTGCAGCTGGTGGCTCATGCCGCCGGTGCCCCAGATCTGCACGTTCAGGTCTTCGGGAAAGCTCGCCACGGCGCGCGCGATCGCCTCGCCGAGCCGCCAGCACCGGTTGCCCGACGGCGGCGGATAGGTGACGACGTTCACCGCCAGCGGAACGACCTTGCATGGCCAGGCGTCCGGTTGGCCGAACATCAGCGAAAGCGGCACGGTGAGGCCGTGATCGACGGTGATGCCGCTCACCATCGTCATGTCGAACTCGTCGAGAATGCAGCTTTGCGCGATGTGCCAGGCGAGATCGGCGTTGTTCTCCACGATCGGCACGGGTCGCGGTCCCCATCCCTCGTCGGCGGGCGCGAAAGTCTCGGCGCACCCGATTGCAAACGTCGGAATGAGATTCATGTCGAACGCCGAGGCGTGATCGTTGTAGACGACGATGACCACGTCGGGTTTTTCGCGCGCGATCCACGCTTGCGTCCACTGGTAGCCGTCCAGCACCTTGCGCCAGTAGGGCTCGTCGGTCTTGCCGTTGTCGATGGCCGCGCCGATGGCGGGAACATGGCTTGTGGCGAGACCCGCCGTGATGCGCGCCATCTATCGGTCCTCCGTGCGCGAACGAATGCCGACGGGCGAGCGGCCGCCGGCGATCATCATCGCCTTGTAGTCCTCCACGCTCATGCCGGTCATGGTAGAGACTGCCTGGACAAAGCTCAGGCCGTCAGTGGAAAACACCTTGGCGAGAAAATAGATGTTGCCGCCCAGTTCGAGCAGGCGGTCGTAGTCGCGCGCCAGCAAGGCCGCTTTCTGTGCGACGCTCATGGGCCAGTCGGTGAGATAGGCCGTCTCGTCGGCCTTCCAGCGGTCACGATTCTGCGGCTTCATCAGACTCATGCAGAACTGGTTGAGCCAATAGCCCTTGCGCGCGCGCGCCGCAGTGAAGACGCGGGTGCCGGGGATATCGTCGAATTCGGCGAGGTAGGCGTGGATGTCGGTCATCATTGTCCGCGGTCCCGGAGCTGCGCGTCGAGACGGGGAAATACCCGTCGTGCATTGCCTTCAAACACTGCGTGACGGTCTTCAGCCGACAGCGGCAGGGCGTCGAGATAGCGTTTGGTGTCGTCAAAGTGGTGGCCGGTCTGCCTGTCGACGCCGCGCACGGCCCCCACCATCTCCGAGCCGAACAGGATGTTGTCGATCGCGATCACCTTGAACAGGAGGTCGATGCCTTCCTGGTGGTAGACGCAGGTGTCGAAATAGACGTTTTTCATCACGTGCTGATCAAGCGGTGGCTTCTTCAGCATGTCTGCCAAGCCGCGATAGCGGCCCCAGTGATATGGAGCCGCGCCCCCGCCGTGCGGAATGATGAAGCGAAGCGTCGGGAAGTCCCTGAACAGGTCGCCTTCGAGGAACTGCATGAAGGCGATGGTGTCGGCGGCGATGTAGAAGGCGCCGGTGGCGTGCAGACCCGGATTGCAGGAGCCGGAGACGTGGACCATCGCGGGCGCGTCCAGCTCGCACATCTTCTCGTACAAGGGATACCAGTATCGGTCGGTCAGAGGCGGATGGTGGAAGTGGCCGCCGCCCGGATCGGGATTGAGGTTGCAGCCGACAAAGCCAAGCTCGCCCACACATCGTTCCAGTTCCCGGATCGAGCCTGCGAGGTCGGCCTTCGGGGATTGCGGCAGCTGGCAAACGCCGATGAACGTTTCGGGATAGAGATCGACGACGCGCTTGATCAGGTCGTTGCAGCGCCGCGACCATGCCAGCGAGACGCCTTGGTCGCCCACGTGGTGGGCCATCGCAGAGGCCCGCGGCGAGAAGATGGTCATGTCGGCGCCGCGCGCGCGGATGAGACGCAGCTGGTTGGCCTCGATCGATTCGCGGATCAGGCTGTCGGGGATGTCGGGATAGGGCGGCGGTGCGTGGCCCGTGGCGAAAGCGGCCACCTGCGCGTCGCGCCAGTCTGCGTGCGGCGGCGGTGCGGTGGTGTAATGGCCGTGGCAGTCGATGATCAGTGTCATGCCGGGCCGCCTCCCAGGCGCGCGCGAAGCATGCGCAGTTTCCCGCCGAGGCCCTCGGGCGGCGCCGTCACGCCGAGCGCGCCGACCACATGTTGCGCATGGGCGGCTTGCGCCGACATCGCGGCGCCGACGCCGAGCGCCTGAAGCGTCTTCACGACTTCCTCCATCTCGGCCCCGCGCCGTGCGCCGTGAACCATCATCCGGTCGAGATTGTAGTCGAACCTGCCGTCCCACTCCGGGCCGAGCGATGCGAGCACGTCGGCGCGGACGCCCGCCGCCTCGGCCGCGAGGCCGCATTCCAGGGTCAGGGCCTCCAGGCCCTTGATCATCACCGAGCGGATCATCTTGATGGCGGAGGCGCGCCCAATCTCGGCCCCTGCGAGGCGCACATCGCCAAATCCAAGCGTGGCGAGGGCGACGGCGGCCTCGCCGGCCGCCGGTCCGCTGACAAGCAGCGGAACGCCGAGCCGTTTGGGCTCCACCGGCGCCATGATGGCGACATCGACATAGCGTGCGCCGGCCGTCTCCACCGCCTGGGCCGCCATCGCCTTTGTCTGCGGCGCGACCGAATTGGCGTCCAGGAACAGCGCGCCCGGCGCCAGCACGGCTGCTGCGGCCCGGGCGGCAGCCAGCGCCTGGTCGGCGGTGACGAGACTGAGGGTCACGCGTGCGTCGGCGAGCGCCTCGTCGAGGGCGTCTGCGCCTTGCACGCCGAGGCGGCGGTAATCGGCCAGCTTGGCCTCGCGGGCGGCGGGATCTTCGGTCTTGATGTCGAAGGCGCGCGCGCGCCAGGAGCCCGCCTGCGCGAAGGTCTGTCCTGCTTCTCCAAAACCGATAAGGGCGAGTTGCGTCACCATCGCCCCCAGCTAGGCCCCAGCGCCTGCGCAGGCCAATCCGAAAGCGGGGCGCCCCATAAGAAAATACGAAACGAGGATCAGGAGGTCTGGGCCAGATCGTGCAGCAGACGCAGGAAGTCCGCCTGCATCGGCGTCGGTCGCCAGCCGGTCCGCGTCGTCACTCCTATGGTGCGCTTGAGGTGCGGCGGCGTGTCGGCGACGACCCCGAGCAAACCGGCGTCGAGTTCCAGTCGCACCTGCTCGCGCGACAGGATGGTGAGGCACTCAGACTTCAGCAGGATCTGCCGGATCGTGATCACGGAGCCGCACTCGATCGGCGCATCCGGCAGATCAAGTCCGCCGTCCTGAAAGAGCCGCCGCCATTGCTCGCGCAGCGGCGCGCCGGGCGCCGGGACGATCCAGGGATAGCGGCGCAGGTCGCTCAGTGTCGGCCGGCGGCGACGCGCCGCCAGGGGATGGTTCGCCCGCGCGATCACGCAGGGGTGGTCCTCGAACAGGGGCGCCTGCTCGATGTCCGGGCCGGGGCTGGGGGTCCGCAGCGCGCCGATCAGCAGATCGAGATCGCCGTCGCGCAGCGGTTCGATCAGTTCGCGGTGGGCGCCTTCGGCGATGGCGATTCGCGCATCCGGCCATTGCTGCTGGAAGGCGACGACGGCGTCGGGAAGCAGGCGAGCGCGGCAGAGCGGCATCGCGCCGATCGCAATGCGGCCCGCGGCGGGGCCGCTGAGCGCGGCCACCTCCTCCAGCCCGGCCTGCAGCGCCACCGCCGCGAGCGACAGG
>WRPF01000067.1 GCA_009773335.1 Caulobacteraceae bacterium
CATCGCCTCGCCGTGACGCGCAGCCGCCTCGGCGAGCCGCAGCAGCCGTGCGCGCTCCTCGCCGCCGGCCGCACGCGCCTGCGCAAGCAGTTCCCAGCTGAGCGCGCCAAGCGCGGCTCGCTCTCGTTTTCCGGTCGCCGCCATCAGCCGCTCATAGCTTGTCGCGGCTGTCCCGTTGCGGTCGAGCATGTCGATCGCTTCGCGGGCTGCCTCGCGATGCCGGCGTGGCGTCTCGCCTCGCTCACGCATGGCGCGCTCCCAGATGCGCTCGCCCTTCTCGCCCCGCCCCCTGGCCCACCGCGGGCTCGCCTCCAGCGCCACGCCGCGCTCACGCGCATTGCGGGCGGTCGCCTCCCGCCACCGCTGCAGGGTGTCGCGCGTTGTGCGCAATTGCCGACCGTCAGGACCGCGCATGCGCACCAGTGCGTGGATGTGCGCGTGTCCGGTGTCGTCATGCGCCGCAAACGCCCAGTCGCGCCCTTGGGCGATCTCGGGCAGCGTGGCGCGGGCTATTTCGCGCGCCGTCTCCGGCGCGACGCCCGCAGGGAAACTCAGCATCAGGTGCATGACGTCGCGCCCGTCGGCGCGCTCGGAAAACGTCGTCGACCAGTCGTCGAGAAGAGATGTGAGATCCTCGCGGGTCGACAGCGTCTCGCCGGCGGACGTCTCCATGTCGATGCGCTCGCGGCGCGCCACGTAGTCGAGCGTGCGCCCCGCCTCGCCCCGGCCCTTCCGGTAGCCGATCACCTTCACCACCGCCTGGCGGGCCCCGCTGGCCGCCCTGAGGCGTTGCGATCTCCCGCCGGCGCCCGCGCCCCAGTTTGCGCCGCCCGCGCGGTCGCCTCCTGGCGGGCGCACGTCATCTCGCGGCGCGCGAACCGTCGGACGGCCACGAAAGCCGCGTGGAAGTTCGAGCTCGATGGCGCCCCATGCGCCGGTGTCCGCTATCCCCGTCATGCGCCTTCCGCCCGCGCAGCCCGTCGCGCAGCACGACCGCGCCGGACATGCGCCGCGAGCAGCGCGCGATGGGCGTCGAGAAGATCCAGCACAAGCGCCGCGACGTCCTCCAGCGACTCGCGCACGTCCGCTGCGACCGCTGTCTCATCCTGGTTCAGCGCACGCGCGATCTGGTTGAGGTTGCGCCCGACCGCGCCGAGCGCGCCCGCCGCACGATGCACCGCCACCGCCTCCTGTGGCAGGAGCGCCGGTCCCCTGCGCGCTGCGCACAGCGCGCCTGCACGGATCAGCGCGCTGGGCGCCACCGACAACGCCGAAGCCGCACTCTCGATCTCGCCGCGTTCGACGTCCGTAAAGCGCACGCCCATCGTGCGCGCAGTCTCACGCGCGCGGCGCGGCCGCCCCGCTGATGGCGGCGGCTTGCGATCAGGTCCAGGCGCATCGAATGCATCCATCGCTGCAGATGCGCGCCTTCACGCGCAGCTCTCCCTTCGCCGGCGTCAGCCGGCGCCCACGCGGGCAAACGGCCCGCGTCGAATTTCGTGCAACGAAATGCGTATCCTGCCCCTCGTCTCACCACCTCAAGAAAGAACCGAAGGATGCCGCAAACATTCCCCTGACCGGAGTCTTCTCGTATCGCGCGAACGCGCCGCGCAGTCGCAGCATTTGCGAGTCAATCAAGAGGTCGCCAGCGCAAGGCGCCCAAACACCTGTTGGTTCCGTCCCCGCCGAGCGTCGAGACAGGCGGCGGCGCGGCGTCATGTGATGATCAGGACTGCGCGCCCAGCAATCGTACCGACCGCGCGTAAACAGGGTGCGCCAACGCTGCGCGCGCAAAGACCGCGTCGGCGGTCACAAGGACGAAGCGCTCGGCCAAGGCGGCTGCGAGATACAGGCTGTCATAAGCTGACTGGTTCAACTCCAAGGCGATGGCCGGCGCAGCGCGCGCCAGCGGACGCACAGGCAGCGCGGAAACGGGCGACGCCTCAATCGCGTCGAATCCGTCTCGCGCATCCACGGCCGAAATTTGCCCACGTCGCGCCTTGGCCTACAGAACGTTAGCGCACTCAATCCAGAAAAGGTCAGGCGCAGCCAACGCTTCGTCTATAAGCAGCTGCCGGGCGGCTTCGGAGTGCTCTTCCTGGATCACCCACTTCAGCGCCACGCTGGCGTCGACAACACAGCTCAATGATCCCGGTCCCTGTCGGCGCGAAGATCCTCGACGGCCGACGGTCCTGTCGTCTTGCCGATCCGCTCGCGCACAGCGTCGAGCCGCGCAATGGCGTCCCCGCGCGCCAAACCGACAGCAGTCGCCAAAGCGCGTCGCGCTTCCTCTTCAAGAGAAGTCCCGTCACGCGCGGCCCGCAGGCGCAGCGCCTTCAGCACGGCGTCATCCACGTTGCGGATTAAAATCTGGCCCATAAGTCAAAATATCACGATATCGATATCAATGCGATCAACACACGCATGCACATGGTCCGACGCAGGGCGCCCATCCGGGCGGCGGCGAGGCGCCCAGCGACGGTCACGCTCCGAGCAGCGCCTGGATGCCGGCTTCGCTCAGAGCGAACGGGTTGACGACCCGCATGTCATCAAGCACGAGCCCGTCTTGAAGGTCTTCGGACAGGAAAAGGGTCGCTCCGGCGTCGCGTGACGTCGACCAGATCACCGCGTCCCAGACCTGGAACTGGTGAACGCGCACCATCGTCAGCGCTTTCGCGGCGATCAGATTCGTGGTCGGCGCGACTTCGAACACAGCGCTCCAGGCTTCGACTTGCGCTATCGCTTGCCCGGTCAGATGCGGTGCGCGTCGGCGAACCACCGCCACAAACTCCAGCAGCGTCTGCGCAGCCAGAACGCCTCGCCCGGAAGCACGTCTGATCGCTTCAGCCGCGCGCGCGCCCTTGGCCGAAACCGGCTCGAGCGCCGCATAGACAAGAACATTGCTGTCGAGCGCTACCCGCATAGTCACAGCGGCGCATCGCCGTACTTGTCGTCCTCAGTGATCTTGCCGACCCGGTAGCCGGTGTCGGGCCAGGCCTTCATCAGCGTCACCATGCGATCGTAGGCGGCGCGCCATTCGGGATCGTCGCGGGGGTCGTCTGCACGGGGGCGAAGTTCAGCGACGGTCTTGCCGTTCTTGGTGATGAGCACGGTTTCGCCCTTCTCCACCTCGGCCAACATCTTGGAGAAGTTCTGATTGGCGTCGCGGACGTTCATGGTGATCATTGTTCTACCGTAGCACATCTCCTGACCGCCGCAAATCAGGAAACGCCTGTTGAGCTGATAAGCAACGACCTCGCGATTGGTGAGAGAACGGCCGCGGCCATGCCCCGGCGGCGAGGCGCGCCTCTGTCGGAGCGATCACCATCAAGTGGGAAAATTGCCAGGCCCAGGGGATCAGCTCGCAGCTCGCAAGAGCGGTGCAGCCGGTATATCGAGAACGACCGCGTGGGTTCAGGAGGCTGACGCCGTCGAGCGGTTGACCCTCGCGGCAGCACTGCAATCGAACTGGCGGTCGCATTTCCTGGCAATCCCATCGAAGCGCCCAAAGGCGCCCGATTCCGTCAGGGTTGGGCGGGCAGTCCCGGGTCGAACACGCCCCCCGAAATCCAGATGCGATGGAGGATCGCACAGACCTTCCGCGCCACGGCGACGCAGGTTTGCCCATAGCTCGCACGTTTGCGCAGCGCCACGGCCCACAGCTTGAGGCGCGAGGGCGCCTTGGCCCGCAGGACCGATCCGGCGCAGAAACACAACAGGGACCGGACCGACGGATCGCCGCGCTTGGAAATCGACCCTCGACCGTCGTGTTCGCCGGATTGCCGGCGCCGCGGGGTCAACCCAAAATAGACGCCGAGCAGGCGCGACCTGCCAAACCGCGTCGGATCGTCTACCGTGGCCTTGAACCAGAGCGCTGTGATCGGTCCGACGCCGGGCACCGTCATCAAGCGTCTGCAGACATCGTCGCTCTCCGCGACTTTGACCAGTTCGCGTTCGACCAGAATGAATTCCTCATAAAGGGCGGCCCTTCCCCGCAGGACTCCGTGGACAATCGCCTGCAGCAGCTTGTCGTCCCCGATCGCGCCTCTGAGCTTGTCGGCAAAATCCTTGCGGTTCGAAGCGCCGACTTTCACGCCGAAAACCTTGACGCTCTGCCGCAGGCAAAGCTCGAGATCGATGATCTTGCGTTGCAGGGTCCGACGCATGATGAGCGCCATCCGCAATTGAGCGGACCTGGGAGAACGGATGTGGGCGTCCCTCACCCATCCGGACTTGACGATCCGCGCAATACCCAGAGCGTCGTTGCGATCGGTCTTGTGGCGTTGCGCCTTGAGCGCGGCGTGGGCGTGAGACGAATCCAGGCATCGCACTGGAAGTCTGTGCCTTATCATCCCCACGTGGAGCCATTGCGACAGCGAGCCGGCTTCGTGCCCGACGACGACGATCTTGCGCTTGTGCGGCCGTAGCGCCGCAGCGATCGCGTCGGGGTCACTAGCAACCTTGAGTTCAAACGCGATTTCTCCCGCTTGATCGATCGCGCAGATCGACGTGAGCGCGTTGGACACGTCCAGTCCGATGTAGAGTTTGCTCATGTGGAATTCCTTCGGATGTTGGCGCCTTTGGCGCTCCGGGAGCGCCGAAGGCGCATGCGACCGCCCGCCGGCGACGCCGGCGGGCGCGTGGATCGTCATGCAGCCTCTCGCTCGGCGGAGTCGGGTGTTGCTGCGGCGATGCCCTTCGATCGAAGCGTTCCGACGCCCGGCTCCACCGAGATGAACACCTTGCCGGTCCAGCGGCCAGAGGCCTTGTCCTTCCAGCGGTCGTGGCGAAGCTTGCCCGTGATCTCGACGCGCGCGCCTTTCGGAAGCGCCTTGGCGATCTCGGCGGCCTTCGGACAGCCGATCTCGACAGTGAAGCGATCGGCGCGGTCGTCTTCCCGGACTTCGACCCAGAGCGAAACGATTTCGATAACCGTGTCGCGGACTTCGAAGGTGCGCACCTTGGCCGTATCGAGCGCGGTGGCGAGGAGTGTGATGCGGTTTGTCATGGACTGGTCTCCGTTGACGTTTCCGGCTGATCCCGGAACCGGGACGGCGTTCGCCCGCCCGGCGACGCAAACCAGGCCCGGTCGTGGAGAGCCGCAGGCATGCTGAAAATGGTGGGACCCGCCCTTCCGCAGTCTCGCCCGCTCGCGTGGCGCGCGGGCGAAACATCCGGCGGGGAGACGATTTTCTGCTTGCCGGCGGCGGCCGCCGGGCCAGATGGCGACGACGGACGGGCGAACGCAGCGCGGTGCCCGGTGACGGCGACGGTCAGCCAGATCAGTCCATCTGACGGTCAGTGATCGTAGCGCGCCGCGCGCCCGGTCAGGGCTTGCCCGCTCTTTCCATCTGCGGCCGAGCGCGCGCGCAGCCGAGCTGGCTCTGGGGCGTATTCAGCGCGTTTCGACTTTCCACGCCGCATAGAGTTCGACGAGTTCCTTGGGTAGATCCTTCTCGAAAGCGCCGTCCAACGGGTACTGGGGCATCGTATCGCGCACGGCGTCGAGCAGAGCCCGTCCTTGCTTCAGATCTTTTGGGCGTTTCAGCGCGTTGCGTTTCGGTTGGCGGCCGAGCCAGAGCTTTTGCAAGGCGAACCACCGCGGATCAGGCGCAACAATTCTGGCGGGTGAACCGTCGCGACAGATGACGACGTGATCGACGGGCTTGCCGAGGAGAAGCCATTCCTGTTCCGGCAACGGCACTGGACGTGGCCGATCTGTCCTGTCCATGGTTGCCGCGCGCGAGGACGCCACCAGGATTTCCACCTCGTAAGCCTTGGCGTTGCGGGCCTGGAAGGTGCGTTCGAGATTGACCGTGAAGGTCTCGTCGACGGCCTTCAACATGTCCCAGAGAACGTGCTCGTTGGCGTGAGTGTCTGTCGCTGACCAGGCCAGGTCGAAGTCGTCGGTTTCCTCCGGCGCGTCGCGAATGAAACCGCCCGCTTCGATCGCGTAGGCGATCATGGCGTTCGTGCCGACGACCAGAAGATGGCTGCCGAGAAGACTGCGCCGGTCCGCTTCGCGCAGAATCGGCCCCGCTGCACTGGCGAGCATGGGAAGCCGTAACGCACGTCCGAGGCGACCCGTTTCGTCGAGACGCTCGCGGCTCTGATCGCGGCGCTGCTTCAGGCCGGCCTTCTCGGCGCGATACGCGGCCAGCCTTGCTTCGTGCTCGTCCGACCAGGGTCCGAGGCTTCTGCCATTGCCGCTTCGGTCCCTGATTTCATAGAGGTAGGCGCGCCCGCCAACCTCCTTCCGGCGCAGGTCATAGGGGAGCAAGGCAAGCGCCAGCTCGGCTTCCATCCAGACCTCGTAGCGCTGCTCCAAGTTGATCAGCGTTCGGGCTTGCTCTTCGGTGAAGACGGGCACGGCCATTGGCGGGCCTTATCCCACATTTCCTCATTTCGTGCAATTGTGGGATAAACCATTGCCAAGCGCCGTCCTTGGCCGCCTTGGCGCCCCGGTCCCGGATCAGCCGTACCGCCACAAGCCTGATTTCGCGCGGGAACGCTCTTCGCTGTCCCGTGCCCTGTGTCCGATACCCCTAGAGACCTAAACTCGGTGTCCGTGACACCGGGCGCCGCCCGACATGCCTACCCTGCCCGCAAGCAGGCGCTTCCCAGAAACGCTTTGCGGCGACGGGAGGATGTCAGGCCTGGGATTGAACGGCCTCATCCTCTGCTCCTCCGTCACTCTACAGCGCGCCGGGATCCAAGGCGCCCCACCCGACCAGATCCAACGAGTCTGGACGGCCCGCCTGACGCGCGCCGCGGAAAGCCACCCGGCGCGCTCATGCCTCGCGCACCCAGTCATTCCAGTCGTTGAACCCCTCTGGCGGCGTCGTGATCTTTACCGCATCCACTTCGTGTCGGCGCCGTTCGGCGAGGATGGTCGCTGCGTGCAGGCCCGCAGCATCTGCGTCCGCCGCGATGATGAGCCTGCGCACGCCGGCAGGCGGCGCGAACCGCGCGAGATTGGCCGCTGACAGCGCGGCCCACGCAGGCGCCCCCAGCGCGTGCGCCGCGGAAAGCGCGCTTTCGACGCCCTCGGCGATCAGGAGGGTTTCTGACGGCGCCTGCAATCTCACTGCCCCGCCAAGGAGGCGTCCAATCACCCGCCGCGGCGTGGCGATATCAGCCTTCCTCGCGGACGCGCCGTCCCGCGCGAGCAGCGTCGCCTCAACGCCCTGTACGACGCCTGCCGGGTCGGTGATCGCGCTGAGCAGCGCAGGCCGGCGTCTGCGATCGTCCAGAGACGTCATGGCGGCGTGAAAGCGTAGCGCGCTGTCCGCAGATGCGGAAGCGCGCACGCCGCGCGCGGCCAGATAGCGCTCGGCCAGAGAGCCCGCCACGGCGACACCCGCCCCCCATATCCGGCGCGCGCGGGCGCTGCGCTCCTCGGCGGACGGCTGGGCGACGAAGGGCCGTGCTGCCCTGGCGCGTGTCGGGGCAGGTTCGAACCCCCGTCCATCGAGAAGGCCCGCAAGTGCGAGCATGTCCCGCACGGTCCGCCAGTCGTCGCGGGGACCGAAGCAATGGATGAGAATACGCCCGTCATCGGCGCAAAAGAGAGATACGGAGCGGTCTTCGGGCGCGTGCCCGGGACCGGGGATGAGCGCGCGGCGCCCTGCGTCGTAGAGGCTTCCGCCGCATGCGGCGACAATGCGTGCGAGCGTCGTCATCACAAGGCCTCCATTTCAGGACAAGCTGCGCCGGGCGTAATGGCGCCGAGGCGTCCGCTTTTCGCCAGCAGCCAGTCGACCGCGACCTGCGCCTTCGCGGCCGCCTCCAGAAATGCGCGCCGGTCATTTTTCAGCGCCGCAATCCAGTGGCCTATGTAGGCGCTGTGGTCATGGATGTGGCCTGGCGGAAGCCCGAGATGCGCGCCGAGGTATGCGGCGCCGAGTTCTGCGCAGATCTCTTCCACAGCGTAGGCGTCGGAACCGTAACGGGGCGCGAAGTCGCGCCCTGCGCGATGTGCGGCGGCCGTGGCGTGGACGCATTCGTGG
The DNA here is from genome assembly GCA_009773335.1 of Caulobacteraceae bacterium. Taxonomy (GTDB): domain Bacteria; phylum Pseudomonadota; class Alphaproteobacteria; order Caulobacterales; family Aquidulcibacteraceae; genus VFBF01. The sequence continues at coordinate 8,010 of WRPF01000067.1, forward strand.
TTCAGGGTCTGGGCGTAGAGATCGGGGCTGTCGAATGCCGCATGCGGCGGCATGGCGATCACGTCGCGCGCGGGGCTGTAGAACGCGCGATGGGGATGTACGATGCGCGCGATGTCGAGAGTCCGGAACCACGCTTCGTGCGCGGCGAGCGGCGTGACGGCGTCCGTCGAAGCAGGCGGCGCCTCATCGACACTTTCTAGCCCGTCGATCTGGTCGGCGTTGAAGACCACGTACGCGCGCAGAAAGCGCGCGCCGCCTTTGTCGGTGTCTCCTTGGGCGCCTCCTCGGGGGTCCCCTGTCCGCGCGCCGGGACTGAGGCCGGACACAGGCACGGATCCGTGTGCGCGCGCGCGGGTCGCACTCCCATAATAGACGACGCGTTCACCAATTTCGCCCTTGCGCACGCACGCCCCCAGCGCGCGCGCCTGCCGGAAGGAGTACCAGCGGCGCGCTCCATACCCGCAATCGGCGGCGCGCATCCACAGCAGCACGATATTGACGCCCCTGTACGGCGCACCGTTGGCGCGCAGCGGCAGCGCCGAAGCGGCGTCCGCGCCAGGACGCCAGGGCTGCTTCCAGGGCAGGACGCCCTGCTCGAGCGCTGCGATGATGCGGGCGTTGATGTCGGTCGAGATGTTGGCGGACGTGCTGGCGGCGACGTCGCGGCGTGCGGCCGCGTTGCCCGTGGTCGGGTCCATTGTCGAACTCCTTGTGAAACGGACGCGCCGCCCGGTCGGTCGGGAACCGCTGCGGACGCAGGCGGCGCGAGAGGTGATGAACGAAAGCGGCGCGGCGCTACACGCGCCGCACCAAGTCACGGTCGGGCGGCGTTCTTGCCTTCGGGGGCACGTCGTTTGGCACCCCGTCCGTTGGCGGCGACGAGACCTTCAGCGATGTCGGCGCCTGCAGCGGTGAGCGCGAGCGCACCTTTCCGCACGGGCGTCACAAGCAGTTCGGGAAGCCAGCCGCCACCTGCGAGCGTCTGCGACGCCGCGTCGGCGAGCTCCGCCTTCTTCAGGCGGCCATAGGCTGCAAGCCGCGCCTCCCGCGCGGCCGGGGCGAGCGCAGCCATGGATGGCGCATCGGCGAGCGCCTTGAGGATGTAGGCCTTCGGGCACTGCATCCAGAACTCGAGTTGAGGCGTCCAGTACGCAGCCATGTCGAGATCGAGCGCGCTTGCGAGCGCGTCGGCGAGCGCCTGTCTGTCGCCGCCGCCGGCGTCGACGCCCGCATGTGACAGATCGATCGTTTCCGCCGTCAGCACGGCGAGCGCCTTCAGGAGATCCTCGGACGTCGACGCGAACAGCGCGTCGAGGCGCGGGCCGTCATCACGCCATCCGCGTTGCATGTCCTCACGGGCGGCGACGAAGGCGGCGGCGTCATCATGGAGATGGGTGCGCGCGACGATGTCGACGCCAAGCGTCACACCCGCGCCGATGCTGCGGGAAGCGAGGACGTGCACGAGGAGCGCGAGCGCCGCCTGCGGGTGCGCGACGAGTGCCGCCCGCAACGCCACGGTGCGCGCACGGGTGAGCGCTTCGGTCAGGCCCCTGCCAGGTCGCGGGCCGTACTCGCTGTCCGGCGTAGCGGCGGCCGTCGTGGCCACCTCCCCCGAAACGTCACCGCCATCGGTGTCGCGTCGCGCGCCCAGTTTCGCGATAGCCTTGAGATCGGTGCGCTTGATGACGCCCCTAACGAAGGACGGCCGACCGCCGTGATCCACGGAGATGACGACGCCGGCATGCGCCATGCGTTCGCGATCCCAGGAGAGAGAGCCGTCGGCGATCTCGTCGCGCGCCGTCACGAGGCGGTCGAGTTCGGCGAAACGTTCATCTTCGTCTTCTGCATCGGCGAGCGCATCTTCCAGCACGGCGATTTCGTCGTCGAGACGGCCCAGCCTGTCGCGCTCATCCGGGTCGAGCGGTCGGCGCGTCGGCTCCAGGCGTTCGCCGGCCATCCCTTCAAAGCGCGCATGGCCGAGATTGATCTCCACCCAGCCCCAGCCTTCGGCGAGGCAAGCGCCGCGCCAGACGTCGGCCATCTCGAAGGCGAGGCGCCGCAGGAGTTCGCCATCATCGAAGTAGGCGAGATCCGGCTCGAAGAGATCACGCACGATGCGACCGCCGGCGGCCTCGTAGGCGTCGATGCCGACAAGCGTGGCAAGGCGATCGCTTGCGGGCACGCGCCCGCGCGTGAGGTGCGCGCGTACGCCGGCGGCATGCACGATGGGTTTGGCCATCTGCCGGAAGACCGTTTCCTGCTGGACCGTGTCATCGCTGATGCAGAACGCCCGGGCCGCGTCAAGCGAGACGTCGCCCTTGCGGTAGGCGGCCTTGATTTTTGGCGACAGCCGCGCCAGCGCGAGGCGCTGCTCGACGTGACGCACGCCGGCGCCGAACCGGCGCGCAATGTCGTCGACGGGCATGCCGCCCGCAGCGAGAGCGGCGAACGCGTCGACCTCGTCCATGACATCCATCGCCACACGCTGGACGTTCTCGGCGAGCGAGGCTTCGGCGGCGTCGCCCTCGTCGATGATGAAGCAGGGCACGGCGAAATCGCGGGCGATGGTTCCGGCCTTCGCGAGCAGCTTGAGCGCCGCGTGGCGCCTCGCGCCGGCGACGACTTCAAAGCGCTCCTCGGGCGCACGGACGACGGTCAGGTTCTGCAGGAGACCGTGGGCGGCGATGGATGCGGCGAGCGCATCGAGGTCGGCTTTCCGGTCCGTGCGGCGCACGTTGCGCTTGCTTGTGAGCAAGGCGCCGAGAGGTATGTGTTCGACAGGCATGGGGAGCTCCCTTGCGTGCCCGGCGTGAACATCATCGCCGGGGCCGCGCGCGGCGGCCCTCCCCGACGGCCTGCGCACAGGGACGCGGGATCAAGGGCGAAGAGCGATAGCGTCCCTTGAACCCGCGTCGCGCGCAGGCGCATCTGAAGCCGCCGTGCGTGTTGACCGCGCAGTGGCGCAGAACGCCAGCGTTCCTTGATCACGCCGTTTCGGCGGCCGAATCCAGAGCCGCCGAACGAAGCTTGGGCGTCGCGAGCGTAACCGCGATCCGCCGCAAGAGGTTCACTCGCTTTCGGACGACTTCTGAACTTTGAGCAAAATGGGGCGGCATGGGTGCCGAAATGCGCGCTGTCTCGAGCTCGGGCCTAGGGGTGGCCACTGGGGCGAAATACTGGCTATGATCGAACCTGCATTGAATTGACGGATGCGTTGAGATGACCGCGCAAGACCAGCCACTCAGAACGGTTCAAGTGGGTCGGCAGACCTTTTTTGGATATTTGGCGGCCATATGGCAGTATCGCGACATGGCGCTTCACCTCGCCAACGCTGATCTTCAATCTCGGTTTCGCCGGTCAGCGCTAGGCATAATATGGGCGATGGTGCATCCTCTCGCATTCACAATGCTATACGCATTCGTGCTGGCGAACTTATTTAAACAAGAGTTCGTGGTTTTCTCCATTTACGTGTTCTCAGGGTTCATCCTTTGGGATGCGATTGCTTCCTTTGTGAACCTCGGGGCGGTTTCAATTGTGTCAGGAGCGGGATACCTGAAACAATCGCCGATGCCCATGCTGATTTTTCCGCTCAGGACATCCCTCACCGTGATGGTGATTTTCTTGATCGGGCTAGGCTCCTTCACAATCTATCGGGCCGGCATCTACGGCCTTCACGCACTTGGCTACATTGAGTCTGAACTACCCCTCGGACCGATTGCAACGATCTACTGGGCCTGGATTCCGTTGGTTGCTCTTGCGCTAGTCGCTATGGGATCAGCTTGGGCGACAATCGTTGGCTTTTTGAATCTGAAGTTCCGCGACGCTCAGCAGATGCTTTTGATTATCATGCAGGCCCTCTGGTTTGCGAGCCCCGTGTTTTTCGCGCGAGAAATATTTGACTCACCGAACCTCGCCTTCTGGACGGCGATCAACCCCGTCTTGGCGTTCTGTGACGCCTTCAGAGAGCCAGTGCTTTACGCTCGCTCACCTGATGCACACACTTGGATGGTGATAGGAGGATGGATAGTCGCCTCATGGATCGGCGCGATCATCATGGTCGTGCTGAATGATAGAAAGTCGATTTACTATCTTTGAACCACGTCACACGGAATTTTTCTGGCAGCACAAGCCAAGCCTTAGAAAAGAGCCGCACAGATGAATTCGTCACACGCTATCCGCTGCGCTACCAAATCGAACTAGCGGCTCCCAGCCCATTGTGCAGGAGCCCCAGTAACCCATGCGCCGGAGTTGAAGGCGCTCATAACAACGCGATCAACCGCTCGCCCCTCAAAGAGCAAGTGATCGCGTTGGATAGAATCGAGCCGCCAGCCGGCCCTTTCGAAGCACCTGAGCGACCCGAGATTTACCGCGTATATCCCGGCCGTAAGTTTTCGAATTCCCAGCCGGAGAAACGCTTTCTCTGTCATCAGCCGGACCGCCATAGACGCGATGCCCTTGCCCCAGTGCGCCTTGTCCCCGATGAGTATCGAGAGGTCCGCTGTCGAGTGTTTCCAGTTCACATCGATCTTAACATTGCCGATATGCAGACCGCTCGGTGACATGCAGATGGCGTCGATAAATCGTTGCTTACCTCGACCGGCATTGAGAAATGCAATCACTTCCGCCCGCTCCAAGTCCCTTGACTCAAGAAACCGAACGACGTCCGGATCTCGGAACCATGCAAGATAGCGGTCATCGACATCCACCTCCTCGAGCGGCCTGCAGACGATTTCGATTAGCGATGGCGGTTCAGGCATAGATCATTCGCCATCGTGATTGCCTGGTCCAAGACACCCTCCCGTCCCAGAGTTGGATCAGCATGCTTAAGCGTCGGGAAGATCGAATCTCGCCCATCCTCCAAGCGTCTCCAGAAATCTGCATACTTCCAACCAAACGAAATCGAGTACACTCTAGCCCCTGCCGCTGCACAGATATCTCTGGTCGCCACACCTGTACTCATAACAAGATCGCACGCTCGGGCCAATGCCGCGACCCCCTCTAGGTCCCTCCGAATATCCAAGTCCGGGGCAATCAAGATCTGCCGCCCCGCTATCGTCTGGATCTGATCGATCTCGTCCGGGGTCCAATCATACTGCAGCAGAACCCAAGCGGCGGGAGCTCCTTTGGCAAGCCTGCCCATTTCAGCCGCCGAAAAGAATGACACCGCGCGTGAAGTTGACTGCAAGCCCGAACGCCAGCTGAGAGCGATAGAGGGCGCACCGTCACACACTTCTCCCAGCCACTGTCTGTAAAGATTGACGCGCCGGGCTTCTGGCTCTAGCGCCGGTGTCTCGTTTGGGTATCGAGTCACCATTCGATGCGCAGCATGCACCGCAAGAAGGTCCTCCTGTAAGATCACTGCACCATGATCGTGGGCGGCACGCCACGTGCTTCGCGGACATCTCAGCGGATCCACCACCTCGGGTGTCCCCGACCGGTCCTTCCAAAACTGCGACCACCCCACTTCATGAACGCGAGTGTGCGGCAAAAATCGCCAATTCGGCTGCGCGCGCTGCGCCATGGCGACAAGTCGGCCATCGAGCATTACTGTGTAGTCATTTTCTGAGCAGTGAGCTCGAAGGAGCCCGTATCGAAACGTGTCATCGCCTACGCTCCAACCGCTGAGGAATACTGCTGACCGCGGGAGTGAGTCCGCACTCGCCGTTGTGTAGATGGGCTGCTGCGGAGCCAAGGCTCCATAGTGAGGTCGAAGCCGGGCCGCGTACCTCTCGAAGACTCCATAGCAAATGTCCCATCGCCCAGCAGCGGCGCAGGCGTCAGCAACCGAATACAATCCGAAGGGATTCCGAGGATAGTCTTCCGCCTGGAGGCCGAGTTCATAGTGCTCAACTGCGCTCGCCAGGTCATCTGCCTCGAGCGCAAATCCCTTCGCCAACTCGAACGCCCCCGCAACCGACACCGACGATCGAGTTCGCAGCCCACTTTCGCACAGTTCATGTGCGGCACTTTTCAGCCCTTCGTTAAGCGCGGTTCTTATACGGAACAGTACCGCTGACGCATAACTCCTTTGCGCCGCCTCCCCCAAAGCCCCACCCTGCAATTCGACGATACGCGCCCAAGCGTCCGCAAATACATCGTCCGCGCCTGATTCATAGGCCATCGCCATCCGGAGCGCTTGGCGGCGAAGGTCTGCGTCCGGCGATAACTGTAAGCCATCGAGAATTCTCAGGGCTGCCTGCGTTCCTCCATAGTCGACAAAGAACGTTTCGATGGTATAAAAAGTCGTCTCGACATCGGGTTTCGCAGCGACCAAATATAGTTCGGCCAGTCGCTGCGCCCTCGAGAATTGCAGAGCATTGTGAGCTGGCCAAATTCGGCGCCAGATCGCGTCTACTGCAATTCCGTGCATAGGCTGCGCGACACACTCTTCCAAGGAGAGTTCGCCACATTCGTATCGCGCCAGCTTGGCGAGATCGTTCAAGGCTTGTGTAGCCATGCTCCGGTGAAATGCATCTCCTTGGTGCTTGAACTCTATCTCCTCGACTTCCGCAGCTAGCTGCGCGCAAATTAAAGCGGATTCTTCCCCACGGTCGGTGTGCCGCCAGAGCGCATCCACCGCATACGCCGCCTCGTACGGATCGGCGCCGGCGCGAAAAGCGGCAATTCGAATTCGCGCTGCAAGATCGTAACGCCGCATTGCGACGCAATCTTCTGCAGCCGCGCGATACCCAGTCGCAGTCGGCGCCGATACAGACCATGAAGTTACAAGTTCCGTAGCGCGTTCAAGATCGAAGTCAGATAACACCAGCTTCAGTCGGGAGGCGTCCCATGCATCGCTGCTCATGCTTCGGCACCGGAGATCCTCAACGCCAAATTTTTGGCTCTCTCGTCATGGAGGTGTGGCCGGAGATGCGCGAGTTCGGACCTTGTCACTTCATCGTCGGTCAACGAGAGCCGTCGCACCGCCCACACGTATGCGTCCGCCCACTGTTTATCAGACAGCAGCGCCTCCACAGAGAATCCGTTCAAGAGCGACCTGACTTCTGAAAGTACGTCCTCTAGCAGGGAACTGTCCCCGGTTTCCAATGCGGCGACACCCACCAAGCGCAAAACTCGCCAACGTATGCCGAGACTGAGCATTTGAGCGCGCAACTCCGTCCAGTATTGGATCGCGGCGCTAGCCGCGCCAATTGGAACCAGCACTCCTTCGGCAATCCTCAACGCCTCATCGGGCTCCAGACCCGCTTGCCGGCCCATGAAAATGCGAAGTTCGGCGAGCCGACAAGAACGAGACGAGTTTCCGCTTTCGACGGCGAAGGCAATCGCACCGGAAACAGCGCCTAACAGGAACGCATGCAGGTTGGAAAGTCTTCCATCTTCCAAAATCAGCGCGCCGCTTTCATAGCCGATGATGGCCTCGAAGCCGTCCAGAATCTCAACGTTCCTTTCCCGGTGGTATTCGTCGCCGAACTTTGAAAACTTCTGGTGCTCGAGCACGTCACGCATCTCAGTGATCAATGCGCGCGCCGCGTCGAAGTCCCCGGCGCGCCATACGACGTCCACAAGCCGGCCAGTCTCGTAGGCATCGACGCCAAACTGAACTGCAGCCCGCCGCCAATCCGCCTCTAGTTCACTCTGTCGCCCCGACCTCAAGGCTGGCATCCACACCAGCATCACCGACTCAAAGAGAGCGCCCTGAGCAAGCTGACGCATCAGCACGTCCAATTTTGCGAGAGAAACCTCCCCCGCCAAGTGTGCTCCGATAAGTTCGACGACACGTCGCACCGGGTAGCTCTCAAGAGCCTCCGCAACTGACGACGGCTCTGGCGGCATTGCTTCAAACTCGCCATTCAATCGGTCGGCGAACGGGAGGACTGGCAAGATGGCGGAGAAGCCGCTCTCGACACGCTCTGCCGGAGGGCAACCAACCACGTCGATACCTAGGCGCAGTCCGAATGCGACACCAGGATCAATGCCAGCAGGCAGTGACCGCGAGACCTCGAAGCTATCATCCCAGGACCTCACTGGGGGCGAAAACCCGAGCGCTTGGACCAGCTTCGCGTAGGCGTTCTCCAATTCTGCGGAAACGGCGCTGATCGATGGGTTCTCGAAATCGAACTTACCGGGCTCATCCTCTGGCCACAGGATAGGTAAGAACTCTTCGTAACCGCTGAACCGATGTCGAGCGTCACTTATTCCCGGGTTAGGAAGGGTCAAAACCGGCGTTCCAAACCCAACACACGGAAGAGCCACGTGGAGACGCCGCGTAATGACCAATTCAGCATGCGCAAGAAGCCGCATACGTCTGTGCACTTCAGCGAGTCGTTGGCCGGTCCGCTCCACAAGCAGGGGATCGAACTCGTTGTTCCAGCGAACAGCCCGCCCCGAGATACTATGCGGAACTCGGCGACTCTCTACGTCGGGGTGAACGTCGACAATGTATATGCCACGGCGTTTCGCAGCCGAGACTTGACCGAAACATTGCCCAATCATCAGGGTCAAGCAGCCGCTCCAGAATGCAGGAACTCCAGCAGCATGGAGGATCTGTACCGACCGACGGTCCCGGCAACCTATCGGCCCATGCTCGGAGAGATAGTCACGCCATGCCCCGGAAACCATCTCTGAACGCCCAATTGACGTTCCGTGGAAAATGGGCGCTATCGATCCGCTCGGAGGCCCCCGGTCGGGTCCGAGGAAAAACCAAGAGTTCATCACACATCGGTGTCTAGTGGGCAGATCGAGCGATGACAGCTCGTCGCGATCCACTAGTGCATCTATGCGTGGAAGATGGAGTGCAGTTGCATATGACTGGGTATCGTCACCGATGTTGCTGGTCCGGTACCGAAAAAGAGCGAAGTGATCGGTCGACACTGCGGTGACTCAGAATGAAGGTGAATGAATTGGATGTTTCGACATCAATGCATCTAGTGTGAGACGTGTCGATCGCTTGCCCAAAGCTGCCTCGATGAACGCTGTAGCGGGGGGGCCCGCAAATTCAACGATAGAACCTCCTTCGTGGACTATGCTTCCGTCAAACCACACACGACGAAACCGCCGTTCAAGGTGAATTGAATCCACTGCAAACGTGACCCAGTCCAAATCCACCTCGGTGTACGTGGACGCCCGGGATTCACTCACATCTATCTCAGGTCGATAGCTCATAGTGCCGCGCGCCCAGACTCCGTTGTGGGGAAGGTTCGGGTAGATCTCGTCGTTGACGGGCGCAGGCTGATCCCTCCCCCCGATTTTGAAAAAGTGAACGTCTTGGAGGTCCCCCACCTGCAGCTCTCTCCATCCCTCCTCTGCGAGATGCCTGCTCAGAATGCTGGACCAACCCATTCCGCCCACGCCGGTGCAAAGCAAACGCCCATCTAAGTCAAACTGATCGACGAAATTCGGGCAATAGATGAGATTGCTCGGCAGGGGCGAATACAACTTCGCCGCAGAATGGTACCGAAATGGTATGTTGGAGTTGATGATTTGAAGGACACCGCCAGGCTTGAGGAGCGAATCTAGTAGGGCAACCGTGTCTGACCAAAGTGAGGGCTCAATGGCCTTTCGAGAGCCAGAATCCGTCCGACTAGGCGTCAAGAGGACGGAGTTGCATACAATGATATCCACGGGGCCACGAGCACGAAGCTCTCGCTCATCCGCTTCAAAAATGTCGGCGTCTCCCCCGAGCAATGCCCGGGCCGCCTGCAAATTTACCCAATCAACATCGCAGCCAAACAATTGCGCGGACGGAAACAATGTCCGCAGTGAGAGCAACTCCTCGCCCGTCGAGCAGCCGAATGAGAGGATCGACAAATTTCTGTCACCGGCGAAGTACCTCCTTAGAACTGAGTGCTCGGTCCAGTGACGTCCGAGGTATGTCTTGTTGTTTGACTGCAGTTGCGGAAGACGGCTCACGCTTCGTACCTCACATTCTCTGGCCGATTACCGCGGCACCAGCGCCGCGTCGCAGCGATGCACGCACCGACCTCTGCCAGAATACGATCCGACGGAATGTAGGTGAGGCGAAGCTCGGGTGTCGTCCAGTGTGCGCCTTTTGCGCTGCGACTCGTGTCGAAGACTGTCCGGCAACCACCCAACATCTTGCGCGCCCCCTCACGCACCGAATATGAAATCGTTTGCTGCGATGTTTGTGGCGCTGATGCCGATGAGGAGGATCGTTTCGCCGCCTGTGAGAGTGACGAGGGCGTC
>WRPF01000068.1 GCA_009773335.1 Caulobacteraceae bacterium
TCGGCGCGCGCGGGCCGATGGCGCGGCCGGCAAGCCACCCGAGGACAGCGCGGCGCCGAGCGCTGTCGAGGACGACATCGCCGCCGCCATCGAGCGCGAACGCGCGACGCTGCTGCGCGAACGCGAGGCCATCTCCACCGCGCTCGAGCAAGGCTATCGCCGCCTCGCCGCGCCCGTCGACGAGATCGACATGCACGCCGCCGCCGCACGCCTCTCGCTGCGCCAGATGGAGGGCCGGCTGCGGCTTTCGCTGAAGACCGCCGCGGCGCGCGCGGAGGAAGCGGCGGGCGATCTCGACGCCTTCAAGCGCCGCGAGCAGGTGCGCTGGCGCGCGCGCACGCCGGACTCGCTGACCATGTCCACCGGCATGCTCGTAGGACTCGTCGCGGTGGAGGCCATCGCCAGCGCGCCGATCTTCGCCAACGCCATGAACGGCGGCCTCGCACAGGGTTACATGGCGGCGGTGACGCTGAGCGCGCTTAACGCCAGCATCGGCATGATTGGCGGCTTCTTCGGCATCCGCTACCTGCAGCGGCGCGGAAGGACGCTGAAGGTGCTGGGCGGATTGTGCACCGCTGCGGCCGTCGGTTTCGGCCTCTTCTTCAACGTGTTCGCGTCGCTGTGGCGCGCGCGGTCCGTGGAGGCGCTCGAACGCGCCGAAGCGCTGCGGGCGATGGCGAAGGGCAAGTCGTTCGACGCCGAAATTCTCGCGGGCCAGAGCGATGTGCTCTCGCTGCTGTTCGACACGCGCCACGGCGAGACATTCATCCTCCTGACACTCGGCCTCATCGTGCTGATCGGCGCGCTGGTGAAGGGCGCGACGGGCTTCGATGATCCGGTGCCCGATCACGGCGCGCTCACCCGCGCGGCGGAGCGCGAGCAGGACGAATTCGCCGACGCGCACGAGGACGCCATCGACGCGCTGGACGAGCCGGTCACCGCCGCGCGCGGCAGGATCGAGGCGTTGCTGACGGAACGGCGCGCGGCGCTTTCCGAGATGCGGACGCGTTATGACGATGCGGAGGTGAAGCTGCACGCGCTCGACAATCGCCTCGACGATCTCGCCGGCGCGCAGGCGATGCTCATCGAGACGTATCGCATCGCCAACATGGCCGCGCGCAAGTCTCCCCCGCCCGCTGCGTTCATGGCGCCGCCTGCGCGACCCGCTCCGCCGCCCGATGCGCTCATGCGGGCCGGCGCCTTGCGGACGGAAGCGGAGGCGCAGCTTGCGGCTCTGGCGGCGGCGGCGAAGCGCGAGATCGAGGCGCTGATCGTGGAGCGCGAGGCCGTGGAAGAGCGCCTGCGCGGGAGCGTGGCATGAGCCGGCGCGCGGCGCGGGAGGCGCGACAGCGGCGCAAGGACGCGTTCGGCGTGCTGCTGATCGTCGTCGTGCTCGCAGCCCTCGGCGGGATCGGCATGGCGGCGATGCAGATGCGCACGCCCGTACACGATGCGGAGACGCTCTGCCTCACCGATACGCCCCCTCCCCTGCACACGCTGATCCTCGTCGATGCGACAGACCGGCTGAACGCACGTCATCAAAAACGTTTGAAGGCGATCGTGCAGCAGGAAGTCGCGCGCCTGCCGCGCTGGGGGCGCCTCACGCTGATGACGCTGCGCCCCGACGCCGAGCGCGAACCACGCACGCTGTTTTCCGCCTGCACGCCGGGCGACCGTACCAATGCGAATCCCTTGTGGGAAAATGTCGGCGGGCTGGAGAAGGCGCGGGAGGATCTGTTCGACACGCCGCTGAACGATGCGCTCGCGAGCACGAAAGGCGGACGCAGCGCCGATGGTTCGCCGATTGTGGAAGGCCTTTACGCCGCCGCGAGCGATCCGGACTTCGCCGGAAATAAACGCCGCCTCGTGCTGGTCAGTGATCTGCTGCAATACGCGCCGGGGAAGTTCTCGCTCTACGAGGCGGACCAGACATGGGACGCCTATCGCGCTTCGCAAGGGGCGCTGCGCACGCCGCCGGATCTTTCGGGCGTCGTTGTCCGCGTGGTCACACTCGAACGCCCCGATCGCGGCGAGGCGCAGGACAATGCGCGCGATGCGTTCTGGACGCCGTACTTCGGGGCGGCGGGCGCGGACGGCCTAGGCTGGGATGAGTGACGCGACGGCTGGAATGTGATAGGCGATGCCCATGACTGACACGCTCATTTCCGTGGACGAGACGCGCGCGGCGGCCTTGCAGGCGGCGGTGTCCGCCGGCGACGCCGTCTCCGTGCAGGCGGCCGTGGAGAGCGCGCTTGACGCGTGGCTCGCCGATCAGGCGCTGGCGCACGTCAGCGATGAAGCGCTGCAGGCGCTCTGGCGCGAGGGCGTGGACAGTGGCGATGCCGGCGCGCTCAATTTCGCTGACCTGAAGGCGCAGGCCCGTCGCGGCGCGCCGTGACGCTGGCGCTGCGCTGGACCAACGCCGCGCGGCAGGACCTGCTCGACATATGGGCCTGGCGCGGCCGCGATCACCCCGAACGCGGCGACGCCGCTCTCGACCGGATCGAATCGGCGTGCGCGCGGCTCACGCGCTTCCCGCACCTCGGCCCGCCCTTCCCGCGCATCGCCCCGGACGCGCGCAAGCTGACGATCGACGGATACCTCGCGCTCTACAGGATTGAGCCGGACGCGGTGCTCATCGTGCGCGTCGTCGATCAGCGGCGATTGCTGGAGGCTGTGGCGTTTGAGGATTGAACGCCGTCATTCCGGACGCGCCGGAGGCGCGATCCGGAACCCAGGGGTTCAAGCACGTCACGACAGTTCACGCGCCTTACGGCTTGAACGCACCGCCTCGCCCAGTCCCCTGGGTTCCGGCTCTCCGCACAGCGTTGCTTTGCTGCGGCCGGAATGACTGAGCTTGAAGACGTTTTCAATCCACGCAGATCGTCGATGTCACCAGCCCGCCATCCACTTCCGAGAAGCAGCCGAACTGCGTCTCGTAGTGCTGGCATTGTCCCGTGACCTTGCCCTTTGCGGGAACCTCCCCGCCTTCCTCGTTGTCGAGGATACAGCGGGCGGTGCAGTCGCTCTTGTTGCTGCAGGTCTTGCCCGCATCGGCGTAGGGCACGCGGCACACCTGGCGCTGCATCCGGCCCACAGTATCGACGACGCCGCCGCGCGCGGCGCAGTTGGCGATGTCGGGGCTGTCGCTGGGGCGCGATGCGGCGGCTTGCGTCGGCGGCGTCGATGTTTGCGGCGCAACAGCAGGCGCGCATGCGCACGGCGTGGCGAACACGGCGGCGAGGATCAGCTTGTTCATGGTCATTTCACGCCCCGCAGGAACTGCACCATGCCGGAAAAATCCTTCTCGTTCCCCCCGTTCGCGGCATAGAGCGCATAGAGCGCCTCCGCCTGCGCGCCGAGTGGCGTCGAGGCGCCCGCCTTCGCCGCCGCTTCCTGCGCGAGCTTCAGATCCTTCAGCATCATCGCGGTCGCGAACCCCGGCGCGTAATCGCGGTTCGCGGGTGATGTGGGCACGGGGCCGGGCACGGGACAATAGCTCGTCATCGACCAGCACTGGCCGGACGCCTTCGACGAGATGTCGAAGAATTTCTGCGCGTCGAGGCCGAGCTTTTCAGCGAGCGCAAACGCCTCGCACGTGCCGATCATCGAAATGCCGAGCAGCATGTTGTTGCAGATCTTCGCCGCCTGCCCCGCCCCGTGATCGCCGGCGCGGATGATGGCCTTGCCCATGCCGGCGAGAATTTTCTCGACGTCCGCGAAGCGCGCCGCCGCGCAGCCGACCATGAAGGTGAGCGTGCCGCCGTTCGCCGCCGCGATCCCGCCCGACACCGGCGCATCGGCGAAGGCGAAGCCCTTTTCCTCCATCGCCTTTGCAACCGCGCGCGCGCTGTCCACGTCGATGGTCGAGCAGTCGATGAACAGCGCGCCGGGCTTCGCGGCGGGCGCGACCTGTTCGCCATAGACCGCGCACACGTGCGGGCCTGCGGGCAGCATCGTCACCACCACGTCGGCGGCCTTCACGGCGTCCGCGACGGTCGCCGCCGGAACGGCCCCCGCCTCGCCTGCGCGCTTGAGGGCATCCGCGCTCAGGTCGAACGCGGTCACGGCGTGGCCCGCCTTCACCAGGTTCGCGGCCATCCCGCCGCCCATGTTGCCGAGACCGATGAACGCGATCGCCGTCATGAACTTTTCTCCACCTACTCACAGCCCTTCGCCGCAACGTGAACGCTTGCTCAACGTTCGTTGGCCCGCGGGTCTGGCTCCATTGGCGACTCACCTTAGCCTGAGCTCCTGGAATTGGCCCAATTTGGCATGATGGGATCGGGCGGCTCATGAGCTTCTCTTGGCAAGGCGCCAGCGGGCGCTGGTACGAATTCGACGTGGCGCGCTCGAAGCGGGCGTGGGAGCCGGTGGGCGGCCTCTACATGTTCGTGAAGCCGGGCGATCTGCCGACCATGGAAGCCGGCGGGCCGACCTGCCTCTACCTCGCGCAGACGGCGAGCTTTGCGGAAAGCCTTGCGCGCCATGACGCCTGGGGCGCGGCGCAATCGCTGGGCGCCGGCGAGATCCACCTGCTGATCGTGTCCGACGCCGCCAAGCGCGCGGCCATCGAGCAGGACCTCTACAAGTCCCACACCCCGATCCTGAACCGCCAGCAGGCGCGATCGACATCCATGCACATGGGATCCGTCGCGGGCGGCGGCGCAGGCGCCGGCGCGGTGGCCCCGCCTCAGCCCTACAAGGGATATGGCGGGGCGGTGGCGTAGCCCGGATTTCGACAAGTTGGACCGCGGGCCTATGGCCCGCACCCTTTGCCGACAACGGATGCCGAAGGGACCGCGCGTCTTCAGACGCGCCTACCGGCCGGTGACTGTCAGCCGACCGTCAGTTCAGCCATGCAAGACCGGGCGCGTCTGAAGACGCGCGGTCCCTTCGATCTTGCTTGTCGCGAGCGCCTGCGGCTGGTCATAGCGGCGACCATTCCTCACTCGCCGGCAGCGGGGCGAAGATCTCGTCGAGCATCGCGTCGGTGACGCCTTCGAGCGTCGCGGGGTTCCAGATCGGGGCGTTGTCCTTGTCGACGATCACCGCGCGCACGCCTTCGAGGAAGTCGTGGCGCCCGACGACGCGCGCGCCGATGCGGTATTCCATCGCCATGTTGTCGGCGAACGTCGCGCATTGCGCGCCCTCGCGGATCTGGCGCAGCGCGACCTTCAGGGTCTGCGGCGATTTCGTCTTCAGCGTATCAAGCTGCGTGACACACCACGGATTGGCGCTGTCCTTTTCGAGCGCGGCGAAAATCTCCTCGACCGTATCAAAGCCGAACAGCGGCGCCAGCGCGCCGGCCGCCGGCGTGATCGGCTTGCGTTTCGCTTCGCACAGCGCATCGAGCCCGGAGCGGATCGCGTTCTTCGGATCATGCGTGTCTGCGGCGCCAGCGATCTGCGCGCGCGCAGCGCCGAGCAGCTCCGATGGAACGAGATGCGTCGCGACGCCGGCGGTCACGCATTCCTCCCCTTTCAGCCGCGCGCCGGTGAGCGCGAGCCACGTCCCGAATTCCGGCTCCGGCAGACGCGGCAAAAACCAGCCGCCGCCCACGTCGGGAAAAAGCCCGATGCCGGTTTCCGGCATGGCGAAGGTCGTGCGCTCGGTGGCGACGCGGAAGTCCCCATGCACCGAAATGCCGACGCCGCCGCCCATGGTCACGCCGTCGATCAGCGCGACATAGGGTTTCGGATAACTCTGGATGAGATGGTTGAGGCGATACTCGGTGAAGAAGAATTCCCGCGCCTCCTTGCCATCTTTTGCGCCGCTCTCGGCGAGCATGCGGATGTCGCCGCCCGCGCAGAAACCGCGCGTGCCCTCGGCGTGATCGACGAGCACCGCCGACACGTCCGGATCATCGCGCCAGGCGACGAGCGCATCTATCATCAGCCGGCACATGTTGGTGTTCAGCGCATGCAACGCGCCAGCGCGATTGAGCGTCAGGCGGCCGAGACGGCCTTCCTTGCGGACGAGAACTTCGGGCGCTTCGGTCATCGGCAGTCCTCGATCGGCACGTCGCGCGACATCGCGGCCGTGAGCAGCGAACCGTCACGCGACGCAAGCAGCGCCTGTTCCGTCATGGCAAGCTGAAGATACAGGGCGTCATACAGGCTGAGACGTTCTGTGCGGGCCAAGTGCATCGCAGAGTCGATCTCGATGTCGTCCGGATTGTCGACGAACACGACCCCCAGTTCAGCGAGCACCATCATGGCGCTCTCCAGATCAGCCTTCTCGATAAATTTGCGCCGCTCGGCTTTCAGAAGCGCGTTGCGGGTTTCCAGTCGAAAGATCTGTGGCGCAATGAAGTCGTGGGCAACCGCGCGCTGTTTCAGAGATGTAGCGGCGGCTGTCGACTGCGATTCAATGGTCCACGCCAGCGCCACCGAGGCGTCGATCACGCAGAGCGTCACTCACGCCCCTCCTCGACCGCTTCCTTCCAGTCGAACGGGACATTGCTGGTGCGCGCCTGAATCTCTCCCAAACGGTCCGCCGCCGCACGAATTACGGCCTTTTCCTCTTCGGTGCGCAGATGGGCGCGGGGCGTGAAACGGCGCGGCGGCGACAGACGCGCCACTGGCCGGCCGTGGCGGGTGATCACGATCTCCCCGCCGGCCTCCACCTCGTCGAGGAGGGCCGAGAGATGGGTCTTTGCTTCGAGGACGCCGACTTCACGCATGGTTTGAATATAGTCAGACCCTGACCACAACTCAAGCGTTCTGGTCAGACTCTGGCCGCCACGGCGATCTTCGGAAAGTCCGCGAACACCCCGTCCACGCCCAGCGCGTAGAACTGGCGCAATTCCGCATCGAGATCGCCATGCGCGGCCGGGCTCTCGCCGCGCCGCAGTTCCGCCGGCAGGAAATAGTTCTCCGCACGGAAGGTCCAGGGATGCACCTTGAGGCCCGCCGCGTGCGCGCGCGCGACGAGATCGGTCGGCGCAAGCGCACGCCCGGCGCTGTCGCGCGGAATGATGAGGCCCTTGAACGGCCCGATGCCATCGACGTAGGCAGCCAGCCGCTTCGGGCCCTCCCCGCGGACGAGATCGGCGTAGGTGAGGCCCATGCCGCTCGGCAGCAGGTCGAACGGCATGCCCTCGTCGGAAATCAGCTGGATCAGGCGCAACGCAGTGCGCTTGCGCAGGCGCTTCAGGTTCGTGGTCTCGAAGCTCTGGATGAACACCGGCGCCGACGCGTCGCGCCAGCCATGGTGCGCGAGCGCTTCCAGCAGCGCGTCATCGAACACGTGTCCGGCGGTTTCAAAATAGGTGGGATGTTTCGTCTCCGGATAGACGCCGACGCCCTCGGCCTTCGCCAGCGCGCAGACTTCCTCGAATGTCGGAATGGACTCCTGCCCGTCGAACGCCGCGTTGGCGGGGCGCAGTTGCGGCAGCCGTTCGCGGCAGCGCAGCGTCTTCAGTTCCGCGAGCGTGAAATCCTCGGTGAACCAGCCTTCGATATCCTCGAAGTCCACGCGCTTCTTCGTGCGGCGCGATGCGAACTCGGGCCGTGACGCCACATCCGTCGTGCCGGAAATCTCGTTCTCGTGGCGACACACCAGCACGCCGTCCTTCGTGAACACGAGATCGGGCTCGATGAAGTCCGCGCCCTGCGCAATCGCGAGGCGGTAGGATGCGAGCGTGTGCTCCGGCCGTTCGCCGCTTGCGCCGCGGTGGGCGATGACGAGGGGGGGCGTCGCCGACATGCCGTTACCGGTGGTCGCGCATGCGGCAAGCGCCGGCAGCGCCAAGAGGATTTCCCGTCGCGATGTCACCTGTCTGTCTCCGTGCCGGCCCATGAGGCCGTTTGCAGGCGTCGTGTGACAACGTCACGACAGTCGCAGGCGCCGGTGTCAAAGACGCTCGTCCTGCGGCGCGATGCGCGTGAACAGGATGCCGGCGAACACGATGGCTGCGTAGGACGCGAGCATCAGCGCGCCGAATGTCGCATCGAGCGTCGGGTCGAGGTCGGGAAAGACGATGGAGAACTCGCGCACCGCGAACACGTCGAGCATCATGCCCGGCAGCGCGATGCCGATGGCGGCTTCGGCCTGATCCCCCGGCGCCACGTTCAGCGCCTTCATCAGCGCCCACGTCGCCGCGATCATGACAATCGGCGCAGCGATGAAGAGACCGAGCAGCAGACGCTCATCGGGATAGAAGAAGTAGGTTCCCGCAAAGCGGAACGCGAGCATCGCGATCAGCCAGAGGACGAAACCCGCAATGGCGGCGCGAATGATCATGGAACTCTCCAGACGGTGACTATGCGGGGTCGACCCGATCACGGAAGCCCGGCAACGTCCAGCCGAACACGATGACCCCCGCCCGCACGCCGAACGCGACCAGGGCGCCCAAGCCGAGCGCGACGTACTGCGGCGCGCCCGCCAGGCTCGCGGCGACGAAGACCGAAGCACCGGCGAGTGCGGCTGTCGCGTAGATCTCGCGGCGCAGCAGGATCGACGGCTCCCCCGCCAGCACGTCCCGGATGACGCCGCCGAAACAGGCCGTCAGCACGCCCATGACCACCGCCACGAGCGGCGCCACGCCAAGCGCCAGCGCCTTCGCCGCACCCAGCACACAGTAGGCTGCAAGCCCCGCCGCATCGAGCCACAGGAGCGCGCGCAGCCGCGCGAGACGGTCCCCGATCACCCAGACGACGAGAGTCGCCGCCCCGCACGCCACGAGATACCCCGCGTCCGTCACCCAGAACACGGGCGCAGCGATCAGCAGGTCGCGCAGCGTGCCACCGCCGATGCCGGTGACCGCCGCGAAGAAGGCGAAGGTGATGATGTCGTGCTTCTTCTGCGCCGCAGCGAGCGC
Source organism: Caulobacteraceae bacterium (assembly GCA_009773335.1). GTDB lineage: Bacteria > Pseudomonadota > Alphaproteobacteria > Caulobacterales > Aquidulcibacteraceae > VFBF01. The sequence goes on from WRPF01000068.1 coordinate 8,825, forward strand.
GCCGGTGGCCGCAAAGACGAACACGCCGAGATAGTCGAGCGCGCCGAGCAGCAGCGAAACGGGAGGCATGGTTTCCGGCACGATGGTCACCGAGGTTGGGGCCGCTTATGATGGGGTCCTCTTCATCGTTCAAGGCCCCTTCCCATGATCATCGTCACCGGCGCCTTCACGGCCCATCCCGATACCATCGGACGCCTCATGGAAATTTGCGTCGCCCATTCGCGGCGATCCCGCATGGAACTGGGATGCATCAAGCACCACGTCTATGCGAATTGCGAAGATCCCCTGAAACTCTTCTTCTACGAGGAGTGGACGGACGAGGACGCCCTGCGCGCGCACTTCAACGTGCCGGAATCCAACGCCTTCGTCGCCGAGGCGCGCTCGCTCGCTGCGGATGGCGTGGGGCCGACCGTGTTCACCGGTGACCGTCAATGATCCGCGTCGGCATCGGCGGCTGGACGTTCGAGCCGTGGAAGGACAATTTCTACCCGAAGGGGCTTTCGGCGGCCAAGGAGCTCGGCTTCGCGAGCCGTCACGTGACGAGCATCGAGGTCAACGGCACCTTCTACTCGACGTTCAAACCGCCGACCTTCCAGAAATGGTTCAACGAAACGCCGGATGATTTCGTCTTTTCGCTGAAGGCCAACCGCTTCTGCGTGAACCGCAAGGTGCTCGGCGATGCGGGCGAATCCATCGAGCGGTTCCTGGGCAGCGGCGTGGAGGAACTGGGGCCGAAACTCGGGCCGATCCTGTGGCAGCTCGCGGGCACGAAGAAATTCGATCCCGACGACGTCGAGGCGTTCCTGAAGCTCCTCCCGAAGAAACTCGGCAAGCTCAAGCTGCGCCACGCGCTCGAGGCGCGCCACGAGAGCTTCCGCGACCCGGCCTTCGTAGCACTTGCGAGGAAGCACAACGTCGCCATCGTCTACGCGGACTCCGAGGACTATCCCGCCTTCGCGGATCTCACCGCCGACTTCACCTACGCGCGCCTGCAGAACACCGCCGAAACGGAAAAGACCGGCTACAGCAGCAAGGCGCTCGACGGGTGGGCGAAGGTCGCGCGCGCGTGGGAGAAAGGCGAAGCGCCGCCCTCCCTCAAATACGCCGACGCGCCGAAGAGCGACGGCAAGGCGCGCGACGTGTTCGTCTACATGATCGCTGGCGCCAAGGCGCGCAATCCGGCGGCGGCGATGGCGCTGCTGGAGCGGTTGAAGTAACCGAAATCACCGCGCCATGATCGAGGCCAGTTCCTTGACGAGCTTTGCCGCGACGTAGGCGGTCATCTCGTTGATGTCGCGCACGGGATTGTACTCCACGATATCGGCGCCCACGACCGGCGCCTCTATCCGGTGAAGCATGGTGATCGCGTCGCGCACCGAAAGCCCGCCCGGCTCATGGTGCGACACGCCGGGACAGAACGCCGGATCGAAGCCGTCGAGATCGATGGTGACATAGAGCGGACCGTCGGGAACCGGCGCCGCGCGCGGATCGAAACCTGCCCACGGAACGACCTCGACCCCATACCGCTCGGCCTGCGCGCGACAGTGCGCATTCATCGTTCGAATGCCTACCTGCACAAGACGACACGCATGCCCGCCCTCCATGATCCGCGCGAAGGGCGACGCGTGCGAGAAACGGTTGTCCTCGAAATTCTCGTAGAGATCCGGATGCGCATCGAAGTGCAGGATGTTGAGAGGCCCGTGCCTGGCTGCGAGCCCCGCGACCAGAGGATAGGTGATCGAATGATCTCCGCCGAGAGTAAGCAGCGGCGCCGACGCGCCGGCCGCCGCGCTCTGCAGGCACGTGAACTCCGCCTCCCCGCCCGTCAGCGCGAGATCGCCGAGGTCATCAAGCGACAGGTCGCGACCGATCTCTCCGCCATGCTCGGACGCGAGATTGCTCGAGTCGGAGAAAAGCGCCTTGCGGATGAGCGCCGGCGCGCCCGCTGCGCCGCGCAGGAAGGAGGAGTTCACATCGCTCGGCGCACCGAGAAGTTGCAGGCGTCTCATGGTCTTTTCGGTCACCTTCGAACATGCGCCGCCGACATTCACAGCTCCGCGCTCGCTGTCCAGTCGTAGTTGACGATGAGCGAGCCCGCGATGTTGGCCTGCACGAAGAAGCCGCCTTCACTGGCCGACGCGACGGTGGGCGTCCCCGCATTGCGCCAGGCGGTGTCGTAGTAGGAGAGCTTTCCCGCAGCGCCGGCGCCGTCGAAGACGGTAAAGGCCGGCGCCGCACGTTTCGATACCTTGAACGCAAGCGTCGCGTACGCCGCAGAGCCCGGCGCGCCGACGCTCGCCGTGCAGTTTCCCGCGCCCGGCGCGCCGCCCGGCGCCACGGCGAGATTGTGGCTCTTCTCGAAGTAGCGCTGGCAGGCCGCGAGTTCCTCCGCAGGGGAACGATGCGCAAAGAACGGCGCATCGGCGCCTGCATGCAGCTGCACAAGCGCGATACGCGCCGTCCCGCCGGGCGCCGCGCGCGTGATGGTGAGTTCGACGCCGTTGGCGCAGGACGATGGCGCCGGATCGAACACCACGGTGAACCGCTTCCATGTCGTATCAAGGCCGTCCAACGCGATCGTCTGGACGGCGGTCGTGGCGCTGAAATCGTCGGCCGCATTCGCCGCAACGATCGCCACAGACAACGCGCCGGTTCCGTCGACGCTCTTCGCCCAGAACGCCGCACAGACGCGGTTTCCGGCGAGGCTGGCGCAGGCGCGTCGTTCGATCCGTTGCGCGATGCTCCAGGCGCTGGTTCCTGCTACAGCCTGCAGCGACTCCTGCGCGCCCGCGGGCGCATCCGCGCTACGCGAGACCGTCATGGCCGCCGCCGCCGTGCGCCAGCGGTCCGCCGCGTACGTCCCCGACGCAACGGAGGTGAAACTCACGCCGCGCTGCCAGACAGGAAATCCGCCGTTGACCAAAAGGCTTTCGCCCGGCGACGCGAGCATGGACCAGTGTGTTCCGTCGAACACGACGAGGCGGTTCTCGTCGCGCACATGGAAGCGGAAGCCGCTGCGTGGCGCGATCTGCTCCCACACGCCGTCACGCCAGTAGGCGACCGCATGATCGGACATGGCGCCCCACGCTGCGCCGGTCTTGCCCGGCGGCAGGATGTAACGCGCGCCGTCGGCGGGGTTCGCCGGTTGCGCGGCGGTGAACCGGCTTTCGACAGCGCCCTGCACCAGCGCATCGAAGCGCAGCAGGCTTTCGTTGACGGTGACGTGCTTCTGCGCCTGCGCTGGCTGCAGGAACGGCAAGATGAGGTTCGTGGAAAAATCGGACATGGGTCGGCTCCTTGTGAGCCGCCATGATGGGGTCGTGCCGATCCCGGCCGGATAGATTCGCTGCACAGAATTAAATTCCGTTGCGCGCCAAGGATTTCGGCGCGCGCGAAGCGTGGAACGCGCGGAATCTATCCCCCGATTTTTCGCCTACAGCCAGAAATCGCCGCTCTGTACGAGGCTTGCGGAGTTGACGCCGACGAGCACGATCTGGTCGCCGTTGGAGAAGTTGAAAACGGCGTCGGCGCCGGTCTGGATGAGCACGTAGGTGATCCCCGTTCCGGCGTAGGCGCTGAGGTCGACGCGATCATCCACGCCGCCGGCGACGAAGTCGGTGACGACGTCGTGGCCCGTGCCGGGCAGGAAGAGGAACGTATCGTTTCCCGCGCCGCCGTTCAGCACGTCATCGCCGGTTCCGCCGTTGAGGATATTGTCGAGCGCGTTGCCGAAGATGGCGTTGGCGAGGCCGTTGCCGTAGCCTTCGGTCGCGGCGCCGATGAGGTTGAGCTGCTCGAGATTGGCGCCGAGCGTGTAGCTGGCGGTCGAGTACACCGCGTCGAAGCCTTCGCCGACGTTCTCGCCGATCGCATCGCCCGAACTGTCCGCGCCATAGCTGTCGGACCCAAGACCGCCGAACATGATGTCGTTGCCCGTCGATCCTTCGAGGATGTCGTTGCCGCCATTGCCGTGGAGCACGTCGTCGCCAGCGCCGCCGCCGAGATAGTTCGCTAGTTCGTTGCCGAAGATCGCGTTGGCGAGGGCGTTGCCGAAGCCGTTCACCGCTGTGCCGATAAGGTTCAGCTGTTCGAGGTTTGCGCCCAGCGTGTAGTCCGACGTCGAATACACGGCGTCGAAGCCCTCGCCGGCATTTTCGCCGATGGCGTCGCCGGAGGAATCCGCACCGTAGCTGTCGGAGCCGAGGCCGCCGAACATGATGTCGTTGCCGGCCGCGCCTTGCAGGATGTCGTTGCCGCCGTTTCCGGTGAGCACGTCATCACCCGCGCCGCCGGACAGCAGATTGTCCAGTTCGTTGCCGAACATGGCGTTAGCGAGGCTGTTGCCGAAGCCGTTCACCGCCGCACCCGTCAGATTCAGCTGCTCAAGATTGGCGCCCAGTGTGTAGTCGATGGACGTGTAGACGGCGTCGAAACCTTCGCTTGCGAGTTCCGTCACCACATCGGCGAGCGAGTCCACGCCGTAGCTGTCGGAGCCAAGACCGCCGACGAGCGTGTCAGCGCCTGCGGCGCCTTCGAGAACGTCGTTGCCTGCGTTGCCTGTCAGCCTGTTGGCGGCGCCGTTGCCCGTGAGCGTGTCATTGCCAGACCCGCCGACGCCGTTCTCGATCACCACGCCGCGGGCGATGGAGATGTTGTAGAGGCCCGCCGCGCCGCTGTTGCCGGGGCCGGCGCTGGTGAAACTTTCCGCGCGCAGGTCGATGTCGGCGTTCTGCGCATAGCCCGACAGGTCGAGCGTGTCGTTCCCGCCACCGTCCCAGATCGAAAACACGGCGTTCGACGCTGCGCCTGTCAGCGTGAAGTGCTGGAGGCCGGTGTTGGAATTGAAGCCGTAGACGGTGTCGCCGGTGCGGGTGTTCGTGTTGGCGCCGTAGAGCCGTTGCGCCGCAGCGATGTCGAACATCTGCGGACCGGCGGAAAACGCAGGCAGGCTGCCGCCGACGTTGCCCGAGCCGAAATAGCTCATGATTGTGAACATCCGCGAGTCCTGCCACCAGGTCGCATTGGCCTCGTAGGTCGGCGTGCCGCCGTCATAATCGCTCGGATGGCGCAGGCCGATGGCGTGGCCGATCTCGTGCGCGAGCACCTGGGCGCCGTACTCGCCGAATACCGGCGCGGTGTTGTATGTTTCCGAGACGTCGATCCAGATGTCGCCGGCCAGACTCGCCGATCCCGTCTGGCCGGGCGACGGCAGATAGGCGAAGCCGGCCGCGCTGCCGGTCTCGGTGGTATAGTTGGCGAACAGGATCGTGGCGCTGTCGGAGTAGGCGCCCTCGCCGCCCGATCCCGAACCGACGCGTACGAAGGTGATGTTGGCGACATCCGCCCACAGCGCGAGCGCGGCTTCCGCGGCGGCGATCTGTGCGGCGTTGAACCGCACGAACCCGCCCGTGCCCTCCGGCATCGTCGTGGGCTCCGTGGAGCGGAACGCGTACGTGATGGTGACGCCGGCGCCCTGCACCGGCGACCACGTGTAGCCGCCGCGGGTGAGCTGCACCGCCGCCTGGTCCCAGCTGAAGACCGGCTTGCCGTTGGCGGCGGTTCCGTCGCTGGGCAGGACCGTCTGTTCGCGGATGGTATTCAGCGCGCCGGTGCACGCAGGGCACGTGCAGCGCAGGATGGCGCCGTCGTCGCCGGCGCCGAACCGGTCGGCGCCCCATGTCCGCGCCGCATCCCCTTGCCCGTAGGCATCGATCGCGAATCGCGCGCTATCGACGCCGTAACCCCAGCCCCCTGAGTCACGTCCCCTGAGTCCCGCCGTCATCGGATGTCCTTCGTGCAGGCGCCATCGCGCGGCGCGGGGCGTGGTTCACCCTTAGCGCCCGTCGCGCCCGACCTCAAATGAACGGCGCCGCCGCGAGGCGCTTCAGGCGCGCCCTTGCCCGCCCCGGAGCCTGTGCTACGCCCCCGCTCCGGGATTTGCGATGAAAACGGATGGAGCGGCATGCGACAGGCGGTAATTCTCGTGGGCGGACGCGGCACGCGCCTGGGCGAGGCCGCCCGCGACACGCCGAAGCCGCTGATGCCCATCGTCGGCGACGTGCGCTTCCTCGACTACCTGATCGAGAACATCGCGCGACACGGTATGACCGACATCCTCCTCGTCGCCGGCCATCTCGGAGAGCTGGTCGAGGCCCGCTACCACGGCGCGCGCATGCGCGGCGCGACGGTGAGCGTCGTGCGCGAGCCGGCGCCCGCAGGCACCGCCGGCGCGTTGCGGCACGTGGCGGACCGTCTCGATGAGGTGTTCCTCATGTCGAACGGCGACTCGATGTTCGACATCAACTATCTCGCGCTCGCTTCGGATTTCGCCGCCGACGACGTCGCGCGCCTCGCGCTGCGTCGCGTGCCGGACGGCGCGCGCTACGGCCGCGTCTCGACCGATGGCGATCGCATCACCGGTTTCCATGAAAAAGACGCCGCGTGGACGCGAGACGCGCTGATCAACGGCGGCGTCTATGTGTTGCGCAAGAGCGTGCTCGATCTGATCGACCGTACGCCGCTGTCCATCGAGACGGACGTGTTCCCCGCACTGTGCCGGCGCGGTGCGATGTCGGGTGTCGAATTCGACGGCTATTTCCTCGACATCGGCCTCCCGGAAACGCTCGGCGAGGCGCGCGCGGCGCTGCCCGCGCAAATGCGTCGCCCCGCTGTTCTGTTTGACCGCGACGGCACGCTGAACCGCGACGACGGCTATACCTATCGCACAGAGGATCTGGAGTTTCTCCCCGGCGCCATCGAGGCCGTGCGCGCATGCAACGACGCCGGCGCACTCGCCATCGTCATCACCAACCAGTCCGGCATCGCGCGCGGCAGGTACGTCGCCGCTGACATGGAGCGGTTCCACGCGCACATGCAGGCGCGCCTCGGCGAACACGGCGCGCACATCGACGCCTTTTACCACTGTCCGTTCCACGAACATGGTGTCGTGCCGGCCTATGCGCGCGCCGACCATCCTGACCGCAAGCCGAACGCGGGCCTCCTGCGCCGCGCGTTGATGGAATGGCCGATCGACGCAACGCGCACGATCATGGTCGGCGACCATGCGCGCGACGTGGACGCCGCGCGATCTGTCGGCGTCCATGGAGCGGAGGTGAAACCGGGCGAACTTCTCGGCGTGGTGACGCGCGCATTGAACGATGTGAAAGGGCCGACGATGTCGGACACGCACGTAATCGCCCTCAGGGACCGCGCGACGCGCGCCCGCGCCTGGCTGTTCAACCATGCGCTTCCCCTCTGGTGGGACAAGGGTTTCGATCGCGCGAGCGGGTGTTTTCACGAACGCCTCGGACTCGATGGCGAGCCCGTCGCGCTGCCGCGCCGCGTGCGCGTGCAGGCGCGCCAGACCTTCGTCTACGCCATGGCGGGAAAGCTCGGCTGGAGCGGGCCGTGGCGCGAGGCGGTGGAAGCCGGCGCGCGCATGCTCGTGGACCACTGCATCCGGCCCGATGGCGGCACCGCGCACCTCCTTGACCAGATCGGCCGGCCGACAGACACGCGGCGCGATCTCTACGACGCGGCCTTCGTGATTTTCGCGCTTGCCCATGCGTCGACGGCGCTGGACCGTCCGGCGCTCGCGGAGAAGGCCACGGAGCTTGTCGACTGGGTGAAGGCGCACTGGGCGCATCCGGCCGGCGGATTTCTCGAAGGCGATCTCGTGACCGTGCCGCCGCGCCGGCAGAATCCGCACATGCACATGCTGGAAGCGCTGCTCGCGCTGCACGAGGCGACGGGCGCACGGCGCCATCTCGACGACGCGCTCGCGGTCGTTGCGCTCTTCGAGACGAAATTCGTCAGCGCCGAATGGGGCGCGCTGCTGGAGTATTTCGACGACGCGTGGACGCCCGCGCCGGGACGCGAGGGCTTCGTCACCGAACCCGGCCACCAGTTTGAATGGGCCTGGCTCATCGACCGCGTGCATCGCGCCACGGGACACGACGCGCGCGAGACCGGCCGCCGCATCCAGGTGCACGGCGAAGTCTACGGCGTCGATCCGAAGACGGGCTTCGTCGCCGACGAAGTGTGGGCCGAAGGCGACGTGAAGACACCGACCGGCCGCTTCTGGCCGTCAACCGAACGCGTGAAGGCCAACATCGCGTGGTTCGAGCGCACCGGCGATCCCGCCGCAGCGATGGCGGCGGCGCAGGCCTTCGACGTGATCATGGAATACTGCGACACACCCGTGAAAGGCCTCTGGCGCGACCGCCGCCTGCCCAACCGCAGCTTCGTCGAGGAACCCGCGCCCGCGAGCTCTTTCTACCACGCGATGCTGGCGATGGCGGAGCTGATACGGGTGGGGGGCTAACGGCCGGCCGATATCAGGTCTCCGTCCTCAAGCGTATCGCCCGGGAAGATCACCACGCGATCGCCTTCCTTCAAACCGCGCGTGACGACCCGATAGCGTTCGCCGCCTGCGCCGAGGGTCACCGGCGCGAGACGCGCGCGACCGCGCTCAAACCGGTACACCGCCCACGCGTCGCCATCGCGCACAAGCGCATCCGTAGGAACGCGCACGGCATCGTCCTGTTCGGACGCGACGGCGCGCACGTCGACGCGGAACTGATGGCCAAGCGGCGGGGCGCTCGCCGGATCTTCCAGACGCACAATGACGTTGACGCGCTGCTCCTCCACGCCGAGCGCGGACACCTTCGTGTGCGCAAACGGTTCTATGCGCGAGATGCGCGCAGGGATCGGCGTGTCGCCTCCCCAGTTGTCGATCCATGCACGCGCGCCTGCGCGTAGCGCGATGGCGTCCTGCGACAGGAACTCGGCGACAATCTCGAGATCTCCCGGATCGCCGATCTCGATCAGTGGCGCGCCGGGCGCCACCACGACTTCGCTCTCCTGCAACACGCGCAGCACCCGCCCCGGCGAGGGACTGCGCACCTCCACGCGCCCGCGCGCCCGCACCCCGGATACGCTCACCGCAGCCTGCGCGCGCTGCAGTTCGGAACGCGCCGCAGCCGCACGCGCGCGTGACGCGCGCAGGCCCGCATTGGCCGTGTCGAGCGCGGCGCGTGAGGCGATG
>WRPF01000069.1 GCA_009773335.1 Caulobacteraceae bacterium
ACGGTCGATGGCGAACGCTTCGACATCGCGGGGCCCGCGCAATTCCATGAACAGCGGCAGGCGGCGGCGCGCTTCACGACGCCGTTCTCCTATGTGACGTTGTGGGGCGTCGATGATGCGGCGATGACGCTGCTCGTCCTGCCGGACCAATCCGGCGGCTACCTGCTCGACGGCGACCGTGCGCGCGGGGCGAAGGTGCAACGGCTCGATCCGCCGGGGCTTGCGCGGCGACGTCTCGTGATTGCGCTCGAAGATGGAACGACGCTCGAGGGTGCGGCTGATCTCGTGGAAGGCTACACGCTGCCGATCTGCGGCGAACCGTGGCGGGGACACTTCGTCTCCGCCCGCCTCGGTGACATGCGTTTCCAGGGCAACATCAACGACTTCATGCCGGGAAGCCTCGCATACCCGGGTGCGGCGTGAATGTGTTTGGCCGCAAGTGCGTGTGGTCTGATTGTCTGCCGCGTGATATGCAATGCGACGAGCAAGAGCGTCGGGACGCGCCCGAACGGAGGAATCCGCACATGACCAGATCAATCATGTTGGCGTCGGCCATCGTGCTGTCCGGCGCCCTGGGCGCCTGCGCGACGAAGACCGGGACCGCCGCAGCGCCGCTCGCCGTCCAGTACACCGTGGTCCGCGAGGACGTGACGATCCCGTTCTCGCGCACCGTCAACAATTTCCGCGTCGGCCTGGACAGGTCGCTGTTGCTGGAAACCGGTCACCATCGCTGGTACCGCGCCACGCTGTCGCCGCCGTGTCAGTCGGACCTGCGCTGGGAAGAGCGGATTGCTCTCGCTGACCGCGCGAGCACGAGCGTCAGCAAGTTCACCGACGTGATCGTCGATGGACACCGCTGCCAGATCCTGACGCTCGACGAGATCGGCGATCCGAAGGTCGCCGAGGATGCCGCGCGGCAGGCGGCCGCCGCTCCGCCCGCAAGCCCTGACACGAGGCCCGCCACATGAGGCGCGCCCTTGGATATGCGCTGTGCGCGGCGCTGGTCGCCGCCGCCGGCGTCGCCCGCGCCGACACGCCCGACAGCACGCCGCCCACTCCGGCGCGCAACGTCGCCATACCGTTCGTCGAGAATGGCGCCATCAAGGGCTGGCGCTCCGGCGGGGAGGACGCGATCCTCATCGAGGCGCGCTCCGGGCGTTGGTATCGCGGCGAATTCCGTCCCGGCTGCCCGGAAGTGCGCGCCAGCGAGGCGGTGGCGTTCCTGACCAGCCCGGCCGGCGTGCTGGATCACTTTTCCAGCGTTCTGGTGCGTGATCGCGTCTGCCGGCTCCGCACGCTGACGGACGCGCCCAATCCGCGGCTGGCGGCGAAGTAAGCGCGCCGCGACCCTTCGCCGGGTTGCCCTGCGCTGTGATACCCGCCACACCCCGGCCATGGATCAAGGCCCGCTTTCCCGGTCGACTTTCGCCGCCCTCGAACCTGAGGCTTGCGAGACGATGACCGATGTCCGCGCCGGCGTCGACGAGATCGACCGTGCGCTGGTGAAACTCATCGCCCGGCGACAGGGCTACATGGACGCCGCCGCGCGCATCAAGCCGAAGCGCGAGCACGTCCGCGACGAGGCGCGCATCCAGCAGGTGCTTGACAACGTGCGCGCGAACGCCGGGGCGGCGGGGCTTTCGTGGACGATCGCCGAGCCTGTCTGGCGCACAATGATGGAAGCCTGCATCGCGCACGAGTTCGTGAAGTTCGACGCGCTGAAGCCGCAGGACTGAGCCTGCCCGTCATGCGGCGGGCAGGATGATGGAGACGCGCGCGCCGGAGAGATCGGCGCTGTCGTCGACAACGATGCGCCCGCCCGACTGGTGCGCGAAGCCGTGGACCATGCTCAGGCCGAGCCCCGTGCCCTGGCCTTCGGGCTTGGTGGTGAAGAAGGGTTCAAACACACGTTCGCGCAGGTCGGGGGGGATGCCCGGCCCGCTGTCGCTGAAGGCGATCTCGATTTCGGGCGTGTCATCGGCGGGGTGATCGCGGGTCTCGATGCGCAGCACGCCGCGGTTATCCATCGCGTCGCGTGCATTTACGGCGAGGTTGATGAGCGCCGTGGTGAGCTGTCCAGGGTCGACCGTCGCATGCGTGTGCGTCGCGTTCAGGCGGATGTCCAGATCGATCGAGCCGCCGATGATCGGGCGCAGCAGCATCGTCGTTTCATCGATCAGCGCATGAACGTCGACGTCGCGGGGTTCGAGGACCTGCTGGCGGGAGAAGGCGAGCAGGTTGCGCGTGAGATCGCCGCCGCGTTTGGCCGCCTTCGCGATGATCCCGGTCAGGCGTTCCAGGTGCGGGTCGCCCTTGCACCCATCCTGAACGAGTGCGATCGACTGCACGATGGCGGTGAGGAGGTTGTTGAAGTCGTGTGCGACGCCGCCGGTCAGCTGACCGAGCGCTTGCATCTTCTGTGCGGCGGCGCGTTCCTCCTGCAGTTTGTGCATCGCGGAGATGTCGCGATAGACCAGCAGCGCGCTCTCGATCTCGCCGGCGGCGTTGCGCATCGGGCGAGCGCTCATGACCACATGAAGGCGGCGATCCGGCCGGCCGGCGGGCTGCAGGATGAGTTCGGTCGCCTCGATGCTCTCGCCGCGCAGGGCCCGGTTTGGAAAGCGATCCTCAAGGGCGATCGGCGCGCCGTCGGGCGTCAGGGCGTCGACGCCGCGCCAGAAGCTCTCCAGCACCGGCGGCGCGTGCTCTGCGGCATCCATGGTGGCGGCGGGATTGCGGTAGATGACGCGCCCGTCCGCCCTCACCAGCGCGACCCTGTCCGACATGGCCGTCAGGATGTTTTCCAGCATGAAATTCTGTTCCGCCAGCTTGTCCCTCGACTGCACCTTTTCGGAGATATCGTGAAACACCGCGACGACATTGCGCTCGCCGGTCGTCCCGACGAACGGCTCGGCGTTGACGCGGAGCCAGCGGAGCGGCGCGTCGGAGGGCTGCACGCCCATGGTGATGTCGCGCTGCGGCTCGCCGCTGCGCAGCGCCACCATCGCGGGATGGTCCTCGCCGGGAAATGGCGTTCCGTCCTCGCGGACCGCGCGCCACAGCGGGTCCGTCGATGTGCGTCCGAGTATCTGGTCGCGGGTCAGCCCCAGCAGTCGCTCGGCCGCTGGATTGGCGTCGACGATCGCGCCGTCGGGCGCGTGGATCACGACGCCTTCCGTCATGGCGGTGAAGACAACGCGGTAGAGTGCGTCCGCGGAGGCGCACGTCCAGACCGACCGGTCGATCATCGCGCCGGGTACATCGTCAAACATGGCGGCCCCTCATCGCGACACAACCCGTCGCGGCGGAACCGGCTGGGAGCAATTGGGCCATGGCGGAGGCTTGTGCGACTTTGCCTTCAGATTGTCACCGGGAGGCGCGCCGCCTGAATCAGCGCGTTTCCATCGCCGCCGATCCGCGCTAAGGAGCGCCGGCGCCCGATGGGGATTGGGGGGCGTGGGAGTGCATGCGCGGATGATCGACGCCGACAAGATTCTCAAAGCCCTGCAGACCGACCCCGCAGCCGCCCTCCGTGAGCTCGGCGGCCAGATGGCCTCCGGGGCCGCCAGCGCCGGCGGCGACGTGATCGACCGGCTCAAGACCGACCCCAACGCCCGCAACATCGCCATCGCCGGCGCGGGCGGAGCGCTTGCAGGGATGCTGGCCGGCGCCGGGGCGCCGAAGTTCACCGGCGCGCTGGCGAAGCTCGGCGGGGTCGCGGCTCTCGGCGGTCTCGCCTGGTACGCCTGGAAGCGCCATGAAGCTCGCCAGCAGGGCGCCACGCCCCTTGAGGCCGAAGCCATCGACGCGCCGCCGCCGCACTTCCTGCCGCTGTCGGGCTCCGACGCGCAGCGGCTCGCCAAGATCACCCTCAAGGCGATGATCAACGCCGCAAAGGCCGACGGCCGCATCGACGCCGAGGAGAAGGCCCGCCTGTTCGACCGGCTGGGTCAGGTCAGCCTCACCGAGGACGAGCGCGACTTCCTGTTCGACGAACTGGCGCGCCCGATCGATACCGACGGCCTCGTGAGGGAGTCCACGAGCCCCGCAGTCGCCGCCCAGATCTACGCCGCCTCGCTGCTCGCCATCGATCCCGACCAGCCGTCCGAGAGGGCCTATCTCGCGGAACTCGCGCGCCGGCTGGGGGTCGATCCCGGTCTCGCCGCCGAAATTCGCACAGCCGCCTGAAGCGCCGCTGCTCTGGCCCGTGGCATGCATCAACACCCGATGCTAACTCGTCCATTTCCCCAATTCGGAGGCCTTTAGGCCGATGCGCTGGATCGCCATCGCCATTGCCGTGCTCGCCGCTGCCGCCGCGATCCTTTTCGGCGTGGGCTATTTCGTGCTGCCGGCGAAACTTGTCGTGGAACGGCACATCGAGATCGCGCGGCCGCGCGCGGCGGTGTTCGCGCTCCTCGACAATCTCAACACCTTTAACGAATGGTCGCCGTGGTTCGCGGCCGATCCGCAGGCGGTCTACAAGATCGAGGGCGACTCGGGGGTCGGCCAGAAGGCCGTGTGGGTCTCCAAGGGCGGGCGCATCGGCTCCGGCAGCCAGCGGATCACGCGGTCGGTCGCCAACGAGCGCGTCGAGACGTTGATGGACTTCGGCGCGCGCGGTTCGGCGAAAACGATCTTCGCCCTCGAACGGGCGGCGACTGGCTCCAAAGTCTCCTGGTCCTTCGTGTCCGATTGCACCGCCAACCCGATCTACGTGCCGTGCCGCTATCTCAACTTCGTCACCGCCAGCGCGATCGCGCTCGATTACGAGACGGGCCTTGAGCGCCTGAAGGCCCTCGCCGAGCAACTGCCGGCGGTGGACTTCGAGCGTCTCGCGCCGGAGTACGCCCAGCCGCCGGTGGTGAATTTCGCGTTCGTCGAGAATGACGTGACGCGCGACCAGGCGCTGGAAGGGACGCCCTCGGTCGCGGAGGGCGGTCCCGATCTCGAAGCCGCCTACGCGCAGCGCGTGCAGTCGGCGACCGCGCAGTCCTTTTCCGTCGTGGAGGCCAAGCTCGCCGAGGCCGGCGCGACGATCTCGGGGCCCCGCATCATGGTGACGGTCTCGCAGGACGATGCGCGCATCGTGTTTCGCGCCGGCTATCCGTTCCAGGGGCCCGCGCCCGTCGGCGACCCGCGCGTGACGACAGCCACGACGCCTGCCGGCCGCGCGCTCAAGTTCGTGCATGTGGGCTCAAGCTCGGCGATGGGCGCGACCTACCAGATGATCGGCGCATGGCTTGAGGCGCACCGCGTCCAGTCAACAGGCCAGCCCTGGGAAGTCTACGTGCAGCCCAATGGCGACCTCGCGCAGCGGCGCACGGAAATCTACATTCCGATCCACTGAGGCCGCATCGACAGCGCGCGCGACGCCCGCTAGACCACCGCCTTCCTCAAGAGAAGGCTCCGCCATGCCCGCCGCCCCCGTGTCCGACGCGCTCCGCCGCATCAAGCCCTCGCCGACGCTCGCCGTCACCGCGAAAGCCCGCGCGCTGAAAGCCGAAGGCCGCGACGTGATCAGCCTCGGCGCCGGCGAGCCCGATTTCGATACGCCGGACAACATCAAGGAAGCCGCCATCCGCGCGATCCGCGAAGGCAAGACGAAATACACCGATGTCGACGGCATCCCGGAACTGAAGGACGCCATCGTCGCGAAGTTCAAGCGTGAGAACGGCCTCGACTACACGCGCGCGCAGGTGAATGTCTCGCCGGGCGGCAAGGCCGTGATCTTCAACGCGCTGGTGGCCACGTGTTCGCCCGGCGATGAAGTGGTGATCCCCGCGCCGTACTGGGTGAGCTATCCCGACATGGCGCTGCTCGCGGGCGCGACGCCGGTGTTTGTGGAAACGACCATCGAGACGCAGTTCAAGATCGATCCCGCCGCGCTCGATCGCGCGATCACGCCGAAGACGAAGTGGCTGATCTTCAACTCGCCGTCGAACCCGTCAGGCGCGGCGTACACGGCGAAGGAATTGCGCGCGCTCGCCGATGTGTTGCTGCGCCACCCGCAGGTGTGGGTGCTCACCGACGACATGTACGAGCACCTCGTCTATGACGGCTTTGAGTTCGCCACGATCGCGCAGGTGGAGCCCGCGCTCTACGAGCGCACGCTGACGATGAACGGCGTCTCGAAGGCCTATTCGATGACCGGCTGGCGCATCGGCTACGCGGCCGGCCCCGCCGATCTCATCAAGGGCATGGCCGGCATCATGAGCCAGTCGACGAGCAATCCGTGCTCGGTCTCGCAGTGGGCGAGCGTGGAAGCGCTGAACGGCACGCAGAGTTTCATCAAGCCGAACCAGGAGCTGTTCAAGGGCAGGCGGGATCTGGTGGTGTCGATGCTCAATCAGGCGCGCGGCCTGAAGTGCCCGACGCCGGAGGGCGCGTTCTACGTGTACCCCTCGCTCGCCGGCCTCGTCGGCAAGAAGACGGCGAAAGGCGCCGTCATCGGCAACGACGAGGATTTCGCCCGCGAACTGCTGCAGGACGAGGGCGTCGCAGTGGTGCATGGCGCCGCCTTCGGCACGAGCCCCTGCTTCCGCATCAGCTACGCGACCTCGAACGCGGTGCTTGAGGATGCATGCGCGCGGATCCAGAGGTTCTGCGCAAGCGTGGGATAGCGCCGGAGCGCGGGCGAGCTCGCCCGCGTACGGTGGCGCAAGCGTGGACGAGGTCGTCCATGCTCCAATTCAGTTCTCGTACCGCCGATACAGGCTCTCGTACGGAACCTCCGTCGCCGCTACGCGCACGATCTTCCACGTCCCGTCGGCCTGCACGCGCCATATCATGATGTAGGACGACGAGCGGGCGAGCGGTGTGTTGGTCTCGGGGGATGTGGCGATCCAGTCGAGCACGCCGATCGTGTAGGCGAGATCACCCGTCGCGGACACAGCGGCGGGGCCTGTCGGGCGGAAGAGCGCCTTGCCGTTCGCATCGGTGGCGAGCGTCTTCAGGCTCTGGCGCATGGCTTCGCCGAAGCTGACCGCGCCGGGCTCCTTCACTTCGTCGACGAAGAAGGCCGCCGCCGCATCGGCGTCCTTCGCCTCGACCGCCTTGCGGAAGGCGGCTTCGGTTTCGGCGACGCTCTGCGCAGGCTTCGGCGCGGCCGGCGCGCATGGCGTCGATGGCGCGCAGGCGGTTAGAAACACGACGAAAGCGAGAAGGGCGAAGCGCACCATGGATCTCCTGACGCCTCGATAGGCGCGAGACGCCGGAAAACCGGGCCACGCCTTGCGCGCACGCCTGCCAACGCAAGAGGCGCGAAGCTCTCGCTCCGCGCCTCCAATGCGACTTCAGAATTGGTCGCCGGCCGTACTCAGGCGCGCTTGCCCGTGAACGGGAAAGCGCCGAACGCGCCGGCCTTCACGCTGCCGTTCAGCGTGTCGCCGTCGAGCGTGCCGGTGAACTCGAGCGTCATCGGCATGGGCTGCGTGATCGAATTCGACCACGTCACGGTGGCGCCGTCGACCTTGCCGTTGGCGATCGCCTGGCTCTGGCCCTGCGCGCTCTGCGTGCCGGTCAGGGCGCCGCCCTCGGCCTTCACCGCAAGCGTGCTCGGCTGTTCGCCCATCGGCGATTTCACGACAATCGTCCAGTTTCCATCAACAGACATCATTTCCTCCCTGAAGGGACGCCCTTGTAGCGCGCTTGAGGGCGAGGGCGCGAGCCTGTCGTTACGGGAGGGACGCGGGACATATTGCCAGCCCGCAAGATTAAGCCGCATGGGTAGCGCGTGCCGCCCGAAGCCGCCGCCGCCGCGCTTGTCTCTGCGCTGATCCACGCCTCATGGAACGCGCTCGTGAAGGCGGGCGCCGACAGGATGGCGAACCTGTTCCTGATCGGGGCGGGCTCAGCGGCGATGGGCGTTGCGCTGCTGCCGTTCGCGGGGCCGCCGCCGTGGCACGTGTGGCATTTCCTGCTGGCGTCGGCGTGCATTCATGGCGCGTACTGGTGGGCGCTGTTGCGCGGCTATGAACTCGGCGATCTCAGTCACGTCTACACGCTGTCGCGCGGGCTCGCGCCGCTGCTTGTGGCGGCCGGCGCGGCGATCGTCGCGCAGGAACTTCCGGCGCCGGTGGAGGCGACGGGCATCGCGCTCATCTGCGCAGGCGTGCTCAGCGTGGGCGTGTCGCCGGGCGCCCCATGGAAGGCGACGCGCCACTCCTTGCTCCTTGCGGCGATCATCGCCGCCTATTCGCTGAACGACGCGCTCGGCGCGCGCGCCTCGGGCGATCCGGTGCGCTACATCATGTGGATGACGCTCGGCTTCGCCGTGCCGCAGGCGCTGTTCTCGCTCGCTTGGCGCGGGCCCGCGCGCATGATGCGCGCGGTGGCGCCGATCTGGAAGCTCGGCCTGTTCGCAGGCGCGCTGTCGGCGGGCGGGTTCGGCATCGTCATCTGGGCGCAGTCGCGCGCGCCGATCGCGCAGGTGACGGCGCTGCGCGAGACGTCGGTGGTGTTCGCTGCGCTCATCGCGTGGTTCGTGCTGCGCGAACGCATGGGGCCGCGCCGCTGGGCGGGCGCAGCTCTCGTGACGTGCGGCGCGCTGCTGATCGGGTTTTTCTAACGCACCCGCCGCCAGACTTCCGTGCGGCACAGCATTGGCGCGATGCAGCCCTTCACGTGCAGCGCACCGTTCGCCTGTGCGGCCATCTCGGAGCGATAGGTGTTGCCGGATTTTGGATCGTAGATGCGCCCGTTCACCCAGCCGGAGGGGCTGCGGGTGAAGTTCCCGAGAATGCGCAGGCCGATGATCTGGCGGCTGCGCAGTGCAGGGTCCGGGTTCTTTTCATCGGTAGGCGCGCCGCTGCCCGGTTCGCCCCAGATGACCGTCCCGCAGGCGCTTTGCCCGCAGGGCGCGATCTCGACATGGCCGGTCCCGTCCTTGGTAGCCCAGACGCCGAACACGTCGGTCGCTGCGGCGCTGGCGGTCATGGGCGTCAAGGCGACGCACAGAGAGAAAAGGGCTGCGATCTGGACCTGCACGATGGAGACCCCACATGATGGCGACGATCTTGATCGCTAGCGCATCTTCGCCCGGGAAAGGAAGCCCCCATGGAACCGGATATCGGAATCGGCAAGAAGAAGCGCGAGGCCGTGGCCGATGCGCTGGCGCAGGCGCTGGCCGACACCTACGCGCTCTACCAGAAGACCCACCTCTACCACTGGAACGTGCAGGGCCCGCGTTTCGGACCGCTGCATGCGCTGTTCGGCGTGCAGTACAATGAGTTGTGGGTCGCGCTCGATCCGATGGCGGAGCGCATCCGCGCGCTGGGCGTGATGGCGCCGACGCACGGCGCGATCGCCAAGCGGTCCACGGTTGTCGCCGACAACGACGCCGCACCCAGTGAGGACGCCATGCTCAGGGCGCTGCTCGTGGGCAACGAGACGCTGGTTAAGTCCGCGCGCGCGGCGCTCGAAGTCGCCGACGACGCCGGCGATCAGGCGACCGCCGATCTCATGACCGAACGCTGCGCGGCGGGCGAGAAGGCGGCCTGGATGCTGCGCGCGCACCTCGCGGCGTAGCGCCGCTTCCGGGAGGGCCTCACGGCGCGTGTATCGGCTCCGGCGGTTCGGTCGTCGAATGTATCGCGACGGACGCCTCTTCTTCCGTGAGTTTCGCCGAGGGCAGGTTGCGCGCCGAGATCCACAGCAGGATCGCGGTGGCGATCATGCATGCGATGCACAGGACCGCGATCGCGAGGAACGATCCCGTCATGATCAGCGCGCCGCCAATGGCCGGCGCGAAGGCGTTGAAGAACGACGCCCAGCCGTTACCTGCAGCGTTCAGCCCGCCGGTGCGGTCGAGGCGCACGCCGATGGCGGTGGTGAATGTCGCGATGTAGCTGAAGGTCGTGGCGGTGACGAAGGCGCCGGCCGCGAAGGCGGTGACATTCGGCGCGATGGCCTGCATCGCGTGGCCGATGCCGAAGATGACGACCGCGATCACCGCCGCAACGCGCACGTGCGCGTCGCGCGCGAAGATGGCGAGCGTGCCGAGCAGTCCCCCGGCGATGGACGAGGAGGCGATGAGATCGCCGACGTTCGTCTGCGTGAGCCCGAGCGACAGGCCCTTGCGCTCGAAGAAACTCCACACGGCGGTGGAGCCGACGAAGGTGATGGCGGACGCGAGCACGTAGGGATTGCGCAGCAGCGCCGCCATCTGCGTCATGCGCGGCGTCGGCGTTTCCTTCGCGAAAGGCGTGCGCGGCGCCAGCAACGCCAGCGCCAGCCCGACGACGCACAGCACCGACAATGTCAGTCCGACGCCCGTGAGACCCATCGCCTGGCTTGCCCGGCCGCCGACGACCGCAGCGAGCACGGAGCACGTGGTGATCGGTATGGCGAGGCTCGCGGAGATGCGATGCGGGCTCGCCATGCGTGCGATGATCGCGCTGCCGGCCGTCGCCGAAAGCGCCGCACCCGCGCCCGCCGCGAGGCGTCCGGCGACAAGCGTGGCGACGCTGTCGCCGAAGCCTACCGTCAAATTTCCCGCAAGCATCAGCAGGCCGCCCGCGACGCCGAGATATTGCGGCTTCAGCCGCCCCAGCCGCAGCGCGAGCCAGATCGTCAGCGTTGCGTTGATCGCCACTTCGCAGGTGCGCACGAGGCCGATCTGGAATTCGTTGATGTGCAGCGTGTCCATCGCCGCGCCGTTCATCAGCGGGGACAGCGTAATCGTCGCGTAGACGGGAATGGCGAGACCGAGAATGGCGAGCCAGAGCCGCCACACGGGCGGCGTCGCTGTCTGATCCGCCATGTTTGCTTCCCCGCGCGCGTGTTCTCGTTGTGGCGAGCTTGGCACGGGGCGAGCGCCGCCGCCAAGCCCTGCGCCGACGACGCGAGGGTGCGTTCAGTCCGCGAGCGTCACATCGTAAAGCACAGGCGCGTGGTCGGAGCCCGTCGGGCCGCGCACACGGCGGGCGATGGCGCGCACGCGCGGGCCCACGAACGCGTTGTCGATGGGCAGACGCAGGATCGCAGGAAGAAAGGTGGGCCAGGTGCCGCCGGCGCCGACGGCGGGGCGAAGACCGGTGTTGCGGGAAAGCGTCTGCAGCGGCGCTGACCAGGGCGCGCCGTTGAAGTCGCCGACGACGATGTCGGGCTCGCCGTTGGCGCGCCATGCCTCGGCGAAGCGCGCGAGTTGGTCGCGCTGCGCGCCGGCCTTGTCCCACGGCCATGGCCGCGTGAAGTGCGTCACGGCGATGCGCAGGCGCGGGCCCTCCGATTGCGCGATGTCGGCGAACACGATGCTCGCGCCCGCGCCCGGCGCGTCGAACGGTTCGAGCGGCGTTTTCGACAGGATCACCGTCTCGCCGTAGCGCGGCTCCATCACGCGGTAGGGGTAGATGTCGGCGAGCGTGTCGATGGCGGCGCGCCAGTCCCGGCGGACCTCGATGAGCGCGACGATGTCGGGCCGCGTCGAGCGCACGAGCGTGAGCACGCGCGCGGGGTCCTCGTTGCGCATCCAGGCGTTGTGGAAGAGCACGCGTAGCGTGCGGCCCCCGGCGGCGTGCGCCTGTGGCGGCGAGAAGAATGCGGAAGCCGGCGCGATCGAGAGACCCGCCGCAAGGAACGCCGCCGCCGCCCAGCGCGGCCGGCGCGCCGGCAGGTGGAGGAGGCCGAGCGCCGCCAGCAGCGCGCCGATAGGAATGCGGGCGTGGGAGACGATGTCGAAGGCGGGAAGCGGGCCGGAGAGCATCGCCGCGCCGACGCCGACGGCCCCGAAGACCGTCGCCACCTTGAGCCAGTCGCCGAACCTCCCGAGCTGCATGGGCCCAGCCATCGCCCTGTTCGTCGCGGGAAAGAAGTTCGGCGCAAGAAAAAAGGCCGCGCGGGTGACCGCGCGGCCTGTCTGAAGGTGTGCCTCGGGGGAGGAAACGCCGGACTGGAGGTTCAATCACAAATCCGGTGCGCGACGAGGCTCGCCGCGCAGGGGGGAGATGAGGGGCGTACGCGGCTGAATCAAGGCCGAGAGGCGGCGATCCTGCGGGTTACAGATATGCGAAATGGAAGGGCGCGTGTGGTGACTCCCGTCACAAATGAATACTCAGGCGAGCGCTCGCCTGACGCGCGCCTGCGCGCCCTCCCCCTTGCGGGGGCGCCTCACCCCGCCCAGTCGGCGGCCTGCTGCAGCAGGAAATCGCGGAACGCCACGATGCGCTTGGAGCGCTTCAGGTCGCCCGGATAGATGAAGTAGACGTCGAAGTTCGGGCCGTCGGTATCGGGCAGGATCTTCACGAGGTTCTTGTTGTGGCGGGCCATGTAGTCGGGGAGGCTCGCGATGCCGAGGCCGGATTCCACCGCCCGCTGCATGCCGTAGACGTTGTTGATCTCGAGGATCGGCGTGCGCGGTTTGTCGTCGTCACGACCGGCGCGGATGGCCCAGTCGAGTTCGCGCATCGGCGTCGAGGCGCCCGCGGACTGGAAGGCGACGACACGGTGCTTGTCGAGATCTTCCAGCGTTTTCGGGCTGCCGTGGCGCTCGATGTAGGCGGGCGCCGCGTAGAGGCTCACATGCACCGAAAGAATCTTGCGCTGGATGAGATCCTGGTGCGTGGCCGCCCACAGGCGCACGGCGCACTCGGCCTCCAGTTTCAGGAGATCGTATTCGCGGTCGTCGAGCAGAAGCTGGAGCTTCAGTTCCGGGTACTGGTCCATGAAGCTGACGAGGCGCGGCGCGAGCCACACCGAGCCGAACGCGATGGGCGCGGTGACGGAGAGATCGCCCATCACCTTCTCGCGGGCGTCCTTCAGCGTGCGCTCGGCGCTGGCGGCGGTCTGCGCCATGTCGCGGGTCAGGTCCCACAGCGCCTTGCCGGGGCCGTTGAGCAGCAGGCCGCGCGCGTGGCGCTGGAACAGGGGGACGCCGATCTGCTCCTCAAGCGCGGCGATCTGGCGGCTGACGGCGGACTGGGAAATGCCGAGCTTTTCGGCGGCCGCCGTGAGGCTGCCCAGTTCGGCCGAGTAGTGGAAGGTCTTGAGCTTGTCCCAGTCCATGGGCGGATTTTCCGGGCCGCTGAAATGGGCCGTTCGGGCAACTATGCACAAATGCATGGCTGGGGGAAGTCTCGGGGCGGTGAAGGTTTTGTCGGGTCTGCGGCGCCGGCTTGCCAGATCGGTGGTGCGGGCGCAGCCTTCGCGCAACGATAAGGGGAGGCCGCCTTGGCCCGCAGCCGGCATGTGGACGACGTCCTCGCGGCGACCGCAGACCCCGCGGCGCCGGCGAGGTCGTTCGTGGCCGCGTCCTGGTGGCGCAGCGTCGCGGTGCACGGGCTCGATCCCGCCAATGACAAGCCGCCGAACACGCTGGGCGATGCCGCCCTGCGCACCGTGCTCGAACGTAGCGGACCGCTGCTCGCTGCGGCCGGGCAGAGCCTCGACCGGCTGTTCAAGGCGGTCGGCGACGCCGGCTGCTGCATCCTGCTCACCGATCATCAGGGTGTGCCGCTGGTGCGTCGCGGCGTGGCGGCCGACGACGAGACCTTCCATCGCTGGGGCCTTTGGCCGGGCGCGGTGTGGAGCGAGGCGAGCGAAGGCACCAACGGCATCGGCACGTGCATCGCCGAACAACGCGCGCTCGTCATCCATCGCGACCAGCACTTCCACGCGAGAAACACAGGGCTGAGCTGCACGGTCGCGCCGGTGCACGATCACGTGGGCAGGCTCGCGGGCGCGGTGGACGTATCGTCGGCGCGTGCGGATCTCGTCGAACCCATGCTCGGCATGCTCACGGTGTGCGTGACGGACGCGGCCCGCCGGATCGAGGCGACGATGTTTAGGCAGGCGTTCCCACAGGCGCGTATCGTGCTTGCGCCCGGCCCCGATCGCGGTGCGCCGTCCCTGCTCGCGCTCGACCACGACGATCTCGTGATCGGCGCGACGCGCGAAGCGCGGCTGGCGCTCAAGCTGGATGACGAAATTCTCGCACGACGGATTCCCGCAGGCGCGCTGCTCGACCGCGAGCAGGACGACCGGGCGGCGCCGCTGGAGGCCGCCGAGCGCGCTGCGTTACGGCGGGCCCTGGCGCGTTCAAACGGCAACGTGTCGGCTGCGGCCGCGTTGCTGGGCGTTAGCCGCGCCACGCTCCACCGGAAGATGAAACGCCTGGCGGTCCCGCGGATCTGAGCTGACGGGCTCGGGTCGCGACTTTTCACGTTCCGGGTGTCTCAATTCTGAGACACGCCGGTCGCGCCGGTTTCGTCGCGCTCTCGCGCTCGCACGATCCATGCGCCCAGATGGCGCCAATACGGGCGGCCGCAACGGACCGCCCTCGACCAAGGGAGGTCAGCAATGTTCGACGGTTCCACAGTCAAGCCGCCTTTCAAGACGCGTTACGGCAATTTCATCGGCGGCAAGTTCGTCGAGCCCGCGAGCGGGCAGTACTTCGACAACCGCTCACCCGTGGACGGACGCGTGCTGTGCCAGATCGCACGCTCGAACGCCGAGGACGTGGAGCGCGCCCTCGACGCTGCACACGCCGCCAAGGCCGCGTGGGGCGCCACGAGCGTCACCGAGCGCGCCGCCGCGCTCAACGCGATCGCCGACTGCATGCAGGCCAACATCGAGGCGCTCGCGGTTGCGGAGTCCTGGGACAACGGCAAGCCGATCCGCGAAACCATGGCGGCGGACATGCCGCTCGCGATCGACCACTTCCGCTATTTCGCCGGTTGCATCCGCGCGCAGGAAGGCACGATCGGCGAGATCGACAGCGACACCGTGGCCTATCATTTCCATGAGCCGCTGGGCGTCGTCGGCCAGATCATTCCGTGGAACTTCCCGTTGCTGATGGCGTGCTGGAAGCTCGCGCCTGCGATCGCCGCCGGCAACTGCGTGGTGATCAAGCCCGCCGAACAGACGCCGGCCAGCATCCTGCTGTGGGCGGAACTCATCGACGGCATCCTGCCGCCTGGCGTCCTCAACATCGTCAACGGCTTCGGCCTTGAAGCCGGCAAGCCGCTCGCGTCCAGTCCGCGTATCGCCAAGATCGCCTTCACCGGCGAGACGACGACGGGCCGGCTCATCATGCAGTATGCGAGCCAGAACCTCATTCCCGTCACGCTCGAACTCGGCGGCAAGTCGCCGAACATCTTCTTTGAAGACGTTGCGCGCGAGGACGATGATTTCCTCGACAAGGCGATCGAAGGCTTCGTGATGTTCGCGCTCAACCAGGGCGAGGTCTGCACCTGCCCCAGCCGCGCACTCATCCACGAGAAGATCTACGACCGCTTCATGGATCGCGCACTCACGCGCGTGCGCGAGATCAAGCAGGGCCATCCGCTCGACAGCGCCACGATGATCGGCGCGCAGGCATCGAGCGAGCAGCTCGAGAAAATCCTCGCCTACATCGATATCGGCCGGAAGGAAGGCGCGGAGGTCCTGACGGGCGGCGGGCAGGCGAAACTCGGCGGGGATCTCGACAACGGCTACTATGTGCAGCCGACGGTGCTGCGCGGGCACAACAAGATGCGCGTGTTCCAGGAGGAAATCTTCGGGCCGGTGGTGTCGGTGACGACGTTCAAGGACGATGACGATGCGCTCGCCATCGCCAATGACACGCTCTACGGCCTCGGAGCGGGCGTGTGGAGCCGCGACGCCAACAGGTGCTACCGCTTCGGCCGCGCGATCCAGGCGGGACGTGTCTGGACGAACTGCTATCACGCCTACCCCGCGCATGCGGCGTTCGGCGGTTACAAGCAGTCCGGATTCGGCCGCGAGACACACCGCATGATGCTCGATCACTACCAGCAGACCAAGAACATGCTGGTGAGCTACAGCCCGAAGAAGCTCGGCTTCTTCTGAGGCGCACAGGTCGCGCGGTTCCGGCGCAATTCTCCTCCCTTGCCGGAACCGTACGGCCCCGTGCTCTTCCACCAGTCCGGCGGGTGCTGCGACGGGTCTTCGCCGATGTGCTACCCGCAGGGCGATTTCCTCGTCGGCGATCACGACGTGTATCTGGGCGCCATCGGCGGCGCGCCGGTCTACATCGGCGCATCGCAGTTCGAGGCATGGAAACACACGCAGCTCATCATCGACGTGGTGCCGGGGCGGGGCGGGATGTTCTCGCTCGACAATGGCCGCGAGGTCCGTTTCCTCACGCGTTCGCGACTGTTCGACGGCACGCAGGCGTGTCCGCTGCCGGCGCGGCCCATCTGACCTTGCTAACCTTTCGGCGGCGCTGACGCCGCAACGCTCGGGCGATCCGCCATCAGGGCGCGCCATGCGGCGAGCTTCGCCGTCGCCTTGAGCAGGCCGAGATCTCCGAGCCTGAACTCAACGTAGTCGACGGCCGCGATGGCGGCGATCCAGCCGAGGTCGAAGGCGGGCGTCTCCGCCGGCAGCTCCGCGTCGAGCGCGGCGATGGCGTTGGACATCGCGGCTGTCCAGCGAGCCATCCATTCCTCAGAACGTAGCGCTTCCGGTCGCCGGCGCTCCATCACCAGATTGAACGCCGCGTCCATCACCCCGTCCGCCAGCGCCTGACGGCGCAGAACGCCCCAGCGCGCGGCGCCCTTCGGCAGCAGCACAGGCGTCGGCGCCAGAGTGTCGAGGTATTCGCAGATCACCGGGCTGTCGAAGAGCGATGTTCCATCATCCAGCACGAGCGCGGGAATCTTCGCCAGCGGATTGCTCGCGCGCACCGTGTCCGGTTTGCCGAGCACATCGACGCCGACGATTTCAACGCGATCGGCGAGACCCTTCTCGATGACGGTGATGCGGACTTTGCGCGCGTACGGCGATGTGGGGGAATAGAGGAGTTTCATGGTGTTGATTCCGATCAGACCAGACCGAGAAGACGCGCGGCCAGCGTCATCTGCGCGAGGAAGCCGATGAAGAACGCGATGGTGCGCACGAGTGGCGCCCCGAGCGTATAGACGACCGCATGTGCGACGCGAGACCAGAAGAACGCCTGCGACCACGCCGCCGTCAGGTCGTCGCCGACGCCCAGAACATGAACGGAGATCGCCAGCGGTGCAAATACCACGAGATTTTCGATCGCGTTGCGATGCGCGTGCCCCGCGCGATGCGACCAGTCCGCCCTGGGGCGAACATCCGGCTCCGGATTCTTGAGCGCTCGCCATGGGCCGATCTCAAGGAGCCTGTTGGCGATGATCGGCAGCCAGATCAGCCCGGTGAACGTCGCTGCGAGGATGGCGTAGTGGAGTTCGGGCGTCATGGACGGCGACATGGGCTGGCTCCGTTGCAAGATTGACGGCCGGCGTGTACATACCAGTAGTTACAGAGTCAATGGGAACCGTGATGACGAGGCAGGCCATTCTCGATGCCGCGAAGAAACTCCTGTGGCTGCAGGGCTTCGAGAGCATGAGTCCACGCGACGTGATGGACGAGAGCGGTGCAGGGCAGGGCAGCCTTTACCATCATTTCCGGTCCAAGAAGGAGCTGGCCGCCGCTGCGCTCGACGACATCGAGGGGGAGCTGACGGAAAAGGCCCGCAACGCGTTCGGATCAGGTCGTGCGCCGCTCCTGCGGATCAGGACGTACCTTATGCAGGCGCGCGACGGCCTGAAGGGGTGTCGGCTTGGCCGTCTCGCAAACGAGAGAGCGGTGCTCGATGACGGAGAATTGCGCGCGCGCCTCGATCGCTATTTCCGGACGGTGATCGGGCTGCTGGCCGACGCGCTCGCCGAGGCGCGAAGGGATGGCGCCTTGCCGAAGCGCATCAATGTCGATGACCTGGCGACGCTTTTGCTTGCAAGCGTGCAGGGCGGCTTTGTGCTGAGCCGCGCCACGCAGGACGCCGCCGCCGTCACGCGTGCGACGCGCGGCGCCTGGGCGCTGCTCAGCGGCCTCGCAGCGGAGGTGAAAAAATAACGGGCATCAGGCCGCGCTCTTGGCGCCGGGCGCTAAGTGTTCCGCCGCCGCAAGGAAACGCTCCGCCTCCAGCGCTGCCATGCAGCCGAGGCCGGCGGCCGTCACGGCCTGACGGAACGTCTCGTCCGCCACGTCGCCCGCGGCGAACACGCCGGGGATGTTGGTCTTCGTCGTGCCGGGCTCGACGATGAGATAGCCGTTGTCCTTCATCGCGACCTTGCCCTTGAAGAGCGTGGTCGCGGGCTCGTGGCCGATGGCGATGAAGACGCCGTCGACGGCGATGTCGCGCTTGGCGCCGGTGTTCACATCGACGAGCCGCGCAGCCGTCACGCCGAGCGGCTCTTCCGTGCCGAGCACTTCATCGAGCGCCGCGTTCCAGATCACTTCGATCTTCGGGTGATGCAGCACGCGTTCCTGCAGCATGCGTTCTGCGCGGAATTCATCGCGGCGATGCACCAGCGTCACCTTCGATGCGAAGTTCGTGAGGTAGAGCGCTTCTTCGACTGCGGTGTTGCCGCCGCCGATCACCGCCACCGCCTTGTTGCGGTAGAAGAAGCCGTCGCAGGTGGCGCAGGCGGAGACGCCGAAGCCCTGGAACTTCTTCTCCGTCGGCAGGCCGAGCCACTTGGCCGAGGCGCCTGTGGCGATGATCACGGTATCGGCCGTGTAGATCTCCCCGCCGTCGCCGGTGAGCGTGAAGGGGCGCTTGGTGAAGTCCACATCCATGATGTGGTCCTCGATGATCTCCGTACCGACGTGCAGCGCCTGCGCCTTCATCTGCTCCATGAGCCACGGGCCCTGGATGACGTCGGCGAAGCCCGGATAGTTCTCCACGTCGGTGGTGATGGTGAGCTGGCCGCCCGGCTGGATGCCGGCGATGAGCAGGGGCTTCCTCATGGCGCGGGCGGCATAGATCGCCGCCGTGTAGCCGGCGGGCCCTGAGCCGATGATCACGACGGGGGCGTGCCTGACGCTGGGCATGAAATATCTCCGGATGAGTCGGCGCGGAGCCTAGCATATGGGCGACCCTTGACATCGCTTCAATAATTCCAGTATCGTGGAAATATGGAAACAAACGCCGCCATTGACGCCTTCGCCGCCCTTGCACAGGGCACGCGCATGGAGGTCTTCCGCCGCTTGGTCCGGGCCGGGCCGGAGGGGCTGCCCGCCGGCGGCGTGGCGCGGGCGCTCGAGATTCCCGCCAACACCATGTCCACGCACCTGGCGATCCTGGAGCGCGCCGGCCTCGTCACGTCGCGCCGCGAAGGCCGGCTCGTCTACTACGCGGCGGCGTTCGACCGCGTGCGGGCGCTGATCGGCTTCCTGCTGGAAGACTGCTGCGCAGGAAACCCCGAGGTTTGCGGCGGCGTGGCGGAGATCGCGCGTCAGGCGGCGTGCTGTTCCGCCAAACCGTCCAGCTAGGCGCGTATGTCGGTCGTCCTCGAACCCGGAACGCGTTCGCACGCCACGCTGTCGGCGCGCCTCAATGCGGAGTGCTTCTGCACCGGGCTCGACGAACCCGCCTTCAAGGCGGCTCTCGCGCGCGAGATCGACGGCGAAGCCGATCTTTCGGCGTTGATGGAGGCGCGCCCCCACCTCGTCTCGCAGGCGCCAGTGTTCATCGAGCGATCCGATGGCGTGGAGATGCTCGACATCGTCGCCGCCATCGAAGCCGCGTCGCGCATGCAGGGGTATATGGAGATCGCGTCCGCCTGGACGCCGGAGATCGCACGGCGCGCCTTCGGTCCCCGTGGCGCGATGATGGGCTACGATTTCCACCTCACCCCCGACGGTCCGAAACTCATCGAGATCAACACGAACGCCGGCGGGGCGTTTCTCAACGCCGTCATCGCTCGTGCGCAGTCGGCGTGCTGTCGCGAGGTGGAAGAGGCGCTGGCATCGACGCGCGGCGCGGATTTTGAAACGCTCGTCGTGGACATGTTCGAGCGCGAATGGCGCGCGCAGCGCGGAGCGGGGCGTCCCGGCCGGATCGCGATCGTCGACGATGCGCCGGAAGCGCAGTATCTTTATCCTGAGTTCCTGCTTGCGCGGCGTATGCTCATGCGATGCGGATTCGAGACGGTGATCGCCGACGCGGCGTCGCTTCGATATGAAGGAGACGCGCTCCTCGCCGACGGCAGGCCAGTCGATCTCGTCTACAATCGCCTCACTGACTTTGCATTCGATGCGCCCGCGCATGCAGCGCTGAGAGCCGCGTACGCAGACGGCGCGGTTGTCGTTACGCCGAACCCGCACGTGCACGCGCTGCTTGCCGACAAGCGCAACCTTGCGCTGCTCTGCAGCGATCGCCCGGGGACCTGGGGGCTTGATCGTGCGCATCTCGCCAGCCTCGCCAGAATTCCGCAGGCGACGCCTGTCACCGCCGGGAATGCAGACGCGCTCTGGAAGGGCAGGAAGGGATTCTTCTTCAAGCCCTCGGGCGGTTATGGCGGCAAGGCTGTCTATCGCGGCGACAAGCTGACGAAGGGCGTCTGGGACGCGATTCTCGCCGACGACTACATCGCGCAGGCGCTGGTGACGCCCAGCGAGCGCATGATCCGTCTCGACGGTGCGCCGCATGCGCGCAAGCTCGATGTGCGGCTTTACACCTACGACGGCGCGCTGCTCCTCGCGGCGGCGCGGCTCTATCAGGGGCAGACGACCAATTTTCGCACCCCCGGCGGCGGATTCGCGCCGGTCTACCTCGTATGAATGGAGGCGGTAATGACTGACAAGAACAATGCGAACGCCACGTACAATGTGCTTTTTCTCTGCACAGGAAATTCTGCGCGCTCGATCCTGGCCGAGGCCATCATGAACCGTGTCGGCGCGCCGAAGTTCAAGGCGTACAGCGCGGGCTCGATCCCGAAGGGCGAGGTCAATCCGCACGCGCTGAACCTGTTGCAGAAACTCAACCACGACGTGAGCAAATTTCGCTCCAAACCGTGGGATGAGTTCGCGGCGCCCGGCGCGCCAGCGATGGATTTCATCTTCACCGTCTGCGACAACGCGGCGGGCGAGGTGTGCCCGGTGTGGCCGGGACAGCCGATCAACGCACACTGGAGCCAGGAGGATCCCGCCGCAGTCGATGGATCTCCGGCGGAAATCGCAGCGGCGTTCGCCGAAGCCTACCGCATGCTCAACAATCGCATCACCGCGTTCGTGAATCTGCCGATGGAAGGCCTCGATCGTCTGAAACTCAAGGAGCGCCTTGATCGTATTGGCCTGAGCAAAGGCGATACGCACTGACATGACGAAACTCACCACGAAACTCACTGGGGAAATGCCGCGCCGGATCGCGGCGGAGGCGCTCGGTTCGGCCTTGCTCGCGGGATGTGTCATCGGCTCCGGCATCCTCGCCAGCCGCATGGCGCAGGGAAACGACGCGGTGGCGCTTCTCGGCAACACCGCCGCCACCGCCGCAATGCTGTTCGTGCTGATCGTCTCGCTCGGGCCGATTTCGGGCGCGCACTTCAATCCGGCGGTGACGCTGGTGATGGTGCTAAGGCGCGAGATGTCGTTCGCGGCGGCGCCGTTCTACGTCGTCGCGCAGATCGCCGGGTGCGTGCTTGGCGCGTGGCTCGCGCATGCGATGTTCGAGGTGCCGGTGTTGCAGGTCGCAACGACCGTGCGCGCGGGCCCCGCGCAGGCGCTGTCCGAAGGCGTGGCCACGTTCGCACTTGTCTTCGCCATTCTCGGCGCGGTCCGGTGGCGGCCAGACGCGGTCCCCGCGACCGTCGCGCTTGTGATCACCGCCGGCTACTGGTGGACCGCCTCGACCTCGTTCGCGAACCCGGCGATCACGATTGCGCGGGCCATGAGCGATACGTTCGCCGGCGTGCGCCCGCAGGATGCGCCGATGTTCATCGGCGCGCAGTTCGCGGGGGCGCTGATCGCTGCGGGTCTCTGCGGCGTCCTGTTCAGGAAGGAAGCGTGACGATGACGGACTACTTCCCGGTAGTGATCCATCACAATCCCGGCTGCGGCACGTCGCGCAATGTCGTCGAGCTCGTGCGTGCAAGCGGATACGAGCCGGAAATCATCCCCTATCTCGATACGGGCTGGACGCGCGACCAACTCGTCGCGTTGTTTGCGGCCGCGGGAAAGACGCCGCGCGAAATGCTGCGTGTTCCACCGGCGCTCGCAGCCGAATACGGCGTGCTGGAACAGTCCGGCGATGGCGCGGTGATTCTTGATGCGATGGTTGCACACCCGATCCTCGTCAACCGCCCGATCGTGGCGACGCCGAAAGGCGTCGAGCTGTGCCGACCGAGCGAGAGCGTCATCGCGCTGCTCGACAGAAAGCCCGATCGCGTGGTCCTGAAGGAAGACGGCGCTGTCCTGTACGATCCGGGCGCCGCATCCTGAGCGGAAGCGGAACGCCTCAGCGCGCGCGCTGGGCCATCAGCTGCAGCACCGCCGCCGCCGCGCGGTCGGTTTCGCGAAGCGGCTCGGGCTTCCAGTTCTCCAGCCGTCCCTGGAACGGACGCGCGCAGCCGCGATCGTAGAGTTCCTGGTGCAGGTGGCCGATCTTGCCGGGATCGCCGTCGATGGGAATGATGAGCAGCGGCTTGCCGGTGGCGGCGGCCTCCACGGCCATGTTGGCGCTGTCGGCGGTGACGAGGATGACATCCGCCGCGCCGAGCATCGCGAAGTAGGGGTTCGGGCCGTCGCCGTCATACCAGAGGCGCGTGAACGGCCGCAGCTCGCGCGCGAACACGGCGCGCGCGGCGGGCGATGTGCGCCGCGACAGCGTGACCATCAGGCTGCCCTCCAGCGCCGACAGTTCGCGACTGATCCGACGCGCGCTTTCGGGCGAGATGTCCTGCCGCTTGCTCCTGCCGCCGATCAGCACGGCGATGGCGGGCGGGGGAACGGCGGAAAGATCCTCGACGAACTCCCGCGCTTCCTTCGCAATGCGCTCCGGCGTCACGCGGTGGCAGGCGCCGATGATGGAAAACGCATTCGGGGCTTCAAGCGCATCGTGCGCGGGCGGAATCACGACGTCGAACTCGCGCGGATTGACCCGCGGGTCCTGCAACTGGACCACGAGCGTGTGCGCGCGCGACCAGACCCGCACGCCCATGGAGTAGGGCAGCGAGGCGCGCCCGCAGCCGATCCAGACGTCCGGCCACGGTCGCTCCAGTGGGTCGGAGCCGGCCGTGAGCGCCTGGCGCGGCGCGGGGATCAGCCCGGGCGGCAGCCACGACCAGGGGGTGCGCACACCGATCCGCTTGATGGATATTTCCGCCGGCGTGCGCCGGGCGATCGCCTCGGCGAGGCCCAGCGCCTGGTTCTCGATGCCCGCGCGGCCGTCCGTCACGACCCAGACGCGCAGCGTGTCCGCCGGCTGGAAGCCCACCGCCTGCATGCGCTCAGACCCGCCCGGGCGCGGCGACGCAGGCGGCGACGCAAGCGGGGGCGCGAAGCTGTGTGGAACACTCCATCGCGACAATGTGGTGCGTCAGGCGCCGCTCGCGCAATGGCCGTGACGAAATGAAGTTCAACGACGCGCACAGGCGCCGCTTCGCCCCGTCACTTCCACTTGACCGTCACTTCCACTTGATCTTGAGGATCTCATAGGACTTGGCCCCGCCGGGCGCCGCCACTTCGACGACATCGCCGACTTCTTTGCCGATCATCGCGCGCGCAATGGGCGATGAGATGGAGATCTTGCCGGCGCGCACGTCCGCCTCGTCTTCGCCGACGATCTTGTAGTTGGCCTTGTCGCCAGAATCCTCGTCGAGGACGGAGACGGTGGCGCCGAACTTCACGGTATTGCCGCCGAGGCGGGAAATATCGATCACCTGCGCGCGCGCGAGCTTGTCCTCAAGCTCCAGGAGGCGGCCCTCGATGAAGCTCTGGCGCTCCTTCGCGGCGTGATACTCCGCATTTTCGGAGAGATCGCCGTGCTGGCGCGCTTCCGAAATCGCCTGGATCACGGACGGCCGTTCAACGGTCTTCAGACGCTTCAGTTCGGCGTCCAGGGCGGCATGCCCTTCGGCGGTCATCGGCACTTTTTCCATGAATCTGGAACTTTCGTTCTGCTGTGAGCCGTGAAATTCGGGGCGAAAGTCAGCCACGCAAGAGGGCGGTCGTCAAGCGTACGCCTGTAACGGGCGCACCTCGAGGTCTCCGGTCCTCAGGCGCTTGATGGCCTGGATGGTGGCCTTCGCTCCGGCGATGGTGGTGTAGTAGGGGATATCCTGCTGGAGGGCGGTCCGGCGTATCGAAAAACTGTCACGATAGGATTGCGCGCCTTCGGTGGTGTTGAACACCAGCTGGATTTCGCCGTTCTTCATCGAATCGACGATGTGCGGACGGCCCTCGGCGACCTTGTTGATGCGCGTCACCGCAACACCCGCCTCTGCAAGCAATTTCGCCGTGCCTTCGCTCGCGACGATCGAAAAGCCCATGGCCACAAGATCGCGCGCGGCCTCGACCATCATGGGCTTGTCGCTGTCCTTGACGGAGATGAACACGACGCCAGTGGTGGGCAGCGTGTCGCCGGCGGCGATCTGCGCTTTCGCGAAGGCCGCCTGGAAATCGACGTCAATGCCCATGACTTCGCCTGTGGAGCGCATTTCCGGGCCGAGGATCGGGTCGACGCCCGGGAAGCGTGCGAACGGAAACACCGCTTCTTTCACGGCGACGTGGTTGTTCTGGCGTTTCGGGCGCGCGATCTGTGCGAGCGGTTTTCCCGCCATCACCTGCGCTGCGATCGCCGCCACCGGCGCGCCGGTGGCTTTGGCGACGAACGGCACCGTGCGCGAGGCGCGCGGGTTTGCCTCCAGCACGTAGATGTCGTTGTCCTTGATCGCGAACTGGATGTTGATGAGGCCGCGCACGTCGAGTGCGCGCGCGAGCACTTCGGTCTGGCGCTCGATCTCGGCGATGACAGGCTTCGAGAGCGTGTAGGGCGGCAGCGCGCAGGCGGAATCGCCCGAGTGGATGCCCGCTTCCTCGATATGCTCCATCACGCCCGCGACCCAGACGGTCTCGCCGTCGCACACCGCATCCACGTCCACCTCGATGGCGTCGCGCAGATAGCGGTCGACCAGCACGGGCGAGTTCTCGCTCGCCTTCACCGCATGCGTCACGTAGCGCATGAGGCCTTCGTCGTCGTAGACGATTTCCATCGCCCGCCCGCCGAGCACGAAAGAGGGGCGCAGGATCACCGGGTAGCCGACGGCGCGCGCGGCCGCGAGCGCCTCTTCCTCGCTGCGGGCGGTGGCGTTGTCGGGCTGCTTCAGGCCGATCTTCTTCAGCAATTTCTGGAAGCGCTCGCGGTCTTCGGCGAGATCGATGGCGTCGGGTGTCGTGCCGAGGATCGGTGCGCCTTCGGACTCGAGCGGCTGTGCGAGTTTCAGCGGTGTCTGCCCGCCGAACTGCACGATGACGCCCTTGAGCACGCCGTTCTTCTTCTCGACGTCGAGAATTTCGATCACGTCCTCAGTGGTCAACGGTTCAAAGTAGAGGCGGTCGGAGGTGTCGTAGTCCGTCGAGACGGTCTCGGGGTTGCAGTTGACCATGATCGATTCAACGCCGAGGTCGCGGCAGGCGAACGCTGCGTGGCAGCAGCAGTAGTCGAACTCGATGCCCTGGCCGATGCGGTTGGGGCCGCCGCCGAGAATGACGATCTTGTCGCGCGCCGTGGGATCGGACTCGCACTCCGGTTCGCCGCCGAACGCTGCGGTTTCATAGGTGGAATACATGTACGGCGTCGAGGCGCGGAATTCCGCGGCGCAGGAATCGATACGCTTGAACTGCGGCCGCACGCCGAGTTTGTGGCGCGCCTTGCGGACGGCGGTTTCCTTCGCGCCGGTGAGTTTTCCCAGACGCACGTCGGAAAATCCCATGGCCTTCAGGGCGCGCATGCCTTCGGCGGTCTTCGGGAGGCCGGCCTCGCGCACCACGGCTTCCATCGCGACGATCTCGGCGATCTGGCGCACGAACCAGGGATCGTAGTGGGACGCCGCGCAGATTTCCTCTTCGCTCAGGCCGCGCCGCAGCGCTTCGGCGACGACGAGCAGACGATCGGCGTGCGGCGTGACGAGCCTCTCGCGCACGGCGGCGCGCCCGCCGTCCTCATCCTTGGCGCCCTTGATGTCGATCTCGTCGAGCCCGAAAAGCCCGGTGTCGAGCGAACGCAGCGCCTTCTGCAGGGATTCCTGGAAGTTGCGCCCGATGGCCATGGCCTCGCCGACGCTCTTCATCGAGGTTGTGAGCGTCGGATCGGAGCCGGGATATTTCTCGAAAGCAAAGCGGGGGATTTTCGTGACCACGTAGTCGATGGTCGGTTCGAAGCTCGCCGGCATGGCGCCGCCGGTGATGTCGTTGGCGATCTCGTCGAGCGTGTAGCCGACAGCCAGTTTCGCCGCGACCTTCGCGATCGGAAAGCCGGTGGCCTTTGACGCAAGCGCCGACGAACGCGACACGCGCGGGTTCATCTCGATGACGACGAGGCGGCCGTCCTTCGGGTTCACGGCGAACTGCACGTTCGAGCCGCCGGTCTCCACGCCGATCTCGCGCAGCACCGCGATGCTCGCGTTGCGCATGATCTGGTATTCGCGGTCGCTCAGCGTGAGCGCAGGCGCCACGGTGACGCTGTCGCCGGTGTGCACGCCCATCGGATCGATGTTCTCGATGGAGCAGATGATGATGCAGTTGTCCGCCTTGTCGCGGACGACCTCCATCTCGTATTCCTTCCAGCCGATAAGGCTTTCGTCGATGAGGATCTGGCCGACCGGGGAGGCGTCGATGCCGCTCCTGGCGATCGTCTCGAACTCTTCCAGGTTGTAGGCGACGCCGCCGCCGAGACCGCCGAGCGTGAAAGAAGGCCGCACGATCGCCGGCAGGCCGACCTTCTCCAGCGCACGCATCGCCTCTGCGAATCCGGTGACGCGGTCATAGGTCGAAGAGCCGTCGGCGTTCTTCACCTCCGGCGAACTCGCGATCGCCGAACGCGGGCTCTCAAGGCCGATGGCGTCCATCGCTGCGCGGAATTTCTGGCGGTCCTCGGCCTTCTCGATCACGTCGGCGCGCGCGCCGATCATCTCGATGTCGTACTTCTCGAACACGCCGCGGTGGAACAGCGCGAGCGCGGTGTTGAGCGCGGTCTGTCCGCCCATGGTCGGCAGCACGGCGAAACCGCCCTTCGAGAGCGGGCGCTCTTTCGCGATGATCTTTTCGACGATGTCCGGCGTGATCGGCTCGATGTAGGTGGCGTCGGCGAGATCGGGGTCCGTCATGATCGTCGCCGGGTTCGAGTTGACCAGCACGACGCGGTAGCCTTCGCCTTTCAGCGCCTTGACCGCCTGCACGCCGGAATAGTCGAACTCGCACGCCTGGCCGATGATGATGGGCCCAGCGCCGATGATGAGGATCGTGTCGAGGTCGGTCCGTTTCGGCATGCGCGCACCCGCCGTCCGGCGAGCCTCCGAGTCACTTGAGTAGGGCAAAAGCGCGCGTGTTTAGGCGATGGGGGCCACAGGAGCAAGCAGGGGGCGGGCGCCGGGCGCAGGATAACGCGCCTGCGGTCGCGCCACGCCTGATTCCGGGCTAGGGTCGCTCCATGTCCGAACCCTCCCAATCCGGCGCGCCGACGCCCGGCCGGCGCGCTGGCGTGCGCTTCATCTTCGTCACCGTGTTTCTCGACACGATGTCGTTCGGCGTGCTGATCCCGGTGCTGCCATTGCTGATCTCGAAGCTCGCCGGCGGCGACGCGTCGCACCAGGCCTTCACCTATGGCGCCTTCACCTTCGTGTGGGCGCTGATGCAGTTCTTTGCCTCACCCGTGCTCGGGGCGCTGTCGGATCGTTTCGGGCGCCGGCCGATCATTCTCTTCTCGAATTTCGGCGTCGGTCTGCAATACGTGATGTTCGCGCTCGCGCCGAACCTCGCGGTGATGTTCGCCGCGCGCATTTTCTCGGGCGTCGCGTCCGCGAGCGCCGCCACCGCCAGCGCCTACATCGCCGATGTCACGGCGCCGGAAAAGCGCGCGGCCGCGTTCGGCGTGATGGGCGCGGCGTTCGGCGGCGGCTTCATCCTCGGGCCCGCGTTCGGCGGCTGGCTCTCCACGCATGATCCGCACCTGCCGCTGTGGATCGCGGCGGGCATGTGCACGCTGAGCGGGCTCTACGGCCTGTTCGTGCTGCCGGAGTCGCTGCCGCCGGAACGCCGCCGCGCGTTCGACTGGAAACGCGCCAATCCGCTGGGCTCGTTCCGCTTCCTGCAGGCGCGGCCGGACCTCTTCGGTCTTGCGACGATGAAGTTCCTCGCCGACCTCGCACACATGGTGTTTCCCTCCGTGTTCGTGCTCTACGCCGCAAACCGCTTCGGCTGGGGACCGCCGGCGATCGGCTCGATGATGGCCGCGTCCGGCGCAGTCGGCGTGCTGGTGCAGGCGGGACTCGTCGGGCGCGTGGTGCGCGCTGTCGGCGAGCGGCGCGCGCTGCTCGGCGGGCTCAGCTTCGGCGTGCTCGGGCTGACGGTCTACGGCGCCGCGTGGGCGCCGCAGATCCTGTTCGTGGCGATCGGCGTCTTTGCATTGTGGGGTTTTGCGACGCCCGCCGCGCAGTCGCTGATGACCAGGCGCGTCGCACCCACGGAGCAGGGCGCGCTGCAGGGCGCCATCGCGGGGCTCGCGAGCCTGGCCGGCATGATCGGCCCGGTCGTCTACACCGGCGTGTTCGGCTACTTCATCTCCGCCGCAGCGCCCGTGCAGGCGCCGGGCGCGCCGTTCTTTCTCGCCGCATCCTTCCTCGCCGTGGCGCTCGTCGTCGCCGTGCTGGCGACGGGGGCGACGCCGCGTGTGACGAGCCGGGCGCTGGTGGATTGAACGGAGGCAGGTGAGCAGGTGACACCTGCGGTCAGTGTGTCATGCTGAGGTAACCAACTCGGATCACGCCTTCTTGTTCGGCGGCGGCGGTGGCGGCGCCGGGGGAGCCTTTCTCTCGGTGAACTTACCAGGCTCCTTTTTTTGTTCTGTCGCGCGGTCTTTGTCAGGTGGGGCCATAGATGAGCACTCAAAAGTTGCACGAATCATATCTGAACGCTGACGAAGCTACTCTCGAATTGCTGCTGCGCGAAGCCTCCGATCGAATTGCTAGTCAAGTCGAACTCTTGGTTGCCACGGATACGCGTTCTCTGGGACTCTTGTCAGTATCTGCAACACTTGCGACGGCGGCGACCGCCATTTTTGCGGATAAGCTGGGCGTGGCAGGAGCCCAACCGTTAGCCAATGCGGCACTCTCTGCCGCGATACTTCTCGTTCTTTCTGCCGCGTTCGCAGCTTGGGCGCTTCGGCCAGTGAGTGTTGCCGTACGAGGTTGGGATCCGGAACTATTCACTGATGATATTGCGCAGAGAAAAACAGCGGCGCAGATCAGGGCTGAGATGCTTTACCACTTGCAGCAGCGCATTTCGACAAATGTTCAGGTGGCGAAGTTCAACGCCAGATCGGTTAGAATTAGCATGTTCTTCCTTGCGCTAGCCCCGGTAGTGGCGCTCATCGCAGCAGGAGTGTCCGCCAATTCGTGACCCTCGGAAGGGCGACACGCGCCTACAAGGTAGCACTAGTCGCTTCCGCCCCTACTCGCAGGAAGTTTGTCTGGGAGCGTGCCACGCCCTCACTCTGAGCCTGTCGAAGGGCGACGGTGCCCAGGCGGCGTTGCTGAGATGCGGTATCTTGGCGCTTGCTCAGAAGACTCTGGCGGGGGTCGCCCCCACCTTCTATGGCATGTCGAAAGCCATTGATGAACTCCGCAAGAGGCGCTCCGCCTTGCATGCCGAGATCGCAGAGACCGAGGTAAGCCTGCAGGGCCTTCTCATGTCCCTGACGCACATCGAGGCGACGCTGCGATTGCTGGAACCAGAAATCACCTTGAAGCCGCCGCCGAAGGCCAAGCAGAAGCGGGCCGCGCGCGGGAGCGTGTCGCGCCCCGTCCTGTCGGCGTTACGGATCGCCAAGGGGCCGGTGACCACCCGCGACCTCGCGAAAGCCGTGCTCCTGTCCAAAGGACTCCCTGCCGTCCGTGTGTCCACTCGTGCGCTGGATCAGGCCCGGTACGCGCTGAAAGACCTACGCGCCCGTGGGATCGTCGTGGCGGTCGGGAATGAAGGGCCGGTACAAACGTGGGCGCTCGCGCCAGACGTGGACTAGGCGCAATCCGGCTTCCGATCCGAAGCGCATATGATCGTCTCGCTTTCTGCGGAGACGATCATGCGAATTCACACAGAAAATGACCGATTCACGATCGAGCCCGAGACAAGCGATGAGGTGCGAGAGTTGGAGCAAATCGCGCGCGCACGCTGTTCCGTCATCCTGCAAGCCCAAGCCTTTGCTGAAGCCAGCGGTTCACAGCAGTCGGACCAAAGCCATCCCATCGGCGCGTCAACGTGATGACGTAAATCGTGTCATCGGGGTCAAGGTGCTGGCGGAGCAGGTTGTAAAGCTGGGGCGCCGTAAGCTGGCAATCGATTGCGTATGACGACTCAGACAAGTACGCGAATGCGAAAGTCTTGATGTGCGCCAGCAGCTTTGCACGGTCCCGATCGGGTTTCGGCTTTTCTTTGTTGATGTCGTAAGTGACGAGGAACGTGGTCATTTTCAAAGCCTTCACGAAGGCCATGCAGGATTGACCGGCATCGCGACGCAGACGAGTCTGCGAATCGCGGTTCATATCGCCAGCCACCGGTGCATGGTGGTTGCTGAAAGAGCGCTGGATCGTGTCTCACCACGGTCTGGCGCTCGCCCTTTCGGGTCAGCGCATCTCGGACCGATTCGCGAAATCGTGTGTTGATGAGAGATTAACGGACTTAGCCTCAGGCTTGCCGGTGCCGCTGGTAGTAGCCGCAGAAATCAACGCTGGGGCCGCTTGCGAGCGCCAGCGTCGCGACGCGGCGGACTTGGCTGCCGTTGTCCACCCGGCGGTTGTCTTCACGCCATGCGGCTTCCTGAGCGTAGCGGAGAAGGTACGGGCCGGCGACGTGGTGGTTGTGGCCCATCTCGCCGCGACGCATGCGGGCGAAGAAGCTCTCTGCCCAGTTCGTGCAGGCGCCGTCGAAGCTATAGGCCTCTTGGTGGTTGATCCTCTTCATTTCAAAGCGGGCGTGCAGTGCATCCCATGAGGTCGCTTCGTCCGCCTGAACCAGCGTGTCCTTGCGGACGCGGGCCTTGATGAAGCCAAGGGCTTGGGCTTCGGAGCGGAAGACGCCGGGAAGCGTCTCGCCGCCGCGCTCGCGCACGATCACCACGACCTTGCGCTTGCCGTTCTGGTTCTTGCGAAAGCGGCGGTCCACGCGATCCTTGCGGAGATTGGCGGGGCGGACATGGCCGCCAAAATAGGCGCCGTCCGTTTCGACGACTTGGCCTTCGCCACCGACCATGCGGCCTTTCATTTCCGCCGCCATCGCCTCGCGCACCTTGTGCAGGAGAACCCACACCGCCTTGTAGGACATGCCGAGATCGCGCGAGAGCGCCAGCGCCGACTTGCCTTTGACTTCGTTCATGGCGACCGCGATGCACGCGAGGTAGGCGCGCAGCGGCGCCTTGTGCGCGGCGAAGAGCGTGCCCGACGTGATCGAGAATTGCTTCTTGCAGGCCTTGCACTGGAACTGGAGCGCGCCCGTCGGGCGACGGAAGGAATAGGCGTCCAGACCGCCGCAGGCCGGGCAGGCCGGCGCGCCGTCCGTGTCGGCCCAGCGCAGGCCTTGGAAGTAGGTTTCCGCCTCTTCATCGCTCATGCGGAAGACGGTCGCGAGCGACAGCGTCTTGGCGCGTGAGGTGGTGAGGAAGTGCGTTCCCTTCATGAGGTCTCATATATGAGACCTCATGGGGCTTGGCAAGGGGGAAAGGACCGAATATGAGACTATTCGACCGGAGGCGATACCAATGGGCCTAGCCAAGACCGAAGCCGAGCTGGCGGCGCGCGCCGCTGCGTTCCTGAAAGCCGAACTGAAACGCGCGGGCGTGACCTACGAAGCGCTCGTTGAACTACTCAAGGAGCACGGACATCCAGACGAGACCGTCGCCAGCGTGAAGAACAAGCTCGCACGCGGGACTTTCCCGGCGACGTTCTTCCTGGCTACGGTTGCGGCGCTGGGGATGCCGCATGTCGCGCTTGAAGATATCTGACCGCATAAAGCCCGCGTGGGTGCGCGCATTGGGCGTATCCGTGCTGCTGCTGACTTTTGTTGGCGTGTCTCTAATAGCCTCGGACAAAAGCTATCAGGAGCACGAAAAGGCTCAGCGCCATGCCGAAGAACAATACCGAAAAACCGAGACTTTTACGCTTCGCCCCCAGAAAGATCGCACCTACCAACTGGAGTATAAGTCCGCCGAAAAAGTAGAAGTCGAAGAGCGCTTTGCATGGCGCACAGCGGAAGAATGGATTGCCATTTTCACTGCTGCTCTCGTTGTGTTCACGTTCGGACTTGGGGCGTTCACTGCGCTGCTTTGGTGGGAGACGCGGGGCGTCCTTGCCGATGCCAAGGCGAACGCAACTCGACAAGCCGCCGAATTTACTGCCTCGTTGGCAGAAGCCACACGCGTAGCGTCCGCTATGGAGGCCGTCGCAAAGTCCATGCAAGTCAGCGCCGAAAATGTCTCTCGAAGTGTCGCCACAACCGAGCAAATTGCTGCGATGCAGCGCTCCTTCGGAGAAACGCAGACTCGCGCTTATTTGTCCGTGATGATCGGGGATGCCATCTACCAAGAGCGGGATAAAAATCTTCGCTTCGAGGTTAGCCCGCTTCTTCGCAACACAGGAATGACTTTTGCTCGAAACGTCCGTTGGCGGATAAGAGCCGATATTCTGCCTTTCCCGTTGCCAGATGGGCACAAATTTCCGTTGCCGCCAAAGAGAGCAGGAAGCTCTCTCATCGCGCCTCAGTCTAACTCGACTATCGGCTCGACCGTTGAAGGGTTCGTGCCCGACGAGGAGGTAGACGGGATCAAGCGCGCCTATGGCGGGAGAGGTCTCTACGTCTGGGGGATGGTTGAGTATGACGACATCTTTCAGCGCCATCATCGGGTGGTCTTCTGCCAGCACATAGCGTGGCGAGGGCCCGACGGAGATGAACGAGTCTGGGGCTGGTACATGCCCCGTCACAACAAGGCCAATTAGAACCCACAGCGCGGCGGCGATCATTCCAGATCACCTATGGCCGGGAGCGGCGAACCGCTCTCTGAGCTTGCGCCAAGAGTCCGCTGAGATGCCCTCCTCCTTCGACAGGCTCAGGATGAGGGTTGAGATTGCGGTGTGTCGCAGCGACCAAACCGAGATGAATAGGGGGAACGCCCCCCCTTCACCACACCATTTCCCCACCTCCCGTCATGGCTCCCAAGGCGCAGCGCGTCGCGCGGCGTGAATCTATCCGACCGGACTCCACGCCGTGCGAAACTCCGGTCCATGAGACACGAAACCCCCATCCCCGACATCGACAGACTGAACCGCCTCACGCAAAGCCTCCGGCTCTGGGTGCTGGAGCTGGTCGCGTATGTGGGCGCGGTGCTGGGTC
>WRPF01000134.1 GCA_009773335.1 Caulobacteraceae bacterium
AAACCAAGAACCTGTGGCCGCCGATCATCGACGGCGTCACCGTCGCCAAGGGCTACGAGAAGGCGATCGGCGCCGCACTCGGCGACGACCTCGACGCGCCGGTCGATCCCTCGGCGCCGATGCGCTGGACCAATTCCGGCGTCACCGAGGGCGATCCCGCGCTGCCCGAGGGCGTCGAGCCGCTGGCGGCGCATGTCGACGCGCCGATCGAGCTGGCGCGCCGCCTCGCCCAGATCGGCGTGGTGCCGAGAGAGCGCGGCGCGGAGCTGGTGTCGCAGTTGAAGACCGGCCAACGACTGGTTTCGCCGGAGGGCGACGTCTGGCGTTGGGACGGCTTTGTCGCGGCAGCCCATGCGCCGACCGGTGCTGCGCGGCGCCTCGCCGAGCGTGCCCGGCTGGTCGATATCGAAAACGAACTCGAGCAGGCCCGGATCGACGCCTCCGCCAAGCGTCAGCAGCTGGAAACCGCCGAGACCGCGCTGAAGGCGGCCTCCTCCGCCGAGGGCTCCGCCCGCGAGGCATGGCGCGCCGCCCAGCGCGAGGCCGATGCCGCGCGCGAGCGCCATGCCCATGCCGAACGCGAAATCAACCGCCACGCCGCGCGAAAATCCGCGCTGACCGAAGCGCACACCCGCCTCAACGCCGACCGCGCCGAGGCCGAAAGCGCGCACGAAAGCGCTACTGCTGCGCTCGACGAATTGCCGCCCAGCCTCGACACCGAGACACGGTTGGCTGCCGTTCGCTCCGACATCGAGGGCCACCGCCGCTTCGCAGCCCAGGTACGGGCCGAAGCCCAGGCGCTGGCGCGCGAGGCGGAACTCGCCGACCGCCGCCTGCAGGCCATCATTGCCGAACGCAACCAGTGGCAGGAGCGCAGGGCCGGTGCGGCCTCGCACATCTCCACCATCGAAGAGCGCATCACCGAGGTCACCGCCGAGCGCGCCGAACTCGACAATGCCCCGGCCCTGTTCGCGGAAAAGCGTCGCGCCATCATCGGCGAAATCGAAGCCGCCGAATCCGGCCGCCAGGTCGCCGCCGACGCCTTGGCCACGGCCGAGAACGCGATGGCGGAAACCGACCGCGCGGCGAAGGTTTCGCTGGAGGCGCTGTCCAGCGCGCGCGAGGCAACCGCCCGCGCCGAGGAACGCATGGAAGGCGCGCGACGCCGGCTCGCCGATATCGAGCGCGAAATCCACGACATGCTCGAGGTCGAGCCGCACGCCGTGGCCGGTCTCGCCGAGATCGAGCCGGGCGCCGACCTGCCGCCGCTGCCCGAGATCGAGGAAAACCTCGAAAAGCTGCGCCGCGACCGCGAGCGACTCGGTGCGGTCAATCTGCGCGCCGAGGAAGAACTGCACGAGGTCGAGGCCCAGCATACGGCGCTGACGACCGAGCGCGACGACCTGGTCGAAGCCATCAAGCGGCTGCGCCAGGGCATCCAGAGCCTCAACCGCGAGGCGCGCGAGCGGCTGTTGACCTCGTTCGAAATCGTCAACAGCCATTTCAAGCGGCTGTTCGTCGAACTG
This sequence comes from Caulobacteraceae bacterium, assembly GCA_009773335.1. Classification (GTDB taxonomy): domain Bacteria; phylum Pseudomonadota; class Alphaproteobacteria; order Caulobacterales; family Aquidulcibacteraceae; genus VFBF01. The sequence goes on from WRPF01000134.1 coordinate 1,527, forward strand.
TTCGGCGGCGGCGAAGCAGCGCTTCATCTGATCGAGAGCGACGATCCGCTGGAAGCCGGGCTCGAAATCATCGCCAAACCGCCCGGCAAGAAGCCGCAGACGCTGTCGCTGCTGTCAGGCGGCGAGCAGGCGCTGACCGCGCTGGCGCTGATCTTCGCGGTGTTCTTGACGAACCCCTCGCCGATCTGCGTGCTGGACGAAGTCGACGCGCCGCTCGACGACCACAATGTGGAGCGGTTCTGCAACCTGCTGCACGAGATGACCTCCTCGACCGACACCCGCTTCATCATCATCACCCATAATCCGATCACGATGGCGCGGATGAACCGGCTGTTCGGCGTCACCATGGCCGAGCGCGGCGTCTCGCAACTGGTGTCGGTCGCGCTCGATGAAGCCGTGAAGATCCTCGATCAGCACG
>WRPF01000135.1 GCA_009773335.1 Caulobacteraceae bacterium
AAAAGCTCCAGATCGCCAAATTGCAACGGCAGATCTACGGGCAGAAATCGGAGCGCTCTGCGCGGCTGCTCGATCAGTTGTCGCTCGAGCTGGAGGAGTTGGAGGCGAGCGCGACGGAAGACGAACTCGCCGCGGAGCGCGCCGTCGCGAAGACGACGACGGTCGCCGGCTTCGAACGCAAGCGGCCGGAGCGCAACACCTTCCCCGACCATCTGCCGCGCGAGCGCGTGGTCATCGAGGCGTCGAAGGCCTGCGCCTGTTGCGGCGGTTCGCGCCTGCGCAAGCTCGGCGAGGATGTCACGCGAACGCTGGAGACGATGCCGCGCCAGTGGAAGGTTGTGGAGACTGTGCGAGAGAAGTTCACCTGCCGGGACTGCGAGAAGATCACGCAAGCCCCCGCGCCGTTCCATGTCGTCGCGCGCGGCTGGGCGGGGCCGAGCCTCCTTGCGATGATCGCCTTCGAGAAGTTCGGCCAGCATCAGCCGCTGAACCGCCAGGCCGAGCGCTATGCGCTGGAAGGCGCGCCGATCGCCCTGTCGACCATGGCCGACGCGGTCGGCTCCATCTGCTCCGTTCTCGATCCGCTGCGGCGTCTTGTCGAGGCGCACGTCCTCGCAGCCGAGCGGCTGCATGGGGACGACACCACGGTTCCCGTGCTGGCCAAGGGCAAGACCGACACAGGACGCTGCTGGATTTATGTGCGCGACGACGCGCCCTTCGGCGGCGCCGGGCCGCCGGCCGCGATGTTCTATTACTCGCGCGATCGGCGCGGGGAACATCCGCAGGGCCATCTGGCGGGATACTCCGGCATCCTGCAAGCGGACGCCTATGACGGCTACAACAAGCTGTATCTTGCAGACCGCGAGCCCGGCCCGATCCGGGAGGCGGCGTGTTGGACCCACGCACGGCGTCCGTTCTTCGCAATGGCGGACATCGACGAAAACGCGCGTCGCAGGGCGGCCGGGAAGAAGGAAATCCCGCTGTCGCCGATCGCCATCGAAATCGTGCGCCGGATCGACGCACTGTTTGCGATCGAGCGCACGATCAACGGCAAGAGCGCGGAGGAACGTCTTGCGGTTCGCCAGGCGTCGAGCCGCCCACTCGTCGACGAGCTCGAAAGCTATCTGCGCGAACAGGTCGCGAAGCTGTCGCGCGGACACGATCTCGCAAAGGCGATCCAGTACATGCTGAAACGCTGGACTGCCTTCACGCTGTTCCTCGGCGACGGACGCGTTTGCTTATCGAACAACGCTGCGGAACGAGGGCTGAGAGGCATTGCACTCGGCAGAAAAAGCTGGTTGTTCTGCGGTTCCGATCGCGGAGGCCAGCGCGCCGCGGCGATGTACAGCCTTATCGTGACCGCGAAGATGAACGGCGTCGATCCGCAGGCCTGGCTCGCCGACGTCCTCGCCCGCATCGCAACCCACCCCGCGCATCGGCTCGACGAGCTGCTCCCGTGGAACTGGCACAAGAACGACGCCGCGTCGGCGCTGGCGGCATAACCGCCGCGGACCTACCCTGCGGCCTACGGCGAAGGCTTACCTAAGTCCGCATCGTTGGACAGCTTGAACAGGCGCAGGCGGTGTGGCTGAAGCCCGTGCGCGCGCCAGATGCGCTGAACCGAGCTGACGGAAACGCCGACGGCTTTCGCCATCATCGCGCCGGTCCAATGCGTCGCTTCGCAAGGCGGGTCTTGCTGCGTCAAGGCGACGATCCGTTCGGCGACGTCCTGCCCGAGCGGTCGAACGCGAGACGGGCGGGTCTTGTCGCGGAGAGGCCGTCAACGCCTTCCTCCATGAACCGCTCCTGCCAGCGCCAGACGCAGGTCTTCGACGTGCCAGTCTGGCGCATGATCTCGTTCGTGCCGACGCCGTCGGCGGAAAGCAGAACGATCACGGCCCGCCAGACATGTTTTTGAGCCGCGGTCCGATCCTTAATG
>WRPF01000070.1 GCA_009773335.1 Caulobacteraceae bacterium
TGCGCGAGCAACGAACGCAGTCTCCCACCGCGCCGACCCCGGCCGGATAGATTTTTTTCGTTCCACGCGATTTTCGCGGGGAGCCTTTGGCGGCCAACAAACGGGCGTGAATCTATCCCCGCAATTTTGAGGGAACGGACGCGCGCGTTCCCCGCATTTCCGGGCTCGAACGCCCTCCCTCCCCTCGATGGGGAGGGTGGCGCGAAGCGCCGGGTGGGGTTCTGGCTCCATGTCGAAGGAAAAGCGCGCAAGGCGATCAACGCCTCACACGCCCATCGCCCGAGCGTTTGCGCGCGCACCCCACCCGGCCTCCGCTACGCTCCGGCCACCCTCCCCATTGAGGGGAGGGAAGATGCACCTACGCGTCATGCCCTAATCCACCAGCCGTTCGTTCAGATACGTGAACTCCAGCGCGCGGCGTCTTGCGACTTCCTGCTGGTTGGCCGCCGCCGAATGGCCGCCGTCGATGTTCTCGTAATAGTAGAAGGGCGTGCCCGCCGCTTCGAGGCGCGCGGCCATCTTGCGGGCATGCGCGGGATGCACGCGGTCGTCCTTCGTGGAGGTCACGAAGAACGGCATCACCGGCGTCACCGCCTGCGGGCGCATGTTCTGGTAGGGCGAGAGTTTCGCGAGCCACGCGCGTTCGTCCGGATGCGTGGGCTTGCCGTTCTCGCCGAGGCGCGGGTCGCCGTATTCATCCACCCACGACGCGCCGGCGAGCATGTTGGCGTCCGCAAAGCCCAGCATGTCGAGCAGCGGCACCTGCACCACGGCGGCGCGGAAGAGATCGGGGCGCTGCGTGAGCATCACGCCCATCAAGAGGCCGCCGTTTGATCCGCCCATGATGCCGAGACGGCGCGGGCTGGTGATCTTGCGCGCGATCAGGTCTTCGGCGACGGCGATGAAATCGTCATACACCACCTGACGCTTGAGCTTGAGGCCCGCCTGGTGCCACGCAGGACCGAACTCGCCGCCGCCGCGGATATTGGCGATGACGTAGACGCCGCCGCGTTCCATCCAGAGCTTGCCGGAAAGCGGCGAGTAGGCGGGCGTCTGCGAGATCTGGAACCCGCCGTAACCGTAGAGCAGCGTCGGGTTCTCGCCGTTCATCTGCGCGTCGCGGGGGCGCACGACGAAGTAGGGCACCTTCGTACCGTCGCGGCTTGTCGCCTCGAACTGTTCGGAGACGAGTTTCGACGCATCGAACTGCGCCGGCAGCGATTGCACCGCACGCGCCGAGCCTGCGCGCGCATCGATGGCGAAGAGCGTATCGGGGCGCAGGAAATCCTCGAACGTCGCAAACGCGGTCGATTCACTCGATGACGCACCCGCGAAACCGACCGCGCCGTTCGGCGGCAGCGGAATCTGGCTTTCAAGCCAGCTTCTGCCGTCGAACGCATACCGCAGAATCCGGCCGCGCACGTTGCTGTAGCCCGCCACGAGCACCGCATCGCGCGTGATCGCCACGCTCTCGATGGAGTCGCGCGGGCCCGGCCCGTAGAGCAGCTTCACAACCGGCGTTGCGGTCGTGGCGCTGTCGAGCGTGATGGAGATGAGCGAGCCCGTGCCGAGGGCGGTCGCAGCGCCCGGCGGCGTCCACGCTTCCTCAAGCGTGAGAATGAGTTCGCCCTTGTGCAGGCCCTGCACCGTGGACTTCATCGGCGTGTTCAGCTTCGCGGGCGTTCCCGTATCGAGACGGAAGACGTTGGAGGTGAAGAACGTCACGCCCTGGATCGCGGCGACGAAACGCGCGCCGTCCTCGGCTTCGGCGTCCTGCAGGAAGACGCCCACATCGCTCGCCGCGCCGCGGAACACTTCCTTCGCATCCGCCAGCGCCTGTCCGCGCTTCAGTTCCTTGACGATGAAGGGATAGCCCGAGGTCGTGAGCGAGCCCGCGCCCCAGTCGGTGGCGAGATAGATCGTGTCGGCGTCTTTCCACGCGGTTGCGGCCTTCGCTTCGGGGAGATTGAAGCCGTCGGCGACGAAGGTCTTCGTCGCGAGATCGAATTCGCGACGCACAGAAGCGTCCTTGCCGCCGTTCGAGAGCGTGACCAGACAGCGTGTTCCGCGCGCCGGCTGGCAGTCCGTGCCCTTGAACACCCAGTTGGCGTTTTCGGCGGTGGAGAGCGCATCGACGTCGAGCAGCGTCTCCCACTGCGGCGCACCGGCGGCGTACGCGGCAAGCGGGGAGCGTCGCCACAGGCCGCGTACGTTCGTTCCGTCCTGCCAGAAATTGTAGAGATAGCCGTCGCGGATGGAGCCCAGCGCCAGCCGGTCGCGGCTCTGCACGATCTTCAGCGCGTCCTCGCGCATGGGCGCAAAGCGGGCGTCGGCCTCCAGATGGGCGAGCGAGCGGGCGTTCTGCGCGCGGACCCAGTCCAGCGCCTGCTTGCCCTCGACCTCCTCCATGAACGCGAAGGGGTCGCGGTTGGTGAGCCGGTCGGTGAAGGCATTCATGGTTGCACACGCTGAAGTGACGACGGCCAGCGCCGCCGCGAAGGTGAATGCGATAGGCCGCATGGTGAAGGGCTCCCCGGAATGGCTGCGCACCTAAGCGGAAGGCGACCCGCAGGGGAAGCCCGGTCTCGATTTCCGTCCTTCCCCGTGAGGGGAAGGTGGCTTGCGGCGACGCCGCAAGTCGGATGGGGCGGCGGCTCCCTGTTGAAAGCCAGCTTGCCGCCCCATCAGTCACGCGCTGTGCGCGCGACAGCTTCCCCTCGCGGGGAAGCACGGGAGTTCGCCGCTTGAGATGCCCCAGCGGAGAGTAAAGCTACGTTTCGGCAAGGGGTTGCCTATATCCGTGGTTCGGGTCACCGAGGTTTCCATGCGTTTCTTCAAGATGAACGGCTGCGGCAACGACTTCGTGATCTTCGACGCGCGCGCCCATGGGGCCCTGCAGCTCTCGAAGGATCAGGCCCGCGCCATCGCCGACCGGGAAGAGGGCGTGGGCTGCGACCAGGTGATCGCCATCGAGCGGTCCATCCGCGGCGACGCCTTCATGCGCATCTGGAACGCCGACGGCGGCGAGGTGACGGCCTGCGGGAATGCTTCGCGTTGTGTGGCGTCCATTCTGCTCGACGAGCGCGGCGATGACGGCCCGGTGAAGATCGAGACGCTCGCGGGCGTCCTGAAGGCCGAGCGCACGACGCTCGGGCAGATCACGGTGGACATGGGCTCGCCGCTGCTGAAATGGGAGGAAATCCCGATCGCGCGCGCGATGGACACCGAGCGGCTCGACTACGAGGTCGACGCGGGCCTCTTCCATCTCGGCCATCCCGGCGCGTGCAACATGGGCAACCCGCACGCGGTGTTCTTCGTCAACGACGTGAAACTCGCGCCGGTCGCGGTGATCGGCCCGCGCGTTGAAACAGATCCGTTCTTTCCCGATGGCGTGAACGTCGGCTTCGCGCAGATTTTGTCGCCGGAGCGCATCAAGCTGCGCGTGTGGGAGCGCGGCGTGGGAGAGACGAAGGCCTGCGGCACCGGCGCCTGCGCCGCCGTGGTCGCCGCGCATCGTGCCGGCCTCACGAGCCGCACCGTCACCGTCGAGCTCGAAGGCGGCGACCTCGTCATCGAGTGGAAGGCGAGCGACGACCGCGTGTTGATGACAGGACCGGTAGAACTGGAGCGGGTGGGGGATCTGCTGGGGGCGGCTTGAGACGGCGGCGGAGCCCGGGAGACCCCGCCGCCGCTGTTATTCCGGGAAGACTGAGGATGTTCCCTAATTTTTCGGATTCGCTGCGCCTGCGGCGTTGAGTTCGCCATTGGCTTCCGCGCCGTTGCGATCAGCCGAGGCCGAGCCGTTGGCGCTTGCGGCGGCGGAAGCGTTTGGGCTCGGGACATTGCTCGCTGCGGTGCGCGCCGTGCGGGCCGCGCGACGGGAGGTGCGCGAGGCCTTTTCTCGGACGGTCGTCGCCGTATCGGCCGCCGTGTCGCCGGCATTGGAGTTCACGGCGCCGGTGAGCATGCCCGACGCCGCGCCATTGGCGGACTGGCCGGCCACGGCGCCTTCGCCCGCAGCCGAACCGCCCAGCGCGCCCCCGAGATTGGTGTTGCCGGTATTACGCACCGTCGAGGTCGCGGCGTTTGAGGCGCCGTTCACGTGACTACGCGCAGCGCCCGTGTCCGGCGTAGCCGCTTGCGACAGCGCGCCGTCGACCGAAGCGGCGCCAGACGCCGAACCGCTCGCATCGACGCTGTTGGGAACCGCATCACGTGCGCGGCCAATCGCGCCACGGGCCTTTTCGCGGCCGCGCGTCGTGGTGTCCTGCGCGCGGTCGCGGACGCGGCTGGTGGTGTCGCGCACTGTGCCGGTCACATCCGGCAGACCGGGGCGCGAGATGCCGCCGCCGATGGTTCCACCGACCTGGCCGCCAACCTGGCCGCCGACGTCGCCGAGTTGCGCCGAAGCCGGCGCGGCGACGCAGAGCGCGGCGAACGCGGCGCCGACGAAGAGTGATTTGGTAAACATGGATGGTTCTCCTTCAAAGTTCCCGCCGCGCGCCGTTGCGCAGCTGTCGGGAAGGAGAACGAGCCAGTCTCGGTGTTTCTTCCGACGGCCCGAAAATTTTCTGAGTCAGCGATGGGCTACCGCCGCGCGGCCCACAAGACCCGCACCATAGACCTCGTCGCGACCGGCCGCGCCGAGGTCTCGCGCCGCGCGCGTGAGATCGTTGACGGCGCGCTGCGCGCCGACGCCGGGCGCGTTCAGGCGCTGTGCGAGTAGGGCAGCGACGATGGGCGCAGCGAAGGATGTGCCCCGAACGGGCGTCTTGCCTCCGGGGCTCGCCGCCTCCATGTCGGCGCCGCGCGCCGCGAAATCCACCTGCGGCCCGCGCGCCGCCTCGACGAGCACGCGCTCGCGCGCATTGACGCCGGTGACGCCGACGACGCCGGGATAGGAGGCGGGATAAAGCGGTGGCGCGGCAGGTCCGTCATTGCCGACCGCCGCAACGATGAGAATGCCGCGCGCGATCATGCCCGCGACGATCGCCTGCAGCGCCTGATTGGGCGGGCCGACGAGGCTGACATTCACCACGCCCACGCGTTCCTGCGCCATCCATGCGAATGCGCGTGCGATCGCGGTCGCTGAACCACCCGTCGTTGCGCCGCCATAGACATCGGCCGCATAAATGTGTGCGATGCCGTCCATCAGCGACGCAACCGCCGTGCCGTGCAGCGCCGGCGTCGCGTCCGCGCCGGCGAATGCACGCTGTTCGACGCGCACGCCTGGCAGCGCGCGTGCATCAACGCCGCTGTCGATCAGGCCGATACGCGCGCCGTTCGATCCCCCGCCCGCGCTTTCCTTCGGCGCGAACGGCCCCGAGCCAGATATCGGGCCGGATTCCGAATAGAGATGGTTGAAATCGTAGATGCCTGCGGGATCGAGCTCGCGCAGCCGCGCAAGGGCGCGCCGTGTCGACACGCCTTGCGGCGCCGAGAGCGTGACGATTGAAGTATCGAGCCCGTTGAGGCGTTCGCGCGCGCTGAGCGTGTATCCTGCGCGGCGCGCTGCGGCGAGCGCCTCCTCCGTGGGCGCGACCGCGACGACCTCATGGCGCACGATCGCTTGGCCGCGCTCGATCTCGAGCGTGCGCGGATTGGCGCGCACCAGATCGCGCAGCCGCAGTTTGCGCAGGTCGTTGAGCGGCGCGGCGCGCGTGACCTCCGGCAGCGTGTCCCGCGCCTGACCGACCACATCCGGCAGCGTCGGGAGTTGCGGCTGGGGCAGGGGAAGCTGCGCGCTCGCCGGCGCGGTCGCGGCGAGGCCAAGCGCCAGGACTGCCGCGAGGCGGCGCAGGCGGGAACTTTCCATTACACGCATCATACACCATTTCCGCCTGCAGAACGTTTGAAATCCGATTATTCATCCCCGGAAGCGATTCTGCGTAGCCGCCAGGGAAGAACCGGTCCGGGCCGGTCGTTGAAGGTGACAGACATGGCATCCCCTGCCGACGGACTTCGCGATGAGATTGTCGGCCTTCTCCCGAGACTGCGCCGGTTCGCCCGGGTGCTCGCCCGCCAGCCGGCGGACGCCGACGATCTTGTGCAGATCGTGGTGGAGCGCGCGCTCATGAGGATCGACCAGTTCCAGCCCGGCACCCGGCTCGACGCCTGGCTGTTCGCGATGACGCGCAACGCGTGGATCGACGAGACGCGGTCGCGCGCACGGCGCAGTCGTGTGTTCGCGCCGGAGGGGGACGGCGTCAATGTCGGCGCCGATGGCGCGCGGACGCAAGAATACCGTCTCGACGCGATGGACATGGCGAGCGCCATGGCGGCGCTGCCGGAAGAACAGCGCACGGCGATTGCGCTCGTGTGCATCGAAGGCTTCGCCTATCGTGAGGCCGCGGAAACCATGGGCGTGCCGATCGGCACGCTGACGAGCAGGCTCGCGCGTGGTCGCGAGACGCTGGAAAAGATGTTGGGAGGCGCGTCATGAGCGTCACGCAGGAACAACTGATGGCCTACGTCGACGGCGAACTGCACGGCGCCGAGCTGGCGCTGGTGGAAGCCGCGCTTGTCGCCGACGCCGAAGCGCGCGCGACGGTGGAGCGGCATCGCGCGATGCGGGCGAAACTGTCCGGCGCCTTTGCGCCGGTGCTCGACGAACCCGTACCGCAGCGTCTGATCGATGCGGCGAAGCCTGCAGCGATCAGCGCCGAGGTCGTCGATCTCGCTGCAGCGCGCACGAAGAAGACGCAGTGGAGCACGCGCGAGTGGGGCGCCATGGCGGCCTGCCTGATGGTCGGCCTGCTGTTCGGCGCGGGCGCGCTGCGCAGGCCCGACGGCATGGTGGTCGCGAGCAACGGCGCGCTTGAGGCGCGCGGCGCCCTGGCGCGGGCGCTCGACATGCAACTGGCGTCGGACGAAGGCCGCGCTGTGCGCATCGGCGTGACGTTCCGTGACGGCGACGGCGACGCCTGCCGCACGTTCTCTGCCGATGGCGGATCGCTCAACGGCCTTGCGTGCCGCGAGAATGGCGAATGGCGCGTGGAAATGGCGGTCTCGGGCGCACGCCGCGCGCCAACGGAGTTCCGCACAGCGGCTGTCGAAACGCCGCCTGCGGTGCTGACCCTGGTGGAGGACAAGATTGCCGGCAATGCGCTGGATGCAAAGGCCGAGCGCGCTGCGCGGGACGGGGGATGGCGCTAGGGAGACGGCGTCCGGCTCAAAACGGATTCTCACGGGCCGCACCGTCACCGTGGACCTCGAAGGCGGCGCGCTCGTCATCGAATGGCGCGCGAGCGACGACCGCGTGCTGATGACGGGGCCGGTGGAGCTGGAGCGCGTGGGGGATTTGCTGGGGGCGGCTTGACCTGCCCGATTGGGTGGAGCCATTCTCACCACAGGTGGCGGGCGCTTCAAGAATGTCGGTGCATTTCGATGCGCGGACGCTTCGGGGTTACCCCGAAGGAGAACTGTAGCCAACACAATACGTTGCACGATGCGCGGCAGGCTTCGCCTGCAACCCATCGAGCCTCTCTCGTTTGGTTGAAGCGCCCGCGCCGCATGTACCGAGGTGTTCGTGCCGTCACAGAACCAGATCGCTGGGGACCTCGCGGCGGCGTTGCTGGGGGGCGCGTGGACACGAAGGGCTTTGCTGCGGCGCCTGTCCGGCTATCTTCGCAATAAGGCTGCGCGATCAAACGCGAGGCTTGTTGATGAAATCCTGGAGCGCACGGAAGGGAGCTACCCACCATCGCCGTTCGCGTTGAAGCGCTTCATCCTTGATTCGCGGGCGTTTCCGCGCGCGGCGGCGGTCCTGCTCCGAACAACCGTTCCCGTTGCAGCGGTGCTGACACCACCCAGATTTTGGCCGGCGGCCGGCAATGCCGCGCCGGGCGTGCCCGAGATCGAGACACCCGGCGACCTCGCCATCTGGCTTGGCGTGCCGATTTCGCGGTTACAGTGGCTGGCCGACGAGCAGCGCCGTCATCACACAACAGCGATCCCGATGTTTCAGAACTACCGCTATCGGTTCATGCCCAAGGCATCTGGTGGCTGGCGATTGATCGAGTGGCCGAAGCCGCATTTGCGCGCGATACAGGTCAAGATTTTGCGCGAAATTCTGGACCGGCTTTCCGTTCATGAAGCCGCGCATGGTTTTGTGCGGGGGCGATCGTGCAAGACAGCGGCTGCCATGCATGCGGGCGAAGCTGTCGTCGCGTGCATGGACATCAGGGATTTTTTCGGATCGGTTCGTCTCCAGCGTATTCACGCGATTTTTCGACGGATTGGCTATCCTTGGGCGGTGGCGCGGCTCTTGTCGTGTCTTTGCGTTACGTCCACTCCTGCTTCGGTCTTCGCCCGAGCCCCTGACGACGCGGGATTGGACTGGGAAACGCGCAAGCGCTTTTCGGAACGGCATCTTCCTCAAGGCGCGCCAACATCGCCAGCACTCGCCAATCTCGTCGTTGGTGAAATGGATCGACGGCTAGAGGGGCTCGCGCGCCATTGCGATGCGCGATACACGCGGTACGCCGACGATCTCTCGTTTTCGGGCGACGAGACGTTTGCTCGCCGTATCGGTGGGTTCCTAGGCAGTGCAACTGACATCGTGCGCGACGAAGGCTTCTCGATCCATACGGCGAAAACGCGGATCATGCGCAGAGGCGCCCGTCAGGTCGTCACTGGACTCGTCGTCAACGAACACGTCAATATTTTGCGACACGACTACGATACGCTGAAGGCGATCCTGCACAACTGCGCCAAGCACGGCGCAGAGAGTCAGAACCGGAGCGGCGTTCCCAATTTTCCAGCGCATCTTGCAGGTCGGATTGCTTGGGTCGAGCACGTCAACCCGGTTCGCGGCGCCCGGCTGCGGACTCTGTACAATAAAGTCGCGTGGACGCCGCGGGCGGAAATCTAGCTTTCCCGCAAATAAATGCTCTTCTTCGGCCGTTCCATCACCCGCTGCACCATCGGGACGAACGCCTCGAGCGGCATGTTCTCGTACGCCGGATCAAACGCGTTCTGGTCGTGGCGGTGGCAGAAGCGGGCGGTGTATTCGAAGTTCGGGTGGCCGCGATACTTTTCGCGCATGTCGCGATCGAGGCCGAGATAGTGGAAGAAGTAGTAGCCCTGGAAGATGCCGTGGTGTTCGAGCATCCAGTGGTTCTGCTCGCTGACGAAGGGCTTGAGGATGGCCGCGCCGATGTCGGCGTGGTTCGCTGAGCCCAGCGTGTCGCCGATGTCGTGCAGCAGCGCGCAGACGACGTACTCCTCGTCCATGCCGTCCCGGTGCGCGAGCGTGGCCGATTGCAGCGAGTGGGTGAGGCGATCCACCGGATAGCCGCCGAAATCGCCGTCGAGCAGCTTCAGGTGGGTGATCACACGATCGGGCAGGCCTCTGCCGAACGGCCCTGCATGGCGCATGATGATCGCCCAGTCCTCCTGCGCGCCGTCCGCCATGGCGGTGAACTTCGCCGTGTCGCCAGCGTGTCCGTCGGCCATGATTTCCTCCCGGTTTTCTGCGTGAGATGATCGGGCCGCGCACGTCGCGCGTCAATTGCGGGAGCCCAGACCATGAAGGTTTCGCCGGTCCTGTCCTCACTCGCCGCGCTGCTGTCCGCCTGCGCCGCCGCAGCGCCTGTCGCGCCGGACGCGTCGGCGCTCCGCGGCTGCTGGATCGAACGGCGCGGAGACCAGACCATCACCCAGCGCTGGTTTCCCGAGGACGGCGGCTGGCGCGGCGATGAAATCACCTACTTCCAGAAGGGCGATCCCGAGCATGGGCGCTGGAAGCTGACACCCGGCGACGACGCTGCGCCGTGGCGGATGTGCATGGTCGAGCTGGCGATGGCGTCCGCGCCGCCGTGCTGGCGCGCATTCTTTGGCCCCGGCAAGGGCGACGGCGACGACCAGCAGTGGGTGGAGATCGAGGCGGAGCCCGAGACGCTGAAAATCACCTACCTGACTGCCGGCGAGCGCGCGATCACCTATGACGGCCGTCGCGACGGTTGCGACTGAGGCCCCAAGTCCCCTACATCCGCCCCATGGCCGCACGCACGCTCTACGACAAGATCTGGGACAACCACATCGTCGGTATGGAACCTGACGGGACCGGGCTCCTCTACATCGACCTCCACCTCATTCATGAGGTGACGACGCCGCAGGCGTTCGCGGGCCTGAAGGCCGCAAAGCGCCCCGTGCGCCGGCCCGACCTCACGCTCGCCGTGGCCGATCACAACACGCCGACGGAAAACCAGGCGCTCGGCATGGAGGGCGTCACCGACCCTGAGGCGCGGCTGCAGCTGGAGACGCTCACCGCCAACGTCGCCGAACGCGGCATCGAATTCTTCCCGATGGGCGATCCGCGCAACGGCATCGTCCACGTGGTCGGCCCCGAGCAGGGCCGCTCGCAGCCGGGCATGACCATCGTGTGCGGCGACAGCCACACCTCCACACACGGCGCTCTCGGCGCGCTCGCCTTCGGCATCGGCACCAGCGAGGTCGAGCACGTGCTCGCCACGCAGACGCTGCGCGCGCGCAAGGGAAAGAACATGCTCGTGCGCTTCGATGGCGAACTGCAGAAGGGCGTGTCGTCGAAGGACATGGTGCTCGCGCTGATCGCGAAGATCGGCATGGGCGGCGGCACGGGCTACGTGATGGAGTACGCAGGCCCCGCGATCAGCGCGCTGTCGATGGAAGCGCGGATGACGATCTGCAACATGTCCATCGAGGCGGGCGCGCGCGCGGGACTTGTCGCGCCGGATGACAAGACGTTCGCGTATCTCATGGGCCGCGCGGCGGCGCCGAAGGGTGGCGCATGGCAGGAAGCGTTGCTGTTCTGGAAGACGCTGAAGAGTGATCGTGACGCGGTGTTCGATGCGGTGGTGGATATCGACGTGTCCACGCTCGCGCCGTTCGTCACCTGGGGCACAAACCCCGAGCAGGGCGCCGCCATTGATGATGTCGTGCCCGATCCCGAAGGCTTCGCCGATCCCGTGAGGGCCGACGTTGCGCGCCGCGCGCTCGCCTACATGGATCTGAAAGCTGGCCAGAAGCTCGAAGGCCTGCCCATCCAGCGCGTGTTCATCGGCTCGTGCACCAATTCACGTATCGAGGATCTGCGCATTGCGGCGTCTGTGGCGAAGGGCAGACAGGTGGCGGACAGCGTGCGCGCGATGGTCGTGCCGGGCTCGGGCCTCGTGCGCGAACAGGCCGAAGCCGAAGGTCTCGACCGCATCTTCATCGACGCGGGCTTCGAGTGGCGCGAGCCGGGCTGCTCCATGTGCCTCGGCATGAACCCCGACAAGCTCGCGCCGGGCGAGCGGTGCGCGAGCACGAGCAACCGGAACTTTGAAGGGCGGCAGGGGCGCGGCGGGCGCACGCATCTGGTGTCGCCCGCGATGGCGGCGGCGGCGGCGGTGGCGGGCAAACTCGTCGATGTGCGAGGATATTCGTGATCACCGCCCTTGATCACGTCGCGCTCATCGTGCGCGATCTGCCGGCCGCGACCGAGCGCTACACCGCGCTGCTCGGCTGCAAGCCCAACTGGCATGGCGCGGACGGCGGCGCGGAGCATGTCTGGTTCCAGCTCGACAACATGGCGCTCGACGTCATCGCGCCGACGGGGCCGGGCTTCACCGGCGACATGGCCAAGGCGCATCTCGACGCGCACGGCGAGAGCCTCTGGGCGATTGCGTATGCAACACCCGAGCTCGACGCCTTCCACAAGCTGCTCACGCGCCGCGGCGTGAAGGCGACCGAACCGCACCGCCTGCGCTCCACCAGCGTCGAGACGCAGGAAAAGCGTTACTGGCGGATGTCCTCGATGGCGTTCGCGGGCGTGAACACGTTCCTCATCGAGCAGAAACCCGACGCCGCGCCGTGGCCGCGTTCGCCGATGGAAGCGGCTTCCGCTGTCACCGGCCTCGATCATGTGGTGGTACGCACGCCCGCGCCCGATCGCGCGCTGGCGAACTACGGCGCGAAACTCGGCCTCGATCTCCGGCTCGACCGCACGGCGCCGGAGTGGGGCTCGCGCCTCATGTTCTTCCGCTGCGGCGATCTCATCGTCGAAATCGCGCACGACCTGAACGCCGGCGTCTCCGACGCGCCCGACAGCGTGTGGGGCTTCACCTGGCGCACCGGCGACATCGACGCAGCGCACGCGCGCCTGACCGCCGCCGGCTTCAACATCTCCGAAGTCCGCAAGGGCCGCCGCGACGACACCCGCGTCTTCACCGTCCGCGACGGCACATGCGGCGTGCCGACCTTGTTTATTGGGGCCTAGGCGGGCAACCGGCCGTCTCGCCTTCGAGGGACGAACGCGCTTCAAAACGCGCGCGCGCTTCCTTGCTGTTCCGCCAAAGGTGCGGCCTCAACATGCAGCCCAACCGGAAGGGCCGTTCTTCGATCGCGACCTTCAACTCGCCGCGTGAGTTGCGAAAGGGAACTGCGGCGCCGCTTGCGATCACGGTCTCGCTGAGATTGACGGCGGCCTTGCCCTCTCTGCGGGCCGAACAGTCAAGGATCGGTCTGCCAAATGACTCAGTCGGCGGTTCACCAGCTTTTATCCAAGCTGGGGTCGTGCAGATCACGAGCGCACCATCAACCAGTCCTGACAACACGCGCCGAGACTGTTCCGCGCAATCTCGCACGTCGATGCACTCCTGATGTTTTTCAGGCGCATCGATTCCGTTCAGACGGATGGAAACCTCCCCGATCTTCAACGTGTCTCCATCATGCACATCGACGTCAGCGAGAACGCCCACATAGACGCGATCCTTCTGATACCCTGCCAGTCCGCTTGCCACCAACCCAAGGGCAATCAGTCCGCCAACAAACGCGCCGAGCAGGCCGATCAGAAATGGGCGTACAAGGCGTTCGATCGTTTCGCCCGGCGTGAAAGCGAGGAGCGCAATAACGGCGAGCACAAGAGCCACGGTTGTTGCGACATCGAACATCGGCGGGGCGACGCTGCTGACTGTCACCCAATTGCCTGCCAGAATTTGTGCCAGGATGCTTTGATCGGGCTTGTTCCAGTTCTGCAGCGCATCGGACGCAATCTGGTCAATGCCAGCGCCGCCGCTCGGCGGGCGTTTGAGGATGGCGGTTATGAGGAAGCCGGCGCCAACGCCCCAGATGAGGAGCCGCACGGGAAGGGCCCACTGTCGCGTGCTCAGGAGCAGCGCCAGGATGCCCGCGGCCAGCAACGCGTAAGGCGTTGCCGCGATGACCAGTTCGTTCATGCCGTCCCCCGATTGACGCAGCGCCCGGAGATTGCCGCCTCAGCGCTAAAATGTCCCTCGGAAAAACGCGCGCGGCCCGCTAGAAAGCCTCCATGAAACCCTTCACCCGCCTCCATGCCGTCGCTGCGCCGTTGCCGATCGCCAACATCGACACCGACCAGATCATCCCCAAGCAGTTCCTCGCGACGGTCGAGCGCACGGGGCTCGGCAAGGGGCTCTTCTACGACCTGCGCTTCGATGGCGCGGGAAATCCGAAGCCTGACTTCGTGCTCAACCAGCCGACGTTCCAGGGCGCGAGCATTCTCGTGGCGGGGCCGAACTTCGGCTGCGGCTCCTCGCGCGAGCACGCGCCGTGGGCGCTCGACGATTTCGGCATCCGCTGCGTGATCGCGCCGTCGTTCGCCGACATCTTCTTCAACAACTGCTTCAACAACGCGATCCTGCCCATCGTGCTGCCGCAGGAGGCGTGCGACCAACTCGCGGGCGAAGCGGGCGGGGGCAATCACCTCTTCACCGTCGATCTCTACGCCCAGACGGTGACCGCGCCTTCGGGCAAGGAACACGCCTTCGAGATCGATCCGGGGCGCAAACTCAAACTGCTCGAAGGTCTCGACGACATCGGCATGACGCTCACCCGCGCCGACGACATCTCCGCCTACGAACAGCGCCGACGTTACCAGACTGCGTGGCTGAAATGATCTTGTTGGCTGGAACCATCCGCATCGCCCCCGGCAAACGCGACGCTGCGCTGCCGCACATCAGCGCCATCGTCGCGGCGTCCCGCACCGAGCCTGGCTGCATCGACTACAGCTTCTCCTTCGACGTGAACGACGATCATCTCGTGCACATCTTCGAGGTATTCCGCGACGCCGAAGCGCGCGAGGCGCATCGTCACATGCCGCACATGAAAGTGTGGCGTGAGGCGTGGCCAGAGGCGGGGATCGGGGACCGCCGCATGCGCGAGTATGAGATCGCAAGCGCGAAGGATATCTGAGCGTCCCCGTTCCGGGTCGCTGCGGCTGTCACGGTTTGATCAGGCTCAAGGCGCGCGCTCAGGCGCGGGAGGAATCCTCGCCGCGTGAATGGGAGGCCCGCATGCTGTCGCAGGTAGACCAGACCGCGCTGATCGCGCTTGGATTCCTTGGTTCCGTACTGGCCATAACGCTCGGATTGTTCGGCTGGATGATGGCGCAAGGCAGGAAGGAGCAAAAGAAAAGGCCCTGACGTTGCTCAGCCGCGCCTGATCGCGCCGGATCAACAAGCCGCCAACGATGACCGCTGGCGGCGTGTTGCTGTCCGCCGCTCACCACGCGCCCACGTTCGGCATGCTTTTCCACGGTTCGGCGGGCGCGAGCGGGGCGCCTTTCTGCAAGAGCTCCACCGAGATCCCGTCCGGGGAGCGCACGAACGCCATGCGGCCGTCGCGCGGCGGGCGCGAGATGGTCACGCCGCAGTCCTGCAGCCGCTTGCACGCCGCGTAGATGTCCTCGACCGCATAGGCGAGGTGGCCGAAATTGCGCCCGCCCTGGTAGTCCTCGGGGTCCCAGTTATGGGTCAGCTCCACCATCGGCGCGCCGCCCTTCGTGAGGAAGTCGCCGCCCGCGCCTCCGCTCGCGGCCACGTCATCGGGCGCGGCCAGGAACACCAGCGTGAAGCGCCCGGCCTCGTTGTCGACGCGGCGGACCTCCTGAAGGCCGAGGCCCCTGCAATAGAAGTCCAGCGAGGCGCCAACGTCCGTCACGCGGACCATCGTGTGAAGATACTGCAAGAAAACCTCCCGGGGCGGATGTGTCGGCCTTTATACGGACGTCACGGGCCGATGGGACAGAAGGTAGCGTTAACTGACGCGCTTGCGGGGGCCGATCCCGGCAAGTAATCGTGGGCGCGGGGTGACTGTACGTTTGGGCCGGCTTCGCCGGAATTTCCGCACAGTTCCGGGATCTTATCGCCTGAATGCCGCATTGGCGGCGCCAGAAGGAGGCCGTTCCATGCGCATCATCGCCAAAGTCGCCGCATTTGCACTCATCGCCGCGATGGCCGCCTGCGCCAGCAAGCCCGCTGTCGTCGAGACCCCTGCGCCGACCCCCGCCGTCCAGGCGCCTGTGGCGCCGGTCGCACCGCGCCCGACGGGCCCGGCTCCCGGCTCGCTCGACGATTTCCGCGTCACTGTCGGCGAGCGCGTCTTCTTCGGTTACGACCGCTTCGATCTTTCCCCTGAAGCGCGCGCCACTCTCGAAAAGCAGGCCGCGTGGCTGCGCCGCTACGGCACGGTGCGCGTGCTGATCGCTGGCAGCGCCGACGAACGCGGCACCCGCGAATACAACCTCGCCCTCGGCGCGCGCCGGGCGGCCTCGGCCAAGGAATACCTCGTCGGCCTCGGCGTCCCCGCCAACCGCGTCGAAACGGTGTCCTACGGCAAGGAACGCCCGCTCGATCCGCGCTCGTCGGATGAGGCGCATGCGTTGAACCGCAACGCCCACACGCAGCTCGTGTCGGGCGCGGTGAGCTGAACGCCGCATTTTCGCCGAAGCGGGCCCCTAGAGCGCCGGCATGAATCTGAAGACCCTCCTGGTCGCGACCGTCGCCGTCATGGCGACGGTCGTCCCGCTTCCCGCGCACGCGCAATCGGTCACATCCGCGCCGCCGCCGAGCGAGAACCTCACGCGACTGCAGTCGCGCGTGGATGAACTCGAAGGGTTGCTGCGCGAGGCGACCGCCGACAGCGAACGTCTCTCCATCGAACTGCGCCGGACCAGGGCGGAAAACACGCGCCTCCAGCGCCTGTTAGATGACGCGCTCGCCGCACAGCAGCAGCAGGGCGCGGCGCCCCAGGCAGACGCCCCGCCGCCGGGGCAGAGAGCCGCGCCGCCCACGGCGACGGGCGGATCGGCAGGCCCCACGGCGTTCCCATTGGGGGACGCCGGCGGCGGCGCGGCGCAGGCCTTCCGCGACGCCCGCCGTCTGCTCGACGCGAGCCGCTGGCCGGAGGCCGAGCTCGCGCTCACCGGGTTCCTGCGCGAGTATGCGGACGCGCCTGACGCGCCGGAGGCGCGCTACTTTCTTGGCCGCACGCAGATCGTGCTTGGCCGTCACGGCGACGCCGCCGCCACGTTCCTTGAGCTGCTGCGCAAGACGCCGACGTCGCCGCGCGCGCCGGACGCCTGGGTCCGCCTCGGCATGTCGCTGAAGGGCATGGGCGAAACGGCGCAAGCCTGCACGACGTTTCGCGATCTGCCGCTCAAGTATCCATCCGCAACGGCCGCCGTCCGGCAACTCGCGCTGAATGAAGCGCGCGCCGCGCAGTGCCGCTGAGGCGCCAGAAGTTCCTGAGGAGTCATCGATGCGTATTTCAGCGCTCGCCGCAGCGGTCGCACTCATTGCGACGTCCGCCTCCGCGCAGGTCGTCACGGATGAGGCCGTCGGCCGCGCCCCGCCTGTGCGCGCCGCACAGGTCGCGCTGATCACGACCACCGACGCCAACGGGCTGATCGCGGCATTGCAGCGCGCGGGGTTCACCGGCGAGGCGAGCACTCAGGGGCGCCAGGCGTCGGTCATCGGCCGCATCGGCACGCTGCCGTTCCAGGCGTTCCTCGGCAATTGCGATCCGTCCGGCGGCGGCTGCACGGAGATAGAGCTGTATGCGGGTTTCACCGGCGCGGGGCGGATAACCCTCGAACGGATCAACGGCTGGAACAACCGCACTCGTTTCGCACGCGCCTCCCTTGATCCCGACGGCAGTCCGTCGTTGCAGATGGACCTGAGCCTGCAGGGCGGGGTTTCTCCCGAGGGCCTGAAGTCGCAACTCGAAACCTGGGGCGCAGTCCTGCAGACCTATGCCGCATTCCTCACCTCCTCG
>WRPF01000071.1 GCA_009773335.1 Caulobacteraceae bacterium
TCGCCCCCGCGCACGGCGCGCGCTGTCGTCGCCGCAAGCGCAAACGCGGACGGCATCGACGCCAGCGTGCGGCGCGCGCCCGGCGCCGGCAATGTCGGCGCGATTGCAGCGGAGACGCTGGAAGGTCGCGCGCTGGGCGCCGTCGAGTTCCGCTTCAACACAGGCGCCGAGACGGCGTCCGCGAGCATCAAGCTGCCGCCGGAGATCGCCGCACGTGCGGCGCGCGTGCGCATTGTCGGTGAAACGAGCGCGGGCGCCGTTCGCCTCATGCCGTCCGGCTCCGGTCGTGCGCTCGTGGGCCTTGCGACGGAAACGGTGCAGAGCCAGCCTCTGCTGTCGGAACTCCACTACGTCGAGCGCGCCATCGAGCCGTTCGCCACGCCCCGCCGCGGCGGCGTGCGCCAGCTCATCGACCAGAAGGCGCAAGCGCTCATCCTGCCCGATGCAAGCCGCCTTTCACCGCCCGAACGAGATGCGCTCGAAAAATGGATCGAAGCCGGCGGACTGCTTGTGCGTTTTGCGGGACCGCGCCTCGCCAACGACGCCGATGATCTCCTGCCGGTGCGCCTGCGACCGGGATCGCGCACACTCGGCGGCGCACTCGCCTGGGAAAAACCGCAGGCGTTGCAGGCATTCGCGCAAGACAGCCCGTTCTTCGGCCTCACGCCCCCGCCGGATGTCGCCGTGCGGCGACAGGTTCTCGCAGAGCCCGCCTCCGAGCGCGAGGCGCGCGTGTGGGCAAGGCTGACAGACGGCGCGCCCGTGGTCACGGCGGCGGCGCGGGGCAAGGGACTGATCGTCCTGTTCCACGTGACAGCGGGCCCCGAGTGGTCGGACCTCGCACTCTCGGGACTTTACGTGGAGATGTTGAAGCGCACGCTCGCCTTCGCCGGTCGCGCCAACAACGCGGCGGAGAACAAGGACGCGAGCGGCCCCTACCTGCCTGAAAGCCTGCTCGACGGCTTCGGCGCCGCGCGCGCGCCGGACGTGGACGCGCAGTCGATCCAGCCGCAGGCGTTCGCCAAGGCGATCGCGTCTCCAGCGACACCCCCAGGGCTTTACGCGCGCGCCGGCGGCGTGGCGGAATCCATCGACGCCGTGCAACCACACGAGGCGTTCAACGCACTGTCCCTGCCGCCGGGTATTGCACGCGCAGGCCTTGACGCTTCGCGCACGCGTCCGATGGGCGGCGCGCTTCTGGCGTCTGCGATACTGGTGCTGGCGATCGATCTTCTGGTGGCGTTGATGCTCGCGGGCAAGCTACCCGCGCCGCGCCGCGCCGCCGCTGCAGCTACGGTCCTTCTCGCGTTCGCACTTTCAGCGCATGACGCACGCGCGCAGCCCTCGCTCGATCCCGCCTCGGACATGTATCTCGCCTACATCGTCACCGGCGATGCGCGCTCGGACCGCACGACAAAGGCGGGGCTCGATGCGCTCGGCGAAGAGCTGCGCAACCGCACCGCCGTCGAGCCCGCGGGCACGCGCGGCATCGATCCGGCGCGTGACGACCTTTCACCCTACCCGCTGATCTACTGGCGCGCGCCCGATACGCCGACACGTCTCTCCGACGCCGCGCTCGCCAACCTCGACCGTTACATGCGTCTCGGCGGCATGCTTTTCCTCGACACCCGCGACAGCGGCCGTGCGGCGGGCCCGCAGCGACCGGCCGCGATCCTGCTGCAGGGCCTCGACGCGCCGCCGCTTGAACTCGTCGGCGGCGAGCACGTGATGACGAAGGCGTTCTACCTGCTGCGCAGTTTTCCGGGACGCTTCCCGAACGCACGCATCTACGCCGAGACCCCCGCATCGGCCGCCGCGCGCGACGGCGTGGCCGCGCTGCTCGTGGGCGATGGCGACTGGGCTGCGGCCTGGGCTGGAGATGTCGGCGACGAAAGGCAGCGCGAACTGTCGCTGCGCTTCGGCATCAATCTCGTGATGGTCGCGCTGACGGGCAACTACAAGGCCGACCAGGTGCACATTCCCGCGTTGCTCGACCGCCTCGGGCAACAACCGCCGGAGCGGCGGCGATGACCGCGGGCCGCATCGCCTTCGATCCATCGCTGCCGTGGTTGTGGCTCGCGATCATCGCCGCCGGCGCGGCGATCTTCTGGCTCGGCTACACCCTGCGCGGCGGCAAGGCGCCGGTCTCCCGCGCGCTTGGACTCGCGCTTATCCTCGTCGGCATCGCACAGCCGATGTTCGTGCGCGAGAAGCGCGAAGCCGCGTCCGATATCGTCGCGCTCATCATCGACCAGAGCGAAAGCCTCGCGCTCGCAGGACGCAAGGACGCCGCGCGCGCAACGGGCGAACGCCTCGCCAACCAGCTCTCCCGCGAACAGGGCCTCGACGTGCGCGTGCGCGAGGTGCGCGGCGGCGCGGACGGCACCGCGCTGATCGGTGCGCTGGAAGAGTCCCTCGCCGACGCCCCGCGCGACCGCATCGCCGGGGCGCTGCTTGTCACCGATGGCCAGATCTCCGACGTTCCTGAAGACACGCGCCGTCTGCGCAATCTCGGCCCCGTGCACGCGCTCATCATCGGCGATCCGGGACGCGGCGACCGGCGTCTGCACCTGCTGTCTGCGCCACAGTTCGGCATCGTCGGCGACCGCGCGACCATCGAGGCCCGCGTGGACGACCCACAGACCGGAGCCGGCGTGCCGGTCACCGTCTCGATCGACGGCCAGATCGTGCGGCGCACAACCGCCATCGCGGGCAGACCGTTCAAGGTGGACATCTCTCCGCCCAAACGCGGCGCCAACATGGTTGTCATCGAGGCGGCGCCCGGCGCGAAGGAGATCACGCTCGCCAACAACCGAGCGGCGTTCGAACTCATGGGCGTGCGAGATCGCCTGCGCGTGCTGCTGGTCACCGGCGAGCCACATGCGGGCGCGCGCGTGTGGCGCAATCTCCTGAAATCGGATCCCAGCGTCGACCTCGTCCACTTCACCATCCTGCGGCCGCCGGAGAAGCAGGATCTCACGCCGCTCGAGGAACTCGCGCTCATCGCCTTTCCGACGCGCGAACTCTTCGTCGACAAGCTCGACCAGTTCGATCTCATCATCTTCGACCGCTACCGCCGCCGCGCGATCCTGCCGTCTGCATACTTCGAGAATATCGCCCAGCGTGTGGAGGCGGGTGGCGCGCTGCTCGTCGTGGCCGGACCTTCGGACGCCGGTTACGACAGCGTGTTCCAGACGCCGCTCGCAGCGATCCTGCCCTCGCAACCGACCGGCCAGATCGTCGACCAGCCCTATCGCCCGACGATGACCGCGCTCGGCCAGCGCCACCCTGTAACGCGCGGCCTGCCCGATCCGCAGAACTGGGGGCGATGGACGCGCCAGATCGACGCGCGCGCGCCGGCGGGGCAAGTCGTTCTCTCAGGCGTCGGCGCCCGCCCGCTGCTGGTGCTGGCGCGCGCGGGCCAGGGTCGTGTGGCGCAACTCTGGTCCGACCAGGCGTGGCTTTGGTCGCGCGGCTACGACGGCGGTGGACCGCACGGGGAACTGCTGCGCCGACTGGCGCACTGGCTGATGCAGGAGCCCGAACTGGACGACGAGCGCCTCACCTTGAAGGCGACGCCCGATGGCGTCACTGCGGAACGCGCGACACTTGGCGCCGCCCCAGCGACCGTCGAGATCATCGATCCAAAGGGCGAGCGCCGCAGCGCGCCGTTCTCGGAAGCAAGCCCGGGCGTGTATCGCGCGACGACAGCGACGACCGACCAGGGACTATACGAGGCGCGGCAGGGAAACCTCCGCGCTTTCGCGGCGGTCGGCCCTCTGAACCCGAAGGAAGCGGCCGCCGTCGACGCCACAGGCGTCACCCTCAAGCCAGTCGCAGACGCGACGGGCGGCGACGTCGTGTTCACCGGGGAACACGGCGACCGGTTGCCGGAAATCCGTCGCGTCGACCGTGGCGCGCGCGCTCATGGCGCGGGTTGGGTGGGTCTTGAGCGCAAGGGCGCCTACACCGTGCGCGCCTCTGCGGCCGAACCGCTTGGCCCCGGCATCGCATGGGCGATCGGCGGCCTGTTGTTGCTGCTGTTCAGCTGGCGGCGCGAGGCGCTCTGACGGCGCCGGCGAGGCCATCGAGCCCGCCGTCGCGCAGCGCGCGCCACTGGAAGCGCCGCGCTTCCACCGGACCCGGCATCGCGATGCGGTCGCGCGGAACTTCGGTGAATCCGAAGGGCGCGAACATCCGGGGCTGACCGACGACAATCACTGCGCCGACGCCGGAGGCTTCGCACGCGCGCAGCGACGCGCCGACCAGGTCCTGTCCGAGACCCGCGCCCTGCGTCGCCGGCGACACGGCGAGCGGACCAAGGAACAGCGCGGGGGTTGCGCCGATCAGGACGCGGTAGATCCGGCAACAGCCGACGACCTCGCAGCCTTTGAGCGCAACGCGCGACAACTCACGATCAAGCGCTGCGAACTCACGCACGCGTTCGCTGACCTTCGAGAAGCGACCGGGGCCGAACGCGGCGTCGAGCACGCGCTCGATGTCGGAGTCAAAGCGCGGATTGTCGGCGACGAGCGCATATTCAGTCACTGGCGGTATGGACACGGGCGTCGCCTCGGGCGGAAAGCAGCGGAAAGGATAGAGCCCCTCCGCGCGGCGCCCTCAGGCCCGGCGGATGCGGGGAGCGATCAGGCGGTCGGCCTGTCGTCGCAATCGTCGCATCCTGAACCCTCCCCTTTGCTTCGGCGAGACAGGTCGCCGACGGGCCGCGCGTATAGGACCGCCGTTGCGGGTCGTCAAAGATTTTCTCGGTCAGCCCGACGCGTCTGCAACCTTGAGGGTTGTTCCCTCCGCTGCGACCATGCACTGTGACGCCTTACCCATGCGCCTCCCCGATTTCTCCATTTTCCGGCACGTCGCGTTCGCGCGGTTCTGGGTGACGCGCGCGACGTTCGTGCTCGGCTGGCAGATCCAGACGACTGCGCTTTTGTGGCACGTACACCAGCTCTCGCTCGCTGCGGGACGGAGCGAGAAGGAAGCGGTGCTGGCGCTGGGCCTTGTGGGTCTCTTCCAGTTCGTGCCGCTGTTTGCGCTCTCGCTCATCGGCGGCCAGCTCGCCGACCGGATCGACCGCAAGCTCATCCTCGTCGTCTGCTACGGCGTGAAGCTCGCCATCGCCGTGACGCTGTGCATCGCGACATCGTTCTTGCCGCCGGCGACGATGGTGAACGTCATCTTCGGCGCCGCGATGGTGAGCGGCGCGGTGAACGCCTTCCAGCCGGCGGCCGCGCAGGCGTTGCTGCCGGCGCTCGTGCCGCGCGAGGAGTTGCCGCAGGCGATCGCGCTCAACTCGCTGGCGTTCACGACATCGAGCATCATCGGCCCCTCCATCGGCGGCGTGCTGCTGGCGTTCGGCGTGCGCGATCACTCTGGCGCGCAACTCGCGTTCGGCGCAGCGGCGGTGCTGATTGCGATCGGGATCGCAGCGCTGCTCGGCGTTCACGTACAGAAACGCGTGGTTACGGCGGCGCGGCCCACGCTGGAGCTGATCAAGGAAGGCCTCGGCTACGTCTGGAACAACAAGATCGTGCTTGGCGCGATCTCTCTCGACCTCGTCGTCGTTCTGCTTGCGGGCGCGCAGGCGCTCGTGCCGGTGTTCGCCGACAGGATCCTGCACGCCGATGAGGCTGGCTTCGGGATGCTGCGCGGCGCGCTCGCCATCGGCGCAGCGGTCACGGCCTTCGCGATCGCCGCCTATCCGCTGCGGCGGCGCGTGGGACGCTGGATGTTCGGTTCGACACTGGTGTTCGCATTGTGCACCATCGTCTTCGGGCTTTCGACGTCCTACTGGCTGTCCTTCGCCGCACTCGCCGTCGCGGGCGCCGCGGACATGATCTCCGTGCAGGTGCGCCAGAGCCTCATCCAGCTCGCGACGCCGGAGTTCATGCTCGGTCGCGTGGCGGCGGTGAGTTTTGTCTTCATTTCCGCATCCAACGAACTGGGCGACTTTGAAGCGGGTCTCACGGGCGCAATCTTCGGACCCGCGCTCGGCGTCGCCCTGGGAGGCGGCGCGGCGTTCCTTGCCTCGGTACTGTGGATGTGGCTGTTCCCGCAACTCACGAACGCCGACACGTTCGAGGACAGGGCGATCGAGGAGGCGCGCGAGGCCGCGCCGGAAGAAGCTGAGGCGAAGGCATGAAGGACCGTATCGTCGTTGCGCCCGCCGCAACCGCCGCCGACATATCCGCCGTCGCCGACCTCTTCCGCGAATTCGTGTTCCGCATCGGGCGCGAGGACGGCATCGACGTCGGCTACCAGGACTTCGCCGGCGAGATGGCGACGTTTCCCGATCGCTTCGAGACACTCATGCTCGCCCGCGTGGACGGCGCGCCGGCGGCGGCGCTGGGCTTGAAGCGCCTCAACGAAACAGAGTGCGAGCTGAAGCGCCTCTACTGCCGCGACGCGTTCCGCGGCCTCAAACTCGGCGAACAGCTCGTCGCGCGCCTCATCGAGGAGGCGCGCGCGCGCGCCTTCACCACCATGCGCCTCGACACCCACGCGAGCATGGGTCACGCCATTCGCCTGTACGAAAGCTTCGGCTTCCTGCCGTCGGAGCCGCACAATGCGCCGGGCAATTCGTGCACGATGTTCTTTGCCAAGGCGCTGTGACTTCTTTCGGGTTTCGACCGGCCGCCCCATCCGTCTCGCGACTACGTCGCGAGCCACCTTCCCCTCACGGGGAAGGACGGAAACGGCGCAGTCTCAGGACGATCGCCGAAGTCCGTACAGCGTGCTTCCCCGCGAGGGGAAGCTGTCGCGCGCGCAGCGCGTGACTGATGGGGCGGCGGCTCGATTCTCAAGAACTTGAGCCACGTCGATCACCAGCACTTGACGGCAAATGCCCCGCAGTCTGGAAAGAGAGCAACCAACCAAGGAGAAAACAATGGGCGTGCTTGACGGGAAGGTCGTGCTGGTCACGGGCGGTGGCAACGGGATCGGTCGCGAGACGGCGCTGCTTGCCGCACGGGAAGGCGCTGCGGTGCTCGTCAACGACCTCGGCGGCGGCGTCGCGGGCGGCGACGAAGGCTCTGCCGGCCCTGCTGAAACAGTAGCCAAGGAAATCCGCGCTGCAGGCGGCAAGGCGATCCACAACTCCGACAGCGTCACCGACTACGACGCGGTCGCGGCCATGATCGAGCAGGCGAAAAAGGAACTCGGCGGTCTGCACGCGGTGGTGAACCCCGCCGGCATCCTGCGCGACGGCATGTTCCACAAGATGGCCATCGAGGACTGGAAGGCCGTCATCGACGTGCACCTCCACGGCGCCTTCAACGTCACGCGCGCGAGCATCGAGCATTTCCGCGAACAGCAATCGGGCTCCTACGTCCTCTTCACGTCCACGTCCGGTCTCATCGGCAATATCGGCCAGGCGAACTATGCGGCCGCGAAGCTCGGCGTCATGGGCCTCTCGCGCATCATCGCCATGGAAGGCGCAATGAAGAACGTGCGCTCGAACATCATCGCGCCGTTCGCGTGGACGCGGATGATCGCGACGATCCCGATCAAGGACGAAGCGTCGGCGCAGCGCGTCGAGCGGATGAAGAACGCCATGCGCGCCGACCAGGTGGCGCAGCTTGCGGTCGCGCTGTGTTCGGACGGGTCGAAGGACACCAGCGGCCAGATCTTCGCCGTGCGCGGCAACGAGGTGTTCCTGTTCAACCAGCCCCGCCCCGTGCGCGCTCTCGGCATGCTGGAAGGCTGGACGCCGACCTCGCTCATCGAGCAGTGCCTGCCGGCGATGAAGGCGAACTACACGGACGTCGGCGCCACCGCTTCGGTCTTCCCGTACGACCCGGTCTGATCTTCGGATCCTCCGGGAAGGGCGCGCGTCGCAAGGCCCGCGCCCTTTGTCATTCATGGCGCCGGTTTTGGCTTCGTCCCGAAGCAGGGTAGAACGATTTAGGAACTATTTTGCCCGAAGGCTCCCGGCCATGTCCGACAACCGTCTCGTCTCCGCCGTGAGCCAGCCAGGTGAAAGCGTCGACCGCGCGTTGCGGCCCACGGGCTTCGACGAATTCGTGGGCCAACCCAAGGCAAAGCAGAACCTCAAGGTCTTCGTGGACGCCGCGCGCGGCCGCAATGAAGCGCTTGATCACACGCTCCTGTTCGGCCCGCCCGGCCTCGGCAAGACGACGCTGGCGCAGATTCTCGCGCGCGAACTCGGCGTCGGGTTTCGCGCCACCAGCGGCCCCGTCATCGCCAAGGCGGGCGACCTCGCCGCGCTGCTGACCAATCTCGAACCGCGCGACGTGCTGTTCATCGACGAGATCCATCGCCTCGCGCCGGCGGTCGAGGAAATCCTTTATCCGGCGATGGAGGATTATCACCTCGATCTCATGATCGGCGACGGACCGAGCGCGCGCAGCGTGCGCATCGATTTGGCGCCCTTCACGCTCATCGGCGCGACGACCCGCGCGGGCCTGCTCGGCAATCCCCTGCGCGACCGCTTCGGCATTCCGGTGCGGCTAGAATTCTACGACGCCGACGAACTGCACGGCATCGTGCAGCGCGCAGGCCGGAAACTCGCGTGCGACATGGACGCCGACGGCGCCTACGAGATCGCCAAGCGCGCCCGCGGCACGCCGCGCATCGCCGTGCGCCTGCTGCGCCGCGTGCGCGATTTCGCCGACAACGAAGGCGCCAAGATCGACGTGCGCCTCGCGGAAAAAGCGCTCGCGCGCCTGGAAGTGGATTCAGACGGTCTCGACACGCTCGACCGCCGCTATCTCGTGGCGCTCGTGGACACCTACGGCGGCGGACCGGTGGGCGTGGAGACGCTGGCGGCCGCAATCGCCGAAGCCCGCGACGCCATCGAGGACGTGATCGAGCCCTACCTGATGCAGCAGGGCTTCATCATGCGCACCCCGCGCGGTCGTATGGCATGCGCGAAGGCGTACGAGCGGATCGGGCGAAAAGCACCGCCGAAGCCGGCGGAGCAGTCGGGGTTGTTTGAGGACGGGGAGTAGGCTTCCCAGAAAGCCTCTGTCCGCCAAAGCCAAGAAATGATACATTTCGCGCTTGAGGTGATCCGATGACCACGAGCGAACAGTTTGTCTTGTCGTTGCCGCTCAAGCGCGTGTTCTACGACCGGCACGAACAACGTGCATATGCACGTGCGGTCGAGATCGCAAAGCGGCTGGTCGCCAACCCCTCCCTGCTGAGCAATGGCGAACAGTTTCTGGAACGTCACGTGCGCACCGATCCGCACCAGCGACGTTACTATTTGCTCTGGAAGCCCGTTCTCGCGCTTCCGGCAGAGGACGTCGCCAGATCGCTTCTGGCTGATACCGACGAAGGCGCTGAGCTCCGGGGAAGCGCGCCAGTGTTCGTGATCGTCGAGAATGGCGCCCCGCAAGAGGCGAATGTCGCAGCCGAATGAACACGCCGCCATTGATGAAACGCGAGAAGGTCGAGCACATTCTGCGCGCCGCCGGAGTTGCAACCGGCATCGATCAGTTCGTTCTCGTAGGAACTGCGGCAATCATTGCGTGGCGGGACGTCGTGCCTCCCGAGCTTGCCATGTCCCGTGATATCGACTTGTTCGCGTACGACGCGCCCAACGCGGAACAGGTCTCTGACCTGCTTGACGGAGTATTGGGACAAGCCTCGAATTTCGACGCGAGTTTTGGCTATTATTGCGATGGTGTGGGGTCTGAATCGGCACTTATGCCCGACGACTGGATGACGCGTTCAATCCGGTTCAGCACGCCGAGCACAAACGGAGTCGTGGCAATCGTACCAGAGCCGAATGACATAGCGATCTCAAAGCTGCATGCATGGCGACCGAAAGATATTGATTGGTTGCGTGCAGCCGTCGGGGCCGCCATTCTCGACGTCGATGTCATGCGTTCAAGGTTGTCAGCAATCTCCGACCCGCGTGCGGACAAAGTCATTCTAGCTGAACGACTCGACGTTCTGGCCAGACCGCCAATCACCTGAGTTGAACTCGGTTTCTCCGTTAAGCCGCCACCACTTCCTGCGTCTCCGCATCGAACTCCGCAACGAGGTGCCCCGGCGACACTTCCTGCAGTTTCGGCCGGTACTGCTCGGCCAGCGGATCGTTGATCACCTTGGACTTCAGGAAGCGCAGGCTCGCGCGCGAGTCCAAGGGCGAGGGTAGATCACCGAGAAGGCGCACCCGCGCCTTCGCGCGCGCCGCTTTCGGATCGGGCGTCGGCGCGGCGGAGAGCAGCGCCTTGGTGTAGGGGTGGCGCGGATCGGCGAAGATGGCCTCGGCCGTTCCCTGCTCCACCACGCGGCCGAGATAGAGCACCATCACGCGATGGCTGATCTCGCGCACGACGGCGAGATCGTGGCTGATGAACAGCATCGAGAGGCCGAACTGCTTCTGCAGCTGGATCAAAAGCCGCACGATCTGCGCCTGGATCGACACGTCGAGCGCCGACACCGCTTCGTCGCAGACCACGACCTTCGGCTTCAGGATCATCGCGCGCGCAATGCCGACGCGCTGGTTCTGTCCGCCGGACAATTCGTGCGGATAGCGGTTGATGAGATCGGGATCGAGGCCGACGAGCGCCATCATCTCACGCACCCGCACCTCGCGCTCGGCCCCGTCGAGATTGGGGTGGAACGAGCGCAGCGGCTCGGCGATGGAGGAGCCCACCGTCATGCGCGGATCGAGGCTCGCGAGCGGGTCCTGGAAGACGATCTGCAGATCCTCGCGGGATTCCCGGATCGCGCGGCGGTTGGCGTCATCGAGGTGGCAGCCGAGGAAGGTCACCTGCCCGGCCGTGCGCGGCACGAGGCTCATCACCGCGCGCGCGAGCGTCGACTTCCCGCAGCCGGATTCGCCGACGATGCCGAGCGTTTCGCCCGGCTTCAGATCGAGATCGACGCCGTCCACTGCGCGCAGCTTGCGCGGGGCTGCGAAGAGCTTGCCGGACGGGATGTTGAAATAGACCTTGAGATCACGCCCGGTCAGCAGCGGCGCCATGTCCGCCGCTGGCGCCGGGCCCAGCCCTTCGAGCCCGTGGCGCACGCCGCCCTCGATGCGCGGCACCGCCTCCAGCAGCGCCTGCGTGTAGGCTTCCTGCGGACGCGCGAAGATGTCCTCCGCCGAGCCCTCTTCGACGATCTCGCCCTTGCGCATCACGACGACGCGTTCGGCCATCTGCGCGATCACGCCCATGTCGTGGGTGATGAGCGCGACCGCTGTTTTCGTCTCGGCCATGAGATCGCTGAGCAGATCAAGCACCTGCGCCTGCACGGTGGCGTCGAGAGCGGTCGTTGGTTCGTCGGCGATGAGCAGTTCCGGGCCTGTCATCATCGCCATGGCGACCATGACCCGCTGGCGCATGCCGCCAGAGAGTTCATGCGGATAGTTCTGCAGCCGGCTTTTCGCTTCGGGGATGCGCACGCGCTCAAGCCAGTCGAGGCACTTGCGCTGCGCCTCCTCGCCCTGCTGCGCGAAATGGTGCGCGAGCACTTCCGCCATCTGGTCGCCGATGCGCATGTGCGGCGTGAGCGAGGTCAGCGGATCCTGGAAGACCATCGAGACGCGGCGCCCGCGCAACCTGTTCAACGCATTGCGGGACATGCCGAGAATGTCCTGGCCGCCAAACCGCACCGACCCGCTCGCGCGCCCGTTCTGCGGCAGGAGCCCGAAGGCCGCGAGAAAAGTCTGGCTCTTGCCCGATCCCGATTCCCCCACGATCCCGAGGCATTCGCCGGGGCGGATCGACAGGCTCACGCCCTTCACGGCCTCCACCGCGCCATCGTTGGTGTCGAACGTCACGCGCAGGTCGCGGAGTTCAAGGAGGCCGGCCGCTGTGGACTGGGTCTGGTCGATCATGGACACAGAGCCTAACCGCACGCCGCCACGTTTCCAATCCGTCCCGTCAGCTTCGCCAGCGCAGGGTCGACGGCTCCAGTGGATTGACGAAATCACGCCCTTCCGCCCGGCTGGTCGCCCACTCCTTCTTCAGCTTCAGGTACCACTTGGCCTGCACGTCGATATCGTCGATCCAGAGCATCCCGGGCTGATACTTCAGGCCCTCGTTCTGGAGATCGACCATGCGCCCGTCCTGCTCCAGGAATTCCCGCGCCATGGCCGGCGCGATGGGCAGCGCCAGATTGAGCAGCGGCGCGCCGGTCCAGTAGGTGAGCTGGGTGATCCGCGTCGAGGAAGCGTCGATCGGCGTGAGGCAAGTGAGTGTCACGAAGCGCGCGCCGGCGCTGTTCTCCACCACCTCCCAGCGATAGCCCGGCAGGTCGAACAGGATTTCCGTCGTCACGTCGCCGCCGAACACCGCGCGGTAGAGCAGCGAGTTTCCCGACGGCGAATGGCGCGAGATGGCCCAGCCGCGATGGCGCGGCTCGAACGCCTTCTGCTTGGGTTTCAGGCCGATCGAAGGCGGACGCCACCACCATTGCGAGTGCACAAATCCCACGTGCGCAGGGTCCATGAGGCCGACGACGGCGTTGTCCATCGTCGCGTTGAAGATGCTGTCGACGATGAATTTCGGTTTGTCCGGCAGCGGGCCGAACGAGGGCGGCGCGATGGTCGGCTCGTTGTTGCGCGGATCGTCGGAGACGAAGACGAACACGGCGCCGTTGGCTTCGTGCGTCGGAAAGCTGCGCACGCGGATGCGCTCGACCTCGTAGGGCTGATCGTCGAGCAGCGACGGCATCAGCTTGCACACCCCATCCGCAGCGCCGAAACGCCAGCCGTGATACGGGCACTCCACCGTCGCCTGCCCGTCCGTGTCGATCTGACGACCCGCCGACAACGGCACCGAACGGTGCGGGCAGATGTCGCGCAGCGCGAACGCCGCGCCCGATGCGGTGCGCCCCAGGAGCACGGGTTCGTCGAGCATCACCCGCCGGAACTGCGCGCCCGGTTTGAGTTCCGCGGACGTCGCCGCGAAGTACCACATGTCTTTCAGGTCATCGGTCATGGTGCGGGCGCCGGCGATTTGGATGCCACGCCCGTAGAACACCGGCGATGCGTTGGCGAGACACCGCGTCGTCGCAGACCCGCGCCGGGCATCATTGCGCCCTGATCGTCACCGAAAACGTCTGCGTCGCCGGCTCCGTCTTCGGTTCCCACGGACGGCGCTGTTCGAGCTTCAGCACGCCTTCGCCGGCGCTCTGGGCCTGAAAGGCGAAGACTTCCCAGTGGTTGCCGCCGGTGAAGCCGGGCTGCGATTGCGCGGTCGTCGTATCCCCGCCCGACTCCTGCGCGTCCGACAGGAAGGCCGGCTTGTCGGCGACGCCCCATAGATAGCCCGCCGTCGGCACGCCCACGAGCTGCACGGCGAACGTCGAACCGACGGGCACGGTGATGGTCTTGCCGTTGTCGTCGGCGGTGATGCGCTGCGTGACGCCGGAGGGCGTCGGCGCGGGCAACCGTTCGGCGTGTTGTGCGGGCGGCGACGCGGGCGACACGGTTTCCTCTGCGGCCTTAGGCGCGCAGGCCGCGAGCACGGCGGCGCAGGCGATCAGCATTGCACGCATCAGTCATCTCCTTGTTCAGCCCGCGCCCGCAGCCATCAGGTGCGCGTAGCCCTTGATCATCCGCGACAGGTTGTCGACAGAAAGGCGTTCGTTCTTGCCGTGAACTCCGCCGATATCCTCGACGGTGAAAAGCGCCGGCGCGAAGCGGTACACGTCCTGCGCGACGCCGGAATAGTATCGTGAATCCGTTCCCGCCATCACCAGACTGGGCGCGACTGGCGCATCGGGCGCCACGGCGCGCGCCATGGCTGCGACGAGCGCGAAGCTGTCTGAGGTCGACGATGAAACAGGACTGGCGTCATGCGGCGGCTGGTCCCATTCGACGGCGATGCCCGGAATGCCCTTCACCGCTTCCTGCGCGCGCGCGAGGATCGAGGCGGCGCTGTCGCGCGGGTGCAGCCGGAAATTGATCCGCGCCGTCGCGCGGCCGGGCAGGATGTTGTCCTTCGGTCCGCCCTCGACCATCGTTGGCGCGACCGTCGTGCGCAGCATGGCCGCAGCGAGCGGATCGGCGCCCAGGCGTTGATTGATCAGCGGCGAGAACAGCCATTCGTTCGCCGCCGCCGCGCGCAGCGCGACCGGCAGTTGCGGCGCAAGCGCGCGGATCATGCCCAGCGCCGGCCCGCCTTCAAGGCGCATCTCGATCGGCATGCGGTGCACGCGCAGGATGGCCTCGGAAAGAAGCGTGACGGCGGTGTCCTTGTCCGGCGTCGAGGAATGGCCGGCGCGCGCGGTCGCGGTGATGCGCAACGTGGCGTAGCCTTTCTCGGCGATGCCGATGAGCGAGACGGGTCCGCCGGTCATCGGGTGCGCGGCGATGATCGCCTGCCCTTCGTCGATGGCGAACCACGCCTTGAGGCCCCGCTCCTGCAGCAGCTTCGCGATCGACTGCGCGCCCTGCGCGCCCGAGACTTCCTCGTCGTGGCCGAAGGCGAAGAGGATCGTGCGTTTCGGCTTGAAGCCGGAGACAGCGAGCGCGTTCGCCGCTTCGAGAATGGCGATCAGCGAGCCCTTGTCGTCGATCGAGCCGCGACCCCAGACATAGCCGTCCTTCACGGCGCCGCTGAACGGCCCGTTGGTCCAGTCGTCCTTCGACCAGCTCTCGACGGGCACGACGTCCAGGTGCGCAAGGATGAGGATGGGCGCAAGCGTCGTGTCGGAGCCGGCCCACGTGAAGAACATGCTCTCGTTGTTGATGATCTCGCGACTGGTCACGGCATGGAACGCCGGGTAGGCGCGCTCGAGCCAGGCGCGCTGGGCGCTGAAGGGAGCTGCGTTCCACGTCTCGCCCGGCTGAACGGAGATGGTCTGGAAGCGGATCGCTTCGCCAAGCCGCTCGGCGGCGGCCTGCGGGTCGACCTTGAGGTCCGGCGCGGCGGCGATCGCCGTGTGCGGCACGGGCGCCGGGGTGAACTGGAAGGTGCGCAAAGCGACCACGCCGGCGGTGGCGAGAGCGGCGACGAAGACGAGACCGAGGAACCAGCGGATCATGGGCTCATGCCCTCCATGACGGTGGCGTCATGTCGCGCGACGGCGGCGTCTTGTCGAGGGTCCGCCCGGGGTCCGCCCGGGGGGCCGCTGCGTTTGACCGGGTCCGTTCCGGCTTTGTACGGCGTTCGGCGGACGACGCTGCTTCACATTGCCGTTTGCCCACGCAGTCGCCGCCCTGTAGGACCGCGCCATGGAACGCGAAGTCATCCTTGTTCGAGACGGCGTCGCGGTCTGGCGTGGCTTCGTGAAGGCGCCGTCCCCGAGTACGCCCGCCTCCGCCCGCGACTATCTCGACCTCGCCTGGCGCAAGGCGCTCGACGAAGGCGCTGTCACCGCCGAGGACGCCGGCCGCGTGCAGTTCCGGTTCCCCTGACCCTCGGACGCGGCGTTTAACCTCGCCCCTTAACAGAATGGAAACGCCGCCTGCGGCACCCTCCGGGCAAATTCGGAAGGAGCCGCTCCCATGCGCGCACTCGGCCTGACCCTCACGATGGCGCTCGCCGCAGCCGGTTGCGCGACGACGCAGACCGCCGTCATTTCCCCCGCCACCCCGGTCCAGCGCGGACGCCCGCCCGGACCGCCGCCGCCGACGCTTGATGGTGCATGGAACCTCGCCATGGTGCGCGACGCGCCGCAGGGCGTGCGTCTGGCGGCGACCCTGAAGATCGAGGCCGACCGCGCCGAAGGCTCCACCGAATGCCGGGCATGGACGGCGCGGGCGCCGAACGTCGGCATGGACCTCCGGTTCGAGCGCCTCACGGCCCAGGAGCAGGCCTGCAGCGATCAGGTCCGCGCCGCCGAGCGCCGCTATCTCGATGCGCTGGCGAAGGTGCGCACCGCACAGATGCGCAGCGGATACCTTGTCCTGATCGACGAGCGCGGCCGCGACCAGCTTTACTTCGCGCGCGGCGGTTGAGGCGGTCTGCAGCGCGGTTTTCGCGAGCGGGACCGCGGGCCTCCCGGTGCGCATACGCCTGCGAAGCCAGACTCCGGGGAATCTCGCGTGGTTTGAATACTGAGATGCGCACCGGGAGGTGCGCGGTCCTGTTTCGCGGGTCATGACGTGTCTGCGCCTTTGGGCGCGGGTGTGAGAATGGTAGAGCCGAGCCATTCCCGCACCGCCGCCGCCATCACGATCGACGTCCGCGTGATGCGAACCGGCAACCGCGCCAGCGCGCGGGTGACCACGCCATCGAGATCGGCCAGCGCGCGCTGCATGTCGCGAAGATTCTTCAGCGCGATACTGCGCGTGAACAGGCGCAAACGTCTGCCAGTGCGCGTCTGCACCGCGAAACCCGGCGGCGCAGAACAGTATCCATGCCCGGTCGCAAGACGGCGCCCGGTATGGACACGCAACCTCAATCCCATCTTCAGCGCGATCAGGACACGGATGTCCTGTCGGGCTTCGATGATCAGATGTTGAAGCTGGATTCTGCCCGCGCGACTGTCCGTCAACGCCACGAGCCACACGGCGAGTTCGAGCACCCAGAGCTTCATGCTCTGGGCGAAGGCGTCGATGCTCGCTCTGTGATGGTGGAGGGGGTTGAGGATCTGCATGGGGCTGCTCGTTGGCTCCGTCGCCAGTTGAAAACGAGAGCCATGATCCCATGCTCGCGAACCCGGTCGGATAGATTCACGTGCGTTTGTTGGCGCGCATGGGCGAGAGCCGGAAAAGTGCGGGAACGACACCCCTCCGGTCCCCGCATTTCCGGAGCCCTGCTCCATCTGGCGTTGCTCCATCCGCCGCATTTCTTGTTCGCAACCGGCGCGGCGCGCTCTGGCCGTTTGGTGGATTTGACGCTTTGATTTTGGCGAAGCACGTGGCTAGATCATACGGCATTCAGGAGCGGTTCGATGATTGGCGTGTTGTTCGTTTCGTTGTTCCAGGCCGTGGCGGGCGCGCCGTCGACCCCGCCGACGACCGATCCGGCGCCGGCATCCGCGCCGGCCGCACAGGCT
>WRPF01000003.1 GCA_009773335.1 Caulobacteraceae bacterium
CGTACACACGCCCTTCGGCACCCGCGCGATGGCGCGTTGCACGACACGCTCGAAATCATTCAGCACATCGCGGATGTCGCGGAGTGATCTGAGTTTGAGCCCGCGCGTGTAGAGGCGGATGAGATTGAGCCTGCGTTGCGCGTAACGGAAACCAGTGCGCGCCGAAGGCGGACGCATCCATTTTCGTGCGCGCTTCTGGAACGTCATCCGCGAGACCATCGTGAGAAACAGAAGCTCACGCACTTCGCGGCGCGCATCACGGATATCGCGGCGCAGGTCGACGCGTTCCGCTCGCGTTCCAAACCCCAGCACCCACCACGCAAACACCTCCAGAACCCACAGCCGGAGAGACCGGACGTGGGCGCTGAACTTGTCGATGCTGCTGCGGAGTGGGGTGAATATCTGCATGGGTCGTTCTGGCTCGGTCGTTCGCCTCGTGGGCCGGTTGATGACGGAGCGATGATCCCACGGCGCGGAGTCCGGTCGGATAGATTCACGGAAAAAATGTTCGGGCCCTTGGCGCACATGGAGGTGTCCGGCGAAAATGCGGGGAATGGGGGTGCGCCGTTCCCTCTATTTTTCGCCCGTGTCGGAAACGGCAGGTCTTGAGCGACAGGGCCGCTGGTCACGTTCTGATATTTGGACGGATTGTGGCCCTTTCCGGTCAGCTGAAGTGCTACCGGAAAGTTGACAGTATGAGTTTGGCGGCCTCGGCTGCGCCGTTTTCAGTGTTGACCTGACAGGCGACGTTTTCAGCGCGACAGGCCGTCGCCTCACAGCTCAACAGATCGTCGAGGACATCCCGCGCTCGGTCGCTTGAATATTCACTAGCCGGCAAGACCCTTGCGATGCCGAGACGTTCAAGTCGGTGACCGTTGTCCCATTGATCGCCCATGTGCGGGACGACGACTTGCGTCCGGCCCGACATCATCGCTTGTCCTGTCGTACCAATTCCTCCGTGGTGGACAATCGCCGCGCACTGCGGAAATACTTGGGAGTGAGGCAAGTAAGCACGTGTGAGAACCGTCTCGGTTGTTTGCGCCTCCCCGGGTTTACCCGTCAAAAAGATGGCGCGACGGCCCAGACTGCGGCAGGCCTCGGCGCTGCGCTGATAGAATGAGCCGGGCGCAAATACGGCGAAACTGCCCAGTGTAAACACAATGGGCGGCGTTCCGGTCGCAAGGAATTCGTCGACCTCGCGGTCAAGTGGCTCTCGCTGCCCGGTATGGCTGTCGAATATTGGAAACCCGGTAAAGTGAGCCCCCGCCACAACGGCGGGATCGTCCGGGGCCAGCAAGCTTGAAAAAAGCGCCAGCCGAAGCGCTCCCTCGCTTTCGATGTCGAAGACGGGAGCGTTTTTCAGGCGGGGCAGCCCATGCTCAAGGCGAACCGCGTTGATGGGCACCGCGTATCGCCTCTTCATTTCACGCGCGATCAGGTCTCTCCAAACCATGTTCCATGACCGCGCCAGACCGCGAGCCGGGTATTTGAACATCATCCGAAAGTCTGGTGTGCGTGGCGGATCGAGAGCTGATTGGAAGGCAAGCGGTTGCAGCAGACACACGGCGAAGGGAATGCCCCGTTTCTGGCTGACGATGTCGGCTGACAAGGCGAACAAGGATCCGACCATCATGTCAGCGCCTGCCGCAATATGGTCGAGCGCGCGCGTGGTCGCGGGCAACGAGTTCAGAATGATTTGCCTGATCAGAAAATCAGGATCGGTCATGACTCGCTGCGCGGCTTCTGCTTCGCTCATACCTAACTCGTTCTGCACGGCGCTAAAGTCAGGCATTATGGGGTGAGCTTTTAGGCCGGCGCCTTCAACTTTCGACAGGTGAGACGAAGGAACCGCCATTACGACATTGGCGCCGAGCTCCTGAAGCGCGGCTCCGATGGCAACAAAAGGATGCAAATCCCCGAGCGATCCTATCGTCGCGATTACGATCTTCTTGGTCAAAGGTTGCCTCCCCGCGAATAGGCAGATTGATTGAACGATAGGCGGCCGCTTTGGCAACCAGGCGGATGACCGTTTCCGGCGAGTTCAAGACGTGCAGCGGGCAGTGCCGGAATGACTGCTTTGACGCCAGGACGCGACGCTCCGGAAGGACAGCGCAGTGTTGCCTCGGGTTCGCGTGAGCTACTCCGCGCTTGCGATGAACCCTGCGGTCACCGCCATCTGGTCGCGCGTCAGTTCCGGCGAGAGCGTGGCCATCTTGTCGAGATCGAAGATTTCCGGCGGCACGTACCAGTGGATCTTGTCGGTCGTGTAGGCGGCCCACACGGCGTCGGCGACTTCCGATGGCTGAGTGAGGCGGAACATGCCGTCGGCGGGTGCGTTCGCTTTCGCCGCATCGGGCAGGATCGGCGTGTCGATGAGGCCGGGCAGCGTGTCGGCGGCGCGCACGCCGTAGGCCTTGAACTCGATGGCGAGCGCTTCGGTCAGCCCCTTCACCGCATGCTTCGTCGCCGAATACACCGCGATGTTGGCCATGCCGTACGTCGCCGATGACGACGAGGTCGTGAAGCACAGCGCGTTCGGCGTCGCCTTGAGCAGCGGCAGCGCGAGATGGATGCCGTTCATCACGCCGATGAAATTGACGTTGACCACCGCGAGCACGTCTTCCCACGGCTGGTCCGCGAACGGCCCGCCCCGGCCGATGCCGGCGTTGTTGAACAGCACGTCCAGCGTCCCGCCTGTCTCGGCGCTGAACGCTGCGATGGCGGCGCCGTAGTCGGCGCGGTCGGTCACATCGAGGGTGCGGGTGAAGATGTTGGCGGCGCCCAGTTCCGCGGCCAGCGCGGCAAGCCCTTCGGCGTTCACATCGAACGCGCCGACGAACCAGCCCTCCTTCGCGAACTTGTGCGCCGTGGCGCGGCCGATGCCGGAGGCGGCGCCAGTGATGAAGATGCTCTTGCGACCTGCCGAACGGGTCATGCCTGACCTCCCCTTATCTGCTTTTGTTCATCGCCTCTTGACGCTTCCGGCAGGGCGCCGCAAGCGGGCCGACATGAAGATTCTGATCGTCGGCTCGGGTGGGCGGGAACATGCGCTGGGCTGGAAGCTCGCGCAGAGCCCGCTGGTGAGCGCCGTCGTGGCGGCGCCGGGCAATCCGGGCCTCGCGAAGATCGGCCGGTGCGTCAACGTCGCGGCGACCGATGCGGCCGAGCTCGCGGCGCTCGCTGCGCGCGAGCAGATCGACCTCGTGGTGATCGGCCCGGAGAGCACGCTGGAGGCCGGCCTTGCGGACCGCCTGTCCGCGATCGGCATCCCCTGCTTCGGCCCGTCGCAGAAAGCCGCGCAGCTGGAGACGTCGAAGGCCTTCACCAAGGACTTCTGCGCGCGCCACGCCATTCCCACCGCAGACTTCCGCGTGTTCGAAGATGCGATCCGCGCGAAGGCCTATCTCGGCACGCGCGAACCGCCGTTCGTGATCAAGGCCGATGGTCTCGCTGCGGGCAAAGGCGTTGTCATCGCCGAGACGCGGCGCGAAGCGGATGAGGCGGTCGACCAGATCCTCTTCCTGCGGAAATTCGGCACGGCGGGCCAGCGCATCGTCATCGAGGAATTCCTGCCGGGCGAGGAAGCGAGCCTGTTTGCGCTCTGCGACGGCAAGACGGCGGTGTTTCTCGGCGCCGCGCAAGATCACAAGCGCGCGTTCGACGGCGACAAGGGCCCCAACACCGGCGGCATGGGCGCCTATTCGCCCGCCCCTGTCGTCACCGACGCGGTGATCGCCGAAGCGATGGAGAAGATCTTCCTGCCGACGGTCGCGGGTATGGCCGCCGAAGGCGCGCCATTCGTGGGCGTGCTGTTTGCGGGCGTCATGGTGACGGCGGAGGGCTCCAAGCTCATCGAGTTCAACACGCGCTTCGGCGATCCCGAATGCCAGACGCTGATGGCCCGCCTCGACAGCGATCTCGCGCCCGTGCTGCTCGCGGCGGCGAACGGCGATCTCTCCGCCGCGCCGCCGCTCACGTTCAGCCCCCGCCCCGCCGTGACGGTGGTGCTTGCAGCGCAGGGCTATCCGGACACGCCGCTCGCCGGCTCGATCATCCGCGGCCTGCTGGAAGCGGAAGCGATGGAGGATGTGGACGTCTTCCACGCCGGCACGCGCCTCGACGAGGACGGCCTGCTGCGCGCTGCGGGCGGTCGCGTGCTCAATGTCACCGCCACGGGCGATACCCTCCGCGCGGCGGTCAACCGCGCCTACGCGGCCGTCGGCGCCATCGACTGGCCCGGCGGATTCTGCCGCACCGACATCGGCTGGCGCGCGCTAGAGTGACTGCCCGTCGTCCATCGTGATGACGCTGCCCGTCACGCCGCGCGCGGCGTCGGAGCAGAGGAAGCCGACAATGCCGTCGAGATCGCTCTCGCCCATCAGGCGTTTGCGCGGGAACGTCGCCATCTGCTTCCTGCCGCCTTCTTCGGCGAACCAGTCGGCGTTGATCTCGGTCTCGATGTAGCCGGGGCAGACGACGTTGACGTTGATGCCGCGATTGATCCACTCGCGCGCGAGCGCCTTGCCCATCATCGCCACCGCCGCCTTCGACGCGCAGTAGGCCGTGAGCCCCGGCAGCACCTTGTGGGCGCCGATGGAGGCGATCAGCACGATGCGGCCTTTTCCTGTGTCTTTCGAGCCCGCCGCCATCATGCGTCGCGCGCCTTCCCGCGCGGTGAGGAACGCGCCGCGCACGTTGACGTTCATCACGCGATCGAAGTCCTCGATGGCGATGTCGGCGGCGAGCGCCTGGGCATTCATCCCGGCGTTGGCGATCACCGTGTCGACGGGCCCGAACGCCTTCTCCGCCGCGTCGTAGCCGGCGATGACGGAGGCTTCGCTCTCCACGTCCATCGCCACCGCGCACGCGCGCTCGGCGCCAAGCTCGCCGACAAGCTCTGCCAGACGGTCGGTCCGCCGCGCCGCCGCGACGACCCTCGCGCCCGCCGCCGCCGCGATCCGCGCGAAGCGTCGCCCGAGGCCGGACGATGCGCCGGTGACAAGGATCGTGCGTCCGGAAAGGTCGAATGTGCTCATGGCGGTCCGCAGCCCCTGATCTTGCAGCGTTGTGGCACGGACGGTCGGAAAATGGTGAGCCCGGCGGGGCTCGAACCCACGACCCTCTGATTAAAAGTCAGATGCTCTACCAGCTGAGCTACGGGCTCGCGACATGGGTATGGCCAACCGGACGGACCCGACGCGCGAGGCGCTTCGCTAAGGCGCCGCGCCGCGTAACGCAAGCGCTCCCCTAGCCCTCCGCGTGCGCCAGCACGCCGCGCACGGCGGCGCGCCAGCCGGCGAGAAGGCGTTCGCGCTCCGGCGCGGCCATCGACGGCGTCCAGCGGACGGCGGGCGCGCCCGGAAGGCGCGCGTCGAGGCTGGGGATGAGCCCCGCGCCAAAGGCCGCGAGCCGCGCGGCGCCGAGCGCGGTGACCTCCTGGAACGCTGGCCGCTCCACCGGCGCGTCGCAGATGTCGGCGAGGAACTGCATGGCCCAGCCGTTCGCGGTGACGCCGCCGTCGACCTTCAGCGTCGTCGGACGCGGCGCGCCGTCGGCGACGAGCGCGTCGAGGAGATCGCGCGTCTGATAGGCGATCGCCTCCACGCCCGCGCGCACCACGTGTGCGGCGGTTGAATCGCGCGTGAGCCCGACGATGGCGCCGCGCGCCTCCGCATTCCACTGCGGCGCGCCGAGCCCCGCGAACGCCGGCACAAGATAGACGCCGCCATTGTCCTTCAGCGCAGCGGCCATCGCTTCGCTTTCGCGCGAGGCGTTGATGAGATGCAGGCCTTCCTTGAGCCACTGGATCGTGGAGCCCGCCGAGAAGATCGAACCTTCGAGCGCATACGTGGTCTCCGCGCCGATCTGGTAGCCGACGGTGGCGAGCAGGCGATTTTTCGACACCGGCGGTTCGCTTCCCGCGTTCATCACCAGAAAGCAGCCTGTGCCGTAGGTCGCCTTCGCCATGCCCGGCGAGAGGCAGCCATGGCCGACGAGAGCGGCCTGCTGGTCGCCCGCGACGCCGGTGATGGGAATGGCGCGCCCGAAGAGCGCCGGATCGGTTTCGCCGAAGAGACCGGCGCTCGGTTTCACCTCGGGCAGCATGGACGTCGGCACGCGCAAGAGCGCAACGAGGTCATCGGACCACGCCGGCGGCTTCAGCGCGAACAGCAGCGTCCGCGAGGCGTTCGTCGCATCGGTCGCGTGCACCTTTCCGCCGGTGAGGTTCCAGATGAGGAAGGAATCGATGGTGCCGAAGACCACGTTCGCGCGCTTGTCCGCATCGTCGCGTACGCCCGTCGCGTCGAGGATCGCGGCGATTTTCGTGCCGGAGAAATAGGGATCGAGCAGCAAGCCGGTCTTGGCCTGCACCATCGCCTCATGACCCTGCGCCTTCAGCGCCGCACAGACGTCCGACGTGCGCCGGTCCTGCCAGACGATGGCCTTGTGGACGGCTTCGCCGGTCCTTCGGTCCCATACGACAGTGGTTTCACGCTGGTTGGTGACGCCGATGCACGCGATCGACTGCGGACCGCCGACCTTGTCGATGACTTCGCGGCAGACCTGCACGGTGGCGGCCCAGATCTCGGCAGGATCGTGCTCGACCCAGCCGGGTTTCGGGAAATGCTGCGTCAGCTCGATCTGCGCGACCGCTTTCGGCGCGAACGAGAGATCGAACGCGATGGCGCGGGTGGAGGTGGTGCCCTGGTCGATGGCGAGGATGTGCGTGTGCATGACGGGAATAGAAAAGGAAAACCCCTCCCCCGCAAGCCGGGGGAGGGATTGACCTCACACCTTTGCCGCCTCGCGGAACGCCACGCTTGCGGCGCGGACGCGTTCGAAGGCTTCGTCGATGCGGTCCGGCGTCAGCATGACGCCGTCGGCGGCCATGCGTTCAACGTCGGCGCGGATCGCGGCGAGCTTGACCGCGAGATCATCGGCCTGACGCGCCGCGGCGTCCCCGACCCGCAGGACCTGGCCGGCGAGATCGAAGAGTTCGCCGATGCGTGCGCGGCTTTTCGCCGGCACGAGCGGCAGGAGCGCGCCTAGGGCGGCGAGCAGCAATTGCAGTTGCAGGATAAGCGCTTGCATGATGGGTCTCCTTATTTGCGTTGGGCGATGGCGGCGAATTCGCCGAGCGGCGCGCGCGCGGCGGCGAAGGCCTCGTCGAGACGCACGGCGGCGATAGCGAGCATTGCGGCGGCGCGTTCGTGCGTCGGGCGATCCTTCGCGATGGCCTCGTAGTCGGCGCGTGCGTGCAGATAGCCGACGAGTGCGATGCGCAGCGTCTCCGCTGCCGGTGTCGCGACACGTTCGGCGCGCACCAGCGCCTGCTTCACCGGCGTGGGCACGAGCGGATCGCGCACCAGATCGGTCGCTTCCTCCAGCACCGCCGCGTAACTTGCGAGCAGCGCATAGGCCTTCTGGTCCGCCGTGCGCGCGACGCTCAACGGGTTTTCAAACTTGGGTATCTCCATGGCCGCGCAGGCGGGCATGGAGACAAGCGCGATGGCGAGCGCCATCGTACGCAATGGATTGCGCATTGTTTTTCTCCTGATTGTGATGAGGGTTCAGCCGATGGGCCCGCGGGCGCGTG
This sequence comes from Caulobacteraceae bacterium, assembly GCA_009773335.1. GTDB lineage: Bacteria > Pseudomonadota > Alphaproteobacteria > Caulobacterales > Aquidulcibacteraceae > VFBF01. The sequence goes on from WRPF01000003.1 coordinate 7,598, forward strand.
CGCGTCCGACGCCGACCGCCATGAGCCCGCCGTAGAAGACGAGATCGGCGAGCGCGTCGGCGATGGCCTGCGCGGAGCCTTCCGGCAGATCGACGCCGAGACGCGAAAGCCCGAAGGCGATCGCCATGGCGCCAGCGCCGCGCAGGGTGAGCGACCGGAGCGCCGGCCGCGGGTCGATGGGGATGGTGGGTACGTCAGTCATGATGCCTCCTTGCTGGTTGCAGGGAGGAGGCTAAGGGCGCGCGGAATCCGGTCGGATTGATTGTGGAAAGAAATCTCGCGCGCGCAGGTTTTCAGCGTGGCCGTTCGTTGGCGCGCATGGCCTGTGCGGGGACGGACATGCGCGCGCAACGCAAAAATAGGTGGGAACGGGTGTGGTGATCTAGGCCGCCAGTCCCCGCTTCGCGGCGAGATATTCGCGCTCGAGACGGTCCACGAGATCGCCGACCGACACCACTTCGCGCACGCCGCCGATGCCCTGACCGCAACCCCAGATGTCTTTCCAGGCCTTCTTGTCGGTGTTGCCGCCCGAACCGAAATTCATCTTGGACGGATCGCTTTCGGGGAGATTGTCGGGGTCCATGCCGGCGGCGATGATCGAGGGCTTCAGATAGTTTCCGTGCACGCCGGTGAAGAGGTTCGAGTAGACGATGTCCTCGGCGGAGGACGCCACGATCATCTCCTTGTAGCGTTCGTCGGCGTTGGCTTCCTGCGTGGCGATGAACGCCGAGCCGATATAGGCGAGATCGGCGCCCATGGCCTGGCAGGCAAGCACCGCGCCGCCGTTGGCGATGGCGCCGGACACGAGTAGCGGCCCGTTGAAGAACTGACGGATCTCCTGGATCAGCGCGAACGGCGAAAGCGCACCCGCGTGCCCACCCGCGCCAGCACACACGGCGATGAGCCCGTCAGCGCCCTTCTCCAGCGCCTTCTTTGCGTGCGGAATGTTGATGATGTCGTGCAGCACGACGCCGCCATAGGAGTGGATCGCATCGTTGATCCACGTCTGCGCGCCGAGCGAGGTGATGACGACGGGAACCTTGTACTTCACGCACGCCTCGACGTCGTGCTCGAGGCGGTCGTTCGACTTGTGCACGATCTGGTTCACCGCGAAGGGCGCTGCGCCGGGATGGCCGGCGAGTTCGCCGGTGATGCGGTCGAGCCATTCATGGAGCACCGGGCCCGGCCGCGCGTTCAGCGCGGGGAACGAGCCCACCACGCCCGCCTTGCACTGCGCGATCACGAGGTCCGGCTGGGAGATGATGAACAGCGGCGAAGCCACCACCGGAATGCGCAGGTTCTGAAGGACGGGCGGCAGCGCCATGGAATTCCCCTTACGTCAACGTGAGACAAATCGTAGCCGACCATCCGGGCCGGGAGAAGCCATGCGCGACTTGACCCGCGCGTCAGCACGCCGCCAATTCCGCCCATGACCAAGACATCCGGGCTCATGCCCCTCGCCGCCGACTTTCCCGACCAGGACGAGGCCCGCTGGCGCGCGCTCGCGGAAGCCGCGCTCAAGGGCGCGCCGTGGGATCGCCTCGTGGCGCGCACCGCCGATGGCGTGTCCGTGCAGCCGCTCTACCGCGAGACCGACATCGCTACCGCGGGCGACCCTTCCGGCGCGCCGGGCCAGGCGCCGTTCGTGCGCGGCGGCCACGCGACGCGCGATGCCTTCCTCCCCTGGCAGATCCGCCAGAGCGTCGAGGCGCCCGAACCGGAGGCCGCGCAAGCCGAGGTGATGGCCGATCTCGAACGCGGCGCCTCCTCCATCGAACTCGTCGTCGATCCCGCGGGCGCTGGCGGCGTGAAGATCGCGAGCCCTGCGGACCTGAAGACCGCGCTCGATGGCGTGCTCGTCGATCTGGCGCCAATCGCACTCGATGCGGGCGCGGCGGGACTGGCGACGGCGAAGCTGCTCGCGGAATTTCTGAAAGACGCGGGCCCCGCCGCCGCGCCGCCGGCATTCAACATTGATCCCGTCGGCGCGCTGATGCGCGAAGGCGCGATCGCCGATGGCGCGCTGAAGGACGCCGCCGCCTTCGCCGCGACGCAGCGCGATCGCTTCCCGAAGGCCACGTGGCTGCGCGCCGATGCGCGGCTGGTGCATGAGGCGGGCGGTTCCGAAGCGCAGGAGATCGCGGCCGCCTTGTCGAGCGGCATCGCTTCGTTGCGCGCGCTCACGGACGCGGGCTTTCCCATCGACGACGCGGGCGGCGCCATCCTCTTCACCGTGTCGGTCGGCCCCGACATTCTCGTCGAGACGGCGAAGCTCCGCGCGCTGCGCCTCACGTGGGCGCGCGTGATGGAAGCCTCCGGCGCAAAGCCCGAGGCGCGCGCCGCGCAGATCCACGCGGTCACCTCGCGGCGCATGATGACGCGCCACGACGCGTGGACGAACATGCTGCGCACCACGGCGGCGGCGTTCGCGGCGGCGGTGGGCGGCGCCGAGGCGATCACCGTGCTGCCGTTTACGGATGCGCTCGGACGCCCCACGCCCTTCTCGCGCCGCATCGCGCGCAACACCCAGCTCATCCTCATGGAGGAAAGCCACCTCGGCCACGTCATCGATCCTGCGGGCGGCGCGTGGTTCGTGGAAAAGCTGACGCGCGACCTCGCCGAGGAAGCGTGGAAGGAGATGCAGGGCATCGAGGCGCAGGGCGGGATCATTGCGGCGCTGACCAACGGCGTCGTGCAGCACGAGGTGGAACTCATCCGCCAGAAACGGCAGAAGGCCTTCGCCACGCGGCGCGAAAGCGTGACTGGCGTGACGGACTTTCCGTTGCTGGGCGCCGAACTACCCGCGACGCAGGGAGCGCGGGCCTTCAGGCCCGCAAGCGATGCGAGCCTGAAGGCTCGCGCTCCCGTTCTGTCTCCCATCCGCTGGGCGGAACCGTTCGAGACGCTCCGCGACAAGGGCGAAGCCGCCAAGGCCTCCGCCTTCTTCGCTACGCTTGGCCCCCTCGCCGAATTCAGCGCGCGCGCGAACTTCGCGACGAACCTCCTCGCCGCCGGCGGCGTGGGCGCGATCGGTTCGGAAGATGTATACGCCGATGCAGCGGCGCTTGGCGCCGCGTTCGCCAAGAGCGGCGCGACAGTTGCCGTGCTCTGCGGCTCGGACGCGCGCTACGCCAGCGACGCCGCCTCCGCCGCACAGGCGCTGAAAGCTGCGGGCGCGCTCTGGATCGTCTACGCCGGCAAGCCCGCCGATGAAGCCGCGATGCGCACAGCGGGCGTCGATCAGTTCATCTTTGCAGGGCAGGACGCGCTTGAGGCGCTGAAGACGCTGCATGCGGCGTTGGGGGTGGTGTGAAGATGCCGCAAGTACTGCCCTATCGACCTGTCTCCACCGAGATCGATGCCGCTCTGAGCGTGTTGGAATCCGCCACGTCGGTCGATCGAATTGCCACGGCGTATGCTGCCGTGAATGCTGAGGCAGGTCGAAGGGCAAAAAACGTCTTGGCTTTCTGCGCGATCGTCGGCGGCGGGGCCGCGATCCTGATCGCTGTAAGCCAGTATTTTCAATGGCTACCGTATCCGGACTCGTGGGCCTATGCACTCCTGCCGATTGCCGCCATCACTCTCGGCAGCAACTTGTTGCGTAGCGACACGGCCAAGGACGACGCGCGCATCCACAGCGCTGTGGTCAAGTGGCGAAAGCAAATCAAACCAAGCCGTGTCTAGGCGATTGTTCGAGATCCACAAATGATTCAGCTTCCAGACTTCTCCACCATTGACCTCCACAGCCCGCAAAAGACACGCGCACACGCTTCGCCGAAAGCCGAACCCTGGCTCACGCCAGAAGGCATTCCGGTGAAGAGCGTCTACACTGCCGCCGACCGCGCGGGGCTCGATTTCGTTGACGGGTTTCCCGGCATGGCGCCGTTCGGGCGGGGCCCGTATGCGACGATGTACGTGCAGCAGCCGTGGACGGTCCGCCAGTATGCGGGCTTCTCGACGGCGGAGGATTCCAACGCTTTCTATCGCCGCAATCTCGCGGGCGGGCAGAAAGGCCTTTCCGTCGCGTTCGATCTCGCGACACACCGCGGCTATGACAGCGATCACCCGCGCGTTCTGGGCGATGTGGGCATGGCGGGCGTCGCCATCGATTCCATCTACGACATGCGCACGCTCTTCGCGGGCATTCCGCTCGACGAGATGAGCGTGTCGATGACGATGAACGGCGCGGTGCTGCCGATTCTTGCGCTCTACATCGTCGCGGCCGAAGAACAGGGCGTGGCGCCGCAGAAACTGGCCGGAACCATTCAGAACGACATCCTGAAGGAGTTCATGGTCCGCAACACCTATATCTATCCGCCGACGCCGAGCATGCGGATCATTTCGGACATCTTCGCCTTCACGGCGACGAACATGCCAAAGTTCAACTCGATCTCGATCAGCGGCTACCACATGCAGGAGGCCGGCGCGACGGCGGACCTCGAGCTCGCCTACACGCTGGCGGACGGCGTCGAATATCTGCGCGCGGGGATCGCGGCGGGATTGTCGGTCGACAAGTTCGCGCCGCGGCTTTCCTTCTTCTGGGCGGTGGGCATGAACCCGTTCATGGAGATCGCCAAGATGCGCGCGGGGCGCCTCATCTGGGCCAAGCTCGTGAAGCAGTTCGACCCGAAGGATGAGAAGTCCCTCGCGCTGCGCACGCACTCCCAGACGTCGGGCTGGAGCCTCACGGCGCAGGACGTGTTCAACAACGCCCCGCGCACGGCCATCGAGGCGATGGCGGCCGCGTACGGCGGCACGCAGTCGCTGCACACCAACTCGCTCGACGAGGCGCTCGCGTTGCCGACGGACTTCTCCGCCCGCATCGCGCGCAACACGCAGATCTTCCTGCAGAACGAAGCCGGCGTCACCCGCCCTGCCGATCCGTGGGGAGGCTCCTACTATGTGGAGCGGCTCACGCACGATCTCGCGGCGAAGGCGTGGGCGCATATCGAGGAAGTGGAAGCGCTCGGCGGCATGGCCAAGGCCATCGAACAGGGCCTGCCGAAACTGCGCATCGAGGAAGCGGCCGCCCGCACGCAGGCGCGCATCGACACGGGCGTGCAGAGCGTCATCGGCGTCAACAAGTTCCGGCTCGACGAGAAGGAAGACGTGCCGGTGCTGAAGGTCGACAACGCCGCCGTGCGCGTGATGCAGCTCGACAAGCTCAAGCGCCTGAAGAGCGACCGCAACGAGGCCGACGTGCAGGCGAAACTCGATGCTTTAACGGAAGCGGCGAAGGGCGACGGCAACCTGCTGGCGCTGGGCGTGGAAGCGGCGCGCGCGAAGGCCACCGTGGGCGAGATTTCGCTCGCGCTGGAGAAGGTGTTCGGCCGCCACGCGGCGCGCATCCAGTCGATCCAGGGTGTTTACGGGAAGGAGGCGATGATGGCCGGCAAGGACGCGATCGCCGCTGCGCGCGCGCAGACCGACAAGTTCGCCGAAGCCGAAGGCCGCCGCCCGCGCGTGCTCGTCGCCAAGATGGGCCAGGACGGCCACGACCGCGGCCAGAAGGTGATCGCCAGCGCCTTCGCCGATCTCGGCTTCGACGTGGACATCGGTCCGCTCTTCTCCACGCCTGAGGAAGTCGCGCGCATGGCCGTGGAGAACGACGTGCACGTGGTCGGCGTGAGTTCGCTTGCGGCGGGCCATCTGACGCTGGTGCCCGCACTCCGCGAAGCGCTGAGCAAGGAAGGCCGCAGCGACATCATGATCGTCGTCGGCGGCGTCATCCCGCCGGACGATGTGGCGACGCTGAAGCAGATGGGCGCGAGCGCGGTGTACCCGCCGGGCACGGTGATCGCGGAAGCGGCGCAGGATCTGCTGGGGACGCTGGGCGCGCGGCTGGGGCACGCGGCTTAGGCCCACCTCAGAAACAAAGCGCGAGCTTTGCCCTCAACCGCCCCGCTTGAACAGGAAGTCGATCAAGAACGGCAGGAACGTCGAAATGATCGTCACCCAAAGAACGATGCGAATTTCGCGGTTCGGGTGCGTAAGCCAGTGACGCACGTCATACCATTGCACCCGTCGTATGTAGATGTCGTACGTCCCCGCGATCTCTGTACCGCCCTCGTCGTCGTCCTGAGAGGCGTTGTTGAGACGAATCTCGTTGAGAACCTCTCCATCAAACTGCACGTGACCTTCCGGCACAGAGTAGCGCTTTGAGGCAAACTGCAGGTGCATCTCGCGTGTGACGAGGGGAAGCGGCTTTCCAGACTCGACAACCGTGACGACGTAGTATCGTGACGCGTCCTTCGCCAAATCTTGTTTTACGATGTCAGATTGGGCGCTTCCCTGCACATCGCGTTTGTGAAGCGCCATGTAGGTCTTGCTGTGTAGCCGCAAGAAATCCTTGTAGGTGTGTGGGCCGCCTTTGATCTTCACGCCCGAGAGCTTTGGTTTCTGAAAGATCCAAGTCGCACGCGCGATCCAGTACGCAACTAGTAGCGCGGAGAGCAGCAATATCAGAAATAGGCTACCTGTCTGCCACCCCATCGCGTGCAACGGCTTCACTGCGAGGGCCAGATATTCATCCCACGCGTGTCGGCCAACTTCTAGCCACTTGTCCATCGTCTCCCCCAGTCACCCCAAGCTCGAATAGATTGCTCTCCAAATCAAGTCAGAACCACTCACCCCAACCCCAACTGCCGCAAAATGCTCCCCTGATCAAAATACACCCGCGCCGCACGCCTCCCCTCCTCCGACAAATTGTCGGGGGAGGGGTCGGGGGTGGGGGCGCAGTGGTTCGACGGGACGCTCGCGTTGCGGGGCAGGCGCGATATTTCACTTTCAAGATCAAGTTCAATCGAGCGGCCGGTCCCCCACCCCCGGCCCCTCCCCCACTCACGTGGAGGAGGGGAGATTCAGTTGAGTCCCAACTGCTTCAGGATCGAACCCTGATCAAAATACACCCGCTCGCAAACAATCTTGTCCGTCCCCTTCGCGAATTCGAACACCGCGCACATCTGCACGCGGAACGCCTTGCCGGTCGGCGCCACTTCGCCCTGCGGCGTCTTCAGCGGCCCGGTGTGCGTGCCGGTCAGCCAGAACTCCGCGACGATGGCGTCCTCGCTCTGGCGCAGGGCGATGATCTCGTTGGACTGGTCGGGGAACGGCGTGCGCGAGGCCTTGAAGTAGTGGCGCACCGCGTCCTCGCCGTCGAACGCGGCGCCTGAGCCGATGAGTTCGTAGCGCGGGTGCTGAAACGTGGCGATCACGGCGTCCCAGTCGTGCGTGACCTCGAGCGCCATGTGGTCGCGGATGGTCTTCTCGCGGGCGGCGGCGAGGGCGGGTTCGGTCATTGGATTCTCCTTTCGTTGATTTGGCGCATCACTCTCCTCCCCCTGCAAGGGGGAGGTCGGGTGGGGGTCTGGTCGCGTGTCCCTCAAGTCTGGGTGTTTCCCTCAAATGCGGCGCCGACCCCCTCCTGCCTCCCCCTTTCAGGGGGAGGAAAGGTTCGGCGCTTGAACGCACTTTCACGCATCCCCACATCCCCGCGCATCAGAGGAGACACGCGCCCATGATCGTCACCACCACGCCGAACATCGAAGGCCGCCCGATCCGCGACTATCTCGGCGTCGTCACTGGCGAGGCGATCCTCGGCGCCAACGTCTTCCGCGACCTCTTCGCCGGCATCCGCGACGTGATCGGCGGGCGCTCAGGCAGCTACGAGGAAGTGCTGCGCGAGGCGCGCGACGCCGCGCTTTCCGAAATGGAGGCCGAAGCGAAGAAGCGAGGCGCGGACGCCATCGTCGCCGTCGACCTCGACTACGAGACCGTCAGCCAGGGCACCATGCTGATGGTGACGGCGAGCGGGACGGCGGTGAAGCTGGGATAAGCCGTCAGGACCGCGCGTCTTCAGACGCGCATTTCCTTGCGGCAGTTGGCGCGTCTGAAGACGCGCGGTCCATTCGTTCCGGGGCTATACTCGGGCGGATGAGTCTCCCAGCCCCCCTTCCAGATCCCCTCCTTCCAGATCCTTTGGCCCCCGCGCGCGACGTGCTGCGCCGCGTCTTCGGCCATCCGGATTTCCGGGGCCTGCAGGGCGACGTGATCACCGAAGTGCTCGCCGGGCGCGACGCGCTCGCCATTCTGCCCACGGGCGGCGGCAAGAGCATGTGCTACCAGGTGCCGGCGCTGCTGCGCGAGGGCGTGGCGGTGGTCGTGTCGCCGCTCATCGCGCTGATGCAGGATCAGGTGGCGACGCTGAAGGACGCGGGCGTCCGCGCGGGGCGTCTCGACTCCAGTCTGCCGCCGGCTGAACGCCTGGACGTGCTCGCTGCGCTCAGCGAAGGCATGCTCGATCTCCTGTACGTGTCGCCGGAAGGCCTGATGAGCGGCGCCGGCCTCGATCGGCTGAAGCACGCGAAGATCGCGCTCATCGCCATCGACGAGGCGCACTGCGTCTCGCAGTGGGGCCACGACTTCCGCCCCGACTATCGCAGCCTCGGGCGTCTCGCCGAACTTTTCCCCAACGTGCCGCGTCTCGCCGTCACCGCCACCGCCGATCGCGAGACGCAGGCCGACATTCGCCGCCAGCTGAAGCTCGAACACGCGCGCACGTTCGTCGCCTCGTTCGACCGCCCGAACCTCGCACTTGCCGCCGAGCGCAAGGCCAATCCGCAAAAGCGCATCGTCGATCTCGCGCGCGAACGCAAAGGCCAGGCGGGCATCGTCTACGCCGGCACGCGCGATTCCACCGAGCAGATCGCGGCGGCGCTCGAGAATGCAGGCGTGCGCGCCTTCGCCTATCACGCGGGTCTCGATGCGCGCCTGCGCGAGAAGCGCCAGCACACCTTCCAGAACGAGGACGACGTGGTGATGGCCGCCACCATCGCCTTCGGCATGGGCGTCGACAAACCCGACGTGCGCTTCGTCATCCACGCCGATGCGCCGCGCTCCATCGAAGCCTACTGGCAGGAAGTGGGGCGCGCGGGCCGCGACGGCGCGCCGGCGGACGGCATCGCGCTCTATGGCGCAGGCGACCTGCGCCGCACGCTGCGCTTCATCGAGGAGGGTACGACCGATCCCGCCGTGAAGGCCGCGCAGGCGAAGAAGGCGCGTCAGCTCTTTTCGTTTCTCGACGGCATGACGTGCAGGCGCGCCGGCGTGCGGCGCTACTTCGGCGAGGAGAATGTCGAACCCTGCGGCGCGTGCGACGTGTGCCTTGACCCGCCCGCCTCCGTGGACGCCACCGAGTGGGCGGCGAAAGCCATCTCCGCCGTGCTGCGCACCGACCAGCGTTTCGGCCGCGCGCGCGTCATCGCGCACCTCATGGGCCGCCCCGCACAGAACGCCGCCGACGAAGCCTATGCATCCAAGACCACCTACGGCATCGGCGCGGACGTGGACGAGAACCACTGGAAGGCGGTGTTCGACCAGCTTCTGTTCGACGGCGTGCTCGTCGAGGGCGGCGAGGACATGCGGCCCGTGCTGCAGGTCGCCGACGACGAGGCGACGCGCGCGATTTTCCGCAAGGAGCGCGAGATACGCATCCGCGAGGTGGCGAAGAAGTCCGGCCGCCGTGACGTGGACGAGCGCCGCGCCGTCCGCGCGGCGAAGAAAGGCGTGACGCTCAACAGCTCGCCCCTGTTCACGCAGCTGCGCGCCTGGCGCCGCGAGAAGGCGGCGGAGCAGGATGTGCCGCCCTATGTGATCTTCCACGACGCGACGCTCTCGGCGATCGCCGACGCCAAGCCGAAGACGCTGCCGGACCTCGGCCGCATCTCCGGCGTCGGCGAAGCGAAGCTGAAGCGTTATGGCGCGGAGGTGGTGGCGCTCTGCATTCTGGAGGGCGCGTGAAGGACCGCATTCTCGCCGGCGACCGCGCGGCGCTTGCAAAGGCGATCACACTGGTGGAGTCGCGTCGTGCGGATCATCAGGCCGAAGCCCGCGCGCTGCTCACCGCATTGATGCCACATACCGGACGCGCCGATCGCGTCGGCGTCACCGGCGTGCCCGGCGTCGGCAAGTCGACGGTCATCGAAGCGCTGGGCCTTCATCTCACCGGCCTCGGCCGCAAGGTCGCGGTGCTCGCCGTCGATCCCACGTCGCAACGCAGCGGCGGCTCGATCCTCGGCGACAAAACGCGCATGGCGCAGCTTTCCGTCGATCCGCAGGCCTTCATCCGCCCCTCGCCGTCCTCCGGCACGCTCGGCGGCGTGGCGCGCAAGACGCGCGAGACGATGCTGCTGTGCGAAGCGGCGGGTTATGACGTGATCATCGTCGAGACCGTCGGCGTCGGGCAGAGCGAGACGGTGGTCGCGGAGATGGTGGACATCTTCGTTGCACTGATGCTGCCGAATGCGGGCGACGAACTGCAGGGCATCAAGAAGGGCCTGCTCGAACTCGCCGACATGATCGTCGTCAACAAGGCCGACATCGACAAACAAGCCGCCGAGCGCGCCGCACGCATCTACCGCGATGCGCTGCACATTCTCGAACCGGCGAGCCCCTACTGGTCCCCGCCCGTACTCACGGCGAGCGGCCTTGAAGGCGCCGGTGTCGCTGATATGTGGTCGACCATCGAGGCGCACAAGGCCGCGCTCTCGCCCACGGGCGAACGCGCGGCGCGCCGCGCCGAGCAGCAGGTGCGCTGGATGCAGAGCCTCATCGACGACGCGCTGGGAACGGCGTTCCGCAACCATCCCGCCGTGAAGGCCGCGTTGCCGGCGCTCGAACACGCTGTCGCCGAAGGCCGCACGCCCGCGAGCGTGGCGGCGGATGAGGCGATTTCACTTTTTCAGCACTGAGCATACAGGACCGCGCGTCTTCAGACGCGCCAGGTCTTGCAGAACGGTTTGCGCGTCTGAAGACGCGCGGTCCCGTTCAACACCACATCACTCCGCCGCCGTCTTCAGCGCTTCGACCGGCTTCCAGCGCAGCTTCGGCTGACGCGCGGCGCGCGTTTCGTCGAGGCGACGCATGGGCGCGAGATGTGGCGCGGACTTGAAGTGCGCGCTGTCGGTCTTCGCCCGCTCAGCCAGCGCAATCAGAACATCGGCGAAGCGATCAAGCTCGGCCTTCGACTCCGTCTCCGTCGGCTCGATCAGCAACGCACCGTGCACGACCAGCGGGAAGTAGGTCGTCATCGGGTGATAACCCTCGTCGAGCAGCGCCTTGGCGAGATCGATCGTCTCCACGCCGTGCGGACGCAGCGTGGAATCGTCGAGCAACACTTCGTGCATGCACGGCTGGCCGCCGAACGGCGCGTTGAAATGACCTTTAAGGCGCGCGAGCAGGTAGTTGGCGTTGAGCACGGAATCTTCCGCAACCTGACGCAAGCCATCACTGCCGTGGCTGAGCATGTAGGTCAGCGCGCGCACATACATGCCCATCTGGCCGTGGAAGGCGCACATGCGGCCGAAGGGGGTTCCTTCCGCGTCTTCCGCGTGCTCGACGAGCGCAAGCTCTTCTCCCCTGCGCACCATGTGCGGCACCGGCGCGTATGGCGCGAGCGCGGGCGAGAGCACCGTCGGCCCCGCGCCCGGTCCGCCGCCGCCGTGGGGCGTGGAGAATGTCTTGTGCAGGTTGATGTGCATGGCGTCGACGCCGAGATCGCCCGGGCGCACGCGTCCGACGATGGCGTTGTAGTTCGCGCCGTCGCAGTAGAAATAGCCGCCGGCGCCGTGGATGAGATCGGCGATCGTGCGGATGTCGCGCTCGAACAGGCCGCAGGTGTTCGGGTTCGTCAGCATGATGCCGGCCACGTCGGGCCCAAGCTTCGTCTTCAGGTCTTCCAGATCGACGTGGCCGTCTTCGGTCGCCTTGATTTCATCGACGATGAAGCCGCATGCGGCGGCCGTCGCCGGGTTCGTGCCGTGCGCGGATTCGGGCACCAGCACGCGCTTGCGCGTTTCGCCTTCGCCGCGCGCTTGAAGCGCCGCACGGATCGCGAGCATCCCGCACAGTTCGCCGTGCGCGCCCGCTTTCGGCGAGAGCGCAACGGCCTCCATGCCCGTCAGCGTCAGCAGCCAGCGCGCGAGTTCTTCCATCAGCAGCAGCGCGCCCTGCACGGTCTGCGTGGGTTGCAGCGGATGGAGATCGGCGAAGCCCTCGAGCCGCGCCATCTTCTCGTTGAGACGCGGGTTGTGCTTCATCGTGCACGAGCCGAGCGGGAAGAAGCCGAGATCAATCGCGTAGTTCTTCTGGCTCAGGCGCACATAGTGGCGCACGGCTTCAGGTTCCGAGAGCCCCGGTAGCGCCGGCGCGACCTTCCGGCCAAGCCCGCCGAGACGGTTCGCGCGGCCTTTCGGCGCCGGCATGTCGACGCCCGTGCGTGCGAGCGAACCGGTTTCAAAGATGAGCGCTTCGGCCTGCAGGAGGCCGCGGTTTCCGGAGACGGTCTCGGTCATTGTACGATCTCCTTCAGCGCCGCCGCATAGGCGTTGATGTCTTCCGGCGTGTTCGTCTCGGTGGCGCAGACGAGCAGCACGTTCTCCATGCCTTCCGTCGGATTGAGCCGCGCGAACGGCACGCCGCCGATGATCCCCTTCTCCAGCAGCGCATCGAGCACGATGTCCGCGCGTTTCGGCAGGCGGATGGCGAACTCGTTGAAGTAGCGCCGTGTCAGCACTTCGACGCCGGGAGTGGCGGCGAGCGCGTCGGCGAGGTCACAGGCGTTCTCATGGTTGAGCGTCGCCACGCGCTTGAGGCCTTCCGCGCCGAGCAGCGTCATGTGGATCGTCCACGCGAGCGTGCAGAGGCCGGAATTGGTGCAGATGTTCGACGTCGCCTTCTCGCGGCGGATGTGCTGTTCGCGCGTCGACAGCGTGAGCACGAAGCCGCGCTTGCCATCGGCGTCCACCGTCTCGCCAGCGAGGCGCCCCGGCGACTGGCGGAGATATTTCTCCTTCGTCGCGAAGAGGCCCACGTACGGGCCGCCGAAGTTGAGTGCGTTGCCGATGGACTGCCCCTCGCCGACGACGATGTCGGCGCCCATGGCGCCCGGCGGCTCGATCAGGCCGAAGGCCATCGCTTCGGTGAAGCTCGCCACGAGCAGCGCGCCGCCTGCGTGCGCGCCGTCTGCGATGGGCTTCAGGTCCGTGATCGCGCCGAACACGTTGGGCGACTGCACGATGACGGCGGCGGTGTTCGCGTCCATCGCGCGCAGCACGGCCATTTCATCATCGACGGCCGCCGGCAGCGCGACGATCTCAAGGCCCGCCGCTTCGCATGTCGTGCGCACGGTTTCGGCGTAGTGCGGATGCACGCCGCCCGAAAGAACCACGCGTGTGCGCTTCGTGACGCGCGCCGCCATCAGCGCCGCTTCCGCCATGCCGGTGGAGCCGTCGTACATGGAGGCGTTCGCCACTTCCATGTCGAGAAGAAGGGCGACCTGCGTCTGGAACTCATAAAGCGCCTGCAGCGTGCCCTGCGCGATTTCCGGCTGGTACGGCGTGTAGGTGGTGAGAAATTCCGAACGCTGGATGAGATGATCGACGCTTGCGGGGATATGGTGACGATAGGCCCCGGCGCCAAGGAAGAACGCTGTCTTTCCGGCCGGAATGTTGCACGAGGCTAGGAGCTTCATCAGCCGCTCGACCTCCTGCTCGCCCTGGTGGGCGGGCAGCGCGACGGGCTTGTCGAGCAGCGCGCCCGACGGCACGCCGGCGTAGAGATCATCGACGGATTTCGCGCCGATCACCGCGAGCATCTGCGCGCGATCGTCGTCCGAGAGGGGCAGGTAACGCATTCAGCGGGCTTTCCTTGATCAGGCTTTGGCGAAGTCGGCGTAGGCGCTTGCGTCCATCAGGGCGTCGGCTTCGCCGGCGTTGGCGATCCTGATCTTGCAGAACCAGCCGTCGCCCTCGGCGCCTTCGTTGACCTTTTCGGGGTTGCCGTTCAGCGCGTCGTTCACCGCGATGATCTCGCCGCTGACGGGCGCATACACATCGGAAGCGGCCTTGGCGCTTTCAACCACCGCCATGTCGCCGCCCTGCTTCACCTGCTTGCCGATGGCGGGCAGCTCCACATAGACGACATCGCCCAGCTGCTCGGCGGCGAACGTCGAGATGCCGACGACGGCGACATCGCCCTCGATGCGCACCCACTCGTGGTCTTTCGTGTATTTCGTCGTCATGGGTCAGCCCTTCTTGTAGCGGTGCGGAACGAACGGAAGCGGCACGATCTCGCCCGCGCGCGGCGTGCCGCGGACGATGAGATCGACTTTCGTGCCGGGTGTTGCGAACGCGGTTTCGACATAGCCCATCGAGACCGGCGCATTGAGGATCGGCGAGAAGCCGCCGCTGGTGACGACGCCGATCTTCCGGCCATCGACCTGAATTTCGACGCCGTCGCGCGCCGGGGCGCGATCGAGCGGACGGATGCCCACGCGCTTGCGCACCGGGCCTTCGGCGAGTTCCTTCAGGATGCGCGCGCCGCCGGGGAAATCACCGAGGCCGCGGCGGCGCTTCTGGATGATCCACGCGAGATCGGCTTCGATGGGCGAGATCGTCTCGTCGAGTTCGTGACCGTAGAGGCACAGGCCCGCTTCGAGGCGCAGGCTGTCGCGCGCGCCCAGGCCGATCGGTTTCACGTCGCCGTGCGCGAGCAATGCTTCCGCCAACGCCGTCGCCTGTTCGGCGCGCACGAGGATTTCGTAGCCGTCTTCGCCGGTGTAGCCGGAGCGGGTGATCGTGAGGCGCCCGAAGGCGTCGAAACGCTTCACCTGCATGAAGGTCATCGCGCCGAGTTCGTCGGCAATGACCGCACGCGCCACCGCTTCCGCCGCAGGCCCCTGCAGCGCGAGCAGACAGCGATCATCGGCGCGCACGAGGTTGGCGCGCGCGCCGGCGTTCTGCGCGATCAGCGCGAAGTCCTGTTCCTTCGTGCCGGCGTTGACGACGATGTAGAGATCGCCCGCCGCGCCCGGCTCTGCTGGCCGCGCGATCATCAGGTCGTCGAGGCAGCCGCCATCGGCGTTGAGCAGCGTGGTGTAGCGCACCTGGCCGGGCTTCAGGCCCTGGATGTCGCCGGGCACGAGTTCCTCGATGATCGCGGAAACGGCCTTGTGCGCTTCGTCGCCTTCGAGGCCGTGGCCTTTGGGCAGCGCGAAAAAGCACGGGCCCATGTGCGAGACGTCGAAGAGGCCGGCGTTCGTGCGTGTCCAGTTGTGCTCGGGGATCAGGCCCCCGACTTGCCCCCCGAATTCGAGCGGCATGTCGTAGCCGGCGAAATCGCCGAACTTTTTCGCGGATGCGCGCCACAGCGCATCGAGCGGGAGTTTCTTGAGTGATGCTTCGCCCATCGGCTGGTCCTCGGATTCGGGTCGGCGACCGGCGAACCTCCGAAATTGGAAGCATGGCCGGCGCCCCCGCTGTCCTTTGGGCCTGAGAGATTCACGCGCGGACCACTCCGCAGCGCTTACTCCTTCGGCGGCGAAGCTACAGGCCTCGCGCTATCCAGCGTCTTCATCCTCTCGCGGTCCTTTGCCCTGAGCGTTTCCGGGGCGGTTGCGCCTTCGGGGCCGGCCAAAAACCCAGAGGGCCTGGAACCGGTCTCTCCCGCGAGATTCACATGTCTGACCGGAGCGGGGGCGACTCGCGTCGGCCCGCCCCGTTGCGGCGCAACATGGTCGGGCGGCCGCCCCAAGTCAAACAGCCGGCGGCGCCTTTCGCCCCGCGATCCCCGTCCAGATGAGCCCTGCCCACAGAAGCAGCGTCCCGCCGAGGAAGGCGGCCACTTTCACGGGCTTCACGGAGGCCGCGAGCCCGGCGAGTTCGTCCGATCCCCTGTCCTGCAGGACCTGCACGAGCTGGCACGTGGTCTCGATGTAGTCGCACGCGCCGAACACGAGCCAGACGCCGAGGATCGTCCAGCCGAGCATGCCCTTCACCCCGCCCTTCCGGGCGATGAGATAGCCCGCCGTGACGCCCGCCAGCGTCTGGAAGGTGATGAAGACGAGGTCGAGCGACATGGAGACCTTCGCAAACCCGAAGCTCCCCTTTTCCTTCCACGCCGCATGGATGCGGTCAGCGACCGCGCCGACGCCCGCGCTCTGGTGATCGAGAATGCCGCCGGGCGAGACCTCGGTGACGAAGGCCGTGTTCGTGGCCGCGATATAGGCGAAGGCCGACAGACCGGTGAGGTAGAATATCCAGAACAGGCGCCATTGCGTGCGCCCGGTTTGTGCAGTGGTCATGTGAGCCTCCCCTCGTGATTGCGCCACATGCTAAGGCGCTTCGCGGCCGGACGCGACAGGGGCGCCCGGCGAGGGAGCCTTGTCCTTCGCCAGCAGCGTCTTCACGTTCGCCAGTTCCGAGAAGATGTACTCGCGCCGTTCCTCCTCGAAATCACGCGCGCTTTCGATATCGACGAGTTTCGCGACCCGCAGCGCCGCGACCAGATGTCGATCGAGAATCTTCAGCCACTGGTCCGCCGTCTTCGCATCGCCGCGACGCATGGCCTTGCGTGCAGTTCTGAGCGCATGGAGGACGTCGCGATTTGGGATGTAGGTCATGATGTTTCTCCTTGTGTGATTGGGGTTTGGTGTTGAAGATGAGGACCGCCGGCGCCCTCGCCGGCATCGGTGTTCCCGCGATGCGACAGCCCGTCCGGGCGGGCCACTTTGCCGGCGAGGGCGCCGGCGGTCCTACCCGCCAACACTTTCGCCCGCACAAACCTCGCGGTTTTGCGGCTTCTCTCGGGACCCTCCCGTGGAGGGCCGGGGACGCGGGCGAGGCCCGCTAAAAAGTGCACCGCTTGCGCGATGCGATAGAGATGCGAGCCGCGCCCGCGTCCCCGCAATCGTTTCCCGTCAGGCCGGCTCCGGGCGGTTTTTCACACCCATGTAACGGTCTCCCGACGCGCGTGCGGGTCGTGTCTGTTCCACACGATCCCGGAACTCCCGCATGTTCCCTCGTGCTCATCGCACTCGGCATGCAAGCTTGCCACGCTCGATCACCTCGTATCCGCGCCGTTGAACAGGTGTACCGGCTGCCCTCCATGCGGATGCGATGAGGGAGTTTAGATCGGCCGGGAGTCCGGTCGGATAGATTCATGTGCGTTTGTTGGCGGCCATGGGCTGGAACGCCGAAAGTTGAGGTGACGCGGGGAATCTGTCCCCCTGTTTCGGCCCCCTATTCCGGCGACCTGTTTCGGCCGCCTACATCCGCTCCGGCGCTTCCAGACCCAGCAGGTCGAGCGTCAGCGCGAGCTGCTTCAGCGTCGCCTGCGCCAGTGCGATCCGTGACGCGCGCACCGCCTCGTCCTTCTCCGGCAGGATCGGGCAGTTGGTGTAGAAGCCGCTGAACGCCTGCGCGAGATTGAAGGCGTGTTCGGCGAGGAAGTGCGGCGCGCGCTTGTCGTAGGCCGAGGCCAGCGCCGCATCGAAGGCGTCGAGCGCGAGCGTCAGCGTGCGTTCGTTGGCGTGCGCGATCTGGATGGGACCGGTCTTCAGCCCCGCCTCTTCCGCTTTCCGCAGGATCGATTTGATGCGGACCGATTGATAGAGCAGATACGGCCCCGTCTTGCCCTCGAAGCTCATGAAGCGGTCGAGATCGAAGACGTAGGACGTGCCGCGGAAATTGGCGAGATCGGCGAACTTGAGCGCGGCGATGCCGACCTTGTGCGCGACGTTCTCGAACTCCTCCGGCGAGAAGTCCGAACCGATCTCGTCGGCGCGCAGACGCTCGCGCGCCTTCTCGCGCGCCATCTCGATGAGATCGGCGAGCCTGAGCACGCCGCCTGCGCGCGTCTTGAACGGCTTGCCGTCCGGCCCGTTCATGGTGCCGAAGCCGATGTGCTCGAGCGCCTCGCGCTTCGCATAGCCGGCGATGGCGGCGGCGCGGAACACCTGTTCGAAGTGATCGGCCTGGCGTTGATCGACGACGTAGAGGCACAGGTCGAACGAAAAATCCTTCGCTCGTTCGACGATGGTCGCGAGGTCGGTCGTGCCGTACATCGCCGAGCCTTCCGACGACACCACGAGCAGCGGCGGCGGGAACGGCGCGTCGATCACCGTGCCGTCCTCGAGCTTCTTCTTTTTCGTCTCGCCACCCGAGACGTGCACGACGAGCGCGCCCTGATCCTCGACAAGCAGGCCTTGCTTGCGCAGATCCTCCACCATGCCGGGGATCAGCGGATCGACGTCGGCCTCGCCCTTCCACAGATCGAAATCGACGCCGAGCGCGTGGAAATCCTCTTTCTGCGCGGCCATCGAGAGCGCGCGATACCGCGCCCAGATCGCGCGACACGCAACAGAACCCGATTGCAGACGCGTGGTCGCCTTGCGCGCGCGGTCGCGGAATGTCTCGTCGTCCTTCGCGCGCTGCGCGGCTTCGGGATAAATTGTCTGCAGATCGTCGAGCGTCACCGCTGCGAGGCGCGCATCGGCGTCCGCAGGCAGCGCGCCGTCGGGATCGATGGCGCCGAAGCGGTCCTCGAAATCCGCAATCAGGAGCCCCATCTGGAAGCCCCAGTCGCCGAAGTGCGCATCGCCCCAGACCTGATCGCCGCGAAAGCGGAAGAGCCTCTTGATGCTCTCGCCGATGATCGACGCGCGCAAATGGCCCACGTGCATCGGCTTGGCGACGTTGGGGCCGCCGTAATCGACGATGATCTTGCGTGCGTGCGCGACAGGCGCAGCGCCCGCGCGCGCGTCATCGGCGACGGCCTGCGCGCGCGCCGCGACGAGATCGTCCGTCAGCGCGATGTTGAGAAAGCCCGGCCCGGCGATTTCCACCGAGGCGATGCCGGCAATGCCCGCCAGCCGCGCCGCCACCGCTTCGGCCACCGCGCGCGGCGGCTTGCCCGCCGCCTTCCCCGCCGCCATCGCGCCGTTGCACTGGAACGGCGCGAGATCCGGCCGGTCCGACCGTTTCACCGCGCCGAGCGCAGGATCGAGGCCCTCCGCCGCGAAAGCCGCGGCGAGGTGCGAGGTGAGCGTGTGGGCGAGGTCTGTCATGGGGATCTACACAAAACGGGAGCGCGGGCCTTCAGGCCCGCCCACCTTTGAACGCCGAAGAGAATTCCCACTCACCGGGACTGTCGCAAAGCCCGGCGGCGACGGGATTGCGCTCAATATAGCGCGCCGCCGCCGAAAGTTGGGAATCGTTGCGCAGATATCGATCAAAATAATCGGCGGCCCAAAATCGTCCGGACCTGCCAAGCCGCCTATTGAGTTTCGCCGCCGAGTAAGCCTTCCACGACCGCACAATGGCCCCAAGAGTCCAGTCTTCCAATGGCCCGATCAGAACGTGGACGTGATCAGGCATGACGCACCAGGCGTGCAGACGATACCGCTGATCCGAAAAATGCCGGATCGGTTCTTCTGCAGCGGCGGCGCAATCAGGATCAGTCAGTACGTCGTCGGGCAGTTGCGCCGACGCGCGATACACCACGTGCTGGACGAGGCCCGCGCGGTCGCAATGCGGAATGTATCCGCGCGTTCGCCAACCCGGACGTGCAACAGTCGCCATCGCCCGAAGAGAACATATGGCGAACCGTAGCGCAACAAGATGCGGGCCTGAAGGCCCGCGCTCCCGCCCGCGCTCCCGTCTACCGCCTTACTTCTTCTGCTGGCCGCTCGGCTCCTGGCCCACGTCCACGCGGAAGCGCTTGCCGGCGCGGTTGAAGGCGATCTGCTCAGGCGTGAGCTCGAAACCGACGAGGATCTCGAAGTTGGCGCCCGAGACCGTGTCGTTGGCGCGCGGGATCACGATGCGCCGCACGGTATCGGTTCCGGCCATGCGGTCCTCGCCGCGCGGGAAGTTCACCGTGATGTCGAAGTACTGCTTCTCGATCGGCGCCATGTTCGCCCGCGTCACGGCCACCCAGTAGCGATAGGTGCGGCTGTCCTCTTCCGCCGCCGGGCCCTTGCCGAAGGCCAGGTCGATATCGAGGCTCATCTCGATGGGGTTGGAGCCGGTGTAGCGGCACAGGCCGCGCACGCCGCGCATCTCGCCGGTGTAGGCGACGTTGGCGAACCGTTCCTCGCCGCCCTTGAACTCCACCAGCCGCGAGGCGTCATAGAGCACGCCCAGCAGCGGGCACGGACCGGCGTTCGCCTCGTTGGCGTCCGCGCCGAATATGCGGGCCAGCCGGCCCGGCTGTTCGGTGGGCGCCGCCTGACCGGCCACGGGCGGACCTTCCGCACTCGCGTCCCGTTCATCCTTGCCCGAGGCGCAGGCGGCGAGTGGCAGCGCGAGCGCGGCGAGGAAGAGATGGCTGAGCTTCATGGAGACCCCTTCATGCGCCGCTCAAATGCCGCGCCGCGAAACCGGAGGGCGTGATACAAGCCGTCGAAGGCGCCCGCAACAAGGCGCCGCCGTAAGGTTCCCGATGCCGCCAGAGCCGATGCCCGAGACGTCCCCGCGATTGCCCCTCACCGTCCTCCTCGCCGCCCCCCGCGGCTTCTGCGCCGGGGTCGACCGGGCGATCCAGATCGTGGAGCGGACACTGGGGAAATGGGGCGCGCCGGTCTATGTGCGCCATGAGATCGTCCACAACCGCCACGTGGTGGAGCGGCTCGAACGGCTGGGCGCGGTGTTCGTGGAAGAACTGGATCAGGTCCCGCCGGACCGCCCGGTGGTGTTCTCCGCGCACGGCGTGCCGAAATCGGTGCCGGCGGAGGCCGAACGCCGCCAGATGCTCTACCTCGACGCCACCTGCCCGCTCGTTTCCAAGGTCCACGTCGAATCGGAGCGGCTCCACGCCGCCGGCCGCGAGATCGTCCTGATCGGCCACGCGGGCCACCCCGAGGTGATCGGCACGATGGGCCAGCTGCCGGAGGGCGCGATCACGCTGCTGGAGACGCTGGCCGACGCGCAGGCCTTCGTCCCCCGCGATCCCGCCAACCTCGCCTTCGTCACCCAGACGACGCTCTCGGTGGACGACACGGCGGAGATGGTCGCAGCCCTGCAGGCGCGCTTCCCGACCATCGCCGCGCCGCACAAGGAAGACATCTGCTACGCGACCACCAACCGCCAGGAGGCGGTGAAGGCGCTGGCGCGCGACAGCGACGTGGTGCTGGTGATCGGCTCGACGAAATCATCGAACTCGGTGCGGCTTGCGGAGGTGGCGCGGCGTGCGGGGGCGCGCGCGGCGTATCTCATCAATTCGGCGGACGATCTCGACTGGGCGTGGCTCGACGGCGCACGCACGGTGGGCGTGACAGCGGGCGCGAGCGCGCCGGAAGATCTGGTGGAAGCGCTGATCGCCGCATTGTGCGCGCGCTTCGACGCGCGGGTGGAGGAAGTGACGGTGTCGAAGGAGGATGTGGTGTTCAAGCTGCCGCGCGTGCTCGCGGATGCGTGAGTGTTTGGATCTCGCGCTCCGTCATTCCGGCCGAAGCGAAGCGGAGAGCCGGAACCCAGGGGACCGGGCGCGCTTGAACGCCTGGGTTCCGGGTTCGGCCTCCGGCCGCCCCGGAATGACTGAAAGTTGGAAATGACTTTGCCCGCGTATTCCACCGCCGCCGAGATCGCGACGCTGATCGACATGGTCTCGCGCGAGCTCATCCTTGAACTCAAGCGCCCCGTGCGGATCGCGGTGTCGGGCGCGCAGGGCTGCGGCAAGACCACCGCGTGCAAGGCGTTCGCGGCGGGCAATCCGCGCGTGGCGCATTTCTCGCTCGACGACATCTATCTCGCCACGGCCGAACGCAAGGCGCTCGCGGCGAACGTCTCGCCGCTGTTCAAGGTGCGCGGGCCGCCGGGGTCGCACGATCTGGAGCTCGGCAAACGCACGCTGGTGAAACTCAAGGACGCGCGCGCGCAGGACATGACGCCGCTGCCGCGCTTCGACAAGCTCGAAGACCGCCGCGTGCCGGCGAACGAATGGCCGGTGTTCAAGGGCACCGCGAACGTGGTGCTGGTGGACGGCTGGTGCATGGGCGCGACGCCGGAGCCCGCCGAAACGCTCGAAATGCCGGTCAACGATCTCGAGCTCGACGAGGACGAAAACGGCGCATGGCGCGCCTACGCCAACGCGCAGCTGGAAGGCGCCTACGCCGATTTCTTCGGCCGCTTCGATCTCTTCATCACCATCCAGGCCCCGTCCTTCGACGTCGTGCCGCAGTGGCGGCTTGAACAGGAGGCGACGCTGCGCAAGCTTACCATCGACGCCGTGCCGCCGGAGGTGAAGATCAACATCGCCCGCTTCGTGCAGTACTACGAGCGCATCACGCGCCACATGCTCGCCGGTGGACGGCGCGCGGAGTGGGTCGTGCGGCTGGGCGAGGATCGCACGATACTCGGGATCGATGGGCCGTCGTGACACGCGCGACAGAAGGGAGCGCGGGCCTTCAGGCCCGCAAACTTTCCCGCGACCTGGCGCGCCTGAAGGCGCGCGCTCCCGTCTACCGTGACGAAACCAAACGAAGCGCATAATCTTCCGCCATGGCCGTCTACACCGATCTCTCCGACGAAGACCTCGCGGGCCTCATCGCCGCCTACGACCTCGGCCAGCCGCTGGCGCTGAAGGGCATTGCGGAGGGCGTGGAGAATTCGAACTTCCTGCTGGAGACCGAAGCCGGGCGGTTCATTCTCACCATCTTTGAAAAACGCACGAAGCGCGCGGACCTGCCGTTCTTCATGGACGTGATGGAGCGGCTCGCAGCCAAGGGCGTGCCGGCGCCGCGCCCCATGCGCACGCGCGCGGGCGGGCTGCTGAGCGACGTCCACGGCAAGGCGTGCGCGATCATCACGTTTCTCACCGGCGTGTCGCCGAAACGACCCAACGCCGCGCAATGCCGCGCCATCGGCGTGAAGCTCGCGGAGATGCACGTGGCGCTGGCGGATTTTCCCGGCGCGCGTGCGAACGCGTTGTCGATCGATGCGTGGGGTCCGCTGATCTGGCCGCGTCGCGCGCTGGCGGGGGAGTTACGGCCCGGACTCGCGGACGCTGTGGAGGCCGACCTCGCCGTCGTGCAAAAGTCCTGGCCGCACGGCTTGCCGCAAGGCGTCATCCACGCCGATCTCTTTCCCGACAACACGCTCTTCCTCGGCGACGAGGCCAAGGGCCTGATCGATTTCTATTTCGCCTGCACCGACGCGCTCGCCTACGATCTCGCCGTGTGCCTCAACGCCTGGTGTTTCGAGCCGCGCGGCGCGTTCAACCTCACCAAAGGCCAGGCGCTGATCGGCGGTTACGAGGGCGTGCGCAAGCTATCCGCCGATGAACGCGAAGCACTTCCCCTGCTCGCGCGCGGGGCGGCCTTGCGCTTCTTCGCCACGCGCCTCGCCGACTGGGCCGAAACCCCGCCCGGCGCGCTCGTGCGCCCGAAGGACCCGCTGGAATATGCCGACAAGCTCGGCTTCCATCGCAGTGCGAAGGGGGTTGGGGATTATGGGGGGTGAGGCAGCCCTGCACGCCCGCCGCCCTGATCGCGATGTGCGCGAGTAGGACCGCCGGCGCCCTCGCCGGCAAAGTGGATCGCCGGGGAAGGACTGACGCCCGTTTAAGCACCGCATGCCGGCGAGGGCGCCGGCGGTCCCAATCTCGAACTCCTGCGCTCAATAGAGCAGATACTTCCGCCGCTCGTTCACCCACGCCTGCTCGTCCCGCACGGTGATGGCGTCGAGATCGTCCGCCGTCGACGCCGGATCATCCACCCACTCGCGCAAGAGCGGGCTTCCGTTGATCACGTCGATGGCGAGTTTGCCGATCTCGTACTCGTAGGGAAAATCGCGCCAGAGATCGTAGGCGGGATAGAGCCGCCGGATCGCCTTGAAGCCGAGCGCCTGCACGCGCCACGGCTTGAATGCTTCGTGGTCGTAGCTTCCGTCTTCCACGTGGATCTGCACGCCGCTGCACAGTTGCTTCACATGCTTGTGGAAGGTGGGCTCGAACCAGCAGTCGCGCAGGCGGCACCCTTGAAGCCATTGCGGCGCGAACGCGCGCATTTCGGCAATCACCGCGCGCGCATCGATGTCCGGCGCGCCGAAGAGTTCAAGCGGCCGCGTCGTGCCGCGTCCTTCCGACAGCGTGGCGCCTTCGAGCATCACCGTGCCCGCATACGCGCGCGCCATGAACACGTTCGGCGCATTGGGGCTCGGGTTGATCCAGGTGCGTTCGCCGAGCGGCCAGCCGTAGCCCGGCGCGTCGTCCGGCTTCCAGCCTTCCATCTCGATGACGCGGTATTTCACCTTCAGCTTGAAGTGATCGATGAACCACAGGCCGAGTTCGCCGAGCGTGAGGCCATGACGCATCGGCATCGGCCCCGCGCCGACGAAGCTCTCCCACCCGCTGCGCAGCGTGAGCCCTTCCACGGGCCGCCCTGCAGGATTCGGCCTGTCGAGCACCCAGACTTCCTTGCCGTCCTTCGCCGCCGCTTCGAGCATGTAGAGCAGCGTCGTGATGAACGTGTAGATGCGGCAGCCGAGATCCTGCATGTCGATCAGCACGACATCGAACGTGCCCATCATCTGGCCGGTGGGGCGCCTGCCCTCGCCGTAGAGTGAGAACACCGGCACGCCGTGGACCGGATCGGTGAAATCGGCGCTTTCCACCATGTTGTCCTGCTTGTCGCCGCGCATGCCGTGCTGCGGGCCGAACGCGGCGGTGACGCGGATGTCCTTGCACGCCGACAGCGCATCGAGCGCGTGCGTGAGATCTTCCGTGACGGACGCCGGATGCGCGAGCAGCGCCACGCGCTTGCCGGCGAGCGGCGCACGCAGGGCGGGATCGGCGAGGAGACGGTCGAGGCCGAATTTCATGTGAGGTCCGTTGCAGTGAGATCGATGGCGAAACCATCGGCGTGGTGGAAATCCGGCCGCCCCGGCGGATGCGCGAGCGCCCAGTAGGAGATGTTGCCGTCCGCTTCCTCGATCACCGCCGTGAGGCCGATGCGACCGGTCATGTCGTCCGGCATGTCGAGTTCGACGGCGAGTTCGAGGCGGTCTTCCGTCGCGCGCACCTCGATGCGCGGCGGACCAAAACCCTCCGCGTTGCGCATCCCGGCGCGGTAACGGTCGAAGCTGTAGGCCGCCCACTGCATCGACGGCGCGAAATTGAACTCGTGGTAGCCGGCGCTGTCGCTGACGAACGCCTCGAAGCAGGTGTGCCGCCACAGCTCGTCAGCGCGCGCGGACGCGGACCGTTCCGGCAGTCGCAGCGCGTTGATCTCGCCACGCACCACATAGCGCAGCGCCAGCACGCCCGCGCGCGGCCGCGCAACCTCCACGTCGATCCCCGCCACGCCTGCGCAGCGGCCATCCGGGTGCAGTTTCAACGCGTGCCGCATCGTCTCTTCCTGCCGGGGCAAGGCTTAAGATCGGGTACATTCCTCGCCTTCCCCGCGCCGCCGCGCAAACAGGCCCGCTCCGGACCGCCGGGGGCTTGCGCCGCCTCACCAATTGCCTATTGTATACAGTATGCAATTAGAGCCCATCTCTCGCGCCAATCTGAGCGACGCCGCCGAGGCCGCCATCCGCGCCATGATCGTCGACGGCCGCCTGCCCGCCGACCAGCGGCTGAACGAGGTCCATCTCGCCGAGCGCCTCGGCGTCAGCCGCACGCCGCTGCGCGAAGCGCTCAACCGGCTGGTCTCGGAGGGCGCCGTGGAGGCCCGGCCGCGCCGCGGCTACTTCGTGAAGCCGCTGACGCTGGCGGAGTTCGACCAGCTCTACGACATCCGCCCGATCCTCGATCCTGCGGCCCTGCGGCTCGCAGGGTTGCCCGACGCACGGCGGCTCGACCGGCTGGAAAAGCTCAACCGCGCCTTCGCCGACGCGCGCACGCCCGAGGACGCCATCGCGCAGGACGACGCGTGGCACATGGAGCTGATCGCCGCCTGCCCGAACACGGTGCTGATTGATCTGATCGCGTCCTTCTGCCTGCGCACGCGCCGCTACGAACTGGCGCTGATGCGCGAAAAGGCGCTCGTCGCCCGCGCGCGCGACGATCACGACGACATCCTCAAGGCGTTGCGCAGCGACGATCTCGACGCCGCGTGCCTGGCGCTCGAACACAACATGCGCAGCGGCAAGGCGGCGATCGTCGACTGGCTGCGAACGCGCGCGACAGGCGCAACGAAGGCCAAGAGATCATGAGACAGCAACTCGCAACGCTCGCGCTGCTGGCGTTCGCCCTGTGCGCAACGCCTGCCGTCGCGCAGGAAACGGCTGATGCGCTGCAGGGCTACTGGGTGAGCGATGTGACGACGCCGCGTCCGCGCGGCGACCTCGTCGTGACGCAGGACAGCCATGCATGGCGCGCGCGCTTCGGCGACGCCGCAGGCGATGCGTCACTGAATGCCGGAGAGCTCCGGCTCCGCTTTCCCCGCGGCCTCGGCGCCTTTCGCGGCGCGCTGTCGCGTGACCGGCGCAGGCTCGACGGATTCTGGATCCAGGACGGCGATCAGGGACAGCCGCTCGCCATGCCGCTTTCCCTGCATCGCGACAAGCATGGCGCCTGGCGCGCGACGGTCGCGCCGCTCGATCCGCGCTTCACGCTCTACCTGCGCATCTTCAGGCGCGACGACGGCGTGCTGATCGGCGCCTTCCGCAACCCGCAGCGCAACACGCGCGGCGGCGGCTCGCGACTCTTCGTGGAGCGCGAGGGCGCGACTGTGCGCTTTCTGGAAAACAAGGACGGCCTGTCCGGCATCATCCATCAGGCGACCTTCATCCCGGCCCCCGATCGCATCCGCATGCTGTGGCGCGAAACCGGCGAAACGATCGACCTTGTAAGGCAACCGCCGGAAAAGGCGCCCGGTTATTTTCCGCGTCCGTCCGGCGCCCCGCCCTACCTGTACACGCGCCCGCAAGAGACCGGCGACGGCTGGCGCACCGCCCGCGCAGGCAGCGTCGGTTTCGACGAGACGGCGCTCGCCGGCGTCGCGCAGCATATCGCCGCGTCCGATCCCGCCGTTCGCCAGCCTGCGCTGATCCATTCCCTGCTCGTCGCGCGACGCGGGCGCCTCGTGCTCGACGAATATTTCTTCGGCCACGACGGCAACACGCTGCATGACCTGCGCTCGGCGGGAAAGACATTTGCATCCGTCATGCTCGGCGCGGCGATGCAGAGCGGCGTCGCTATTTCGCCAGACACATCCGTCGCCTCGCTGATGCACTCCCGCGCGCCGTTCGCGAACCCCTCTCCCGCGAAGGATCGCATCACGCTGGCGCACCTGATGACCCATGCCTCCGGCCTTGCATGCAACGACAATGACGAAGCCTCGCCCGGCGGCGAGGACACGATGCAGTCGCAGACGGCCCAGCCAGACTGGTGGAAATACACGCTCGACCTGCCGATGCAGAACGAGCCCGGCGCGCGCTACGCCTATTGCTCGGGGGGCATGAATCTCGTCGGCGGCGCGCTGACCGCCGCAACCGGCGCCTGGCTGCCAGCATTGTTCGACCGCACCGTCGCGCGGCCGCTCCAGTTCGGCCCCTATGCCTGGAACCTCGCCCCGGACGGCGAAGGCTATCTCGGCGGCGGGTCGCGCCTGCGCCCGCGCGATCTCCTGAAGATCGGCCAGATGTATCTCGACGGCGGCGTCTGGCGGGGCCGCAGGATCGTGAGCAAGGCGTGGGTCGCGCGCTCGACGGCGCCGATCGTGACGATCAACGAACAGACCACGGGGCTCGACACCGAAACGCTGCACAACACCTATTTCGGCGGCGCGGACGGCTACGCGTGGCACACGTTCGACGTGACCGTCGGCGGGCGCACGTATCGCGAGTACGAGGCGGCGGGCAACGGCGGACAGATCCTCGCCGTCGTTCCGGAACTTGAGCTTGCAGTAGTGCTGACCGGCGGGAACTACAATCAGGGCTTCATCTGGGGCCGCTGGCGCGACGAGATCGTCGGCGGCGCGATCATCGCAGCGATCAGGGACTGAGCGGCGCGCCCTCTTTTACCCGGCCGCCCCCTTTTCAGGGCGACACCGCCCTGCGCTATACGCGGTCCATGACACACCGAATCGAGATCTGGACGGACGGCGCCTGCAGCGGAAACCCTGGCCCCGGCGGCTGGGGAGCCGTGCTGAAACTGGCGGACGGCGAAGTGGAGCTATCAGGCGGCGAGAGCCCCACCACCAACAACCGCATGGAGCTCATGGGCGCGATCTCGGCGCTTGAGTATCTGCCCGACGGCGCGGGCGCGACGCTGCACACCGACAGCCAGTACGTGAAGAACGGCCTCACGCAGTGGATACACGGCTGGAAGAAAAACGGCTGGCGCACGGCTTCGCGCGAGCCGGTGAAGAATGTCGATCTCTGGCAGCGCCTCGATGCGGCGGCCGGCCGCCACAAGATCGAATGGAAGTGGGTGCGCGGGCACAACGGCGACCCGATGAACGAACGCGCCGACGGCCTCGCGCGCGCGGCGATCAAAGCTCTGCGTTAGGGCGCCGCGTCAGGGTCCTTCGACCGCATAGCCTTTCGCGCGCAGCAACGCCGGCACGCCGCGCGGCCCGGTGAGATGCGCCGTGCCGACGGCGATGAAGACGCGCCCCTTGCCGGCCATCATGGCGTCGATCTCCGCCGTCCACGCGGCGTTGCGCTTGTGGATGAGCGCATCCGCGACCTCCGGCCCCGCCTCGTCGATCTGACGTTGCAGCAGCTTGCCCAGCTCATCGACGCGACCGTTCGCCCACAGCCGGTCCATCTCGTCTGTCGTATCGGCCTCTTCCTCGATCTGGCGCAGCGTGGCGAGGAAGAAGCGCTTCTCCGCAGCAGGCGGCAGGTCCGCGAAGATGTGCATCTGGAGCGCGGCGCTCTCGAAATACGCCATGTTCTTGCCGCGGCGCGCGGCGTCCGCCTCGAGCGCAGTCTCAACCCCCGAATTGGGATCGGCGCCTTGCCGGGTGAGCAGCGCAAGCGAGAGCTGCAGCGCCGCGATCCACGGCCGCGCCGCCTCGAGCGAGGCGGTCTCCACGCCAAGGGACTTCGCCACCCGCGCGTAGCGGGCGTTTTCCTCGGCGTTCAGCAGCGAGGTCAGCGTCACGCCGGGGGGATTGGCGCCGAGCTGCGCCACAAGCGCGCCGATCTCCGCCACGGCGGCCTCATCGGTGGGGGCCTCGAACCACACGGTCTCGGCCGCATCGAAGGCCTGCTCGATGCGTGCGGTGCGCCATTTCACGCCCGGCGGCAGGACATGGACCGTGCCCAGGAGCCATATCTCGCTGTCGGCGT
Organism: Caulobacteraceae bacterium; assembly: GCA_009773335.1. Classification (GTDB taxonomy): domain Bacteria; phylum Pseudomonadota; class Alphaproteobacteria; order Caulobacterales; family Aquidulcibacteraceae; genus VFBF01. The sequence goes on from WRPF01000003.1 coordinate 36,673, forward strand.
CGGCCAGCCGCCAGAGCGCCGGCCCCGACGATCTAGGGGCGCAGGCCGCCAGCATGACGCCCGCGAGAACGGCGGCGCAGAGATTCAGGACCTTCATCGCGCCACCATGCCGGAGGACGTTCCGCCGCGCCACGGCCGCCGGCCGCGCCCGGATTGCAGCCGCCCCCAGATTGCGCCCACACGAAGGCTCCGCTAGAGAGCGTCCCTTCCCGCGCCAGCGGTCCGCACCCGTAGCTCAGCTGGATAGAGCGCTGCCCTCCGAAGGCAGAGGTCACAGGTTCGAATCCTGTCGGGTGCGCCATGAAATCAATGGGTTGGGGATATCTCGCCGCTCGGCTTTTCCCTTTGGTCCGCACTTGGTCCGCACACTCTGATAGGGCAACCCACCCGACCGAGAACGCCGCCACCCGCACGTCCAAGACTTTCGGGACGGCCGGCCGCCTGGCGATGAATGAGGACCGCCCTATAGCATTCACGAGGCCAGCGGTTCGATCCCGCTCGGCCCCACCATGTTTCCAAGGGATTTTTCAAAACCCGGTAACACCTCCGAAATTCCCAGGGCGGTTCATGCCTTCGAGCGCGCGCCGTTTTTGCGAATCCGATCTCTGAACACCATACGGGCCCGCCAACAGGAGCCGATGACCGACCCTGTTCCTTGGGGCCACGCCTGGTTTGAGTTTCCAGGCGGCTTGAGCCGCGGCCCGTCTGAAGGTGCGCCAGGCCGGGCGCATCGTGTCAGTGGCGGTTACGACTGCACAACGGACGTGCTGCTCCCAGGCCGGTCAGAAACGGCGCCTCCACCTGAGGTTCGTTGCGGCTTGAGCAAAAGCTACGGCAGGCAAGCGCGATCCGCGGCCAAGGGGCGAGCACAACGGCCCGTCCGGCGGCGTTCGCGCTATGGCGCGAGCAGCAGCTGGCACGCCGCTGTATTGGAAATGGGAACGTGATAGTTGACGTGCCGTCGTTTCGATGAGGCGGACACCGCGCCTCGCATCGCGACCCAGGTCAACAGTTCGACCCCTTGCGTGCCAGCCAACTCTACGACGTCGTGAATTGAGTAGCGCGAAAGCGCGTCGGGGTTCGCTTCGAGCTCATCCAGGAATTGTTGGTCAAACGCCTTGTTGATGAAGCCGGCGCGCTCGCCGTCGAGTTGATGCGATAAACCGCCCGAAGCGATCACCGCCACCCGCTTGCAGCCCCGCCATGACGCAAGCGCCTCCCCCACTGCACGCCCAAGCTTCAGACAACGCGATATGCTCGGCAACGGATGCTGCACCGTGTTGATCGCGATCGGCACCGCGGGCGGCGCATCGCCATCCGGCCAGAACAGCTGCAGCGGCAGGGCGAAGGCGTGATCCACGAGCATCTCCTGGCAAGTGGTGATGTCAAACTCGCGCTCAACCAGATGCTCGATCACATGCCAGGACAAATCCGGCACGCCACGGAATGGCGCCTGCACCGGCAGCCCCCAGCCCTCGTCGGCGTTGTGATAGAACGGCGCCGCTCCGACAGCGAACGTCGGCAACTTGTCGAGAAAGAAGTTGAGCCCGTGATCGTTGTAAAAGATGATAACCGCATCCGGCCTATTCTCGGCAAGCCATGACCGAATAGGCGGAAGGCCGTCAAAAAACGGTTTCCAGTACGGATCTTGCTGCAGACCCTTCGCGATCGCGCCGCCGATCGCGGGCACGTGCGAGGTGCCCAGACCACCAACAACTTCAGCCATTGCCGCCTCCCGCCGCCAAAAGCTTGGCCTTGAACGCTTCAACTGTCATCCCGGTCTGCAGTGCGCCGACATCCTGGACGTTCAGCCCCAGGATGCCTGCGAACTTCGCAAGGTAGTAGATGTTGCCGCCTAGCGCCAACAGACCGAGCACGTCGCGCTCCCGCATCGCCTTTATCTGCGCCTCACTGAGGTCGAAGCGACGACAATAAGCTCCCTCGTCCGCCGCGAACGCCGCACGGTTCTCCGCGCTGTTGAACGAAAAACACATCTTGTTGAGCGCGTAGCCCTTCATGGCCTGAGCGCCGTCGAAGATTGTCGTTCCCTGTATCGGGCGTCTTGAAGTCTCCATGTCAAATAGCCTCCAGCATGAGCGTTGTCGGGCTCCGGAACGTGGATGATGGCATCCACCGCAACGTTGTCTCGGTGCGCCGGAAGTTCGGAATGAGCGCGAGAAACTCTTTGATCGCCAGCCGCGCGGCGATTTTCGCGATTGGCGCGCCGAGGCAGGCGTGAACGCCGCCGCCGAAACCAAGATGGCCCACAGGCCGCCGTTCGACATCGTAAAGGTCAGGGTTCGGGAATTTGCGCTCGTCGCGGTTTCCCGCGCCGTAGGCGAGGCAGACGAAATCACCCCGCTTCATGATCTGCCCATGCAGGGCGACATCGCGCTGCAGTCGCCGCTTGAAGCGCTGCGCAGAAGTATTGAAGCGTAGACTTTCATCAATCGCCTGAGGAATGAGGTTTGGGTCCTCGGCGCACCGCCGCCTGGCCTCGGGGAAGTCGGCCAGGTTGAGCGCAAACATGGCCATGAAGCCGCCGAGCGATTCAATGCCGGCCATGATGAGCGTCGTCGTGGTGAGGAGCACTTCGCGCTCGTCGAGCCTCTCGCCGTCGATCTCGGCGACGCTGAATTGTGAGATCAGATCGCCCGTCGGCGCGATCCGGCGCGCCGCTATTGTTTTCGCCGCGAACGCCTGCATCCACTCATAGGCAGCGATGTGCTCAGGCCCCTTTCCGCGTGTGACCGGATCGGATTGCACCATGAGCACGGCGTTGTTGCGCACCAACTGATCGTCCTCGGACTCGCGGGGCAAGCCGAGCAGACGGAATAACGTCTTCACCGTTACTTTGGCGGAGATGTCCGCGATGAAATCAAACGGACGCCTGCGATCGATCGCCGTCAGCGCCTCCCTCGCCGCTCCGCGGATGTCGTCCTCCAGATAGTCGAGGTTGCGACGCATGAAGGCGTGCTGAACAAGCGCGCGCAGGCGATTGTGGCGGGGTGGATCGGTCGTCCCTAGCGTGGCTCCGGCCCGGTTGGGCAGTTCGTCCATCAAATTCCCGGAGGCCGACGAATATGTCTCCCAGTCCTTCACAGCCGCAGCCAGGTCGTCGTAGCGCGTGAGCACCCACATCTTCGCGTGCTCACTCCAGAAACAGGGATGATTGTCGCGTAGCTCCCTGTAGGTCGGGAAAGGATCGGCGTCGAACGCGGGGGAATAGGGATCAAACACAGCCACACCGTCCACCCTTGTATTATTTTATCTCCTGCGCAGCGTTTTGCCACCTTGCGAAAAGGTATTGAATGGACTGAGAGCAAGTTATTTTGTACTTTCCGGTCATGCGCTGAAGGAGTATCGGCTTGCCCGCGTCACCACCCACCCGCGCTTTCCCGCCATCCGTGGCCTTGCTCGACGCCGCGCCGGAAGAAGCTCAGTTTGACGACTTTCACATCGAGGCGTTGCGCGTGCGCACGGTGCGCCGCAATTGGACCATCCCCGCGCACGTCCATCACGGCCTGCATCAGGTCTTCGCGATTGAGCGCGGCGGCGTGCGTGCTGTTGTTGATGGCGAACAACTGACGGCGCGCGGGCCGGCGATACTGCTCGCGCCCTCCGCCGCGCCGCACGCCTTCCGTTTCGCGGAGGGCAGCACCGGACGCGTTCTCACGCTCCGTCACATTCGCACTTTCCTCGATCGCAAAGAACCTGCCGCTCGACTTGAGCGGCTCTTGTTCGCGCACTCTGCGATTCTGGCCTTCTCAGCTTCGTCTGCGGAATGGCGCGATCTCCTCCGCCTGCTTACAGTGCTGGAACACGAGCGCATCCGCCGGAGAGAGGGGCCCATTGACACCGCAAACCACCTGCTCACCGCCATACTCGGCGTGCTCGCGCGCCGCGCAGAACAAAGACGCCTTGAGACGACGCATCAAGGGGCGCCGCACGCGGCGCTCTTTGCGGCATTCGAAAATCTGGTTGACGAAACTCTTCTCCAACACTTGTCCTCGTCGTCCTATGCTGGCCGGCTCGGCGTAAGCATCAGCACGCTTGATCGCATCTGCCGCAATCATGCTGGCTCAAGCCCGGCGCGGTATGTGCGCAACAGGCTTTATTTGGAGGCGCGGCGCCGTCTCGCCTATTCCGATGCAGCCATCCAACACATCGCCGACGATCTGGGCTTTGCCGATGTCGGCTACTTCTCCCGCTTCGTCTCCCGCCACTCGACGTTGTCGCCGAGCGGCTTGCGTCGCCAGCTTCGCGGGCGAGGTGAAGGATGACGACGGGCCACATCCATCGGCTTTCGCGCTTCGATCGATTTGTTGATCACCTTTGTCGAAGACCGGAATGCGGGCTTGATGTCGTTCTCACCGACCACCTTTCGAGCGATTTCGCCGAACCGTAGACCGCGCCTGCAATGGCCTTCGCGGCTTGTTTCCAAAGCGGTGCTGCACGCGACCGGCCAACCGCTTTGCGGCCTCGCTCCTGACTTTCCGGAGCGCGCCACAACCCTCGATACCGACGATGACGGAACAGGTCACGTCGACGGCGTAGTTGAGGGCCGCAACGCGAGCACTTGTGAAACAGCGGACCGCATCACCGCTCCATCAATAGTTCGACATGGCCACGGCGTTTCGGGCGTCGAGCGGCTTGCCGGCGCGTTGCAGCTGCAGTTCGCGAGCGCGGGTCCTGCGCTGCTCGTCGATCAGGTAGGCGTGGATGGCGTTCACCTCCCCCGGTGTCAGCGTGTCGTCCCAGCGCGGCATGCCGTTCGCCAGGAACCAGCCCTCCAGAACGATCCCGTTGAACGCCGCGTGCGTCGCTGGCGCCATGCGACGCAGGTCCGGCGCTGTCGAGCGTGGTTGATTGGAATGGCAGATGGCGCAGTTGGCGAGGAACTGGCCGTGTCCAAACGCGATGGTCTGCCGCGTGACGCCCCGCGCCTGCGGCGGCGGCGGCGGCGCGACTGTCAGCGGCGGCAGCAGCTCTGGCCGCGCGACAGCGCCGCCATCAAGCCTGAAGACCAGGATTCGGTTCGCGTTCCCCCGCGAATACGCAGCAGAGTTGTCGGGGACATAGGACCAGCCGCCACCGCCGAAGCCCGTGGCGATCGCGACGTACTGCACGCCTTTCACGCGGTAGGTCATGGGCGCAGCCATCATGGAAGAGCCTGTGTCGATTTCCTTGAGCACCTGCCCGGTGTCGGCGTTGCGCACGAAGAAGCGCCCGTCGATGGAGCCGTGCATCAACAGACCGGATCGCGTAGCGAGCACGCCGTTTCTATCCTGCGCACCAGATGTGTGAACGGCCCAGACTGTTTTACCGCTCAGCGCGTCGATCGCCCGTATCTCGGAGCTGAATGGCCGCTCCACCACCGAGCGCCATTCCGGAAGCGCCTTGACCGCCGCCTGAACAGGCGGCGGCAAGGTCGGCAAGACCGCCTGAAGATCGCTGGTGAAGATGAGGACGGCGCCGGCGTTCAATGCGCGTGATCGATGCGGCGCCGGCCCTGGCAGCGCCGGCGGCGTGAACATCAGGTTGCCCATGTCGAGGACGGCGGCGAAATAGAGGCCCCGTTCGGGGTCGTAGGCTGGCGGATACCAGTTCCGCGCGCCGGCCGCGGAGGGAAAGACGATCTTGGGGCCTGTGGCGTAGTCGGAGGACTGCGGCGTGGGGCGCGGGCGACCGGTCGCCAGATCGTAGCCATCCGTCCACGTGGTGCGCACCAAAGCGTTCGCGCGAAGCGGTCTGCCTGTCTCGCGATCGATCACGAACAGGAATCCGTTCTTCACGGAATGCAGGATGACCGGCCGTTTTCGGCCGTCTATCTCGACATCCGCGAGGATCATCGGCTGCGACGCCGTGTAGTCCCAGCTGTCGCCCGGTGTTTCCTGAAAATGCCACCTGACCTTCCCGGTCGCCCTGTCCAGGGCCACGACGGACGACAGATAGAGATTGTCCCCGCCGCGCGGCGAACGCTGGCTGATCGGATACGGGCCGCCATTGCCGACGCCGATGTAGACCGCGTCGAAACCCGGGTCGTAGTGGATGGCGTCCCAGACCGTTCCGCCGCCGCCAATGTCCCAGCGGCTGTGCGGATCCCAGGTTTCAGCCGCCGCCTCAAGGGCGGCGTTTTCCTGCGGACCTTGTCGCGGATCGTGGGGAATGGTGAAGAAGCGCCAGACCTGCGCACCTGTATCGATCCGATATGCGGTGACGTAGCCGCGCACGTCGAATTCTGCGCCCGCATTGCCGATGACGACCAGGTCGCCAGCGATCTCGGGTGCGCCGGTAACGGTGTAGCCGCGCGCTCGATCCACGATCGTGTCGACTTTCCACACGACCGCCCCCGTCGCCGCGTTCAGCGCATAGAGGTAGCCATCAAGGGACGCGACCATGACTTTGCCGTCCCGCACGGCCACGCCGCGATTGGCCTGATCACAGCAGGCGACGCGATTGGACTGCATGTCCACTTCCGGCTCGAATCTCCAGATTTCCTCCCCCGTCGCCGCGTTCAGCGCGTAAGCGCGTCCGAGATTTCCGCTTGTATACATGACGCCGTCGATCACGACCGGCGTCGCCTCCTGCACGCGATTGGTGCCCAGATCGAAGGACCAGGCCAGGCCCAGCCGACCGACATTCCCGGGCGTGATATCGGTCAACGTCGAGTAGTGGCTCTTGGCGGCGTCGCCCCCTGGCGTGGTCCAATCGTCGCCAGCGCCGATGGGGGCGCCCGCGCGTCGGCCACAGCCGATCAGGACAGCGCAGAGAACGGCAAGGACCAGAAACGGCGCGATCCGATGCATGGAGTTCATTGCGGCCAGCTCGATTTGAATTGCATCATCACGTCCCTGAGCGTTCGTGGCGGCCTGCCGGTGATCCGCTCAACATGGTTGGTCAGCGCGTCGAAATAGCCTTCGCGAATCGACTGGCCGAAGGTCACCATGTCGTCGCTGCTCCACGGGATCGGCCCGTCCGGCGCGATGTCGGAGGCATGGCGCGGAACGCCGAGTGAATCAAAATACGCAAACATCTCTTCGTCGCTGACCTGGTCCACGACTATTGGACGCCCGGCCACGTGGCCGGCCAAACTCATCGCCTGGGGGATGGTGAACAATTCGGGACCTGTGAGGTCGTAGGCCTGGTTCTCGTGCCCGCCCTCAGCCAGCACCGCGGCCGCCACGGCCACGCAATCGTCGCGCGACACGAAGGCGACGCGACCGACCCCGCAGTTGTCCGGCTTGCGCCCTCCCATCTGGAGCGCGGGTATGACCATCGCGCCGGCGATCGCTTCCGCGTACTGGCTGTCGCGCAGAAAAGTCCATGTTGCGCCCGAAGCCTCGATGATCTCCTCTGTCGCGCGGTGATCCGCCTTCACGATCGCCGGATTGCCTGGCGCCGCGACGCCCAGGAGCGATGTGTAGACGATGTGCCTAACGCCGGCCGCCACGGCTGCCTCGACTGCATTGCGGTGCTGGCCGACGCGGGTCCCCACACGCGCCGTGCTGATCAGGAGCATGCGCTCACCGCCAGCGAACGCCGACGCCAGGCCCGCGGGTTCGTCGAAATCGGCGTAGCGCACCGTGGCGCCCCTGGCGGCAAAGTCGGCCAGTTTCGCGGGCGTGCGCGACAGGAGTATCAGATTTGCGGGCCCCACCCGCTCCAGCAGCGACGCCGCGGCTGCCCGCCCAAATGCGCCTGAAGCGCCGCTCACGACAATCGACACCCTTCGGCTCCCCAATGTGTCCGGTTCTGGCGACCACGACTTGCTGCATACAATAACGAATGTTATTGTTAGGGCAAGCGCGACGATCAACATGGAAGGGCAGATGACGCCACTTGATGTCACGGACAGGTTCGCCATCCAGGACTTGCTCGCCGCTTACGGCTGGGCGCTGGACACGGGCGATGTCGAGGCGCTTGTCGCCTGCTTCATGCCCGATGCCCTCTTGATCGAGGAAGTCTTCGAGGAACCGGACATATGGGAGGGTCATGACGGCATCCGTCGCCTTGCCGAGCACTACCGTAATGCGCCCGGCTTCCCCGGCCGCCAGCACCACGTGACCCAGACGCAGTATGCGCCCCAGGCTGACGGCTCAGTCGCGCTGCGCTCCTTCGCCTTTGTGACCGAATGCGACGGAGAGCCGCCCTACCTGCTTCGCTTCGCTGGCTGGTATGACGACCTCGTGGTGAAGGGCGACGACGAGAAATGGCGCTTCGAGCGACGCACCGTGCGCCTGTGGGATGGCGAAGTGCTGAAACTGTTCCCGGGGCGCGGCGAATGGAAACCGCGCAAGCGCCCGGACTCTCTCAAGATTCGAACCTGATGCCGGCCGCCTAGAGCATTTTCCGACGAAGTGGGCGCCGGTTCGTCGCCAGAAAATGCGTTCAAACAAGAAGCTAGAGCCCCGATCCGATTCAATCGGATCGGAAATGGCTCTAGCCGGGCTTCGGCGCGTCCGCCAGGAGGGGCGCGCGCGTCAGTGACGACAACACGGCGACCACAAAAAGCCCTGCGGCGAGAACGCTCAGTAGCGGAACGATCGAATGCGCGGTGAACATTGACACGACTGCGCTCGCCAGCGCGGTGATGAGCAGTTGGCACGTGCCGACCAATCCCGCCGCAGCGCCGGCGCTGGCGCGCGCTGAATCCAGTGCGGTAATCGCGGCGGGCGTCAGCATCAGACCTGATACTGCGAAGATCGCCATGGAATAGAGTTGGAAAGCGACCAGCGGCGCCTGCCCAAACTGGGCGAGGCAAAGCACAAGGGCGCTGACGACAAACGCCGCCATGCTGGCGCGCCGAATCAGCACGGGCGCACCCCACCTGCGCATGAGCGCTGGCGCGAACTGGGTTGCGAGAATCGAGGCTCCCGCGTTGAGCGCGAGGAGGAGCGTGTAATTGGCCGGCGGCAATCCGTACACGCCGGAAAAGACAAAGGGCGCCGCCGTCACGTACGCGAACGGGATCGTCGTGGCCAAGCCCGCGACGATCGACCATTTCTGGAAACCCGGACTGCGCAGAAGCTCTGGAAAACCGGCCAGAATGGGCGCACGCGCCGATTGGCGCTTCTCGGGCGGCAACGATTCCGGCAGCAGCATGGCCGAGGCCGCCAGCGCCGCGACGCCCGCGATCGCCAGCATCACAAACAGGCCCCGCCACTCCATCACGCCGAGCGCAAGGTTGCCGAGTAATGGCGCGGCAACCGGCGAAATCCCGATGACAAGGAAGCTGAAAGCCATGAGCTTCGCCGCCTCGTGCCCCGTCCGCAGGTCGCGGATCATGGCGCGCGCCACGGCTGTTCCAGCGCAGGCGCCCAGTCCCTGCAGGAACCTGAAGACGATCAGCTGGTCGACACTCACGGCCATCGCGCATCCCGCGGATGCGGCGATGAAGACGGAAAGGCCAACGAGCAGCGGAAGGCGTCGACCAAAACGGTCACCGAACGCGCCTATCGGAATTTGCGCGCACGCAAGGGCCAGAAAGAAAACCGACAGCGTGCGCTGCACGGCGCCGTCGCTCGTGGCGAACTCGGCCTTCATCGTGGTCATGGCCGGAAGGTAGAGATCGATGGAGAGCGGCCCGAGAACGCACAGAAATCCGAGCGCGAGGCCGAGTATCAAGGTCGGCGGGGGCGCCGCTCCTTCCTGCTGGGACATTTCGCATTCACTCCCGAATGTCGCTAGCGCACCCTGCATCATAACGAACGTGATTATAATGGCGTGTGTTGCGCAATATTGCGAGGGCGGCGCGCTGGAATTGGTGTTAACGGCGGGGACGCGGGGGCAGTCACGGCCTGCGGAAAAGGAGCTCGCCCCGCCGCTCGGCAAAACGCCAGTCGGCTCCCTCTCGCACAATGCGATCGGCGAATGAGCCGATGAGCGGCGGCTGGGTGTCATTGATCGGCAACCCGCCGGCGGGAGCCCCCAGGCCGAGATAGTGCGCCACAACGCTGAAGGCCGTCGCGACGTCCCTGCTTTCTGCTGTAACGACAATGTTCGCGCAGATGCGCCGCCCAGGCAGCACGGGTCGCGACGCGAACCCATCCAGAATCGCCTGCCGGCCCCGTATCGGTACATCCGGACTGGATGGACGCGCGAAAGCTGCGTCCTCAGTGAACAACCCGGCGAGTTCCGTCCAGCGCCCCTCGTCGCTGAGGTTCGCATAGTGATTGATGAGCCGGGTGCATTCGGCCTCGATTGCCAGCCGTTCGAAGCGGTCCATGTCCACGCCCCCCAAATACGTTGACGCCCCGTCGCGAGGTTGGCACAACACTAACGACTGTTATGTATACGAGGCTGGCGCAACGCACGCCAGCCCCAAACGACACGCGAGGGAGCGCAAAGATGGCGACAATCCAGCCGACGGGCGTAAAGATCGCTCACCCCGAACGGCTCTTCATCGGCGGCGCGTGGGTCGCCCCGCTGGCCGGCGGGGCCATTGAAGTCATCTCTCCCCACACAGAACGGGTGTCGGCTGTCGTCGCCGAAGCGCGCGAGGCCGACATGGATCGTGCGGTCGCCGCGGCCCGCAAGGCATTCGACGAGGGTCCGTGGCCGACCATGCCCGTTGCGGAGCGCGCGGCGATCATACGCAAGATGGCGGTCCTGCTGGCGGAACGCCAGGACGAGTTGGCGGCCGCATTCACCGCCGAGATCGGCGCCTTGTGCACCTTCGCCCCTTTCGCCGCCAGCTCCAGCACAACGACGCTGGCGAACTACGCCGACATCGGCGAGGCCTATGCGTGGGAGACGCGCCAACCCAGCACCGTTCCAGGTCACACCACCATCCTGCTGCGCGAACCCGTCGGCGTGGTTGCAGCTATCGCACCGTGGAACATGCCGTACGCCATCATGGTCCAGAAGATCGCGCCAGCGCTCATCTGCGGGTGCACGGTGATCATGAAACCCGCCCCGGAAACCCCGCTTGAGGCCTACATTCTCGCCGAAGCGGCAGAGGCCGCAGGCATACCGCCCGGCGTGCTCAACCTGGTGACCGGCCATCGCGACGCATCTGACCATCTCGTCCGCAATCGCGGCGTGGACAAGATCAGCTTCACCGGATCGACAGTGGCCGGCAAGCGCATCGCAAGCGTCGCCGGCGAGCGCATCGCCCGCGTGACGCTGGAGCTGGGCGGCAAGTCTCCCGCCGTCGTGCTCGACGACTTTCCCACGGAAGCGGCAGGCCAGATCCTCGCGCGTACGATCACCGTGCTCTCAGGCCAGGTCTGCGCCATGCTGAGTCGCGCGATCGTGCCGGCAAGCCGCATCGGCGCAATAGCCGATGCGATCGCGGCGGAGATGCAGAAAGTCAGGATCGGCTCGCCGCTCGATCCCGCCACAGAAATGGGGCCGATCGCGCTCAAGCGACAGATTGAACGCATCGAACACTACGTCGAGAGCGGCAAGCGCGAAGGCGCAAGACTCGTCACAGGCGGCAAGCGTCCCGTGCACATGGATGTCGGCTACTATTATGAACCGACGCTGTTCACCGACGTGGACAACTCCATGACAATTGCACGCGAGGAAATATTCGGTCCGGTCCTGGCGCTGATTCCGGCAAATGACCTCAATCACGCCATCCAGTTGGCAAATGACAGCGATTTCGGCCTCAACTCGGCTGTCCTGAGCAATGACCCCGACGCTGCGTACGCCGTCGGCCGGCGCTTGCGTACGGGAAATGTCGGCCAGAACGGTCTGAAGTGCGACTTCAGCCAACCCTTCGGCGGCTTCAAACAATCCGGCGTAGGTCGTGAAGGCGGTGTTGAAGGCCTCATGCCCTACATCGAACTCAAGGCCATGCAGATCGAAATGGCCTAATCGCAAGCACCACGTCGCACCGCGCCACGGCGTTCGGCCTCGGCGTTCAAACGCGTCTTGGCTTTCGCTTGGCCTTGGCCGTCTTCGCGGGTTCTTTCTTGCGCGGACGACCAGAACGCGCCGGCTTCGCGATCGGCGCCGCAACCACATCGCCGACAGGACGCGTACGTTCGAGGAACACGGACCGCCCTTCTTCGTCCGAAGCCTCAAGCGTCTTGATCAAGGTTGCAAGAAAGCGATTGAGCGCCATGACTTCGTCGGAATGAAGGTCCGACAGCAGGTACTCGGCCACCCGGTCCGTCTGCGGTCGCATGATCTCGAACAGGCGCCGGCCTTCGTCCGTGAGGCTCAACGTCTTGCGACGACGATTGGTGGGATCACGCACCACATTGATCCGCCCGTGCTTGTCCAGCGTGGTGACGGCGCGCGAGACGCTCATGATATTGACGCCAGTCATCTCGGCGAGTTCATGACTGGCGGTCGAGCCATGCCGGCCGATCAGCATGAGCAACCTGAACTCGTTCACGCTGATCTTGTAGCGGTGCTCAAGATACACCGAGAACGGCGTCATGAGCTTGTTGGACAGTTTCAGGATCTGATGCAGCGTATCCGCTGGCGAACCTCGGCGCGCGCTCGGCGACGGCGCCGACGCGGCGGCAGTTCGTGATGCTTTGACGTAGTCCTCGGACATTCCACACAAACCTCAAACTGGCGCGACGCGACTGCCGGCGCCCGACTGCTCTACCTGCATTCATATCCCATTTCTCGCGTCGGCCAGACGCTCCGCGCCTGATTGTACTCAAGCGCCGGCCTGCTGAACACGCCGGGGGTTGATGTTATTCTAACATTTGTTATCGTTCCGCCAACTCTGAACGCCTCGGAAGGAAGCACCATGGGCGGATTTCCCCACTCGATCCATTTTACCGGCCTGAACAAGCCGATCCGCGCCGAGCACGCCGTTCGGAACCTGGAGATCATCGGCGAGATACCCAGGGAGATCGACGGCGCCTTTTTCCGGGCCGTGCCGGACCCGGCGCACCCGCCAATATTCGAGGACGACATCCTGCTGTCGGCGGACGGCATGATCTCACGTTTCTCGATCCACGACGGCCACGTCGATCATGACATACGCTTTGTGGAAACCGCCCGGTTCAAGGCCGAGCGCGCGGCGCGGCGCGCCCTCTTCGGCAAATACCGAAATCCATTCACCAATCATCCTTCGGTCGAGGGCGTGGACTCCACGGTCGCCAACACGACCCCCGTCTGGCATGGCGGACGACTGCTCATGACCAAGGAAGATGGTCACGCTTACGAGGTCGATCCCGCCTCGCTCGCCACTATCGGCAGCTGGACCTTCAACGGCCGCCTGCGCTCTCAAACCATGACCGCCCATCCGCGCTTGGATCCGGTCACGGGGGAGATGTTCTTTTTCGGCTACGAGGCCAACGGACTGTGTACGACCGACATCGCCTATTGCATTGCAGACAAGTCGGGCGAGCTGGTGTCCGAACAGTGGTTCAAGGCGCCCTATTGCGCCAGCTTGCACGATTTCGCGATCACCGAGAACTACGCCATCTTTCCGTTGTTTCCGACCACCGCAGATCTTGCGCGCCTGAAGGCGGGCGGCGAGCACTGGGCGCACCAGCAGGATCTTGAAAGCTGGGTGGCGATCATGCCGCGCTACGGCAAGGTCGATGATGTGCGCTGGTTCAAGGGCCCCAAGGGCGTGTCGGCCTTTCACCTCGTGAACGCTTTCGAGGACGGCGGGCTCGTCCATCTCGACCACTGCCTGAGCGACACCTGCGCCTTCGCCTTCATGCGCGAGGCAGGCGGCATAAACCGCGCGCCCCAGGACATCAAAGGCGCCCTGACGCGTTGGACCTTCGATATGGCCAAACCGGGCGACAGCTTCGTCGAACGCCCCCTTGGTCCGCCTGGCGACCTGCCGCGCCTGCGCGACGCTGACCAGGGCCGTGCCTACGAATCCGCTTGGTATCTCACGATGAACCCGCAGGGCGGGCCACCCATCCCCGGCGGTCCGGTCGGGGCCATGTTCAACGCACTCGTGGAGGTCTTTCCCGCCACAGGACGACTCGCAATGCTCGGACTCAAACCCGGCATGGGTCTCAGCGAACCCGTGCACGTCCCATCCCGGGATGCAGACAAGGCGGGGTGGCTCCTCACCGTCGTCGACACGCAAATGGGCGAAGACGACTTTCGCTCGGAATTGTGGGTGCTCGACGCAGGCGACATCACCCGGGGCGCGGTGGCTCGGGCGCTCCTGCCCGTTCGCGCCCGGCCGCAGGTGCACGGCGTCTGGGTGTCGTCGGCGGAGCTGGCCCGGACCCGTTGATGAGACCAGCCTTCACCCGGGCGCGTTACCTCGACTGCCTCAAGGCGTTCAATGCGCCTGCCCACGACGCGTAGCGCCACCACCGATCTGAGAGCCCTCGCGCATCAGGTTAGCGCGTAATACCGCAGGACGTTCCCATCTGGCTTGCGCTCGCCGACGCCCACGAAGACATGCTTCGTGAGCCAGTCGTGCTTGCCTGCGCTGGTCTCGAAGGTGGGATTGCCGCGCAGGTAGTAGTCCTCGTGCGGGACGGGCTCCCCTCCCTTGAAGGCCCAGTCGCGCAGCCGGTCCATGATCCCCAGCCGACGTCCCCACAGGAAGCCGCGATTGTTCATCAGGATGAGGGAGCCGTCCTCCTCCTCCAGCATGTAACGCGCATCAAAGACGGCGACGTCATCCGGCCTGAAGTAGGCGTAGTCGCCGCCAGAATGGGGCACGACCACGCCGCGCAGTCTCGGCCCCTCGAAAACACCGGATTCAACATAGACCGCGCTGCGTCCGCCGCCGTTGGGCGTATTGGGGATCATTTGCGTGCGCGGAAACTTCAGTCGCACTTCCATCGCGAACTCGAGGCGGGGATTTTCGAGGGTCGAGAAAACGTCCACCATCAACGCAACTCCAAAGCGCCGCCATCGACGAGCAACTCGGCGCCGGTTATGAAGCTTGCTTCCTGCGATGCAAGAAAGAGGACGGCGGCGCCGACTTCCTCGACCGCGCCCATCCGGCCCATGGGTACGGCCGCGATCATCGCGGCGCGCAAGCCCGCGACTTCAGCTTCGCTCATGCCCGCATTGCGATGGATCAGCGGCGTCTCGATCGGCCCCGGCGTCACCATGTTCACGCGAATGCCCTCCCCGACCAATTCCCTGGCGAGCGTGCGGGCGACCGCCTTCAGGCCAGCCTTGGCGGCGGCGTAGACCACATTGCCATGCAGCGCGATGTCAGCGCCGATGGATCCCGTGATCACGATCGACCCGCCTTTGCGCATCAGCGGAAGGGCTTTCTGTATCGCGAAGAAGCAACCGCGCAGATTGATCGAATGAATACGATCCCAGAGTTCTGCCGTCACATCGCGAAGTGGCGCAAAGCCGCCGATTCCGGCATTCACGAAAAGCGTGTCTACGCCGACGCCCCAAGACCGCAGCCCATCAACGAGACCATCCATCGACGCAAGGTCGGCGATATCCACACGCTTTCCCCGCGCGCGCGGAATAAGCATGACGGCCTCGTCAATTGTTCTTTGATCACGACCTGTGATGACCACATCCGCGCCCTCGCCGGCAAAACCTTTCGCCGCCGCCAGCCCGATGCCGCTATTCCCGCCCAGAATCAGGACCGTCTTGCCTTGAAACCTCATGGCTATTTCCTGCGCTAGACGGGCGAATGGGGGTTTGGTCCATCGGTCCGGACATCCTGCAGCACATCCCAATGCTCCCTGATCATGCCGTCTTCGATACGGAAAATATCGCATACGATCATGCCGGCGTCTTCGGGCCATCGTTTGATCAGGTAGTGCACGATGACATGGTCGCCGTCGGCGAAGACACGTTTGATGTCATGCGTTGCGTAGGGATGCTGCGGTCTGATCTCGTCGAGAAAATCCCTGAGAGCGGCGACGCCGGGCGCCGCAAGCTGGCTGTGCTGGATGTAGTCCGGCGAAATAAAATGATCAACTTGAGTCGAATCCATCGGGATCAGGACCGACCTAAACATCTCCATCACGAGGTCGACGTTGCGCTGCTCCTCCGGCGTGCGGGTCATGCATCGCCTCCATCAATCGCGTTTGAATCGACCGGCGCCTCAACCAGCGCGCGAACGCCCCTGGAGCCCATGATGACCTCTCAAGTGTGGCGGGCACGGATTTTAACGTCCACCCCTTTCGTTTACACTAACGTTCGTTATGTTTAGGCGCAAGACAAGCGACGCGACCCAAGGGCGGCTTGACCGAGCGAAAACAGGAGGAAGAACATGGATCGGGCTGCGTACGAACACTATGTGCACTGCTTCAACGCACGCGACTACGACGCGATCTTCGACTTTTACGCTGACAATCCCGACATTTCCTTCTTCGGCGTCACGATCAGAAGTCGCGAGGCGTTGAAAAGCTTCTACGGCTTCCTGCATCGCTATGTGCGCGAGACCGTGCGGATTGAACGCTTCGCGTCCAGCGACGAACTGGTCGCGGTCGAAGGCGTCGTGCGCGTCGAAGGCATTCGCGACCTCGACCAGAAGACGCTGGATGAAAACAAGATGGGTGGTCTCTTCCCGATCTCAGCCGGTCAGGTTCAGGAAATGCGGCAATACATCCACTACCATCTCAAGGACGGCAAGTTCGCCAGCGTCGGATGCGCCGTCGTGGGCTGACCATGCGCGAAGCAAATCTACGGTCGCTTACGGCGTTCCCGTCGTCGCAGGTGATGCGTTGTGATTCGCGACCGCCCTGAAAAACGCCAATGTCTCAGCCATCATGGGACCTTCGTTGGCCACGGGGAAATAGCTCAGCTTGACAATCACCGTGCGGCTCTGCGGCGCGACGTAGATGAACTGGCCCGCCAGGCCAACGGCGCTGAATGCGCCGGGATTGTCATCGACCTGCCACCACTGAAAGCCGTAGCCGACTCCGAAGTTGACATTGCTTGGCCCGTCGAAGGCCGTCATCTGCGTGGACTGGCGCACCCAGTCGGGTGGAATGACCTGGCGCTCGTCGACCTTGCCGCCGTTCAGCATCAGCAGACCGATGCGGGCGTAATCCCGCAGCGTGGCGTTGAATCCCATGCCGCTGAGTTCGCGGCCCACGCCGACAGGACCGTCCGCGATCCAGAACCCGTCACGCTCCATCCCGGCCGGTTTCCAGAGCCATTCAGAGGTCAAGTCCGCCATTGACCGATGCGCTGCGTTCTCGAGCGCCCATCCGAGCACCGCAGTATCGAGAGTCGCATAGTTGAAACGTGCGCCAGGTTCTGCTGCGCGTGTGACCGTCCTGGCGCGATCGGCGAAACGTTCGATATTCCGAACAACCGCCTGTTCGTGGATGATTGCCGCCAGACTCGGATTCGCACCAAAATCGTAGCGTTCCTCGTAGGCCACGCCAGACCGCATCTGGAGGATGTTGCGCAGGCTCACGCCATCATAGCCAGACCCTCGCAGTTCGGGAACATAGTTCACAACCGGATCGTCAATCGAGGCGATGAGCCCCCTTTCGATGGCGATGCCGATCAGGATCGACGTCACTGACTTGGCCATCGAGAAAGAGGCAAATCGCGTCTCTGCCGTGGAACGGTTCCGGTAGTCCTCGAACGTGATCCGGCCATCGCGGACGATCAGGAACGCATTGGTGTTCGTGCGCTCCGCAAAGTCGGCGTAGGACCTTGTCTGTCCTTGAAACTCGTAGGTCGGCAATGGAGCGGCCGAAGACGACAGTTCGAAGACCTCCCTGCCGTGGGTGACGGTGCGGGTCTCGAACAGCTCGTCCATGTTCCGCAGAAACAACGATTCAACTTCCGGATTGAGGAGGTTGCGCCGCAACGCGAGCATGGTTGGTGTCGGCGGGGAATGCTCACCCGGCGAGGTAGCCGCGCCCGGCGTCTCCATGCGCTGGGGCAACTGCGACGTCTGACATCCCTGCGCGAACAGGAGCGCGACTGCCGCCAGGGCCAGCCCCACGCCGTACCTCTGTGTTGTCATGCGTTCCTCCAAAGGTTCGGTGCACGGTCACATTGCGCCGGTGATCAAAGGCCAAACGAAAACGGGGGAGCCCGTGACTTGGCTCCCCCGATCGCGATCACATCGCTCCCTGCGTCAGAAGTCGCGCCTTACCGTCAACATCACGGTGCGCGGAAGCGCTGGCGACCCATAGACCGAGCCCGCAAGCCCTGTCGTCGCGTCGACCTTGGCCGTGTAGTAGAGTTCGTCGGTCAGATTGCGGCCCTCGACCGCCAACGACCAAGTCTCATCCTTGGCGATCCAACGGATGCTTCCGTTGAGCAGAGTGTAGGAGTCGATCCTGCCAAGCGCGGTATTGTCGGGCGCCGTGAAGACGTCATCGCGGTACGATACGTCCAGACGCGGACGGACCGTGCCCAGCGAGGTATTCCAGTCATACTGCACGCCCAGCGCCCAGGTCGTTTCCGGCGTGTAGGGCGGGACAGCCGTGAGGGCGACGCCCGTCGCCGGGTTGAGCCGTGTGAATTCGAAGTCCAGCGTGCTGAGCGAGCCGTCAATCAACAGATTGTCCGTCGCGAGGAAATCAAACTCGAGCTCATACCCCGTCACATCAGCATCGCCAGCGTTCGAGTTCAGGAGACAAGGGCGACCGAAAACCGACCCGAACTGCGCTGTACAATCGTTGAAGGTCAGCTGAATGTCCGAGTACGTGTTGGAGAATACAGCCGCGTTCAGACGCAAATGATTGTCCAGAAACTGCGTCTTGATGCCGACCTCGATGGTCTCCAGCTCCTCTGGCTGGAACGAAACAGCCTGCACATTGTAGAATGGTCGTGGGTTGACACCGCCGCCCTTGTAGCCCGTCGAATACGACACGTAGGCCATGATGTCATCGGTCACGTCGTAGTTCACCGCAGCACGGTAGTCGATGCGATCATCCGAGAAGACGCTGTTGACGCCGTCGAGCGTCGAGATCAGGCAGTTCGGCGGATTGCCCGGCGTTCCCGGAGGGCCGAGGCACGGCTGGATGGCGCCAAGGTCCGGATTGCGCCGGCGGAACGTGTAGTCCTTCTCGTCCTCACTATAGCGCGCGCCGACAACCAACTTGAGTTGCTCGGTCACGCTGAAGATGCTGTTGGCGAAGATCGCCCAGTTCTTGGACTTGACCGGGTCGGGACCATGAATGAAATCGAATCCGACGTAGCCGAGGTCGATACGGCCGGAGAGATCGGAATTGGCGTCGAAGTAGAACCCTCCCACGGTCCAATCCGCAAAATCGCCGAAACTGCCGTTGAGACGAAGCTCCTGGCTCCACTGCTTGTGGGTATTGGTCTGAAAGAGCAACGCCGTCGGCATGGGCGAAGCATCGTAGTCGCCCGAGAAGCTGCTCTCGTACTCCCGGTAGCCCGTGATGGATTGCAGGCTCAGGGTGGGGGAAATATCCCAGTCCACATTGAGGCTTGCGCCGCGGGATTGCAGTGTACGGGCGCGCGGAATTCTAAGTCCGGTGCGCGGGTCGGTGTAGTCCGCATAACTGGCATAGGGGTCGTTCGGGCTGCGCGGATCGCACGACGCCGGTCCGTAGGCGATGAACTGACAGCCGACATTGCTGCCCAATGTCGGTGGGATGGCGACCGTCTCCCAGATGAGCCCGTTGGGATGGATGACCGGTGCGATTGTCGGCCCGACGGCGAGCAGTGTGTTCGCCGTTGATTCACTGTCGTCATTCACGGCATCAGCGGAGAAATTGATCTCCAGATTGCTGCTGGCTTGCCAGCGCAGCGCCACGCGCGCCGCCGTGTAGTCGACCCCGCCATCGGTTCCAGTCTTGCAACCCGCCCCTGCATTGAGGGCCGGAAAAGCGCCTCCGGGGTGAGTGCATCCGTAGTCGTACGTGGTGACATGGCCATCACGCGAACTCGAAACGCCGGAGATGCGCGCCCAAAGCTTGTCCTCCACCAACGTCATGTTCGTGGCCGCGCGAACTCTCAACGCGTTGAGGTCACCTCCGGACACTTCGACATATCCGTTCGCATCTTCGTCCGGACGCTTGCTGAAAAGCCTGATCGCCCCCCCGATCGAGTTCTTGCCAGCCAGAGTCCCCTGCGGACCGCGCAGCACTTCAACGCGATCGAGATCCAGCAACTCGAGGACGGCCCCCGTCAGCGTAGAATAGTACACGTCATCGACGTAGAGGCCGACCCCTGGCTCCAGCGCGGGATTGAAGTCAGTCTGGCCAACGCCGCGAATGAACGCGACGAGCGACGGTCCCGCAAACGCGCCGCCCGTGGTCAGCGAAACCCCCGGCGCCTGAGCCCCGATCTCTTCAACGCTGAACTGCCCACGCGCCTGCAGCGTATCCCCGGAAATGGCCGTGATCGCGATTGGCGTATCCTGGACGTTCTGTTCCCTGAACTGCGCCGTCACGACAACCTCGTCGAGACCGACACTCTCCTCTTGGGCAAACGCTGATGGCGCAAAGGCAGCGACCGCCGCCCACAGACCCAGAAACTTCTTCAAATTCTTGCTCAATTTTCCCTCCCTGCGATTCTAACGATCGGTATTATTGGCAATAGCGGAACGATTTCCCCCGACGTCAATCCGCGTCGTTCAAAAAAGCCGCCCCCCAACACGACTGACGGGCGACCGCTGCTGAAACGACACACATCGCCCCGTGGTTGCGTAGGCTGCTTTCTGGCTCACCATCACAAACCTTAAAGCGCTCTACGGGGTTTAGTCTTGAACGCCTGACGTTGCGCGACTTGAACGCGGGCGGTGCGGCACTTGCCTGCCGGGCATCGCCCCAGCGTACGCGCCGTGCTTCCTGGGTGCTGCAAACCAGACCGCGTCCGGTGCATGAACACCATTGACTCGCCGCGCAGCCAATATAACGATCGTTATTGAAGTCTCAGGAGGAGACCAGGCCAGGTAAGGTAAGGGGGCGAGATGCCGCTGCGGTTGCTCCCCCCGGGAATGACGCCCGTGCGGCTCAGGGCCGCCCAGAGGCGATTCGCAGCGATTCTCGGGGCCGATCGCGTCTTTTTCGACGAGCTTGACCGGGAAACTTATTCGGACCAGTTCGCGATCTCACCCGATTCGCACGTGCCGATCGGGGCGGTCGCGCCAGAATCGGTTGAGGAAATAAGGGCGATCGTCGCGGTCGCCAACGCCTACAAGCTACCGCTTTGGCCCATCAGTCGCGGGAAGAACCTCGGCTATGGCGGATCGGCGCCGGTCCTGTCCGGATCGGTAGTGCTTGATCTTTCGCGCATGAAGAAGATCGAGGTCGACCGCGAAAACGGCGTCGTTCTCGTCGAACCGGGGGTCAGCTTCTATGACCTCCATGACTACCTGCAGACAAACGACATTCCGCTCTGGCTTTCGGTGCCGGGAAACAGTTGGGGATCGGTCGCCGGAAACGCGCTCGACCGTGGCGTCGGCTACACCACCTACGGGGACCACACGTCGAAGATTTGCGGGCTCGAAGTGGTCCTGCCGGATGGAGACCTTGTCCGGACAGGCATGGGGGCAATGGCGAACGCGCCGACGTGGCAGCTCTATCGCTATGGCTACGGGCCGGCCTGGGATCAGCTCTTTGTCCAGTCGAACTTCGGCATTGTGACGAAGCTCGGGCTCTGGCTCATGCCGCGTCCCGAGTCGATGATGGGGCTCGAACTCAATTTTGATAAACCCGAAGACTTGGAGTGGGCAGTCGACATTCTCGCCGGACTGCGGCGCGAGGGGCTGCTGCAGCAGGCGCCCTCGATCGGCAACTGGCTTCGCGCTGCAGCGGTCCTGACCAAGCGGGAGGACTGGCACGATCAACCCGGCGCCCTGCCCGACAGCGTCATCGCCGCGATCCGTCGAAAGTTCCAGCTCGGCTGGTGGGGTACTTCGGTTCGCGTTTACGGGCGCGAGAGCGTCAATCGCGCCGCGATCAGCGCGATAAAGTCAGCCTTCAAGGGACATCGGCTGATGTCGATGGAGCGCACGCATTGGGTCGACGGCGAACCGCTTGAACGAAGCGCCTGGGTCGGGGCGCCCATTACATTCCCCATGCAGAATGTCGGCTGGCACGGTGGTCGCGGCGGCCACATCGGCTTTTCACCCGTGCTGCCCGCGAACGGCCGGCTCGCCATGGAACAATTCAGGCAGACGTACGCCCGGTACAAGGAGTTCGGCATGGATTACCAGGCCAGCTTCGCCATGGGCGAACGGCACCTCACCAATGTGAACGCCATTCTCTTCAACCAGGACGATCCGGCCATGATGGCGCGAATCCATCCGTTTTTTCGGACGCTCGTCGCCGATGCAAAGGCGCGCGGTTACGCCGAGTACAGAGCGCACATCGAGCACATGGACCTCGTCGCCGAGACCTATGATTTCAACAATCACGCGTTGCGTCGACTGAACGAACGCGTCAAGGACGCACTCGATCCGAATGGCGTCATCGCCCCCGGCAAGAGCGGTATCTGGCCAGCACGTCTCAGGACCAGGAGGCGCCGGTGATACGCACGCTGCCTCGGACCTTCGGCATCGTTTTCGTCCTCGCGCTGGCGGCGGGATGCGGTGACGTAAAGAAACGCGATGCGCCAGCCGTCGCTTCCTCCGCGTTTGAGCCTGGAAAGGCGTTGTACGACGAGCATTGCGCGATGTGTCATGGTCCCAAGGGCATGGGCACGGGGCTGCTCGCGCGGCGGACGGAAACGCCGTTGCTCGAAGAACGCACTGACTTGACTCCCGACTTTGTCGTCCAGGCGGCGCGTATGGGAATCCTGAACATGCCGGCGATCCCGAGAGGCGAAGTCAGCGACCCCGAGCTTGCGGCGATCGGCGACTATCTGTCCCGCAGCCGGGGCGCGCCGTGAACGATCTCTTCCCCACGCGCCGCCTGGTGGTGCTGTCAGGCCTGGCGCTGGCGTCCGCGTCCATCATCCGCCTTCCGCGCGCACGCACTCACACAAACCGGCCGAACAGCGTTTGTCTTTTCGACTCACGGTCGCCGGCGTCCCGCACATTCGCCGAGGGTTTTGGGGGCCAATCGGTCCCCTCCGACCCGGACATCATTCGCACGCTTCGCGATGTGCTGACGGATGCGCGCCCCCTCCAGGTCGTCGGGCTAGTCGGGTGGGCGCATTTCCTCCTCGGGCGCGAGGCGTTGAGGGAGCACGGCTATCGCATCGACCAGTGCTTCGAACACCGCACCAGCGGGGACGCGGTGGTCCATGTCGCCCAAGTGGGCGGGCGACGCGAGAGCATCGACTTGCCAACTGCGGATTGGGCGGGCGTTCTTGGGTGCATGTTCGCAGAGCATTTGACGCCGCCCCGGGCCCCGTGGGTCGAGACCTCGCGAAGCTGGCGAACCGGCGCGCTTCTGCTCAGCTGGACGGCCTCGCGGCGCACCCGGGAAGGCATAGCCTGAATGCCCGGCGCCTCGGTCTCGGATTTGTCGTTCGCGATCGACTCATATGCCGGCGCCGGGGCGTCCACGCTTCCAGGCGCCGATCCCGGTTCAGGCCTGACCGCAGGCGCAGGCCCGGGCCAGACGCACCGTCCTGAAGATCGCCCCTTTCCGCGCCCTCCGCGACCGGCCGGAGTCGGCGCTCTCGCCCGTTTTTCAGCATACCTCTGCCCAGCGACCTCCTTCATGGACACCACAACGCCTATGTGTTATAGTAGTTCTTGTCGTATCTCGCCCAAGAGCGGAACGATGGGGAGGCAGACAACATGCGGATCGACTTCGACTCGACCCTCAAAGTGGCGAAAGACAATCGTATCGACTACTGGAACGAACTGAGCCGTCGTTATTTTCCCGGAATGAGCGTCGAAGCGCCGCGACAGGTGGAGGCGAGCTGGACCTCCTGCACGATCGCCGACATCAAGGTGTCGATCGCCAATTCCGAACGCTCGACAGTGCAGAGATGGCACGCGTCATCGCCCGTCCAGGCCACCGATCGTATCCTCGTTCACCTTCAGAATCATGGTGTCAGCGTCACCAAGCAGTTTGGTCGCTCCGCAGCCATCTACAGCGGGGACATGACGTTCTGTTACAGCGACACGCCGTACGAGCTGCTCATTTCAGACCGCAACGAAGCGATCGTCATCGATTGCCCGCGGCGCCGGTTCGCCGGAGTGGATGTCCCCTTTGCGCAGGTCAGGCCGCGCAACCTGCCCGCCGTAGGCATGGTGCATGATCTCGTGCGATCGATATTCCGGCAGAACTGGCATGACGATCTGCTGGAAAAAGAAGCGGAACAATGTATATCCGACACCATCGTTGCGCTGTTGAAGGCGTGCGTCGCAGACACCTCGCAAGCGCCGCTGCCGGGCAGCGACGACAACGAACGCGTTCTGGCCTTCATCGATCGGTACATTGACGACAGCTCCCTGCGCACCTCCCTCATCGCCGACCGGCTTTCGGTCCCGGCGCGCGCTGTGCAAAAGATCTTTGCGCAAATGGGGACGACGCCCACGGCGTACATGCTCAATCGGAGGCTTACGCTTGCTGCGACCCGGCTCCGCGCCAGCGATTTCGACGGCACATTGACGGACCTCGCGCACGAACTGGGCTTCAGCGACGCCGCCCACTTCTCCCGCCGCTTCAAGGCGCGCTTCGATCTGTCGCCCAGCCAGTACGCCGCCCGGGCCAGACGACAGCAATAGAGCCCCGGCGCCGTTCAAGTTTGGCGCATTCTTGCGTTCAAGACAGCACTCCGGGCCTCCCCGTACTGTGGCGCGCCGCGCACATGTGGGCGACTGGGAGGTATGGATGCGATATCACGCGCGCGCCGCGGTGCTGCGAACGCATGGCGGCGCCATGCGTATCGAGCCGGTGGAGATCGATGCGCCGCGCCACGGTGAGGTTCTCATCAAGATCGCGGCGACGGGAATCTGCCATACGGACATGGTCATGCGCGACGGCCATCTGCCGATTCCGACACCAGTTGTCCTCGGCCATGAAGGCGCGGGCCATGTCGTTGAAATCGGTACAGGCGTCACACATGTGAGGGTCGGCGACCCAGTGCTGCTGAGCTTCGCAAACTGCGGCGTGTGCCGTTCCTGCACCGCGCACGAGCCGGCCTATTGCCACAACTTCGTACCGCTCAATTTTCTCGGCGCGCGTGCGGACGGCTCGACCGCGCTTCATGGCGCAGATGGCCCCATCCATTCTCACATTTTCGGACAATCCGCCTTTGCAACGCACGCGATCGCGTCGGCCAGCAACGTCGTGAAGGCGCCCCCCGATCTTCCCATCGAACGCCTTGGCCCGCTTGGGTGCGGTATTCAGACTGGCGCGGGCGCTGTTCTCAACTCGCTCAGAGTGCAGGCCGGTTCTACCGTGCTGGTAATGGGGGCCGGCGCAGTCGGGCTGTCCGCCGTGATGGCCGCCAGAATCGTCGGCGCCTCGGAGATCGTGGCGATCGACTTGTCCGAGACGCGGCTCGCGCTTTCGCGGGAACTGGGAGCGACACGCGCAATCAAGTCCGACGGCCGCAGCGTCAGCGAGCTTCTGAACGCTGCGGGGCTGAGCGGAGCAGACTACATCATCGACACGACCGGCGTGGCCCGGCTCGCACAGGAGGCGGTCGCCGCCCTCTGTCCGCGCGGAACGCTTGCGCTTGTGGCGGCCTATCCGCCGGGCGCCGCACTCAATCTGGACGCCGCGTTCATGATGAGCGCGGGACGACGGGTGATCGGCGTGGTCGAGGGAGGCTCAGATCCGCAGAAATTCATTCCGGAGTTGATCGCCTATCACAAGCGCGGCCTTCTGCCTTTTGATCGCATGATCGAGACCTTCGCGTTTGAGAACCTGCATCAGGCGATCGAGGCAGGAGAGTCCGGTCGTGTCGTGAAGCCCGTTGTGCTGATGGGGTAAGGGACTTCGGACAATCGCCATCCCAACACGCCGACGTTCCCGCCGCCGATCTCTCCAAGAGGTTCTGAGAACACCATGCGAGCACCCCTTGATCCGGCCATCCAAGGTTTCCTGAGCCAGCTCCACTCTGCGCCAGGCCCAAGGCTGCGAGACCTCCCACCCGCCCAGGCGCGCGAGATGGCGCGCGGCCTCTACAAGATGCTGGATGGCGAACCCGTCGCGATCGGTGCGGTGAACACAATACTGATCGCCTCGGCCGACGGCGCGATTCCTGCGCGCCTCTATTCCCCGATCAGCGACGACGGCGCGTCTCTGCCTGGAATCATCTACTATCATGGCGGAGGGTTCGTCTTCGGCGACGCCGATTGCTATGACAATGTCTGCCGAAGGTTGGCAAACGGCGCCGGCTGTCGTGTCATTTCCGTCGACTACCGGCTCGCGCCCGAACATCCCTTTCCCGCCGCATGCAACGACGCGATCGCGGTTGCTCGCGACATCCTGAGCAACGCCCGGCGATATGGCGTGGACCCGGCGAGGATCGCCGTCGCCGGCGACAGCGCAGGCGGCAATCTCGCGGCCGTCACGGCGCAGGCGCAGCGTGGCGACTCCCGGCATCCACTGGCTTTGCAGATCCTGATCAATCCCACCACGCAGTTGTGCGCCAACACGCCATCCATGGCGGCGTTCGCCGAGGGTCGTTTTCTTGAACGCGACGACATGGACTGGTGCGTGAGCCACTATCTCGGGCAAGCGAAACATCTGACACATGATCCCAGAGCATCTCCGCTGCTGGCCACAGATCTCGCTGGCCTTCCGCGGGCCCTCGTGTTCACGGCTGGCCACGATCCCCTGCGCGACGAAGGCGCGCTATACGCCGAACGACTAAAGGACGCCGGCGTCGAGACGACATGTGTGTGTTTTGAAAATCTCATCCACAATTTCATCGTGCTGGGTGCAGTCTCGCCCGCAGCACATGCTGCGATCGAACGCGTCCATGCACTTGTCAAGGATGCTCTCCACGATGCTTGATCGACCCGGACTGCGGCGCGCATCGAGGCCGCGCCCACCGACCGACTGATCATGCAGCGCATCCCCCTACCCTTCATCTCGCCGGCCGCGGTCGCCCGGCGCGTGGACGTTGAATCCGACCTCGCCTGGCTCGACGGCGAGCTCAGCAGTAGCCGTTTCGCGCGATGGTCCTATCTCGCGACCGCGCCTGCTTCCCGTCTTGAGGTGCGCGAACACTCGGTGCGCCTTGACGGAGCACGGGTTGATGGGGGGGTGTTTGAGCATCTCCGGGCCCGCATCGACTCTTCGAGCACTCAACCACAAGAACGGCCCGATGCGCCCTTTGCCGGCGCATGGATGGGATACTTCGCCTATCGGTTTGCGGAGACGCTTCTGCCCTGGCGATCAAGGCATGAAAACCCTGGGGACAAGCCGCTCGCCGAATTCAACTACTATCCCGCCCTCCTTCGCTTCGACCACAGGGCGAACACCTGCGAACTTGTCGTTGCCGACAACGCGACTTCGAGCCGTCTGGCCGCCGACGCCCTTCTGGCCGCGTATGAAAAGGCATTGGCGACGATGGGCGCCCCTGAGCCAATCACCGTGAACCTGCCGTGGGAGCTGACGGAAGATCGTTGCGCGCACATCGGTCGGGTAAATGCAGCCAAGCGATACATCGCCAGCGGCGACATCTACCAAGCGAACCTGGCGCTGGCGTTCCGGGCAAAACTGCCGACGGCGACGTCTTTTTCCCCGTTCAACCACCATTGCATGGTGCGCCGACGCAATCCCGCGCCGTTTTCCGCCTACCTTGCGTTTCCCGGTCGCAACATCAGTTCGACCTCACCCGAGCGCTTCTTTTCGGTTTCGCCGACAGGGCTTGTCGAAACTCGCCCCATCAAGGGCACGATCAGGGCGTCCGTGGACGCCGACGAGGACAACCGCCTCAAGCAGCAATTGCTGAACTCCGAGAAGGACCGGGCCGAGAACATCATGATCGTGGACCTTCTGCGGAACGATCTTTCAAAGGTCTGCCAGCCATTCACGGTCAAGGTTCCTGAGCTTGTTGTCCTGGAAAGCTATGAGGGCCTGCACCATCTCGTTTCCTCGGTCACCGGCCAGCTGAAGCAGGGCCACGACTGCATGGACCTGATCGCGGCCGCCTTCCCGGGAGGTTCGATCACGGGCGCTCCGAAACTGCGGTCAATGGAAATCATCGACGAGCTCGAGACCTCCGATCGCGGCGTTTTCTGCGGAGCGATCGGCTATATCGGCGCGAACGGAGCCGCGGACTTCAATGTCGCGATCCGCACGATCGAGTACGATGACGATGGAGCCCAACTGCGGGCTGGCGGAGGCATCACAAATCTTTCTGATCCGCAACAGGAGTTCGAGGAAGCGCTGATCAAGGCATCCCGATTGACGGGAGGCCGCCAAGCATGACGCAGACTCCCCACATCGTGGTGATCGACAACCGCGATTCCTTTGTCTTCAATCTTGTGCGCTATCTGGAGGAGCTTGGTTGCCGGACAACGGTTCTGGACAGCCAGCGCAGCAGGGTCGCCGACGTCCAGTTGGCGGACCCTGACGGAATACTTCTCTCGCCGGGGCCCTGCACGCCGAATGAAGCGGGTATCTCTCTCGATATTGTTCGCGCATTTTCTGGAAGGCGGCCGCTGTTGGGCGTCTGCCTGGGTCACCAGACCATCGCTGCAACCTATGGCTGGCGCATTGAGCGGGCGCGTCATCCGCGATACGGACAGGCCATCGCACTCGACCACGAGGGAGTTGACCTGTTCGCCGGGCTGCCGTCCCCGTTGAACGTCGGACTCTACCACTCGTTGATCGCCGCGCCGCCTGTCACTCCGACACGGCTCATGGTGAACGCGCGGTCGCCGGAAGGTGAAGTGATGGCGGTGTCGGACCCCGAGCGTTTGATCTGGGGCGTCCAGTTCCATCCGGAATCCTTGCTGACCTGCCACGGTCACCGCATTCTCGACAACTACATCAAAAAACTGCGAGTTTGACGTCATCATGACCATGCTGTTCGGAAAACGCCGAACCATCCACTCCTTCCTCGCAGACGTTGCGGCGAAGGTCGTCAACCCGATCGGGGCCCCACCATGACCGTACGCGTACTCGTATCGAACCTCATCGTGCATGGGCATCATGGCGTCGCTGACGCCGAAAAGACGCTGGGTCAGAAATTCGAGGTCGATATCGATTGTCATGTTCGCCGCCCTAACCCGGCGGACGACACCATGCGAAGCACCGTGTGCTACAGTGAATTGTGTGACATCGCGATCGAACTGTCGAACCGCGTCACGTTCAACCTCATCGAGACATTCGCCTATCGGCTGATCGACGAAATTTTCGAACGGTTTGCGAGCGTCGAGCGGGTGCGCGTCTGTCTGCGCAAGCCGTCGGCGCCGATCCGGCATTCGCTCGACCATGTCGGTGTCGAACTGGAGCGCGCGCGTGACACATGACGCAGCCCCGCAACTGACGCGCCAGGTCGGCCGGTGTGCGGCCGGGCGGACGCATGGGGGCCGGACCGTGCGCTTTGGACCTCCTTGTGCTATTCCGATATTCTGCGCCAAGCGGTCACTGGCTGACGATGGATCTCGCCGCCGCTGGAGACGCCGGTCATGACAAGAACATGGAATCCGGAACTCGCCAGCCGGGAAATCGAAGCGCTGACGCATCTTGAGGGCGCCCTCCTTCCCGTGCTCCACCGCCTCCAGGAGGTGTTTGGCTACATCCCGGCGGAAGCAGTGACGCTCGCGGCCTCTGCATTGAACCTGTCGCGCGCGGAGGTTCACGGGGTTGTCAGCTTCTACCATGACTTCCGCACCGAGGCGCCGGCGCGACTCGTCGTCAGACTTTGCCAGGCAGAGGCATGCCAGGCGGCAGGCGCACGCGCAGCGGCGGCGGCACTCATGGGGCGGCTCAAGACCGAGTTCATGAAGGTCGCGCCAGACGGATCGGTTGTCGTGGAGCCCGTCTATTGCCTCGGACTCTGCGCGGCGGCGCCGGCGGCGCTAATCGGGGACCGGCTGCTGGCCGCGCTGGACGGCGCGTCGCTTTGCGAAGCGGTCGAGGCCGCGCTTTGACACGCATTTTTGTCCCCGCAGACTCCCTGGCATTGGCGCTCGGCGCCGACGATGTCGCGCGCTGCTTGTCCGAAGAGCTCACGCGCCGCCGAGTGAAAGCCACCATCGTCCGCACCGGCTCGCGCGGCATGGCCTGGCTGGAGCCGCTCGTGGAGATCGAGACGCCCGGCGGGCGCGTGGGCTATGGCCCCGTGAAAGCCCGTGACGTCCCATCGCTTCTGGACGCGGGCCTGCTCACGGGGAACGGGCACGCGCTGCTGCTTGGTCCCGTGAACGAATTGCCATGGATGAGCCGGCAGACGCGACTGGTGTTTGCGCGTTGCGGCGAAATAGACCCGCTGGACCTTGAAGAGTTCCGCCGTCTGGGCGGATTTCTTGGTTTCGAACGCGCGCGTGCACTCGGACCCGCCGAAACCATTGCGCAGGTCACGGCGTCAGGTCTGCGTGGACGCGGCGGCGCGGGCTTTCCAGCGGGTGTGAAATGGAAGAGCGCCGCGGATACCCAAGCGTCCCGCAAGTTCGTTGTCTGCAACGCCGACGAGGGTGACAGCGGCACATTCGCCGACCGCATGCTGATGGAAGGCGATCCGTTCTTGCTGATCGAAGGCATGGCGATCGCGGGCTTCGCCATCGGCGCGTCAAAGGCGTATGTCTACAGTCGTTCCGAATACCCGCGCGCCAACCGGATCTTCGCCCAGGCACTCGAACTTGCCCGCCGGGCGGGCGTCCTGGGCGAGAGGGCATTCGCGCCGGGATGCGGATTCGACATCGAGCTGCGCGTCGGCGCGGGCGCCTATGTCTGCGGCGAGGAAACTGCCCTCCTTGAGAGCCTCGAGGGCAAGCGGGGCATGGTGAGGGCAAAGCCACCCCTGCCTGTCCATCACGGCCTGTTCGGCAAACCCACGATCATCAACAACGTCCTCACCCTGGCTTCAGTCCCCTGGATCCTTGTCAACGGCTCTGACGCTTACGCCGCCATGGGTCATGGGCGTTCGCGCGGCGCCATGCCGATCCAGTTGTCCGGCATGCTCAAGCACACCGGCCTCTTCGAGGCGCCATTTGGCATGACGCTCAGCGAGATCATCAATGACATTGGCGGAGGCTCGCGTTCCGGTCGCCCCATCAAGGCCGTTCAGTGCGGCGGCCCGCTTGGCGCCTATTTTCCACCTTCCCTGTTTGACACCATCTATGACTATGAAGCCTTCGCCGCGCGCGACGGGCTCATCGGCCATGGCGGCATCGTGGCGTTCGACGACAGTGCAGACATGGGCGAGCAGGCGCGCTTCGCCATGGAATTCTGCGCCATTGAAAGCTGCGGCAAGTGCACGCCGTGCCGCATCGGCGCAGTGCGCGGTCAGGAAGTCATTGACAAGCTCCGCAACGGAGAGCGCACGCAGGAGAACGTCGCGCTTCTTGAGGATCTCTGCCAGACCATGAAACTTGGATCACTGTGCGCGCTTGGCGGGTTTGCACCATACCCGGTGCTGAGCGCCCTTCGGCACTTCCCGGAGGATTTCCGGCCGAGGTCACCGGAGAAGGAGCAAGTCCCATGATGCCCGTTCGCGAAGCGGACCACGGCACGCCGCACATCCAGAGAGGCGCGACCGTGACCCTTGAGATCGATGCAAACGTGGTCACGGTCCCCGCGGGCACATCGATCATGCGTGCGGCAAGCCTTGCTGGAATCAACGTGCCCCGACTTTGCGCCACGGACATGCTCGACGCCTTCGGATCGTGCCGGTTGTGCCTGGTGGAAATCGACGGTCGTCCGG
Source organism: Caulobacteraceae bacterium (assembly GCA_009773335.1). Taxonomy (GTDB): domain Bacteria; phylum Pseudomonadota; class Alphaproteobacteria; order Caulobacterales; family Aquidulcibacteraceae; genus VFBF01. The sequence goes on from WRPF01000003.1 coordinate 68,281, forward strand.
GAACGCCGGCCTCCTGCACAACGCCCGTCGCGCCGGGCATGCGTGTATCCACCCAGACACCCCGCCTCGCGCAACTGCGCCGTGGCGTCATGGAACTCTACATCTCCGATCACCCGCTCGACTGCCTCACATGCCCGACAAATGGCGACTGCGAACTGCAGGACATGGCGGGCGCAGTCGGCCTGCGCGATGTCCGCTACGGCTACGAAGGAAAAAACCACCTCGACGTCGAGAAGGATGAAAGCAACCCGTACTTCACGTTCGACGGCTCCAAGTGCATCGTCTGCTCGCGCTGTGTGCGCGCGTGCGATGAGGTTCAAGGCGCCTTCGCGTTGTCCATTGATGGACGGGGCTTTGACTCGCGCGTTGTCGCGGGGACGGATCAGAGTTTTCTCGATTCCGATTGCGTCTCCTGCGGCGCCTGCGTGCAAGCCTGTCCCACCGCTACCCTTGCTGAGAAGTCGATCATCGAGATCGGTACGCCCGAGCATTCCGTCATCACGACCTGCGCCTATTGTGGCGTAGGCTGCACCTTCAAGGCCGAGATGCGCGGCGAGGAAGTCGTGCGTATGGTCCCCTGCAAGGACGGCAAGGCCAATCGCGGCCATTCCTGCGTCAAGGGACGTTTCGCGTGGGGCTACGCCACTCACGCAGAGCGAGTCCTCAAGCCGATGATCCGCGCCAAGATCACCGATCCGTGGCGTGAAGTGTCGTGGGACGAGGCCATCGCGTACGCCGCCTCGGAACTCCAGCGCATTGCCGCGACGCATGGCAAGGCGGCGTTGGGCGGCATCACCTCATCACGCTGCACCAATGAGGAAACCTATCTGGTGCAGAAGCTTGTGCGCGCGGCATTTGGCGTCAACAACGTCGACACGTGCGCGCGCGTCTGCCATTCACCTACGGGCTACGGCCTCAAGGCGACGTTTGGCACATCGGCCGGCACACAGGATTTCGACTCCGTAGAGCAATGCGACGTCATCGTCCTGATCGGCGCAAACCCCACAGACGCACACCCTGTCTTCGCCTCGCGCATGAAGAAGCGTCTGCGCGCGGGCGCCAAGCTGATCGTCATCGACCCACGTCGCATCGACCTTGTACGCAGTCCACATGTGGAGGCGGCCCACCACCTGTCGTTGCGGCCCGGGACAAACGTGGCCGTGCTCACAGCCATGGCGCACGTGATCGTTGCGGAAGGCCTTGTCGATGAGGCGTTCGTCCGCGAACGTTGCAACCTCGATGACTATGCCGCCTGGGCGTCATTTGTTTCCGAGGCGCGCTGGTCGCCTGAGGCGCTTGAGACACAGACTGGCGTCTCGGCGACTGAACTGCGGGCCGCCGCGCGTATGTATGCGACGGGCGGCAATGGTGCGATCTACTATGGCCTGGGCGTTACCGAACACAGCCAGGGCACGACAACCGTCATGGCGATCGCCAATCTGGCCATGGCGACGGGCAATATCGGCCGCCCCGGCGTCGGCGTGAATCCCCTGCGCGGGCAGAACAATGTCCAGGGCGCCTGCGACATGGGCTCGTTTCCACACGAGTTCTCCGGCTATCGTCACGTGTCCGACGACGCCGCGCGCGGCGTATTTGAAAGTCTCTGGGGCGTGACTCTCGATCGCGAACCGGGCCTGCGCATACCCAACATGCTGGACGCCGCCCTGGATGGTTCATTCAAGGGCATCTACATTCAGGGCGAAGACATTCTGCAGTCGGATCCCAACAGCTCCCATGTCGCCGCGGCGCTCTCCGCAATGGAGTGTGTCATCGTCCATGACCTGTTCCTGAACGAGACCGCAAATTTCGCGCATGTCTTTCTGCCGGGCTCCACGTTTCTGGAGAAGGACGGCACCTTCACGAATGCCGAGCGGCGTATCCAGCGCGTACGCCGCGTGATGCGCCCGAGGAATGGGTATGCCGACTGGCAGATCACGCAACGCCTCTCCAATGCGATGGGTTACCCGATGACCTACGCGCACCCTTCCCAGATCATGGACGAAATCGCGGCGACCACGCCGAGCTTCGCCGGCGTCAGCTATCAGAAGCTCGACGAACTGGGCTCCATCCAGTGGCCCTGCAATGAGAAGGCGCCCGAAGGCACGCCCGTCATGCACATCGAGGCATTTTCGGGCGGCAGCGGCCGTTTCATGCTCACGGAGTACGTGGCCACCGACGAGCGAACCGGCCCGCGTTTCCCGCTGCTGCTGACCACCGGGCGCGTCCTCAGCCAGTACAATGTCGGCGCCCAGACGCGGCGCACCGCCAACGTCGTCTGGCACGAGGAGGATCTGCTTGAAATCCACCCGAGCGATGCGGAGGATCGCGGTCTCAAGGATGGTGATTGGGTGAAACTGGCGAGTCGCTCCGGCGAGACGGCGTTGCACTGCCGGGTGACGGATCGCGTCGCCCCAGGCGTTGTCTACACCACCTTCCATCATCCGGACACGCAGGCCAATGTGGTGACCACCGACTACTCCGACTGGGCCACCAACTGCCCCGAATACAAGGTGACCGCGGTGCAGGTCTCGCCGTCCAACGGCCCAACACGCTGGCAAGAGGACTATCAGGCGCTGAGCGAGCGGGCGCGGCGCGTCATACATGCCGAAGAAGCCTGATGCTGACACGCCCGACCCAGTCGCGTCCCGCACGTGTCCTGCGCCACGGCGCATGGTCGCAGGACGCACGCGAGGTGATTGGCGAAATCCCTGTCGCGCTGGTGGTCGACGGAAGTTCCGAAGCCGTCATGATGGCGACGCCCGGCGACCTTGAAGACTTCGCGTTGGGTTTTGCCTTTACAGAAGGGCTCATAGCAACGCCGGACCAGGTGCGCAGCCTTGAGATTGTCGAGACCGAACTCGGCATCGAGGCGCGACTCTGGCTACATGCCGGTGCGCGAAGAGCGCATTCTGAGCGCCTTCGTCGCCGCGCCGGCCCGGTTGGTTGTGGACTGTGCGGCGTGGAAAGCCTTGAACAGGCCATGCGCCCCCTGCCCGCTATTGCATCGGAGGCCAGATTCTCCGCGCACGACATTCTTGCAGCGATGGGCGACCTGGAAGTGCGCCAGCCGCTCAATCGCGTCACCCGCGCCGCACATGCGGCGGGACTCTTCGTCCCCGGCGAGGGCGTCACGCTGGCGCGGGAGGATATCGGCCGCCACAATGCGTTCGATAAACTCGTGGGCGCCCTCCTTCGCGCGGGCGAGTCCGCTCATGCCGGCGCCGTCATCGTGACCAGCCGCATCTCCGTCGAACTTGTGCAAAAGGCGGCGATCATCGGTGCGCCGGCGCTCGCCGCCATCTCCGCGCCCTCCACGCTTGCGATTGACATGGCAGAGCGCGTTGGCCTTACGCTCTTGGGCGTCGTGCGAACCGATGGGCTTGAGGTCTTCACCTGTCCCGAACGTATCGAATAGCCGCCATGAACCCGCAGAAACTTGTCTACATGGCCAATCAGATCGGCAAGTTCTTCGCCGTCCGCGGCGAAGACGCTGCGGTGCTGGGCGTGCTCGATCACCTGCAACGCTTCTGGGATCCGCGCATGCGCGCCGCGATCATCGCCTACGCCGAAAGCGGCGGCGCCGGCCTTGATGCGGCTGTCGCGAAGGCCGTGGCGCGTCTTGCGAGCGAACGACCCTGAGGCTTGAGGCGTCCAGATGCCGCCTCACCCAACTTCTTCCGGCCAACAGAGGCGCATCGGGTCATCGCAGCGATCCGCGAGGGACGCGAACCGAATTCGTCAGTCGCGCAGGTGCTTCCCTGTTACCAAGTGTTGCACCAACTCGAACAGAAACTTCAAGCGGTGTGACCCGGCAATGAAGGCGGATGTCGCCATCATCGGTTCCGGGCCGGCAGGACGTCTGCTCGGTCACCTGCTCAATGCCGAGGGGGGCGAAGCGGTCGTTCTCGCGCGAAAATCGCGCGCCCCTTCCTGACCTTCGAGAAAGACAGTGACCGGATCCGGCAGGACGCGCGCTTCATCATCAGTTGCGACGGCTATCATGGTCCGTCCAGATTGGCCTCGACGCGCTCACCAGCGCGCAGCCGCTACCACATCCAGGTTCCACTGACGGAGAAACTGGAAGACTGACCGGATGACGCTTTTGGGAAAAGCTTGGCGTGCGCCTTCGGAGCCGGGCGGCGCCCCATATCACGCGCGGCCCGACTCTGGAAAAATCGACCGCGCCGCTGCGCTCCCTTGTTTTCGAACCCTTGCGCCGCGGCAGTCTGTTTCTCGCAGTTGACGGCGCGTTCGATCACCGCATGCAGATATCGGAATTCGACTATATCGGGAGCTCCGAAGCCATGCTGCGCGTGATCGCGGAAAACTATGTGTGTTTACCGCTCTGAAGCGTCTGGTACGCTATGAGCATGGGAGGCAAGACCGACCATTTTTCCGAAACGCGGCCGGAGGCATACCCTTCCCCATGCCCGACACATCCACCGCCCAACGTGTCAAATCCGCCCTTCGAACCCTCGATATCATAGAGTTCGCCGTGGCAAGCGACCGACCTTTCGTCGCGCAAGAACTGTCCGTCGCGCTGAACATTCCCGTCAGCAGCTTGTCCTACCTTCTGACCACGTTGGTTGATCGTGGGTACTTAGCGCGCTTGGGCCGCAGCTACAGCGTCGGCCCGGGACTCGAGCGCCTGCAACTCAGGAAATCGGTGTTTTCGCTGGCGGAGCGGATCGCGCCGCTCGTGGCGTCGCTGCGCATACAACTGAACGAGACCGCCTCTTTCTTCGTTCGGCACGAATGGGAGGTAGAGACCCTGGCCACGGCGACGAGCGAACACGCCCTTCGCTACGCGGTTGCGGTCGGCGCACGCACGCCGCTGCATGGCTTCTCCGCCGGCAAGGCCATTCTCGCCGCCCTGCCCGAAGACGAACTCAATCGCTATTTCCAGGAAACAACGAGACAAAGCTTCACGCCTTCGACCATCACGACGGAAGCCGGCTTGAGGAAAGAGATCGTCGGAATCCGCCGCACAGGATTCGCACGCACGCGCGAGGAGCATACGCCGGGCATTCAGGGCCTCGGGCGCGCCGTCATGATCGACGGAGAGCTGGTGGGCGCGTTCAGCATCGCAGTCCCGAATGTTCGCTTCAACGAAGACCTGGAGCGTCGCGCCTGCGTGCTCCTGAAACGAACGTGTGCGCTGCTTGAGGCGGACTGAAAAAGGGGGCGTTTGGAACGCCCCCTTTGAAGAAGGATAGGACCGCGCTTCAGGACTGGCGGTTTCGCCAGCTGTCAGCATAGTTGTCGCGGGCCACTTCCGAAAATGGAACGGGACTCACGGTTGCGCGTATCTCAGTCTGCACGTGCGGCTCCACGGTCGGCTTGCGCGTGCCGCCATCCGGTTCTCCCCAAAGCAGACTGACCTGCGTGCCCGGCTCTGCGTATTCACCCTCCATCATCGCGAGGGCGAGAATTCTTCCCTCATTGGCGCTGTAGCCGATCCAGGTCGAAAGCCCGACCGTCTTGCCGTCGACGAGCACAGCATCATAGGGGTGCATGGAATACACCGCCGACGGAAAATCCATGTACTTCGCCCGGTCGCCCTTCTGCAGCATGGAGCTCATGGTGCGGACAACCGACTCGGTGTCCAGCGCAAGCGTCACCTTGCGTCGTTGCGGCTGTTTCGCCTTGCGCTCAAGCGCTTCGCGACCAATGAATTCGTGATCGAACTTGATGAATTGGCCGTACCCGAGATCCCAAGGCGTCAGGTAGTAGCCGTCAATGCTTTCTGGCACATAGCTGCCGCCGATGGACGCCTTGCCCTCATAGGAATTGGCCGACAACCACTCGCGGTAGGGGCGCAGCGCTTCGCCAGTGTAGATCGCCGGCAGCGGCGACGGTATCCAACCCGATTCCAGCGTGTTGGATGAGTATGTGCGCCCGCCCACGAGCGTCAGCCCGAATTCCTGGCCCGCTTGAATCAAGGCCTGGCGCACCGCTTCGCCATCAACCCATGGTCCGAACAATTCGTACCCCGGCTGTCCGGCCATGCCGTGACGCAGCGCGCGGACTTCCTTGCCGGCAATCTGGATGCGCGCCATGTGGAAGAACGCGAGGTCCGGAGGCGTCTTGCCCATCGCCTTCTCCAGCGTCTTCATGGCGTTCGGCCCCTGGAGCTGGAAGCGATAGTTGCGACGGTTTTCGGGGTCAGGACGGACAGCCGTGCGTTCGTCGCGCGATACCTTCACGTTCCAGTCGCCGCTGGCGGCGTGATACTCGACCCATTCGATCGTCGGCGCGCGCCCGACAAGATTGAAGCTGTTTTCGTCGAGATAGAACAGAATGACGTCGCCGACGACATATCCGTCCGGTGTCACAGGAACAAACTGCTTGGCGCGCGACGGGACGAACCCCTTGAAACTGTTGATGCCGAGATGGTTGAGCATCGCGAAGGCGTCCGGGCCTTCCACGGCGAGATCGACCATGTGATAGCACTGGTTGAAGAGCACGCAGGTCTTCGCCCACGCGATCTGTTCGGCGCGCCAGTTGCTGTATTCGCCCGGAACCCCGGGATAGACGTTTGGTCCGGTCTGCTGGTTGCGCAGGAAGTCGACGATATCGCCCTTGGCGTCGAGCAGCTGTTGCAGGTTCTGTTGCACCATCTTCGTTTCCTCATACTTTCTGTGATTGGGGTTGTGCCGGCTCGGACATCCATCGGGCGATGGCGGCGTTGAGTGCGTCGGGCGCCTCGACGGGCAGCATGTGGCCCGCACCGGCTATGATGACGAGCCGCGCGCCGGGGATCTGACTGGCGATTTCGGCGTGCTGTTCGGGCGGGCTCCAGACATCTTCAGAACCCGCCGCGACCAGAACCGGACATCGTATCTTTGCCAGAAGAGTCTCGATTTCGGGACGGCCCAACAGCGCGGCGACCTGCGCCTCAAAGGTTTCCAATCCCGACGCCACGCACATGTCGCGCAGCGGCGAGACAAGACCTTCCTCGCCGCGCCGGCGTGCGGCGATCATTGGCGGCAGCCAGGCGTCCACCAGCGCCAGCATCCCTTCTCGCCGGCCGAGATCGCGCAACGCGTGCCGCTTCTCGGCTTCGCCTTCGCGAGTCCCGTGGGCGCCGGTGCTGACCAGGGCCAGACGCGCGACGCGTTCGGGCGCCGCCCGGAACACCTCCATCGCCACCCTCGCGCCCATGGAGTGACCCAGCAGGGAAAAGCGCTGCGGCGCCTGGTCGAGGACGTACCGCGCCATGGCCGCCAGACTGTCCCTGGTCCCGTAGCCATCGACAGCCTGGGCATCGGGAAGGTGCGCGATCTGAGGCCCGAACATGCGGGCGTCACACATCAATCCCGGCAACATCAACAGCTTTTCCGAGTGTCGTCCCGGCATCAGTACTTCTCATCCGTGAAATTTTCATATATACGAATTTCTGCGGCCGCGCTAGGGTGTTTCACCTTCAGTTCGTCGGTTTCTCGATCTGGAAGATGGACCGGAGGCTCATGTCACTTCACCTGATCCATCCGGCATGGGGACGCCCCCCAGAGACCGTGACGAGCGGGTTTTCACTCGAAATGACGGCCAGGGATGCGCGTGCGCTGCGCGAGGTCGCTGGCAGCGTACCGCCCGAGACACCGATCGCCATCACCTTCCTGCCCAACGAGACGATGGACGCCCGCATCGCCTCCGCGGCCGAGGCCCGCGCGCTGGGCTTTGAGCCCATGCCTCACCTGTCGGCGCGCCGGATTGGGTCGGCGGAAGAGCTTCAGACAATTGTCGAGCGCTCTGTCGCGGAAGCCGGCGTCAGGCGCATGTTTCTCGTGGCTGGCGACCCCCCCGTTCCGGCAGGTCCCTACAGCGATACGATGGGGCTTTTGAAGACCGGCCTGTTCGAGCGGCACGGCATTCGCGCCATCGGCATTGCAGGCCATCCAGATGGCCACCCCTCCATGAACGCAGAAGAGTGCTGGCGTTTTCTCAAGCTCAAGTGCGCCGACATCGAATCACGCGGCATGGCGCCATTGATCGTCACCCAATTTGGCTTCGACGCCACGCCCTTCCTGGTCTGGCTCAAGGAACTGCGCGCGCGGGGTATCGGCGCGCCCGTCCGCATCGGCGTGCCTGGCCCGGCAAAGATCAGCACACTGCTGCGCTTCGCGGCGCATTGCGGCGTTGGCGCGTCCGCGAACGTGATGGCCAAGTACGGTGTCTCGCTGTCGAGGCTTCTGGGATCGACCGGACCGGACAGGCTCGTGGCCGACCTCCAAAGGGGCCTCGGCCCGGAACACGGTCCTGTCCGGCTGCACTTCTATCCGTTCGGCGGCCTTGAGCGCACGGTCGAATGGATCCGCGCGTATTCCGGCGCCCATTGATCCAATGCCACTCACCAGTTCAGGAGAGACAACGTGTCTGAATCCTATACGCTTTGCCTGTCGTGCGCGGACCGTCCCGGATTGGTGGCGCGGGTGGCGGGGCAGCTGGCGCAGCATGGCGGCAACATCACCAATGCCTCTCAACTCAACGACGAAGTCAGCAAGCAGTTCTTCATGCGTGTTGTTTTCACGCTTGAATCTCCTGCAGCCGTTGAAGCCCTCCATGCGGCCTTCAAGTCGATTGCTTCGGAAGTCGGCATGGCCTGGACATTGCGACCGAGCCATCAACGCAAGCGCGTGCTGATGCTCGTTTCGAAGTTCGACCATTGCCTCGGCGACCTTCTCTATCGCAACCGCATTGGCGAGCTAGAGATGGACGTCGTCGGCATCGTCTCCAACCATCCAGTCGAAGCACTGAGCATTTCCCTGATCGGCAACATTCCATTTCACCACTTGCCGGTCACATCCCAAACCAAGCCGAAGCAGGAAGCTGCGATCAAGGCGATCGTGACGGAAGCAAGAGCGGACCTGATCGTCCTCGCCCGCTACATGCAGATCCTTTCCGATGACATGGCGGCGTTTCTCTCCGGCCGCTGCATCAACATCCACCACTCCTTCCTGCCCGGTTTCAAGGGCGCCAAACCCTACCACCAGGCCTATGACAGGGGCGTCAAGATGATCGGCGCGACGGCGCACTATGTTACCGCCGATCTCGACGAGGGCCCGATCATCGCCCAGGACGTTGAAGCCATAACTCACGTCGATACGCCGAAAGACCTTGTCCGGAAGGGGCGCGACATCGAGCGGCGCGTTCTGGCCGCCGCAGTGCGCGCGCATCTGGAGGACCGTGTCTTTCTGAACGGCGCAAGAACCGTCGTATTCGAGCACTAGCCCCATGGCCGCAGTCATCGATGGCAGCGCGATGGCGCGCGCGCTCCAGGACCGGACGGCGCGCGAGGTTGAGGACATCACCGTCCGCACCGGCATCGCGCCGGGGCTCGCTGTCATCCTCGTTGGTGACGACCCGGCGAGCGAAGTCTATGTTCGGCGCAAGGTCGCCGAATGCGACAGGGCAGGCATTCGCTCAATCAAACACCGGCTGCCTGAGACGACGACGCAGTCCGAGCTGCTGGACCTGATCGCGGCTTTGAACGCCGACACCGGTGTCCATGGCGTTCTCGTGCAGCTGCCTCTGCCGCACCAGATCAGTCCCGCGCGGGTCCTTGACGCCATAGACCCGGCCAAGGACGTCGATGGCTTCCATCCCGTCAATGTCGGCCGCCTGTCGACGGGAACCGGCGGGCTCGTGCCCTGTACGCCGCTCGGTTGCATGATGCTGCTCGACAGCGTGATCGAGACCTACCGTGGCCTAAACGCCGTCGTCATCGGAAAGTCCAACATCGTGGGCAAGCCGGTGGCCTTGCTCCTGCTTGAACGGGAATGCACTGTCACCGTCACACATATCGCAACGCGCGGACTGGCCGACATCGTGCGAACGGCCGACATCGTCGTGGCCGCAGCGGGCAGTCCCCGGCTCGTGCGGGGCGACTGGGTCAAGCCCGGCGCCGTGGTGATTGATGTCGGCATCACACGCATCACCGAGAAGGGTGGAAGGACACGGCTGGTCGGCGACGTCGCATTCGACGAAATCGGCCATGCCCGCGCGGCGACGCCGGTGCCCGGCGGCGTGGGACCGATGACAATCGCCTGCCTGTTGTCGAACACCGTACGCGCGGCGGTGAACCACGAACGCACGGAGACGGCTGCAGCGTAAAGCGCGCCGCGTCAGGCGGCGACGACGCCTCGCGGCTTTCCGAGAAGCAGCAGCGCGACCAGTGCGACGACCGATCCCGCCGCCATCACCAGGGACACGATCTGAAGGCCCTGTCCCGACTGGAACAGATAGCCCGCGGCGATCGGGCCAAGCGCCGCGCCACCCCGGCCCAGGCCGATGACGAACCCGGTTCCCCCGGCGCGGACCTCGGTCGGGAAATAGCCCGCCACTAGCGCATAGAGCCCCACCACGGCTGCGTTGGTGAAGAACCCTGCGATCGCCGAAACAAGTGACAGGCCGACCAGATCCGCCTGCCCGCGTCCGAACAGCGCCACCAGCGCGAACGACCCCGCAAGCGCCGCGATTACAAGCCACCGCACATCGATCCGGCGGGTCAACACGCCGAACATGATCGCCCCTGTCGCACCGCCGACATTCGCCCAGACCAGGACATTGCCCGCCTCGGGCGGCGCATGCCCCATGTCGACCACCAGCTTCGGAATCCACTTGATGATGAAGTAGAAAGTCATGATGTGGGTGAAATAAGCGATCGTGAGCAGGATCGTCGTCTTCACCAGGGTGGGACTGAAGAGCGATGCAAATCCACCCTTGCCCGTCTTCTCCTGGGCCGCCGGCAGCGCGTCGATGAGGCGATGGCCGAGACGTTTCAGGACGGCGTTGATCCTGTTCAAAGCATTGGGTGGACGCCGTACAGCCAGATACGCGACAGATTCCGGCAACAGGAGCAAGACCAACGGCAGGAGTGCGGCCGTGGCCACGCCGCCGAGGATGAACACCGCTCGCCAATCAAATGTCGCCAGCAAGCGGGAGGACACTGCGCCGCCTACGATCGCACCCAGTGGATAGCCAGCCGCCATGATCATGACGGCAAAGCTGCGGTAGCGATTGTTGGCGTATTCGGCCACCATCGCGTTGACGCAAGCCAGCATGCCGCCGATGCCCAGCCCCGTCACGAACCTGTAGGCCAGAAGCGTTTCGACGCTCGTAGCGCGTGCGGCGAGGAACATCCCCGAAGCCATGACGATGAGGCAGGCGATGATGATCGGCCGTCGGCCAAACCTGTCGGCCGCCCGGCCCAGCGCGAGCGAGCCGATCGCCATGCCGATCAGCTCCATCGACAGCACGACGCCAAGCGCCCCTCTCTCGATACCCCACTCGTGCGCGATCCCGGGCGAAGCAAAACTGATCGACAGAACGTCGAAGCCGTCAAGCGCGTTCAGCAAGACGCAAAGCACGACCGCTACGATCTGCGCCGGCCCCATGCGTTCCGTAGCCAGCATATCGCCGGGGTCAGTCGCCATCTTTCCCTCCCTCGCTCTCTTTTTTTATCGTTGTCGACTGAGAACGTTCAGCGCATCAAACCGACGCCTCCGCCGAATCGATGCCAAGAACGCGCGCCGCGTTTCCCTTGAAGATGTCCTGATGAATGTTCTCGCGGAATCCCGCCTCCCGGAAGTCCTTCATCCATCGGTCTGGCGTGATGAGCGGAAAATCCGATCCGAACAGGAACTTGTGGCCAAGCTGTGTGTTGGCGTAGCGGACGATCTGCGGCGGGAAGTACTTGGGACTCCATCCGGACAAATCAATGTAGACGTTCGGCTTGTGCAACGCCATGGAGAGTGCTTCATCCGTCCACGGCCATGACGGGTGAGCGAGAACGACCTTGATGTCGGGAAAATCCACGGCCACGTCATCCACGAGAATGGGCTGGCCATACTTCAGCCGGATGCCGCCGCCGCCGCGCATGCCCGAACCAATCCCGGAATGGCCCGTGTGGAAGATCGCCGGCAGACCATGTTCGGCGATGACCTCGTAGATGGGCCAAGCCATCCGGTCATAGGGATGGAAATCCTGAATCGGCGGATGAAACTTGAATCCTTTCACGCCATACTCGGAGATCATCCGGCGCGCCTCGGCGGCTCCCGCCTTGCCCTTGTGCGGATCGATCGAGGCAAACGCGACCATGATGTCGGCGTTCGCGGCGGCGGCCTCTGCGATCTCCTCGTTCGGAATGCGCCGCATGCCAGTGCCCGCCTCGCTGTCGACGGTGAACATCACAAAGCCGATCTGGCGTTCACGATAGTAGGCGATCGTTTCCTCGATGCTCGGACGCTTGGGCGCCGTCCTGAAATAGGCAGTCGCCGCGTCGTCGAAAGCCTGCTGGATCGGGTCATGCGGGCGGCAGCACGACACCTCCGCGTGGGTATGGAAATCGATCGCGACCAGTTTTTCCAGATCCATGACCGCCTCCGCCCTACGCTTCCAGAAGGATGAGCGCGTCAAGCGCGACGAGTCCTTCGCCAGCTGGCCTGGCGACCACCGGGTTGAGGTCGATCTCGCTGATCCGCGGTTCGGTCGCCATGAGGTCCGCCATGTGGGCGACCGCGCCGGCAATCGCATCGAGATCGACAGGTTGCGAGCCCCTGAATCCCGTCAGCAGCGCCGCGCCCTTGAGCTTGAGCAGCTCCAACTTGATCTCTTCCACTGCAAGGTTTGGCGCGAGAATTCGAAAATCCTTCATGACTTCCGCCTGGACGCCGCCGAACCCGACGAGCATGACCGGTCCCCATTGCGGGTCGCGTTTGGCGCCCAGGATCAGTTCCACACCCTTTGCGTCCATGCGTTCAACCAGCACGCCGTCGAGCGCCAGCCCCGGCGAATACGCTTCTATGTTGGACGCCATGCGCGTCCACGCGCTTCTCACGGCCGCGCCGGAGGTCAGCCCCAGAATGACGCCGCCCGCGTCGCTCTTGTGCGCAAGTTGCGCGGACTGGGCCTTCATGACTACGGGGTAGCCCAACGCCTCGGCGACCGACACAGCCTCATCCGCGGTTGTAGCGAGGCGACCCTCCGGAAACGTGACCCCCGCGCTGCGCAGGATGATCTTGCTTTTGTACTCCGGCACGACACCCGAACCCGTCGGAAGATCAATCGGTGGCCTGGCTCGCACAGTGCGACGGGGGACGCCGTTCCCGGCGCGATGCGCCAAGCTTGTCAGCCCGGCCAGCGCCCTGATGGCGCGCTCCGCGGTCGATATGCAGGGAACGCCAAGCGCCCTCAACCCGGCGAGGTAGTCTCGCGGGACGTCGACGCCGTCATCGACGCCTGAATAGATGATCGGAACGGCGGGCCTTGTCTCGCCAATGGCCTGGATTATCGCAGGCAGCTTGAGACCGCAGGTGGTTGCGTCGGTCTGGATGATGGCCAGGAGCACACACCCTGCACGGGGATCGCCCGAGAGCGCCGAAATGCTGCGCTTGTAGAGATCACGATCCACCAGCGCCTGCGCGGTCAGGTCGACCGGATTGCTGACCGACACGAACTCGGGAAGCGCTGCGCGCAGCGCTGGCGAGTCATCGTCGGTCATCACCGGAAGATGCAGACCGACGTTTTCTGCAAGGTCGAGCGACAGCGCCTTGAACGCGCCCGATTCCGTCAGGACCACAGCGCCGCCCGCTCCGAAGGCCGGCGCGCGCATGACGATTTCCGTCATGTCGCCAAGCTGCTCGAGTGTATCCGCCACAATGACCCCGGCGCGTTCGACGAGCGTGCGCATGACGCCGTAGTCGCCAGCCATCGCGCCGGTGTGCGTGGCGGCGGAATGGCGCGCCGCCTCGCTGCGGCCGGGGTGAAGCAGCAGGATCTGCTTGCCCGCTTTGATGGCGCTCGCCGCAAGCGCAAGAAAGCGCGCCGGATCGCGGAACTGCTCGACGATCATCGCGATCATCCGCGATGATGGATCGCGGATCATGTACTCGACGAAATCCTCCACGCCGGTGGCGGCTTCGTTCCCGGTCGAGACCGAGTACGTCACGCCGACATCCTTGCTGGCGAGCGTCGTGCTCAGCACCGCGGCCATCGCCCCGCTCTGGGAGACAATCGCGACGCCCTCCGCGCCAAGATCGGCTGCTGGCGTCTCCACGAAAGTCAGCGCCACGCCATCGACGTTGTTGACGAAGCCGAGGCAGTTCGGTCCCTCAACGGCCATGCCGCTTTCGCGCGCGATGCGTGCGATTTCGCGCTGCTCTGCAAGCCCTTCCTCGCCGCCTTCAGCGAAGCCGGCGGAGAAGATCACCGCCGCTCCGACCTTTTTGGCCGCCAGCATCGTCAAGGCCCGGAGAACGCCTGCTCTCGGGATGGCGAGCACCGCAGCGTCAACGCCGTCCGGCAGGTCCGCAATGTCCTTGACGCAGGCTCGCCCATTGATTTCGGTCCTCCTCGGATTGACGAGATGAACCTCGCCGCTGAAACCAGCGCGTTCCAGATTCCTGAGAACAGACGAGCCAAGCACGCCCGGCGTCGGCGAGGCGCCGACGATGACCACGGATCTTGGTTTGAGCAGTCGATCGAGAACCACCGCGGGTCGCCCGTTCATGCGCGCTTCTTCGGCTTCTGCTTGGAGAGATCGTAGGCGCCCAGACCGGGCTTGTAGGACTTGTCGTCGAGAAACTGCTTCATCCCTTCCGTGCGGCCTTCAGGATCAAAGGAGTCTGCCGCCTCCTGCGCACGGATGAGGTAGTCCTCCGCGTTTTCGTAAGTCATTTCCACGACGCGCCGCACGGAGTCCTTGGTCGCCTTCAGGGCGACAGGATTTTTCTTCAGAAGGCGTTCGCACACCTCATCCACCCGCTTCTTGAGGCTAGCGGCGGGGACGGATTCGTTGACGAGCCCCGCTGCCGCAGCCTGGGGTCCGGAGAGATTTTCCCCCAACATCGCGTGATACATGGCGTCGCGAAAACCCATAAGGCTGGTCACCACCTTCGTCGCGCCACCGCCCGGCAGAATGCCCCAATTGATTTCGGACAGTCCGAATTGAGCATCATCTGCGCAGAAGGCCAGGTCGCATGCGAAGAGCGGTCCGTAGGCGCCGCCGAAACACCAACCATTGACCATGGCGATTGTCGGCTTCTGGTACCAGCGAAGTCGCCGCCACCAAGTGTAAGCCTCGCGCTGCGATTTCCTCACGCCGGCAAGGCCGTTGGCCGCAGACTCGCGGAAGTATTCCTTGAGATCCATCCCCGCGGTCCACGCCGCACCTTCGCCGGACAGCACCAGCACGCCGACATCGTCGCGAAACTCAAGTTCGTCGAGAACTTCGAGCATGCGCCGGTTCAGCGAAGGGCTCTGCGCGTTCCTCTTCTCGGGGCGGTTGAACTTCACCCACGCCACGCCGCCCTCGACCGAAAAGTCGACGGTGTCCTTTGCCTTGCGCTCACTCATTTCACGGTTCCTTCAGTTCCTGCGATCAAGCCGCGCTTGAATGCGTTCGACCTTCGGCCAATCGGGCGCACCAAACCCGGCCCGCGGCTGGCCGCACACCGGCGGGAGCCGCGCGCACAATCTCCGCCAGCGGCCTGGACTGTCTTCTGCGCGCCCTCACTTTTTCCTCACACCGCCACTCATCCCCGGAGCGGGGTTGACGCGGTCGACCACGACTTGTTTTGTTATAGTGTATAGCGCAAATACCGCTATATGCAATAGTGTTTGCGAATGACCTCTGATCCGTTGACCCCATTTTTTGGTTACGCCCTCCGGCGTGCGTCCAACGCCTCCGTGGCGCAGCTGACGCCGGCGCTGAACGCTTTGAACCTTCGGCTCGCCGAGGCGTCGACGCTGGTCATCATTCAGGGAAGCCCCGGAATCACGCAGAGCGAACTGGGAAGGATGCTCGATATCGCCAGCGCCAACATGGCGCCCATGATCGGAAGGCTCGACGAGCGCGGCCTGATCAGCCGGGTCCGCGTCGATGGCCGGTCCCAAGGACTGCGGCTGACGGCCGAGGGCGAGGACCTGGCGGCGGCAGCGTTGAAGGCCTTCAGGACCCACGAGGAGCAACTCGCCGCCCACATCCCTCCCGAGTTCGCGGACGTCATCCTGGAGACGCTCAACGACATCTGGCAGTCGGAGTAGCCGGCGCTGAGCCGCCGTCAGCCCTTATGTTTTGGCGCAGACTTGGCCGAATTGAAGCTTCAGGAGCAAGCGCAACAGATCCGCACCCTCCCGAGCCGTCAGGCTTTCGGTAATCGATCTTTCAGCGGCTCGTACATGGTTCAGCATGTCACCGACGATCAATTCTGCATGATCTGTCAGGAACAACCCATTGCTGCGCATGTCCCGACCCTGACGGCGATCCACCAGTCCAAGCTCCTCCAGGCGGTCCACAAGCTTCATCGCGCTGGAGCGATTGACGCTCAGCATGCGCCCCAGGGAGGTCTGGTCGCATCCCGGATTTTCGCGAATAAGTAGGAGTGCAGCCAATTTGGCGGGCGAAATTCCGAAGCCGTCCAGCACCGCGCGCGCGTTGCTTGTGAGCAGCAGGTGACACTTCTGCATCTGGTATCCGAGCAGCGTCTCGAGATCGCATCCTTCCTTCATTCGCCTTCAACACTCTTCTTGCGATTTTTGTATCATCGGGATACAATAACAAAAGTGAGCAGCGTCGGCCAGCCGGAACCTTGTATCCAGCGCCAAAGAACGCTCAGGGAGAATGCGGATGTTTCGGCGATTGTGGGGCGCCGCGCGGGTCGGCGAAGACGGAAGAGCTCGTGCAAAAGGGCAAGTCGTGCGGAGGAATACAATGAAGGCCCGTGAATATCGCATGCTCATCGATGGTGATTTGATCGCCGGCAGCAGCGCGTTCGACGTCATCAACCCGGCGACAGCCGAGCCGTTCGCGCAATGTCCGAAGGCGGACGAGGCGATTCTGGAGCGGGCGATCACCGCCGCGAAGCGCGCCTTCCCAGCCTGGTCGGCCAAATCCATCGAGGAGCGCGCCAGGCTCGTGGACAAGCTGGCCGATGCGCTGGAAGCGCGCGCGCCGGAATTCGCCGGTCTGCTCACATCCGAACAGGGAAAGCCGCTCGATCAGGCGATGTTCGAGATCATGGGCAGCGTGTTCACGTTGCGGGCCTTCGCGCAGATGCGGATCGAAGCAAAATCCATTCGCAACGCCAACGGAAATCTTGTCATCGAACATCGCACGCCCCTTGGCGTCGTCGCCGCCATCACCCCCTGGAACTTCCCTGTCATCCTGCTGATGAACAAGCTGGGCCCGGCGCTTGTGACCGGCAACACGATGGTCGCCAAGCCGGCGCCGACAACGCCGCTCACGACGCTGCTCTTTGGCGAGATTTGCAAGGATATCCTGCCGCCCGGCGTGGTCAACATCATCTGCGACCAGAATGACCTTGGGTCGAAGCTGACCAGCCATCCCGACATCGCCAAGGTCGCCTTCACGGGTTCGACCGCAACCGGGAAAAAGGTCATGGCGTCTGCGGCTGGCGGCGTGAAACGGGTGACGCTCGAGCTTGGCGGCAATGACGCCGCCATCGTCCTGGATGACGTCGACCCGATCGCGGCGGCGGGGAAAGTCTACGACGGCGCCATGGCGAACGCCGGTCAGATCTGCGTGGCGATCAAACGCGCCTATGTGCCCGAGGCCATGTACGACGATGTCTGTAACGAACTCGCGCGGCTCGCAAAAGCAGCGGTCGTCGACGACGGCGCCAACCAGGGGACGCAGGTAGGCCCGATCCAGAACCGGATGCAGTTCGAGAAAGTCAAGAAGCTCCTCGACGACGCGCGTCAGCGCGGCCGTGTTCTCGCTGGCGGCGCACCGCTCGACCGACCCGGATATTTCATTCCCCCGACCATCATCAGGGACCTTGATGATGACGCCCCCCTCGTGCGCGAGGAACAATTCGGCCCGGTGCTGCCGGTGCTCAAGTACAGCAACATCGACGACGTGATCGCCCGCGCCAATGATTCTGAATATGGACTTGGCGGCACAGTGTGGGGCCGCGACCTCGACCGCGCCATCGAAGTCGCAAAGCGCATCGATTCGGGCACAGTCTGGGTCAACCAGCATCTCGCGATCGACCCCAACATCCCCTTCCGCGGATCGAAGCAGTCGGGAATCGGCGGGGAACTCGGAGAAGCGGGCCTGCACGAATACACCCAGGCGCACATTGTGAACGCCGTTCCACTTTAGAGCGTTGCCGTCCCCGCCAGCATGGCGAGGTGAATCATATCCGCGTTTCCCCGCGCGATGAGGCCGGCCGACTCGGATCCGAGGTGCTCTGCGTGATCGCCCTGGCAGGTGAAGCCCGCGACAGCGGGCGCCTTGGCGGCCGTGTGCTCGATGTGCAGGAGTTTGCCTACGCGTTCGTAGCGGACGGCCGACGCCTTGGGTTCGAGACGCGACAACCGGCTGAGCACCAGCCGCGCGAGCCTGCCGGTGGGGGTGGAGCACGCAAGCCTGAACCGACGCGCGACGGCCGGTCCGGTCATACGCGCGTCGCCAGCCCAATCGCCTCCATGATCGCCCGATTGCTGACATCGCCCGGCTGCGCCGCGACGGCGGCTTCCGCGCGCTCATGGTCGGCGCGCGACACCGCGTCAACCGCCGAGTGTGCGCGTTGGCGGAGGAAGTGCAGATCAAGCTCTCGCAGGCTTGCAGCGCGCGCCGCGTTGCGCGCGCACGCTGCGCAGCTGAACGGCGTTACTCTGCGTCGTGGCGTCGACCTCAGCAATCAGGCGACCTTCCCGCAGTGCGCGAACCCACCGCGCGCGCTGGCCGCCGAACTCGGACGGAACGTGCGCCGCGCCATCTATTCGAGTTCGCCATTGACGACCCCGGATTGCTGCGCAACAGAGTGACCGGCGGCTGGGAGAATGCAGATGCCGGTTCTCACTGGATTGGTGCGGACACAGCACGCAGGCAAATACCTCGGTCAGCTGTGCAAGCATTGGTCACACAAGTTTGAAGCCAGCTGTGCTGCCGACAATGGAAGCGTCGACCTGCCCTTCGGCCGTACGGAGTTCCGGGCGAGTGACGACGTTTTGACGATCGTGATCAGTCTCAATCCGGGCGCCGACACGGTGCTCGCAAGAGATGTCGTTGCGCGCCACCTGAACCGTTTTGCCTTCCGCGAGGCGCCGCTCACAATCGAGTGGGCCGAAGCATAGCGACTATCGCGGGCCTTGCAGATCCCATCTTGGTCCCGGCTGATCGTTCACACCGCGTCCGGCCAGTAGAGCCGCATGGGGTTGTCGATGAGGAGCTTGCGCTGGAGCGTCTGCGTCGGCGCCAGGCGCGGCAGGATATCGACGAGGGCGCCGTCGTCGGGGATACGGTCCTCCATGTTGGGGTGCGGCCAGTCCGTGCCCCACAGCACGCGATCGGGAAAGTCCGCGACCACCGGCGCGATCGCCGCGACAAAATCGTCGTAGGGCGGCCCCTGCGGCGACAGCCGCTCGGCTCCGGATACCTTTGCCCAGATGTTGGGGTGATCGTCGAGCAGCGCGCGGAAGGCGGCCAGATCGGCGCCGTCAGGGCCTTGGGCGATGTCCGGGCGGCCGAGATGATCAACGACGATGATGGTGGGAATGGCGGCCAGGAACGGGCGCAGGTCGTCCAGGATCTCGGCCTCGAAATAGACGACCACGTGCCAGCCCAGCGGCGCTATGCGGCGGGCGACATCGAGAAACCTGTCCCTGGGCGCATCGTCGACGAGGCGCTTCAGGAAATTGAACCGGACGGCGCGTATGCCGCCCGCGTGCAGGACTTGAAGCTCGGTGTCGCTGATCGCGGGATCGACCACGGCGACGCCGCGGGCCTTGCCGCCGGCTCTGGCGATGCCGGCAAGGGTCGCGCGGTTGTCGACCCCATGACAGCTCGCCTGCACGATGACATTGCGCGAGAAGCCCAGATGGTCGCGCAGGGCGAACAGCATGTCGGGCGTGGCGTCTTCGGGGTGGTACTTGGCCTTGGGGCTGAACGGGAAATCGGTCTCCGGACCGAACACGTGCACGTGCGCGTCCACCGCGCCGGCGGGCGGGACCCATCGCGGCTTTGACGGCGCATCCGACCACGACCTGATCCGGCTCATGCGAACACCTTGCCATCCATCAGCTTGCGCGCGGTGCGCAGCAACGCCGCCGAGATCACCGCGCCGGCGGCGTCCGTCTCCACCACACAGCTCATCTCGCCGCTGGGATGTTCGACCGAGAGCGTCTTGCGGCGACCGTCGGGAACCACGGCGACTGCGGCCGCGGGCGAGCCGGGAATGAGGCACGCCGTCGCCACCGACACCGCGCCGAGCACGCCGATCGAGGCATGTGCCCGATGGGGAATGAAACTGCGCACCGACACCGCCCCGCCCGCCCGCGGCGGGGCCACCAGCATGATTTTCGGCACCGACTGGTCGCCGACATCGCCGAGAGTCATCAACGGCCCGGCGACAAGGCGGATCGCCTCGATGCGCGCCCTCAGCCCGGCGTCGGCCTCTAGCGCCTCGCGCGTCTCATAGCCCGTGGCGCCGACGTCGGCGGCTTTGATGACGATGCACGGCATGCCGTTGTCGATCAGGGTCACGCCGACGCCGTTTATCTCATCGCGGGCGGCGCCGCTCGGCAGCAACGCACCGCAACTGGAGCCTGCGGTGTCGCGAAACTCCAGCGGGATCGGCGCGTGGGCGCCGGGCACGCCATCAATGCGCGCGTCGCCCGCGTAGGTGACGACCCCGCCCGGCGTGCACACGCCGGCGACCGCGATCTGGCCGGTGTTTTCCATGTAGATCGAGACGGGGGTTTCCGCGTCGCGCGCGGACACAAGACCGCGTTCGATCGCGAAGGGCCCGACGCCGGCGAGGATGTTGCCGCAGTTCTGCGCGTCCGTGACGATCGCCCGATCGACAAACACCTGCAGGAAGAGATAGTCCACATCGACGCCCGGACGCGACGAGCGCGACACCACGGCGACTTTGCTGGTCAGCGGATCGGCGCCGCCCATACCGTCGATCTGGCGTGGGTCGGGCGAACCCATCACCCGCAACAGGAACGAATCACGCGCCGCGTGATCGGCGGGCAGATCCTCCTTCAAAAAATAGCCACCCTTGGATGTGCCGCCGCGCATCCACATGCAGCGCACGCCGTCAGACATACCTTAGGCCCATCTCGGCGAGCTTTTCACGCATGTTGTAGATGTCGAGCCCGAGTTCGCCCGCCGCGAGGCGACCGCGCTTGTCCTCCTCGGCCGCTTCGCGCGCCCGCGCCTTGGCGAGCACGTCCGCGGCGGTCGCGCGCGGCACGACGCAGATTCCGTCATCGTCGGCCACGACCACATCACCCGCGTTGACGAGGGCGCCGGCACACACCAGCGGCACGTTCACGGAACCGAGCGTGGCCTTGACAGTACCCTGGGCGTGCACCGCCCTCGACCAGACCGGAAATCCCATGACCGCAAGGTCGCGCACGTCACGCACGCCCGCGTCAATCACAAGGCCCCTGCACCCCCGCGCCATCGCGGACGTGGCCAGGAGATCGCCGAAATAGCCGTCGCTGCACGGCGACGTGGGTGCGAGGACGAGAATGTCGCCGGGCGCGAGCTGCTCGATCGCGACGTGCACCATCCAGTTGTCACCCGGCGGCGCGGAGATGGTGACTGCCGATCCGGCGACGCGCGCGCCCGCATAGATCGGCCGCAGGGCCGGACCAAGCAGCCCGGTTCGCCCCTGCGCTTCGTGGACAGTGGCGACCCCGCACGCCCCAAGCGCGTCGATCACGTCAAGCGGCGCCCGCGCGACGTTCTGTACAACAATGCCGGCCATGCCTCTCGGCGCTCCCGCGTTCTTGCCCCCTCTTACGGCCGCCCGCAAACGGGCGACAGTCCGATCTATGCCAGTGCCATAAGTGAATGCTAATAATGACGACTATGCACGATCCCTGGGCACTCAACCTCCGGCGACTGCGCGCCTTCGTCGCTGCGGTGCGCCATGGCGGCGCTGCGGCGGCGGCGCGCGCCGTCCACGTGTCGCAGCCGGCGGTCACCCAGGGCATCGCCGCGCTTGAGGCGGCGATAGGCGCGGACCTCTTCGTGCGACGCCCGGACGGTCTGACGCCCACGGAAGCCGCCCTGGTCTTCCTGCCCCGGGTCGAAGAGGCGCTGGCGGCGATCCGGTCTCCCCGCATCACCGGAACCCAGGCGCGCGCGTTCCTCGCGCTAGCGCGCGCCGGCGCCTACGCCGCCGCCGGGACCGCAGCCGGGGTCACCGCACCATCCCTTCATCGCGCCGTGGCGGACCTTGAATTCGCCGTCGGCGGCAAGCTGGTGAACCGGCGCGGGCGCGGCCACGAACTCACCGCGCGTGGCCGCCAGCTGACGCGCGCCCTGTCGCTCGCG
>WRPF01000136.1 GCA_009773335.1 Caulobacteraceae bacterium
GCCGTGACGCTGCTCCTGCGCTCCGATCATCGTGCCGCGCCCCGCATGTTCCTCACCAGGTCGGCATTCACGTTGTTCTGAATGCCGGCAACCGCACGCGCCGCCGCGCCGGGGTCGCCCGGCGTCGAGACGTTAATCGTCGTCTTAGCGTTTACGTCGCCTTGCCGGACACTGTTCGTATGCGAGACATGACCGATCGGCGTCCGCGGCGAGACGCCACCGGGACGCGCAATGCCCGTCCCGCCGTCATGCCGGGCACGCGGCGTAACCAGCGGCGCGCCGGGGCGGCTGCGGTCGTAACGCGGCCGGTTGTCCCATTGCTCGTCTTCCCTTGTGCGGCGGCGCTCCGGAATGTGCACGGGCGTTTGCGGCTCGACCTCGGGGCGGCGGGCGGCACGGCGCTGCGCCCGCGAGAAGGAGATTGGCAGTCCTGCCGCCAGACCGCGTGGGGGGGACCGTTGGTCGGCGCGCATCGACGCGCATTTCCGTCTGATCGCGTCGCTCGTCGAGGAGAGCTGCGACATCACGCTCAAGGAACTTGCCGCACAACTTGCCGAGCGCGGGCATCGCTTCAGCATCGGATCGTTGTGGCGCTTCTTCGACCGTCACGACATTACGTGGAAAAAAGACCGCGCATGCGAGCGAACGGGACCGGCCGGATATCTTGAAGCAGCGCGAGGCATGGTTCGAAAACCAGCTGGGTCTTGATCCCGAACGCCTCGTCTTCATCGACGAAACCTGGGCGACGACGAACATGGCGCGCAAGAAAGGGCGCGCAAGAAAGGGCGCGCGCCCAAAGGTGAGAGGCTGCGCGCCAGCGTTGCCCACGGTCATTGGAAAACGACGACCTTCGTTGCCGGCCTTCGTCTCACGGGACTAATGGCGCCGATGGTCCTCGACGGCCCGATCAATGGCCTGTGGCTCCCGGCAGATGTCGATCAGGCGCTCGTCCCATCGCTCTCGCGGGGCGACATCGTCATTATCACAATCTGGGTAGCCACAAGGGCGCGGGCGTCCGCCAAGCGATCGAGGCCTCAGGCGTGAAACTGATCTATCCCCCGCCCTACAGCCCAGACTTCAATCCGATCGAGAAGGCCTTCTCCAAACTGAAAGCGCTGCTGCGCAAGGCAGCAGAAGCAGAACGAACCGTCGACGGCCTGTGGAATAGGATCGGAGAGCTACTCCACGCCTTCACCCCAAGCGAATGCGCAAACTTCTTCGCCGCGGCTGAATACAAACCTCTTTGAGAAGAAACCGCTCTAGGAAAGCCGCATGACGCAGGACGTCATTGCCCCCGACGCTAAGGACGATCCGCATCGGCAGGAATCTTGCGCGCTGCGCTGCGACGCTCGCGATTGTCGAGCCGTCCACGGCGCCGAGCGTGCGCGCCAGCCGACAGGCATGCGCGTCCTCACCTGAGCAATGACCGCAGGCCCGCCGCCCGTATAGGTGCCGTTGTCGAAGATCGAGTTACCCAGAAGAAAAAGATGGGCCATGTACGCCTACGCCGCGGCCAAGGGGTTTTGTGCCAATCCAAGTAGCGCTGCGTCGGGGCAGAAAGTTGCAGAGCCATTCGCGCGTTGTGAAGTTTCCGCTCGGCCTTACCCCGCCGCCATCCGGGCGCTCGCCCTGAGCTTTTCCGTCTCGCTCTTCAGTTGCCCGCAGGCCGCAAAAATGTCGCGCCCGCGCGGCGTTCGCACCGGGCTCGCGTAGCCGGCGTTGAAGACGATGTCCGAGAAGCGCTCGATTGTCTCCCACTCGGAACATTCGTAGGGCGCGCCCGGCCAGGGATTGAAGGGGATAAGATTGATCTTGGCCGGCAGGCCTTTCAAGAGCCGCACCAGCTCCCGGGCGTCGGCAGGCGAGTCGTTCACGCCCTTCAACAT
>WRPF01000072.1 GCA_009773335.1 Caulobacteraceae bacterium
GATGCGGATGTGGTTCGAGAAGCGTCTTGCGGCTTCTCACAAAGTGGGGCGATTGATGATGCAGACAAAATACAGTGCGCACGCAAAAGCTGATCGTGGCTGGGGCGATCCAACCCGAAGTGGTATCGGCGGCGACTACGTTGGCGGCGAAAGCTCGCAATGTTCGCGACCAATCTCGGACCTTCCCGGAAGGGCGCGCGTCATGGAGCGTGGGAACTGGCTGCAATGGCTTCGCGATCTTCGCCGCTCGAATGTCGATTCGAGAGGTGCTTGTGTGATCAGGGCGCGCGCAAGGCGGTCAGCGATTGTAGTTCTTGTGTCGGCGGTATGTCTTTTGGCGCCCTCGCGGCCGGCGCAGGCAACCGAAGCGCCGGGCGCGCCGCAGCCTCATTACCTGCTGGATGAAAATTCCGTCGACATGGTAAGTGGCTTCGCTCTTTTTTCCATAGACGACCTTTCCATCGGAGGCGGCCCGCGTCCCTTGGTCCACACGACGAAATCACAACCCAGCTCATTTTTGGGAGCATCGCGGTTCGAGGACAACTGGTTCGGGGAGATCAGGCCGCAGATTAATTTCACTCAACATTGTCCCGCAAATACGAGCTCCGCAGTCTCGGTATCGGCGCCGGGCGTTTCGGATGTGTTTTGCCTTGTAAGCGGCAGCCACGTCTCAGTTCGGGGGGTGGGAGGCGCGCTTTCCTTTTCCGCGGGCGTCTATACCTACATTGATCGACTTGGTGTGGTCTATCGTTTCGATGACGCGCTCGGTCGGCGTTTGTCGCGGGTTCGTTACCCCAATGGGCTTCAGGTCGACATCAACTATGGCAGCGTGGGGTCAATGTGGCGGGTCATTTCGGTTGTGAGAAATGACGGCTTTCAACTTCACTATGACTATGTGGATGCGAACTCGTACCAAACCTATGCCAGCGTCGCTCGTGTGACGGCGCTCAACGGAGCGTCAGAGTATTGCGGTCCCATGCAAGGAACCTGCGCCTTGGTCCAGTCCTGGAGATCGACAACATACTCCTTTGCGCCGCAACAGGGGGGCGCGGGGGTCTATGTGATCACGGATCAGGCAGGACGGACTTCGCGATTCGCTCACAACAGCGACGGCTTTATCGTGGAGTACCGACCACCATCAAGCACAGGCGCGGAAGTGATCACGTACGATGTCTGTCGCAAGACGGCGCCGTTCAACTGTTTTGTGTGGCAGCCAGTGGTCATCGGAGTAACTGGGGGTGTTTACATCACCGACGGGCCCGGAAAGGTCATAACGGCAACCCGTGCCGGTCAATCGTGGAGCTACTACTACCAAGGCTTCACCACGGGGCAACCGTCAACCGTGAACTGGGAATACTCGTCGACCAACCCAATGGGCGCGCACCGCGCCATAACCGCGCTCGCAACTTCGGATGATGGGGCATCGGCAATCATTGTGGCGCATCTGGAAGACGGTCGACAGGTCAACTACGCTCCAAACCCAACGGCAAACCGCGTGATCGCCGATATTCGCGCTGAGGGCAATCGGTCCGAATATGCTTACGATACGCGCGGCAATGTTACACAGATAACCCACGTCTCCAAAGTCGGGTCCGGGCTTTCGAGCCGCGTTGTGCGTGTCGGGTATGACACGGTCTGCGCCAACTCCGTGACCTGCAATCAGCCCAATTGGGTGGAGGACGCCAATGGAAATCGGACCGACTTCACCTATGATCCTGTCCATGGCGGCGTTCTCACCGAAACGGGGCCGGCCGTAAATGGCGTGCGTCCCCAGGTCAGGCACGGCTATGTGCAGAGGTATGCATGGTATCTCAATGCGCAGGGTGTGCAGACACGCGCCGCGACGCCGATTTGGGTGCTCGAACGTACGAGTTCTTGCAGCACAGGCGCTCCATCTGGAACCGGCTGCGCGGTAGCGGGGGACGATGTCGTCACCACTTACGACTATGGACCAGACAGCGGACCCAACAATCTCTTCCTGCGTGGGCAGGCGGTTGCCGCCGATGGTCAGTCGTTGCGTACCTGCTACTCGTACAACCGCTTCGGTGATCGCATCAGCGAGACCGCGCCGCGCGCTGGTCTCAGCGCGTGCCCGTGAGGAGGAGGCCAATGACCGTCTTTTCGACACACGCTCGATTGCTGGGCGCACTGGGACTGGGTTGTGTGTGGCTTGAAGCGCCTCCTGCGTTCGCGCAGAGTTCTCCTGCGCCGTTCACAACAGGATATCGCTTCGATCTCGGTGGCCGGTTGACTGGCGCTATCAGCCCAGATCCAGACGACGCCGGTCCGCTGCGCTTTGCGGCGGTGCGGAATACCTATAGCGCGCAGGGGATGCTGGTGACGGTTGAGCACGGCGAGTTGGCGTCGTGGCAATCGGAGACCATCGAGCCCGCGAATTGGTCTGGATTCACCGTGTTTCGCACGGAAGCGCGGACCTACGACGATTGGGGGCACCCTACGCGCATCAGTCAGACGTCGGGCGGCGCGATCTACGCGGTCGTTCAGATGAGTTACGACGGGTTGGGGCGGCTCGAATGTACCGCAGTGCGCATGAATTCTTCTGGCTTCTCGTTGTTGCCGCCCAGTGCCTGCATTCTGGGCGCAGATGGAACACAGGGCCAGGACCGGATAACACGAAACGAATACGACGCCCTGAACCGTATCACGCGCGTCATTCGTGCTTACCTCACGCCGTTGCAGCAGGACTACGCACGCTACGAATACAGCAGCAACGGGAACCAGACTGCTATCACCGACGCGAACAGCAATCGGACTGAGCGAACCTTCGACGGTTTTGATCGGCTGTCGCGCATCACCTTTCCGTCGCCGACGATGGCGGGGCAGACCAATCCCGCCGATTACGAGCAGTACACCTACGACGCCAACGGCAACCGCACGCAGCTGCGCAAGCGTGACGGGCAGCTGATCAACTACTCAATCGACGCCCTCAACCGGGTGACGCTGATGGACGTCGGCGGAGCGGCGACGGCGGGAGATGTGTACTACGGCTACGACCTGCGCGGTCTTCAGACCTATGCGCGGTTCGCCTCCGTGGGCGGGGAGGGCGTCACCGAGCTGTTCGACGGGTTCGGGCGGAAGACGCGCTCGACGACCAATCTGGGCGGGATTTCACGGCAGCTCGACTATGCCTGGGACGAAGATGGCAACCGGACGAGCGTGACGCACCCGGACGGCGGGTTCTTCACCTATGAGTACGATGGCCTCGATCGACTGATCCGGGTGCGCGAGAGCGGCGCCGCGGAGCTGGCGCTGATCACGTACGATGCGCAAGGCCGCCGCCAGGGCCTGTCGCGTGTGGGCGGGGTGGGTGCGTCGACGTCCTATGCATATGACCCCATCTCCCGGCCGAGTGCGCTGACGCACGATCTCTCCGGGACGGCGTCGGACCTGAACTTCGGCTTCGGATACAATGCGGCGAGCCAGGTGACCTCGCGCGCGATCACGTCACAAACCGCGGCATACAGCTATGTGGCGGCGTCAGCGCCGACGGTGTCCTACGCGCGCAACGGCCTCAACCAGTACGCCAGCGTCGCGGGCGTGGCCTATGGCTACGACCCGAACGGCAACCTGACATCGGATGGCGCGACGACGTTCGGGTACGATGTGGGCAACCGGCTGATCACGGCGACGGGCGTGCGCAACGCGGCGCTGAGCTATGATCCGCTGGGGCGTCTCTATCAGGTGACGAGCGCGGGGGTGACGACGCGTTTCCTCTATGACGGCGATGCGCTCGTGGCGGAGTACAACGCCTCGGGGACGATGCTGCGGCGCTATGTGCACGGGTCGGGGGTGGACGAACCGTGGGCGTGGTACGAGGGGGCGACTGTGACGGCGGCGGCGCGGCGTTTCCTGCATGCCGACCATCAGGGCTCGGTCGTTGCGGTGAGCGACGGGGCGGGCGTGCTGGTCGCGGCGAACGCCTACGACGCCTACGGCGTGCCGGCGGCGGGCAATCTCGGGCGCTTCCAGTACACCGGCCAGATCAACCTGCCCGAGCTCGGGCTCTACCACTACAAGGCGCGCCTGTACTCGCCGACGCTTGGCAGATTCATGCAGACCGATCCGATCGGATATACCGACGACAACAATCTCTACGCTTACGTCGCAAACGATCCGCTGAATGGGACAGATTCAACGGGTATGCTGAGCGACGCGAAACTGGCAGCTGCCCTTGCAAGGGTGGGCTCAAGATTGTTGACCGAAGGGGGAGTAGCGCTTTCTGACGGACCCCAGCCTGGCCCTCTTGATGTTGTTGCTGGTGTGGCAGCCATTATAACACTTGGGGCGGCGGCATACGATCTCGGCGACGCAGTGTTGAGTCCGCCA
The DNA here is from genome assembly GCA_009773335.1 of Caulobacteraceae bacterium. GTDB lineage: Bacteria > Pseudomonadota > Alphaproteobacteria > Caulobacterales > Aquidulcibacteraceae > VFBF01. Next base: position 4,348 of record WRPF01000072.1, read on the forward strand.
GATCAGCAGGCGGCAGACTCGAATCAAGAGCGGGCTCAGAGTGTTGAACGAGTTCAGGGGCAAGATCGGTCGGCCACGCATGTTGGAAGCCTACCGAAGCCACCTACAGGCCCCGGAAGCGTTCCTCCTGGACAGCGTGATTCCAGGCGCCTCTGGACGCCCGCTGAGCGAGCGGCACAACGTGAACGGCAGGACGGGCAATGTGGCACGGGCTGCGGGACGCCAATTGATGCTTCAAATTCCCGCGGTCATCATGTCGAGCGGCATGCCGATGGCGGTAGTACAGACGAAGCGAATCACCGCGAGGTTTGTGTGGATTGCCACCGCAAACTACATGAGGGCCAACAATGACAGAGGTGCCCGTGCTCAAAGATGCTGATGCATCGCACCCGGTTCCGACCATCTGGCGATCTTCGCTAACTCACCTGGTCGAAATGGTTGCCGGGATGCTCCCAAGCGAAGAGCCCGGCCCATTCGCGATGGACGATCTCATAAGGTGGAGGTCGAATATCTCAAGGTACGGTGCGAGCATAGGCGGAGTGCCTGACGAAAGTTGGGAGACTTCTGTTGTCCAGTGGATGGATGGGTATTGGGACGTGCTCGTCGATCTGTTCTCAGCAGACGGCCAGAGAACCGATTTAGTCATGTCGGTGCAGATCTTTGAGAGTGAAAGCGGCTATGAGTTCAAAGTCGATTCTATTCACGTACCTTAAGTGATGAAAATCAACGCAGATCGTAGTGCCGGACAAAGTGACACACACACCGCCGACATCGCATGACCCATGCCTACGGTGCCGCGATCTGCGTGTATGACGCGCCGCCGTTGCCGACCGGCGCCGCTACGACGCGCGCGGGACTGACCTGCCCTAGGAATTTCGGTCCAGCGGTTGCTTGGCCGAGTCAAAGGCAGACACGATTTGATTGACGGCCACGCCGAAGATCCAAGCAGCTATCGTCAATTGAAACGGCCCTCCACGCGCCGATGCGATCCCCGACTTGCATGGTCTTGACGCTTCCGTCTGCGGCGTCACGGACAAAGGCAACCCGTGCTCCGGGCGGTCCAGCGATTCCCGTCAGCGTCAACTGTTCACCCGGCTTCGGCTTTGTCTGATCTTGAGGCGCTTGCGCCACACGAAAGAGTTGCCCGGCAACCGGGGTCGTCGCCGCCGGTTGGCTGTCTTCGGTCCCCAACGGCGTCACGCGCGGCGCCTGCGCGCGTCCCGCTTCGACGACGGTCTCATCGTTGCGGGTCGGCTCCAGCCGATCCAGCTGGTAGGACGCCCAGGTGAGCGCGGCGGCCATGAGCAAGAGCAACAATGCCAGTCTCATTTCGCCTTCTCCGCCGGCGCGGTCACAATCGCCTCGAACTCAGCATGCGTCGAGATCGCGCCATCGCCTTCGCGTGCAAATCTCAATACCTTGACCCTCAGGGACGGACGGCGGGCGGCGAGACCGTGCAACACGCCGGGGCTGACATCCTGACGCTCGCGCCACTGCGCGCGGACGGCGACTTTCCGGAGATCGCCTGAAAGCGGCGCGAACGTCGTCTCGACGACCGGCGCCTCCGCACCGAGCGACAGCAAGTCATCGCGAATCGCTTGCGTCACGCTTGCTTCCTGCGTCAGGGGCGACGGCGCCGACGATGGAAAGGCTGCGGTTCGTGCCCGCCCGATCTGGCTTTCGAGCGAATGCGCCGTCCGCTCTGCTGCGACCGCCTTGCGTTCCAGACGCGCCATCACCTCCTCGTGCGCGCGGACCTGCGACCATGCGGCGAGATCGCCGAGCGCGATGCTGTAGGCAGCCGCGCCGCCTTCTATCGCGCCCCATGCGATCAGCGCCCGCAGCGTCCAGACCGAAACCAGTTGGAAGAGCGTCATCGCGGCGCCTCCTGGTCGACCGACGCAAGCGACACGCGCGCATCAAACGGCGCGGGCGTCTCCTGGCCGCTGGAGAACTGGATAGTCGCGCCCTCAAAGGTTCGTCTCAGCTCGAGCTCCAATTGCGCCGGGTCGTAAGTCCGCCCGGAGAGGGTTGCATCGGTCCCCGACAACGCGATCTCGGTGAACTCGCTCTGCAGTGGCAAGCGCGCCGCCAGCCGCGCGAGCCGTCCAGATGTCACCGCCAGCGTTGGCGCGGGCGCGGTCTGCAATTGATCGAGGGCCTGCTGCGCAAGCTGGGCGCGACGCTCGGCGACGCGGATTCGCCGCTCGCCTTGAAGGCGATCGGCGTCAGCGGTGGCGACGGCGCGATCAAGCGCTGATTGCGCGGATCCTGCAGCATCCCAAAGCGAGAAGGCGAGCGCCGCGCACGCGATCGCCAGCGCGGCGCGACGCATCCGCCGCCGGCGCCGCCCGGCGTCGTCGGCGAAGACGAGCGCCGCATGGGCGTGATCGGACGGCGCGTGCACGAACGCCTCGACGCGTGTGGATCGGCCAGACTTCAGCTCGTCGCGTATCCGCGAGAGGACTTCCTTGCGCACGACGCCCAGAAGAAAAGGGCGCTCCGGCCGGTCGCGGACTGTTGCTTCATCGTCCATCGGACCGACGACATCGAAGAGCGCCACATCAAGCGCGAGCGGCAAATGTCGTCCGGGATCAAGCGCTACGGCGCGTCGCGCCTGCCCGGCGTCGGCGGCGTTGAGCATGATCGTCTGCAGGAGAACGTCGCGCGTGGCGAGCGGCAGGAAACGCGCGCCGCGATGGCTCGATGCGTCCGGCTGGAACCGGCCGCGGATGACCACGCGCAGGATCGCCGAGAGGGCGTCGAACACGCCATCGATCGCTGATGCGGCGCCGCTGGCGATGAATTGAAGTGGCCCCATTATCGACAGCTCCGGGAAATCAGGTCGAAGGCGCACACGTGCGGCGCGCTTGCGACGAAGGGCGCCGTCGCAAGCGCACGCCATGCGCCATTGATCTGCGCTTCCACCACGAGCGCGCGCGGGAAGGGCGTCGCCGACGCCGTGCGAAACCGCAAGGGGGGACCATGTGCGAGAAGGATGGTCGCGGGGCCTTCGACCGCGTCGCTTCGCACGACGAGGCGGTCGCCGTCGGGGCGGGATTCGATGTCGAGCGTGACGGCGATCGGCGCCGGCGCAAGCCGCGGCGCATAGGCGGTCCAGGTCGCCTTGTGGTCATCGAAGTTGGGCGGGTTCCCAGTATCGACCGCGCCCGTCGTGAATTCAGTCAAGGTGAGCCGCGCCGGCGTCACATCGCGCCAGAAGGCGGCGTCCTCCTGGGCGCGGCGGCTCTCGCGCAGCCAGGGGCCGACGCTGGAAAGCGTGACGCCCATCACCAGGCCCAGAATGGAGAGCGCGACGAGAAGCTCAAGCAGGGTCATGGCCGGAAGGACGCGGGCGCGTAAGGCCAGGTGGTGCGCAGCACGATCGGCGTCTTGAGGCCGGCCGCCGGCGTGACGCGCGCGGTGCAGTCCAGGAGCACAAGGCGCGGGCTGCGTGCGTCCTCGCCGATCTGGCAGTCGAGGGTCCAGCTCTGGCCCTCCTGTGTTCCTGCGCGGGGGATGTCCGGCCAGTTTGTCTGCGCATCGAGGAGGAGCGCGTTCGCCTGCGCCGTCGCGAGAAGGATCGCGCGGGCGCGCGCCACATCGGCGCGGGCGTCGAGGAGAATGCCCAGAAAGAGGAGGGCGGCCGTTGCGATGATGGCGGCGGCGACGACCACCTCGACCAGCGCCATCGCCGGCTGCGCGCGCCCGGCCGCTGACCGGATCGATGCGAAAGACTTCATTGTAGCCCCGGCTTTCCAGCGTGAGCGCGCCCGCCGCGAGACGTCCGGCGGGATCGATGATCAACGACGGCGATGTCGCCTTGAGGCGCACCCGTCGGGGTAATCGTCGCGCAGCGATGGTCCGGTCGCCGATCATCAACACGTAGCCGCGCCCCGCGTCCTCGACCCTGAACGCCCCGAACGCACCCTCCCGCCGCGCCGACATCGCGAGCAGAGCGAGATCGGATTGCAGGCGCGTACGCACTTCGCGCACCGCGGCGCGCTCGAATAGTCCAGGCGCGAAAGTCGATGTGGCGGCGACCAGCATGGCGAGGATGGTGAGCACGACGAGGAGTTCGGTCAGCGTGAACGCCGCCTGATGGGATCGCCGACTGAGAGGTCGCCTCGCCATCCGTCGCATCATGCCGCCGCCACATCCGAGAGCGCGAGCAGACCAAGGAAGAGCGACATCACCACGCTCGCCACGAGGCCGCCAAGCACGAGCGTGACGATGGGGCCAGCGATCGCGCCAAGGCGTTGCAGGCGTTGCTCGGCGTCCGAAGCGAGCAATGCGCCGGCGTTGCGCAAGGCTTCGGCGAGCCGGCCGGTCTCCTCGCCGACAAGGACAAGCCGCATGAGCGCCCGGGGTGGGCGGGCTAGGCGCGCCAGCGCCGTCGACGGTGTTTCACCGACGCGAATGGCGGCGACGGCGCGTTCGAGCTGCGCACGGATGGCGCCGTTGCGCACGCCCGCCGCCGCCGCAGCGAATGCCGTCGCACTCGGCACGCCGGCATCGAGAGAGAGCGCCGCGAGCCGGGCGAAGTTCGCATACTCAAGCGGCGCCGCCACTTCGAGGGACGCGGGAGACGCCAGCACCGCATCGATGATGCGGGCGGCGGCGGCGCGCACGCTGTCGCTGGCGATGGCCAACGCAGCGACGGCGCCGCTGGCGGCGAGGAGCACGAGACCGTTGGCCTGGAGCCAGGCGCTGAGCGCGAGCAAGCTCTGCGTCGAAGCGGGAAGGCGATCCTCTACGCCTTCAAACGCCTGCGCCAGGGTGGGCACGACAAGCAGCAGAAAGCACCCGAGCGTGGCGATGGTCGCGGCGATCACGAACGCCGGATAGATGAGCGCCGTGGCGATGCGCGCGCGCATCTCGGCCGCGCGTGCAAACGCCTCCGCCGCCACTTCGAGCGCTTCCGCCAGACGGCCGCTGCTTTCACCGGCGACGAAGACGCCGTGAAGAAGGCGAGCCTCGGCGCCATCGAGCGAGGCCAGCGCCTGCGACGCCGGCTCGCCTTGTTCGGTGACCTCGCGCATGCGTGTCGCCGCCGCCGCAGCGTCCGCAGACAATTCTTCGGAGGCAAACCGCAAGGCCTGGGTAAGCGATAGTCCGGAACGGAGGAGTTGTGCGAGCGAACGGGCGAGATCGCGCGCCGCCTTGTCGGACAGGCGGTCGCCGCCGCGCACGTGTTCTGCGTCTTTCAGGGAAAGCGGCGTCAGCTGACGGCGATGAAGACGTGCAAGAGCATCGTCGCGGGTCGTTGCGGCGAGGACGCCGCGCTCAATGCGCCCCGACGGCGCGCGCGCCTCGTAGCGGAACGACTGGCTCATGCGAGCCCCAGCGCCCTGAAGTCGGCGATCGTGATCTCCGCGCGGGCCGCGCACGCGGCGGCGGCGCGCAGGATCGGCTGAAACCCGGCGGCGGCGATCGTCTGGTCAAGTGCAGCGCCGCTCGGGTCGGCGATCGCCGTACGCACCGCGTCGGTCATCCGAAATCCTTCGCCAACGGCCAGCCGGCCCGAAAACCCGCTGCCCTTGCAGATAGAACACCCGTTGGCGTCCGCCACTTCGATGACGGCGTCTGTCGCAAGGTGAGGGGCAAGGATTGCGCGTTCCATGGCGTTTGGCGCGCGTGGGGTCCGGCAGTGGGGACAGAGTTTGCGGACGAGGCGTTGCGACGCGACTGCCGCCAGGGTGTCGGCGACAAGAAAGCGATCAACGCCCATATCGACCAGCCGCGCCACGGCGCCCGGCGCGTCGGACGTATGAAGCGTGGCGAGCACGAGGTGTCCGGTGAGCGCCGCCTGCACAGCGATGCGCGCCGTCTCGGAATCGCGGATTTCACCGACGAGAATGACGTCAGGATCCTGGCGCAGAAAGGCCCGCAAGGCCGCCGCGAAGGTGACGCCGGCGTCTTCGTTGACCTGGGTCTGGGTGACGTCCGGGAAGAAGTATTCGACCGGATCTTCGACAGAGAGGATCTTGAGCGCGTTGCGGCGCAGGCGATCGATCATCGCATAGAGCGTCGTGGTCTTGCCGCTGCCGGTGGGGCCGGTCATCAGGAAGACGCCGCGGCGCAAGCCCAGCACCTCCTCAAAGAGCGCGCGCATCTGCGCTGAAAAGCCGAGCCCGGCGAGGTCGAGAAGGGCGGCTTCGCGCCGCAACAGGCGAAGCGCCACCGTCTCGCCGTGCGCGGACGGAACGGTGGAAATGCGCACGTCTACGGGACGCCCGTGCGCGGCAAGGCTTGTGCGCCCGTCCTGCGGGCGTCGGCGATCGGCGACGTCCATGTCCGCCAGGATCTTGATGCGCGCCGCGATGGGCGCGGCGAGATGCGCGGGCTCCTCGCGTTCGACATGGAGGACGCCGTCCACCCGGAGCCGGATGCGCACCCGGTCGGGCATGGGCTCGATGTGGATGTCGGAGGCGCCGAGGTCGATGGCGCGTTCCAGCACGGCGTCGACAAGCCGGACGGCGGGCGCTGCGTCCGCGTGATCGCGCACGCGCGCCGCATCGTCGCTCCACACGGAGAGGGGCGCGGTCGCCGGTTCGGCGCCAATCTCGCCGTCGCCCGCCCCGTAGAGGGCGTCAAAGGCGCGCTTCTGCGCCGAAGGCGTCATGAGGCGCGGTTCTGTCGCGCGCCCCGCGGCGAACGCGAGCGCCGCCAGCCCGTCGGAGTTCTCCGGGTCGATGATCCCGGCGAGCAGGCGATCACCGGCCCACCCCAGCGGCAGCACACGATGGCGACGCAGATAGGCTGCGCTCACGCCGGGCGCCTCGACCGCCGTCGTGGGTACGTCGGCGTCGTTTGCGACCGGCGTCTCAAAGCGCGCCGACAGGATCTCCAGTACGCGCGTGTCGTCGGCAAGAGCGAGTTGATGTATGACGGCGACAACGGACTCGCCGCCGCTGCGCGCGACCTGCGCCGCACGCCGCGCGCCCGCCTCGTCGATGACGCCGGCTTCGACAAGCGCATCGAGAATGGCGCTCCTGTCCTTGCGCGCGATCATGGGTGCAATTTCCGGTACGCTCATGTGCCCCCGCTTGCGGCGACCGCTTCGCTGCAATCACCAGTCGGCGCGTCAGGCGCACGCGGCGCCATCTCTTCCAACGCGCGATGAATGAGATAGGGCCGCTGCGCATCACCCGTGAACCGCACCCAGGTCTTGCGCCGCAGGACCGCATGGGGCGAGAGCGGCGCCTCGGCGGTCACAACAACGACACGGCCGGCGGCGAGGCCGCTTGAAGCGCCTGCGCCGGCGAGCGCAGCCCCCGACGGCAAACCGAGCGGCGGCGGCGCGGCCGACCTGTCGATCCCGGCGAGGCCGGCATAGATGGTCACATAGGGCGACACGCACGCGACAAGCGCCGGCGTCATGGCGAGAACGGTCGCAAGTTCAGATTCCGCCACGAAGGCGCGGTTGCCGGGCCCCGTGACCTTGGCGCGTGCGTAGGCCTCACGCTCGCCGCCGCCGGGTCGCACAAGATCGTCGGCGTCGCGCCAGTCGGCGATCAGGTCGGCGAGTTCCGCGGCGCGCTCGGGCGCCACTTTCAGCGCGGTCAGCAGCGACGCAATACCCGCCGGTTCCGCCGCGTTGAGGTCGAGAAGGCCGGAGACATCTTGCAGCGTGACGCGACCGGTCACGTCATCGATCAGCGTGCGAAAGCTGCGGTCGGGGTCGCCGTCAGCGCGCACGATCGCATGCGACGTCAACGCCTGCGCCTTGAACCGCGCGGCGTCGAGACGATAGGCCTCCGCCGCCGCGGCGCGCGCGGATCGCGTGTCCATCAGCAACAGTCCCGCCGCCGTCGCCAGCAGGGCGGCGGCAATGGTGGCCATGAGGAGCGCGGAGCCGCGCTCACTGCGGCGCAGAATTGCGCTGAATGAAGCGAGAGGCACGGATGCGCTCCAGTCTCTTTTCAAGGTCGTCGGTCGCAGCCCGCGCGTCGGCGGCGCTACGCACGATGCGGGGCGTCATGAAGATGAGCAGTTCGGTGCGCCGCACGGTCTCATTGGTGTTGCGGAACGCGGCGCCGATCAGCGGCACAGAACTCAGCCACGGCACGCCTGCCTTCGTGCGGGTGCGATTGGCGCGGATGAGGCCGCCGAGCGCCACGGTCTCGTTGTCGGCGATGGTGATCGTGCTCTCGAACCGGCGTTGCTGGATGGTCGGCGAGTCGATCCCCGATGTCGTCGTGGCCGAGACCTCGCTGGCTTCTTGCTTGACCTCAAGCGTCACCGCGCCGCTGGCGCTGATGCGCGGCGTCACGCGCAACAGGATGCCTGTCTGGCGGTACTGGACCGTGGAAATGATGGTCGGATCTGTGGTGGTGACATTGGTGGTGGTCTGGGTGACGATGGGGACTTCGTCGCCCACTTCCAGCGTCGCTTCCTGGTTGTCGAGCGTCACGATCACGGGCGTCGAGATCACCTCCACGTTGGTGCGCGATGCGAGTGCGTTGAGCGCGGCCTGCACGAAGTTGCCCGAATAGCCGTAAGAGAGGCCTGGAAAACGTCCGACGATGGCGCCTGTGGCGCCTTCGGAGAGCGTCACGCGACCGCCGTCGCGGGTGTTGAAGCTCCACTGCAGCCCGAAACGGAGATCGTTGTTGAGCGTGACCTCCGCGATCGTCGTCTCGATCACCACCTGGTCGACCGCCGTATCGAGGTTGCGCACAAGTGCTGCGATGTCCTCGAAGGTTTCTGGATCCGACTGGACGATGATGGCGTTGCGATCTGAGTCTGCGGTGACCCGCGTTCTGCCTGGTTGCGGCGAGGCCACGCTTCGGTCCACGGCCGCAGCGCCGGCGCCCGGTGTCGACGGTTGTGGCGACGCCGGCGCTTCGGCGCCGGTCTCGAACAGTTTCGCCACGGTCTCCGCCACATGCGCGGCGTTGGCGTGCTGCAATTGAATGAACCGCAGACGCCCGCCGCCACCGAGCGGACGATCAAGCTGGGTGATCCATGTGCGCGCCTGGTCAAGCCGTTCAGGACGCTTTGCCAGCACGAGAATTGCGCGTCGCCCCGGGAGGGCGACGAATTCGACCATGCTGCCGATCGGGCCCTCTGCGCCGCCAAAGAGCGTGCGCACTTCGGCGATGAGCGTCTCGGGATCGGCGTATTCAAGCGGCGCCAGTGCAAACGACATGCCGTCGAGCCAGTCGACGTCGAGGATCTCGATGGTGCGCACGAGGCTTTCCACCTGGTCCGGCGGGCCGGAAAGGATCAGCATTTCGCGATTGCGTTCGGACTGGATCGTGACGCCCTGACGCGCGATCGGCTGCAGGAGCCTGGTCATGTCCGCCGCCGCCACGTAGCGCAGGCCATAGATCACAAAACCCGATTGGGTCTGCGCGCCCGGACGGAACACTTCAGCGCCGGCGCCCTGCGCCTGCGTTCGCGCGGGACGCAGAAGGTAGGCGTTGGGACCCTGGTCGACGAGTTCAAGGCCGAGCGGTTGTACGCTGGCCCGCAGAAATCCCGGCAATTCGGAGGCAGAGAGCTGGCCGCGCGAGCGGATCGTGATGTCGCCGGTCACGCGGGGATCGATCACGACGCTCGCGCGGGTGAAATCGGCGAGCAACGACTGCACGACAAGCGCCACCGGCGTGCGGTCGAAGACGATATCAAGCTTGACCTCGGACGCAGCGGCCGGCGAAGGCGGCGCGGAGGATGCAGGCGGCGTGACAAATGCGCCCGTGCCGCGCTGCAGCAGTCCGTCGGGCGGCGCAATTGTTGGCGGAACTGACGCCGGTTCGGCGTGATCGGTTTGTGGCGTCGCCGTCTGTCCCATCGCCTGAGTAGAGGCCAGCGCGATCATGATCGCCGTCATTGGTGCGCCGAGCGTCGTCGCAAGGCCCCGCGTCAAGCGCGCCTGTATCGCGCTGGCGCGTTTGGCGACCGGTTGTATTGGGATCATGGCGCTTCCCCACCTCTTGGCGCCATGTTCGACATCGCGAACATCATGCACGTCGTCCCCCCATACCGGTTGAACTAAAGCGCTTCGCGGTCTTAGCTGCAAGAGCAAGAGGGAAGATGTTTGCGGTGGGAACTGAACTGCACCTGTGGGCGTCGTTGAGCGCGCCTGCGTGCGTGCTCTTCGCTTTGCGCGCCGCCGATGGCGACCGTCTCCCCGAATGCGCTGATACGTTGGTTCGCCCGAGCGTCGCTGCGCGGGCGCTTGCAGCGGCGCTCATTGCGGTGGTAGCGATTTTGCAGTCTTCCGCCATCGGCGCGCTCGCTGCTGCAGTCTTTCTGTCGATGCTCGCCTATCTTGCCGCCGTCGATCTCCGCTATCTCGCGGCGCCGGTTCTCGAAACTGTCATTTTTCTCGTGTCCGGCCTCGGCTTCGCCTTTGTGACAGGCGGCGGCGAAAGTCTCGCGATCCATTGCGGAGCTGCCCTGGCTGCCTGGCTGGGGTTTCGCACGCTTGACGTCGCCTATGTCGCGTTGCGTGGACGCAGCGGGCTCGGCGCGGGCGACGCGCTGATTGCGGCCGTCATCGGCGCATGGCAATCGTTTGGCGGGGTCGCATGGGCGACGGCGATTGGCGGCGCAGCGGTGCTTTTGTGGGCAGGGGTGTCGCGTTGGCCGAAAGACAAGCCGTTGCCATTGGCGCCGGGGCTTGCGGTCGGCGCCGCAATGGCGATGCTGGCCGAAGGCGTGCTGCGGGAGTGGTTATGATCAAGGGTGTGACCAGGCGGCGTCGAACAAGCGCGAGCGTTGCGGCGTCGGCGCCCGCATACACGCTCACTGAAATGCTTGTTGTGCTGGTGATTGTCGGTCTGTTGGCCGCCGTCGTCGGTCCGCGCCTGTTCGGTCGCCTGGATGACGCCAAGCAACGCACCGCCCGGCTGCAACTCACCAATCTCGAAACGGCGATCGATCTGTTTCGCCTCGACGTCGGGCGATTGCCGACCGAGGAGGAGGGGCTGGAGGTATTGGTGACGGCGCCAGAAGACGGCAGCGCATGGCTTGGACCCTATCTCGCGCGCGGTCGGCTGCCGCTCGATCCGTGGGGCAATGCGTTTGTCTATGAGCTTGATGCGCACACGGAACACTACAGATTGATCGCGCTTGGATCCGACAAGAAGGTGGGCGGGGCCGGAAAGGCCGCAGACATTTCCATTGTTTCTGACGAGAACAGCTCGCCCGACACAGAAGGCGCTCCGGCTCGGGGCCAAAACGATGCGTCCAGTGACGCCGAGGCGTCGGTTCGGTGAAGTGAATGGTTCGGGGGTGTGTTGCGAAGCGCTGCGCGACTGCGCACGCTCGTCCCAGATATTCGTTTTGTACGCCGATATTATCGTAGCCTGCGTCACGATTTCGAACACGCCGGCTCCGTGAAATAGGCTTCCAGCACTTTGCGTATCGACCGACGCGCGCGGTCGGCGGCCAGTTGGCGCCCACCGTTCATCTGCACCTCGCCAAACCGACGTGGCGCCTGCCTGCCGGTTCCGGTTAGGCTTGAGCGCCTGTGATCACGCCGTTGTTGGTAACGGCAACCGCGCTTCCGTTCTTGCGGATCGCGTAGCCTGCGGCGCCGCCGGGGCCGCCGGCTTGATTGGACGAAACGCCGACAGCGCCGCTTGCGCCAAACGTCCCGCCGGCTCCGCCTTTGCCCGCGAATGGCGCCAGCCCGCCGGCTCCGCCGCCCGACAAGGTGCCAGCCGCTCCGTTCGATCCGTCGCCGCCGTCGCCGCCGCCACCCGCGCCGCCAGGTCCATTGGGCGCGCCGCCGCCGCCGCCGCCGCCGCCATAGAAGAAGATCTCTCCGGCCTGATTTCTCCGTCCACGGCCCCCGCCGCCGCCGCCGCCGCCGCCGGCTTTGATCTCGCCGCCCGCGTTCACCACGATGTTGATGGGGGCTCGACAATAGACAGCGTCACCGCCTGTGTTT
>WRPF01000073.1 GCA_009773335.1 Caulobacteraceae bacterium
AACGTGCGCGCGCCCTTCTCGGCGGCGGGGCAGCGGCGCGGGCGTTGCGCGCGCCATGAAAGTCGCTGTGCTGATCGTCGCCTTCAACAGCAAGGGCCACCTCGCGCGACAGGTCGCGGCGCTGGAGGCGCAGACCTTCCGCGACTTTCGCGCCATCCTGATCGACAACGCCTCGCGCCCGGAGGAACGCCCCGATCCCGCGCAGACGCCGGCGTGGTTCACCATCGTGCAGTCGGAGGCCAATCTCGGCTTCGCGGCCGGCAACAACCGCGCGGCGGAGGTTGCGGGCGACGTCGAATTTCTTGCCCTGCTCAATCCTGACGCGTTCCCTGAACCGACGTGGCTTCAGGAGCTAATCGCTGCAGCTTCGCGCTGGCCGCATGCTGCAGCGTTTGGATCGACGCAACTGCTCGACGCTGATCCCTCAAAGCTCGACGGCGCCGGCGATGCGCTTCACGCGATCGGGATTCCATGGCGCGGCGGTCTCGGCGCGCCTGCGTCGTCGCTGCCGCCCGAAGGCGAGACGTTCGCGGCCTGCGGCGCGGCGATGCTCATACGAACGGCGGATTTCAACGCCGTCGGCGGCTTCGATGAGCGCTTCTTCTGCTACGTCGAGGACATCGATCTCGGCTTCCGCCTGCGCCTGCTGAATCGCGCGACCATGCAGATCCCAACCGCCGTCGTGCGCCACATCGGCGGCGGGGTCAGCGCGCGTGGCTCCGCGTTCGCGGATTTTCTTGGCGCCCGCAACCGCGTGTGGATGCATGTGAAGAGCATGCCCGCGCGTCTCTTCTGGCCGCTCCTGCCCGCGCACATCCTGATCACGCTGCTCAACCTCGCGATCAACACGCTGAAGGGCCGCACGCATGGCTGGCGCGGCCTCACCGCCGCCCTTGCCGGTCTTGGCCCCATCTGGCGCGAGCGCCAGACGCTGCGCGCGAGCCGTAAGGCGGGCATGGGCGCCATCGCCGCGAGCCTCGCCTGGAACCCGTTGCTGCTTTTCACCCGAGCCCCGGTGATCCGCCGCGCTTGGCGCGACCCGCCGGCCCAGCCATAAGGACGCCCGCCACCGCGAGGGGACTGCCGTGACCGACGCCGCTACGCCATTCGATCTGAAAGCCGACCCGACCGGGCGTCTTGGACGTTCCGGCTTCGCCGCCGCCGCCTACTTCGCGCTTCTCGCGCCGGCTGCTGTCGCCGGCGGCATGGCGCTCGCCCCCCTGCAGGCGCTTGTCGGCCTCATCGTGACGCCGCTAAGCCGGGACATGCGCCGCGTCGGCCTGTTCCTGCTGGCGGCGGCGCCCTTCATCGCCTTCGCTGGTTGGGCTGCGGCGTCCTATCAGTGGTCCCCCGTGCCGCGTCCGGAACAGGCGCTCAAGGTGCTCGGCGGTTATGTCTGCGGCGTTCTTTTCGTGGCGGGACTGGCGGCAGGCGGCGGCAAGAACCGCGCACTCGGGCGCGCCGCGCTGCTCTCGTCGGTGATCATCCTGATCTGCCTGTCGATCGTCGAGGCGGGCGGCGACCTGATGATCAACCGGATGGGCACAACCGACACGGATCCCGGAATCATCGAGCGCAACCCGGGCAAGGGCGTGTCGATTCTCGTCGTTATCATCTGGGGCGCCATCGGCGCGCTGATCGGCGGCAAAAGCACCTGGCAGCGCCTGCTGTGGCGCGTGCTCCTCGTGTGTGCGGGACTTCTGTCGCTGCAGTTCAACATGGCGACGAACGCTGCGGGCTTTGCGCTCGGCTTCGTCGGCTTCGCGTTCGGATGGATGGCGCCGCGCGTGGCGCCGATTCTCGTGGCGATCGGCCTTGCGGGCTGGACGCTGGTTGCGCCGTGGGCGAGCGTCTTCGTTCTTTCCATCCCCGGCCTGCAGGACCGCCTGCCGCTGTCGTGGCAGATGCGCGGCGAGATCTGGCGCTACGCCGCCGCGCGTATCGACGAACGCCTGATCACCGGCTGGGGCCTCGACGGCGCGCGCAAGTTCGGCGCGCACACGCTCACCGTTGGCGACATGCAGGTCCAGGCCATCCCGCTCCACCCACACAGCTTCAGCATGCACGTGTGGCTGGAGACCGGCCTCGTCGGCGCGAGCCTCGCAGCCGCGTCGATCCTCGCCGCAGGGATCATCGCCTCGCGCACGCTGGGCGGCCACAGGGCCGCCGCCGCCGCCGCGGTGGGCGCGATGGTCGCGGTCGGCGCGATCTGGAACGTGAGCTACGGCGCCTGGCAGGAATGGTGGATCGCCGCCGCCTTCACTGCCGCAGGCGCCGCCGCCCTCGCCCGGCGATAACTCCTGCTGTAACAGGTCGAAGATGAGCGACACCGACTGGATCGAACGGCTGAAGGGCGCGCGCATCGCCGTTCTCGGCGACGTGATGCTGGACCATCATGTGCACGGCCGCGTGCGGCGCGTCTCGGAAGAGGCGCCTGTGCCGGTGCTGCACGTGCAGTCGGAGCGTTTCACGCTCGGCGGCGCGGCGAACGTGGCGGCGAACGCCTCGGCGCTCGGCGCATCGGCGCGGCTCATCGGCCTCATCGGCGCGGACGCCGCCGGCGCGCAGGTGATGAAGCTGCTGGATGGCGATCATCCCCGCATCACGCCGCGCCTCGCCGTCGACCGCGACCGTCCCACGATCACCAAGACCCGCTATCTCGGTGGCCAGCAGCAGATCGTGCGCGTCGATCGCGAACTCGTCGCGCCGTGCACGAGCGCCATCGAGGACGAACTGCTCGACAACCTGGAAGAAGCGCTCGCGGACTGCGGCGCGCTGGTCCTGTCCGACTACGGCAAGGGCGTGCTCACGGACCGCGTGCTCGAACGCGCGTTCGCGCTGGCGCGCGCGCGCGGCGTGCCGACAGTCGTCGATCCCAAGCGCATGCGCTTCGCCGACTATCGCGGCGCGCAGCTCATCACGCCGAACCGTCGCGAACTGAGCGAGGCCGTGCGCCTGCCGTGCGAAAACGACGCCGAAGCCGAAGCCGCAGCGCACGAAGCGATTGTGCAGAGCGGCGCCGACATCCTGTTGACACGGTCGGAAAAGGGCATGTCGCTCTTCCGCAAGGACGCGCCTCCGATCCACCTCCCTGCACAGGCGCGCGAAGTGTTCGACGTCTCCGGCGCCGGCGACACCGTCGTCGCGGTGATCGCCGCCGGCCTCGGGGCGGGTCTGCCGATCGAGCGCACGATGCGCATCGCCAACGCCGCCGCCGGGATCGTGGTCGGCAAGGTCGGCACGGCCACGACGACCGTGGAAGAGATCGCCACAGCGCTCTCTGGCCCCGAGCGGCGCGCGTCGCTGGCGCACGCGCAGGCGTTCGCCCCGGCGATGACGCTCGCCGACGCCGTCGCGCTGCGCGCCGAGTGGGCGGCGCAAGGCCTGAGCGTCGGCTTCACCAACGGCTGCTTCGACCTCCTCCACCCCGGCCATGTCTCACTGCTCGCCCAGGCCGCCGGCGCCTGCGACAGGCTGATCGTGGCGCTCAACAGCGACGCCAGCGTGCGCCGGCTCAAGGGACCTGCCCGGCCGATCCAGCCGCTGGACGCCCGCGCCCGGGTCATCGGTGCGATTCGCGGCGTCGACCTCGTGGTCGCGTTCGACGAGGACACGCCGCTCGACCTGATTCGGGCGCTGCGGCCTGACGTTCTGGTCAAGGGCGCCGACTACAGCGAGGCGCAAGTCGTCGGGGCCGACGAGGTGAAGGCGCACGGCGGGCGGATTCTCTTGGCCGCCTTGACGCCGGGCCAGTCCACAACGGCTATCGCCCGCAAGGCCGGGACCGACGGGTCCGCCGCTTCCTGAACCAACGTTCGCTGGCGCCAGCGACGGATTTCCGTTATATGTCCGTGTTAATCGTGAATGCTGGAGTCGCGACCTGATGGACGCCTTTATTCTGCACGCCGACGGGGACGAGGGATACGCGCAGGATATTGCCCGCCGGATCGCGCCAACGTCATCGATCAACGCCAAGCTCGCCTCCGGGAGCGCGCTCTCCTTCGGCGAACAGCTGATGGTCGTTGCGGTGTGGTCCGCCGGCGCCGAGGCCGCCGGCCTTGGCCGCCAGCTCGCGGACCTGGCGCGAAGCCTCGGGGATCGCTGCATCGTCATCCGCGCCGACGGAACGCCGCTTCCGGCGCTGGCTGGAACGGCCCAGATCGCAGTTCTCGGCCGCGACAATGATCTCCTCGCCATGCTGAAGGTCGCGCGCCTGCGCACCCGTCCTGCGGCGGCGCCCACATCCGTACGCAGCAGCTTCCAGGTGTCGAGCGTTGGACCCGGCGTCGGCGTGGGCCTGGCGATCTATGCGGGCATGTTCGTGGCGGCAGGCGCCTGGCGCAGCGACGAGATCAGCCAGGCTATCGCGACCGACAAGGAAGCGCCGGCGGTTCTTGCGCTACGCTCCTTCCAGACCGCATTCGACGCGCCGGAGACAGCGCATGTCACCGTAGCCGCCGCCGCGCCGAACGCACGCTTCGTGCAGCCGCATCGGGTGATCGTGACTGCCTCGATGGACTCTCGAGCGCTGCCGGTGGTCGCTGCGGAAACACATGATGCGCCGACGCCGCTCGCGCGCGTCGACCATGATGCGAAGCCGCCGTCCACGGCCGTGACCTCCGTACCTCTCGTCGCCGTGCCGGACATCGCCGGCGCGGGCGCCGCGACCCTGAGCCTCATCTCACTGGACGGCATGGCTACGTTCGAGGCGATTCAGAACGAGGCGTTCTGACTGGCGCGCGCCTGTCGCCCGCCTGAGGTTCTGTGACCTGCAGCTGAAGATCAGTCGCCGCCCAGTCGTGCGTTGCACGCATTGCGCTGCGCCACTGTCATTCCCGACGCGAGTGTCAGCCGCCGCACGGCGCGCACCGATCCGTCGGTCGGCGTCCACGTGATGTCGCGCCGCACACCGTTGTCATCGACGCCCGCTGTCACCGGTCGTGTCGCATCGCGTGCATCGCTGCGTTCGGACCACTGACGTAGGCGCATGCCGTTGCGCAGTCCCGCGCGCCACGCGGCATTGCCTTCGGTGACGCCCTGGACCGTCCAGCCTGCACGCTGGGTCGCGTCGAAATCGAAACCGCGCACCCAGAGCGTCTTCATGTCGATAACGATGGCGCCGCACGGCGCGAAGATGTCCCCCGGAATATCTATGGCTCGCCCCTCGGCGACCAGTTCCGTCAGATCGACGCCGATCTCGACTCCCGTCGTGCGGCGCATCGTGTGCGGCAACAACTGAACCGCAGTGATGTCCGGGCGCCTGCGTGCGGCCCGTTGCAGGCGCAGCAACACATCGTCAAAATCCCGCGCGCCGCGCGTCGCCATGCGCACACGCTGATCCCAGAGTGTAGCGATCAGCAAGCCGCGCTGATAGGGCAGCTTTTGCACCTCGGCGTCAGTCCAGAATGTTTCAACGATGCGCGCGTTCCCCGCCGTGCGCGACGCGGAGAGATCGTAGGCCGAGAGGGTCTCGTTGAAGGCGTTCGCGAAGTCCTCCGCCGACCACACGCCGCTTCGCACATTCACGCGCCATGAAGCCCAGTCGGTGAATCCTTCCGACAACCAGTAGTCGGTCTGCTCATCGGACGCCGGCATGCCGCCGATGCGCCCCGGTATCCAGGTGTGCATCATCTCGTGACCGAGAATCCGCTCAACGACGCCGACGGCCGCGTTGATCGTGGCGAAAAACGCGAAACCGTCGTCGCGACCGGTTCCGCCGACGGAGGTCGACCCCGGATCACCTGCGACCGGGATCACGGTGACGAGGTACGGTTCGGACGAAGCACTCCAGTAGGCACGCTGAGCCGCGCCGATCCGCGAGACGCGCGTGCGCCAGTCGGCGTCGCTGATCGGCCAGACGCCGCGTATGGCGAGGCGCAATCCGCCGCCAGCGTCGATGACGCGGAAGTCGCCACCCGTCAGCACGCTTTCGGCGAGCGCCCTCACCGTCAGCATCGGGTGTTGCGCATCCGAAGCGAACGCTGCGCCCACCGGCAGGCCGCTTATGGCGAAGCGCGCAGCCGCACGCTGATCGATGTTTGCAGGCAGGGCGAAAATCGCATTGCCCAGCAGGTGAAAGTACGACGACTGGATGATCGGCCGGTACGGATTGCGCCGACCCGCCTCCGGTTCCCCCGGCGTTTCCTGCACGACGCGATAGCGCACCGTGATCGCCGCGCCAGGCGCATGGCGCAGAATGCGGTGCGCGTCATCGGCGCCGGGCCGCAGCGCCGCGCCGTCCGCACGGATATCGCGCAACGCTTTCCACAGATCATCCTCGCCGCCCCACGCATCGGGCAGATCGAGAACGGTTTCCCCGTCCGCCTCGCCACGAAACGACACGGCGACGTCGATCGCCCGGAAGGCGCCGGCTTCGACCACCGGTCGAACCATGACGTCCAGCGCCGGCGGCGCAGGCGCCGCGGAAAGCGGGACGACGGCGAGCGCCAGCCCGCACAAGAAACGAAGCAGTTTGCGCATGGCGCTTTTTCCTGCACCGGACCGCCGCCGTCCAGCGGAAGCGTCTAGTCGCCTTCGCCGAACTTGTCGGCCACGAGGCGCGTGATCGCTTCCATCGCCTCGAGCGCCTGCGGCCCTTCGACGATCACCTCGATTTCGGATCCGAGGCCGGCGCCGAGCATCATCAGGTCCATCAGCGAGGTCGCATCTGCTTCATCGTCCTCGCGGCGCACACGGATCGTCGCCTCGTAGGCAAGCGCGAGTTCGGCAAGCTTGCGTGAGGCCCGCGCATGCAGGCCACGCTGGTTGACGATTGGCATGGTGCGACGGAGCGCCGTCATCGGCGGCGCACGCGGGAAGTGAAGTGCATCAGGATCCGGCCTTTGCGGACGTCATTTGCGTCCTTGGCCTCATGATCCGCAGAAAACACCCCGGCGGGTCAAGCCCCTCCGGCGAGTTCAGCCGAGGCGACGCGGATATAGTGGCGGCCCGCCTCCTGCGCCATGGCGGCGCAGACTTCGAGAGTCTGACGCGAACGTTCGACCGCGAGCTTCACCAGCATCGGCAGGTTCACCCCGGCGATGACCTCGACCATACCCTCGTTGATCACGGAGATGGAGAGGTTGGACGGCGTTCCGCCGAACATGTCGGTCAGGATGATGACGCCGGAACCGTCATCGACGGCGCGAACCGCCTCGAGGATATCCCGGCGGCGCTCTTCCATGTCGTCGTCCGGGCCAATGGCCACCGCGCGCATCTGGCGCTGTGGACCGGCCACGTGTTCGGCGGCAGCGACAAACTCGTTCGCCAGATGGCCGTGCGAGACCACCACCAGACCGATCATCGATCATTTACCCTTTGAACCAAGCCGGCTCTCATACCACCAAGATGGGGCGGCGCTAGCCTGCGCGAAATCAGCGCGCTGCAAGACCGACCCGATTCCGGCCTCCGGGTCCATCGCCGACCGCAGTCGCTGGGCGCCTTCGGGGCGCCTCTGGACCGCCTCAGGGATTGTTGCCGATGGCGGGAAGCTCGACGATGAACCGCGCGCCGGCGACCGTCCCTGGCGCGGGGCCCGGAATGTTCTCCGCCCAGACCCGCCCTTTGTGCTGTTCGATGATCTGGCGGACAATCGACAGACCCAGCCCCGAATTGCCCCCAAATGCGGCGCCCTTTGGCCGCTGGGTGTAGAAGCGGGCGAAAATCGTTTCCAGGTTCTCGCTCGGCACGCCGGGCCCGGCATCGTCGACATAGGCCCTCAGCCAGCGGCCGTCGCGGCGGCTCTCCTCGGCCACATAGACCGTGACATCGCCCTCTTCCGGACTGAACGACTTGGCGTTGTCGATCAGGTTGCGGAAGACCTGTCCAAGCGGCCCCTCCTGTCCGATCACGACGGATTGAGCAGGCGCCGGTCCGCGGAACGCCACGTCCACCTCCCCCTCCCGGCGGGTTGCACGGTAGGTGTCGACGATCTCGGCCAGCATCCGGCCAATGTCGACCGGCGCCGGCGCGCCGCGGGCGGTCTCGGCTTCGATACGGGAGGCGCGGGAAATATCGGTGATCAGGCGATCGACCCGGCCGACATCGCTGGCGATGATCGCGAGGAGTTTCGCGCGGGCTTCGGGGTCCTGAACGCGTTGCACCGTCTCGACAGCGCTGCGGATGGAGGTCAGCGGATTTTTGATCTCGTGGCTGACGTCGGCGGCGAAGCGTTCGTTGGCGTCGATGCGTTCGAGCAGCGCGCCGGTCATCTGTTCGATGGCGAGCGCGAGATCGCCGATCTCGTCCTTGCGCCGCAGCACATGCTCGGGCGCCTCAAGCTTGGTGGCGTGTCCGAGACGGAGCCGGTCGGCGGCTTCAGAAAGCGTCCGCAAAGGCCGCGCGATCAGGAGCGCGAGCAGCGCGGAGGAAAGCAGCGAAACGATCGCCGCGCCGGCGATGAACGGGATCATCGCGCGGCGTTCGGCCTGCAGGATGTCTTCCACATCGCCGCTTTCCAGCGTCAGCACGGCAACGACCGCCTGCACGTGCTGGATCGGGATCGAGACGGAGACCACGCGCTGGTTCTGGTCGCCGCGCCGCTGGCCGGAAAGCGTCTCGCCGCCGGCTGCGCGTTCGACTTCCTGCTTCAGCGTGTAGTCCGGTTTCCAGGGCAGCACCGTGAACGCGCCGAGGCGATCCAGCAGCGTCTTCTTGTCGGGTTCGCGCGGTTTTGCGTTCGGCCGCAGCGGCGGGAGAGGCGCCTGGATAACGCGGTCGGACAGGAGATCTGTATCGGCGACGAGTTCGCCGGACGGCAGGAAAAGTCTGACCCGTGTGGCTTCCGGCACCATCAGGCGGCGCAGGACTTCACGCGCGTTGCGTTCCACGAGCGAGGGTTCGGGCTCGCCCTTCGTAGCGGTATCGGCAAGCGCGCTGGCGATCAGTTCGCCCTGCGTTGAAAGGCTTTCGGCCTTCGCGCGGATGAGCTGGGCCCGCATTTCCGCCAGCAGCAATGCGCCGCCGGCGAGGATCGCGAAACCAACGAGGTTCCAGAAAAAAAGGAGCCGCGTGATGCGCGAGCTGAGGAGCCCGCGCCGCGAGGCTTCACGCCTCGTTGTAACGGTATCCGACGCCGTAGAGCGTTTCGATGGCGTCGAAATTGTCATCGATCTCCCGGAACTTCTTTCTCAGCCGCTTGATGTGACTGTCGATGGTGCGGTCATCGACATAGACCTGATCGTCGTAGGCCGCGTCCATAAGGTGATCGCGACTCTTGACGTAACCGGGGCGGGTCGCGAGCGCCTGCAGGATCAGGAACTCCGTCACCGTCAGGCGCACCGGATCGCCGTTCCAGGTGCAGGCGTGGCGGTTGGGATCGAGGGTGAGCTTGCCGCGCACGAGCGGTTTCTTGTCGCCGTTCTCGGCGCCGGGAACCGCGCCCTTGGTGCGCCGCAGGAGCGCCTTCACCCGTTCGTTCAGCAGGCGCTGGGAGAACGGCTTCTTGATGTAATCATCCGCCCCGACGTTGAAGCCGACCACCTCGTCCATCTCGTCGTCCTTCGAGGTGAGGAAAATCACCGGCAGGTTCGACGTCTGGCGCAGCCGTTTCAGCACCTCGATGCCGTCCATCCGGGGCATCTTGATGTCAAGGATGGCGATGTCCGGCGGGCTTTCCGCGAGCGCGGCCAGCGCCGTCGCGCCGTCGTGATAGGCCCGCACGGTGTGGCCCTCCGCCTCGAAGAATATCTTCAGGGAGGCCAGGATGTTTTCGTCGTCGTCGACCAGTGCGATGGCGGCCATCAGTGTTTCGCGCCCCAAATTCCGATTCTGGACCTTGGCATATAGAGGTTCGGCCCCCGCAGGGAAACCGCCGCGCCGGGACAATAGGTCCCGCATTAGCCGCTCCTTAGGCGCTTGCGGCGCACAGTGGGCCGAATGCTGCGCCTCGCCCAGACGCTCCCCTATGTCCGGCTCGTGGACCTGCTCACCGGCGTCGGCGCCGGCGACGGGGCCCGTGCGGCCGTCCGCGCGGTGGTGGGCGAGGACCTCCAGCGGCTCTTCCTCGGCCCCCAGTGGAGCCCGCGGACCCGGCTCGAGCACCTCTCCGAGCTCTCCCGCACCGCCGCCATCGCGCCCCTGCCCGCACGCGAACGCGACACGGTGACGTCCGAACTCGCCCGCCTCGCGCTGCGCATCCTGTGGAGCGAGGGTCTCCTTGGCGACGTCATGGCCCTCGAGGCGGCTCCCTCGCAGGTCGCGAGCCGGCTTCTCGAACTCGCCGCCTCCGACCTTCTGCCCGACGGCCCGGCCTATTTCATCATCATGAAGCGGGCCAGGACCCTGCTGCAGCGCCACGACGTGCAGGCGGAAGTGGCCGCCGACGATGCACTGCGCCACCGCCTGCAGGACCAGCTCGCGCGCGCCGAACTTCGCCTGGACGTTGTGTCGCTTTAGTCGCGGCAGAAGCCCTCCCCGTCCTTGATCACGAGGCAGTCGGTCTTGCCATCGAGATATTTGAGCCCGGTCGCCGCGCCGTCGCCCGCGCGGATGGTTTCCGGCGCGCCGGCACGCTCGAAGCGGATCACGTCGCCGTCCGCCGTGCCGGTGAAGCTGACGGGGCCATCGAGCGTCGTCTCGGTGATCGCGTAGACGCCGGGGCCTGCGCCCACGTCGATCTTCAGCATCGTGCCTTCCACGCCCGTCCAGTCGCCAAGCCAGGCGTCGGTCGCGGGGGCGGGTTCCTTCCCCGCGGCCAGCGCGATTGCGGCGGCGTCCTCGGACTTCGCCGCCGGCGCCGGCTGGCACGCGGCGAGCGCGAGGACGGCGAATGCAATGGTGCAGAACTTCTTCATGGGTCACTCCCTGATGAGGACACTCTAACGGATGCGTCGCACAAGGCGAGCGGGCGCGACGCCAGACCCGGATGGTTCTTGCGCGCGGCGATGCAGCGATGCGGGGAAACGGGCGCATGGCTAGGACGTGTCCGCGCAGCACGGCGCGCAGGTTTCGCGCACATCGGCGCAAGAGGTTGCGGGCGGCGCCACAGAGATCCGTCGCCAGGCGGCGCAGGCCCAGCGCACCCGTTTCGCGATCCGCTTGATAGTGGATTCAAGATCGTCGAGCACCGCGCGCATCGCGGCGGGCGTGGACAGATCGAGATCGCGGGTGAAATGCTTCACCAGCCGCGTGCATCGCCGCGTGACGCGAAATCCCCGTGCGACGGATGGCGGTCGCCATGTGCGCTTGGCGTGTGGCTTCAGATCGAACCGCGCGAACGCGAGCAAATAGAGCACGCGCTTCAGGTCGCGCCTGAGATAACGCATCTCCTCACGCACGCGCAGCTTCATCGCCCGCATTCCGCTCCACCCCGCGAACATGCCGACAAGCTCCAGCAGCCAGAGCCTGAGGTTCATGGCGAACGCTGTGATGTCGGCGATGTGGGGTCGGACGGGATTGTAGGTGCGCATGATCTCCTGCCGTGCGGGTTAATGACGGGAACGAGTATGCGGCAGCGCGCAATCCGGTCGGATAGATTGCGGAACGCGGCGTGGTTTTTCATGCGTCGGCGCGCATGGCAGAAACCCCCTCCGCCTCCATCGGAGGGGGAGGGGGCAGGGGGCGGGTGTGGCCGGCGACGATCTGTGCTTTTGCGAAAAGTACTTGTGCGTCATGGGCCTGGAGGCTTTTCCTGCGGCCCGCCCCGCCCCCTGCCCCCTCCCCGCCCAACGGGCAGGGAGGGGGAATACGCCCAGCGATTGTGATGATCAGACAATCGGAAAAGACGCGAAAATAGGTGGTGATCGGTGTGGTGACGCACGCGCGCGTTCCCCGCACTTTCAGGTGTTGGAGAGTAGGACCGCCGGCGCCCCGCCGGCATACGGTGCTGAAACGGGCGGCGATCTTTCAGGACGAACCACCTGGCCGGCGAGGGCGCCGGCGGTCCTCAGCGCGGACGCCTGCGAGTAGGACCGCGCACCTCCCGGTGCGCATGGGCGGATCAAACAAGCGATGGCGGTGCGTGAACGAAACACCGTATGCGCACCGGGAGGTGCGCGGTCCTAGCCGCAGACACCGCGCCTCTATCCCTCTCCTTAGTGGTGAGGAATGCTTCCATCGCGCAATACACACACGACGCCCGACGGGTTATCCCAGCCACGACGCTGGCCAAACGCGAGAGTCAACCGCCTCGCACAACGCACCGAGCCTGATGTCGAGCGGCGCGAGACTCCTAGATGGGCGTGGAATGTCAAACTCGAGTTCAATCTCCTCGAGCAGATCGGCGAAGTCGTCCGGATGAAACCCCAGGTCGTTCATGATCAGATGATCATCATGAATTTCATTCGGAGACTTTGGCGGCCAGAGACGCACGAATCCGCGAATTATTCGAACTATCCGATCTCTCGTCGCATTCGTCACGGCCCACTCCAAACTCTCGGTTGCCGTCTCGCGCGCCCCTAATGCGCCGCCGCCCATGTGCGCGCGGCTTTTGCTTCCACCGTCAGCGGGACCGAGATCGTCACCGCCGGTTCGTGTGCGGATTCCATCACGCGGCGTACGAGCGCCATGGCCCTTTCCACTTCGGCCTGCGGCGCCTCGAGCACGAGTTCGTCGTGGACCTGCAACAACATGCGGGTCTGAAGACCCGCGCTCCCTAGTGCGCCGGGCACACGGATCATCGCGCGGCGGATGATGTCGGCGGCAGCGCCCTGCAGCGGCGCGTTGATGGCCTGGCGTTCGGCGAAGGCGCGCTCGGTCGGCGTCTTCGACTTGATGCCCGGCACGTGCGCGCGACGCCCGAAGATGGTTTCCACATAGCCGTTGGCGCGCGCGTAGGCCTTGGTGTTTTCCATGTAGTCGCGGATGCCGGGGAAGCGCTCGAAGTATTTCTTGATGTAGGCGTCCGCCTCGCCTCTCTCGATCCCAAGGTTCCGTGCCAACCCAAAAGCGGAAATGCCGTAGATGATGCCGAAATTGATCGCCTTGGCCTGACGGCGCACCATCGGATCCATGCCCTCCACGGCCACGCCGAACATCTCGGACGCCGTGAGCGCGTGGATATCGATGCCGTCCGCGAACGCCTGCTTGAGTTGCGGAATGTCGGCCACGTGCGCGAGCAGCCTGAGTTCGATCTGCGAATAGTCCGCCGAGATGAGCACATGGCCCTCCTCGGCGATGAACGCCTCGCGGATGCGGCGTCCTTCAGCGGTGCGGATCGGGATATTCTGCAGGTTGGGATCGTTGGACGAGAGGCGGCCCGTCGTCGTCGAGGCGAGCGTGTAGGAAGTGTGGACGCGCCTGGTGTCCGGGTTGATCGCCTCGCGCAGCGCTTCTGTATACGTCGAGCGCAGCTTCTGCAGCTGGCGCCAGTCGAGCAGCACCTTCGGCAGTTCATGGCCGGCGGCCGCGAGATCTTCCAGCACGCTCGCATCGGTGGACCACGCGCCGGTCTTGGTCTTCGAGCCGCCCGGCAGCTTCATGTCGTCGAACAGGATCTCGCCGAGCTGCTTCGGGGAACCGATGTTGAACTCCTTGCCGGCGAGCTTCTTTGCCTCGTCCTCGTAGGCGAGCATGCGCTGCGCAAACTCACCGGACATCCGCGAGAGTTCATCGGGATCGACCCTGATCCCCGCCCGCTCCATGGCGCCGAGCACTTCCGGCATGGGTCGCTCAAGCGTTTCGTACACCGTGCGCAGGCGTTCGCGCGCCACTTCGCGGCGCAGCTTTTCCCACAGCCGCAGCGTCACATCCGCATCTTCCGCCGAATAGCGCGTGGCGATGTCGATGGGCACGCGATCGAAGGTGATCTGCGCCTTGCCCTTGCCGGCGACGTCGGCGAATCCAATGGGCCGGTGGCCGAGATGGAGATCGCTCAGCTCGTCCATGCCGTGGTTGTGCGACCCCGCCGCGAGCACATAGGACATCAGCATCGTGTCGTCGATCGGCGCCACCGCGACGCCATGCTGCGCGAAGATGTTGAGATCGTACTTGATGTTCTGGCCGATCTTGAGCACCGCGGGATCTTCCAGCAGCGGCTTCAGCGCCGCAATCGCATCCTTCATGGCGATCTGCTTCAGCGCCGCGTGCGGCGCGGCCGCCACAGGCTCCGCAGGCGCGGCGAAGAGATCGCCGTTGCCCGACGGCGCCGCCGCGTGCGGGTCCACGTGCGCGAGCGGGATGTAGCAGGCCTCGTTCACCGCAGTCGCCAGCGAAATGCCCACAAGTTCCGCGTGCGCGCCGAGGCCCTTGGTCTCGGTGTCCACGGCCACGTAGCCCGCCGCGTTTGCGCGTGCGATCCAGCGCGCGAGCGCCTCCAGCGTGTCGACGGTCTCATACCTGTCGAAATCGAAGCCCGCGCCTGCCGCGACATCCCCTTCATCCATGTGCGGGACGACGCTCTCGGGATTTTTCGCGATCTGCTCGCGCACCCGCCGCCCCAGCGTGCGCAACTCCATCTCGTCGAGAAATTTCAGCAGCACGCCGTCCTCGAAATCGCGCACGGCGAAGGACTCCAGCGTCTCCTCCACCGCCACGTCGTCCTTCAGCGTCACCAGTTCCTTGGAAATGCGGATGAGATCGGCGTTGTTCTGGATGCTCTCGCGGCGCTTGGGTTGCTTGATCTCGCCGGCGCGCGCGAGCACGGATTCAAGATCACCGAACATGCCGATGAGTTCGGCGGCGGTCTTCGGCCCGATGCCCGGCGCGCCGGGGACGTTGTCGGCGCTGTCGCCCATGAGCGCCTGCACGTCGACGACCTTGTCGGGCGTCACGCCGAACTTCTCCAGCACCGCCTCCGCGCCGAGAGATTTCGATTTCATCGGATCGTAGAGCTCGATGGAGTCTTCGACGATGAGCTGCATCAGATCCTTGTCGGACGACACGATCTGCACCTTCGCGCCGCGCCGCGCCGCATCGCGCGCATAGGTGGCGATGAGATCGTCGGCCTCGAAGCCTTCCATGTCGATCGCCGGCGCGCCGAACGCGCGCGTGGCCTCGCGGATGATCGGGAACTGCGGCACGAGATCTTCCGGCGCCGGCGGGCGGTGGGCCTTGTATTGCGGATAGATTTCGTTGCGAAACGTCGTCGCCGAGCGATCGAAGATCACCGCGAGATGCGTCGGCCGGTCCGGCCCCTTCATGTCGTTGAGCAGCTTGTAGAGCATGTTGCAGAAGCCGCTGACCGCCCCGATGGGCAGCCCGTCCTTCTGGCGCGTCAGCGGCGGCAGCGCGTGATAGGCGCGGAAGATGTAGCCCGATCCGTCGATGAGCCAGACACGGGATTTTGAATCGATGGGTGCGGTCATGGCGTCAGCTTCCGGCCTGTAACAACGTCCCTGAAAAACGCGTTCGTTCGGGCGACAAGCGCCGGATCTGGGGAGGACGGCCGGCCCTTGTTGGCAAGCCCCCATTGCGCCTGATCGTCAATGTATCGATCGAGCGCTACGATGCGTTGGCCTTCGCCGACTTCGCTGGCGCGGCGTTTCGCTTCGCGCAGCATTTCAAGCGCCTCTGCGACTCCAGCCGGCACCACGACGCCCGCCACGAGCGACGGCAGGTCCATGGGCGGCGAGCCGCCTTTCTCGCGCAGCCACTGCAGCGCAATCGCGGGCCGGATCACGTAGAAATACTTCTTCAGATTGACCTGCGTGCGCCCCGCAAGGTGCCTTCCAAGTTGTGTGGCGAGCAGGCCATGATAGTGATGCGCATCCGCGTATGCCGACCGCCAGTCCTTCGCGAGCGGGACGAGCGCGTCCACAAAGGCCGCGTCCTTGCGGTAGACGATCGGCGAAGCCAGCCATTCCTGGATGACGCTGTTGCCGCCGATGATCAGCTTCAGCGCCTTGGTGAGGTCCCACCCGTTCACGTCGAAGAGGTCGAGGATCGGGCGCTCGATGACATCGCGCGGCTGGAAGAGTTCAAGATAGCCGTTGAGCGGTCGCACGTAGAGAAAGCGGCAGTCGTAGTCGCTGTCGGGGGATGCGAAGCCCCACGCGCGGCTACCGCTCTCGACAGCGAACAGTATGCGCACGCCATCATCCGCTTCGATGGCGGAAAGACGGCGTTCTACTTCGGCGCGGGCCTCTGGTGAAATATCGTCAAGCATCCTCCCGATCTAGTCGATCAGCGAAGGCGACGCACCCTGCCAGTGAACCTCCGCCCGTCAGCCGCCCTTCACGAACAGCGTGTTGTAGTTGAAAGGCGCGCCGGCCTGCTGGGCGAGCACGTCGCTGTCGCCGTTTTCGAGGAACGCCTCGGTGGCGGCGCGCACGGCGGCCCAGGCGGCGGCGGCGACCCCGGTGGCCGCGCTCAG
>WRPF01000074.1 GCA_009773335.1 Caulobacteraceae bacterium
GCGGTGCGCGAAGCGTGCGCGGAGGCGAAGTGCATCGTCGTGGCGTATGCGCTGCATCACGGCCGCCACGCCGATCCATTGCCGTCAGAGCGCCCGTGGGGCGCGCGGCGCGGATGCCGCTACACGCGCACTGGCGCGCGCTTACGCGCATTCACGCGGGGTGTTGCAGTAAAATCGCTGCGCGACCTGCGCGCGCTGTTCGATGATCTCGATCACACGATAGCGCGGATGTTGAAACGCTTCCGCCGCGCCCGCGTGCGGCGGCGGCTGGTGGCGTTCGCGCCGTGTGCTGAGGCGGTGATGTGTGTGGCGTGGGCGTGTGCGCCGGCAGGGGCGGACACGTCATGACTATTCATGCCGGACCGCCGGCGCCCTCGCCGGCATTCAAGTATTCACGCAACGCGAGATTCTGCGGAGTCTGGCGCCGCCGTCCCATGCCGGCGAGGGCGCCGGCGGTCCTCATCGCCGAAAGCCCGCTACGACGTAAACCGGAAGTGCATCACGTCGCCGTCGCGCACGATGTAGTCCTTGCCTTCCAGCCGCATCTTGCCGGCGTCTTTGGCGCCCTGTTCGCCGTTGAACTTCACGAAGTCGTCGAAGGCGATGGTCTCGGCGCGGATGAAGCCCTTCTCGAAATCCGTGTGGATGACGCCGGCGGCCTGCGGGGCGGTGTCGCCCTTGTGGATCGTCCAGGCGCGCGCTTCCTTCGGGCCGACAGTGAAATACGTTTGCAGGCCGAGCAGCTTGTAGCCGGCGTGGATCAGCGTCACGAGGCCCGGCTCGGAAAGCCCGGCGGCGGCGAGATATTCTTTCTGCTCCGCTTCATCGAGGGCGGCGAGTTCGGCCTCCATCTGCGCGCAGATCACAACGCATTCGGCGCCTTCCTGCTTCGCACGTTCGGCCACACGCGCCGAATGCGCGTTGCCCTTTGCGGCATCGTTCTCGTCGACGTTGCACACAAAGAGCACGGGCTTGGACGTGAGAAGCTGAAGCATCTCGAACGCCTTCTTCTCGTCGTCGGCCACCTTCGTCACGCGGGCGGGCTTGCCCTCTTCAAGATGCGCCTTGGCGCGCAGGACGAGGTCGAGCGTGAGCTTTGCGTCCTTGTCGCCGCCCTTGGCCTTCTTCTCGAGGTTGGCCACGCGCTTCTCAAGGCTCTCGAGATCCGACAGCATCAGCTCGGTTTCCACCGTCTCCAGATCCGAGATCGGATCGATGCGGCCTTCCACGTGCGTGATGTCGTCGTTCTCGAAACAGCGCAGCACATAGACGATGGCGTCGGTCTCGCGGATGTTGCCGAGGAAGGCGTTGCCGAGGCCTTCGCCTTTCGACGCGCCGCGCACGAGGCCGGCGATGTCGACGAAATTCATCCGCGTCGGGATGATCTCCTTGGAGCCCGAGATCTTCGCCAGCACCGGCAGGCGCGGCTCCGGCATCGCCACCTCGCCGACGTTCGGCTCGATGGTGCAGAACGGATAGTTCGCCGCCTGCGCCGCCGCCGTCTGCGTCAGCGCATTGAAGAGGGTGGATTTGCCGACATTCGGCAGACCCACGATGCCGCACTTGAAGCCCAAGGCCGTCTCCGGAGGAATGAGGATGCGCCCATCCGGGCGCGCGGGCGGGTCATGGCCGAAGCGTGGGGCCGTTACAAGAGCCCGGTTTCCGGAGTTATCCACAAAAGCTTGGCGGCGCCCGCGAACACCTGTACCGCGATTGTCCAGTCTCTGGATGGAGCTGGACGATGGCGCGCCTGCGCACACGGTACGCAACGGACCCGGACATGCCTTTCGACGAGGTGTTCGAGGAGCCGCCGCTGGCCCGGCGACGACGGCTCGACCGGCAGGCCAAGGACGGCAAGCGCGCCGTCGAGGTCGACCGTTCCGGCTCGGTGATCCACATGGAGCGCGCCGCCAAGCGCCTCGGCGCCCTCAACGCCGCCGACCGCGTGCTCCGGGTGCCCCACTGGGACATGGGCAAGGCCATCGAGGCCATGCAGCGCGCGGGCGTGCGCGGCCGTGTCACCAATCTCGGCGATTCCGTCCAGAAGCGGCCGAAATCGAAACGGCACTGAGCGCTCAGGCGTTATGCCTGCTCAAAGAACGCCTCTGGCGTGATCTCAAACGGATCAACCAGATGCAGACCCTCGATCTCGCGCGAGGACATGCGGTCTTCGGTCAGGAAATGCGTGCATCCGTTCGCCAGCGCAAAGGAGATGTGCGCAGCGTCCCACCATTGCGTATTGCGCCGGCACTGTATGTCGAGAGCGCGGAGTGTGTCAGCGACCTGCATCACGCCGGGGCACCAACGTAGTAGCTCACTGCTTGCCGCCGCCGCCGTCGCCAGCGGGGTTCCCAGTTTTCGGATTGCCGCGTTCTGATGTTCGCCCGCCACCTGCTGGCTGGTCACCATCACGTTCAAATGCGCCATGGCCTTCAGCCACGCCGACGCCTGCGCCTGTTTTGTCGGAAACCGGCCATCGCGGCTGTAGAGGAAGACGTTGGTGTCCACCAGGATACGGACGTTCATTCAGTTCTTCCCGGGTGGGTGCGGTTCCATCATCATTCAGCAAATTCAGATCGGGGCCGGACAGGAAAGCGTCCATGGCCGCGATACTTTCCCGGCGCAGCCGTTCCTGATCGGCCTCGACGAGGTCGCCGATGTAGCGCGAAACGCTCTTGCCCGCCCGGTCCGCATCGCGGCGGACTTGTGAGAGCAGCGCTTCATCAAGGGTGATGGTCACGTTGGCCATGCCGCACCATACAATTTCACGCGTGCCCGCGCAACACGGGCCCGTGTTACACTGATGCGTGTAACCTTATGCGCGTCCCGCCACGGCCTTCGCCGCCATCTCGCGCCAGGGACGGTCGAGGTTGCGCAGCTGCGGGTTGATCTTCTGGAAGCGCCGCTCGATCTCGGCGAGCGCGAGCTGCGCTTCCTCCTGCTTGCCGGTCTTGGCCAGAAACGCCGCGTAGCGGCAGGCGGCCTCGAGGCCGGGGATGCGGTCGGCGGCGAAGCGGAACGGCGGGTCGGCCTCGTTGTTGCGCCCCAGGCCCTCGTAGGCGCGCGCGTAGGCGAGCGCGACCGGACCCGTGTCGTTCTCCTTGCCCAGCGCCGAGAGCGCCTCCAGACGCTTCAGCGCCTCGTCGAAGCGGCCAAGCTCAAGCAGGGCGTTGGCATGGCCGAGCAGCACCACCGGATCGTCAGCGAACTGGCCGATGACGCATTGCGCCCAGGCGGTTTCCGCCTCCGGCCAGCGGCCGAGCGCGGCGGCGGCCTGCGCCAGCCGCATGCGGTTGCCCACGGTTTCGGCGTCTTCCAGCGCCAGTTTGGCGGCCCGGTAGTCGCGTTCGGGATCGAGCGCCTTCTGGGCGACCCCGCCGAGCTTGCGGGCCGTGCGCCCGCCCATCCATTCGGGGACCAGAACGGAGAAGACATAGATCAACGGCCCGAGCCCCGGCGCGATCACAAGGATCCACAGCCACGTCTGCGCGCGGCCCGAGCGCGCCGCGTGAATGCCGCACAGCAGCGACGGCGCGTAGAGGAGGATCATGTAAAGCATGCGCGCGCACACGTAGGCGGGCGGAGGGGACCGCGCAACCGACGGTGCGTCCTCACTCGTCGCGGGGGCCGCGCACATTGGCCTTGTCGGCCGGCGCGAGGCGCAGGACTTCGGCCTGATATTTCTCATCGTCGCCGGTCACGAGCAGCGCGGCCGCATCCGCGCACGCGCGTACGAGCGCCTCCACCCATTGGCCATCGACCTTGTGGAAATCGCTGAGCACGTGGCCGTGCACGAGTTCCTTCTGGCCGGGATGGCCGACGCCCATGCGCGCGCGCCGGAAATCCGCGCCCACGGGGCTTGCTGAGATGGAGCGGATGCCGTTGTGCCCCGCCGCGCCGCCGCCGGTCTTCATGCGGAAGCGGCCGGGCGCGAGATCGATCTCGTCGTAGAATACGATGATCTCGGCGGGCGGAATCTTGAAGAACTGCGCAGCCTCGCCGACCGCGCGGCCGCTCTCGTTCATGAACGTCTGCGGCTTCATCGCGAGGCACTTCACGCCGGCGATCTCGCCCTCGGCGCATTCGGCCTGAAAACGCTTCTTCCACGGCCCGAAGCGATGGAAACGCGCGAGCTCGTCAACGGCCATGAAGCCGATGTTGTGGCGGTTCTTCGCGTATTTCGGGCCGGGATTGCCGAGGCCGACGATGAGAAGCATCTGCGCCACTCCTCCCTCGCCATGCCGTCAGGCGGCGAAGGATCAGTCCTTCTTGCCGCCCTTCGCGTCAGCTGCTGGTGCGGCGGCGGCTGGCGCTGCTTCAGCAGCCGGTTCTGCGGCTTCCGCCATGCGGCCGCCGATCGAGGCGATCGTCAGGTCGCGGTCCTTCACGACGGGCGTCGCGCCTGCCGGCAGCGTGAGCGCCGAAAGGTGGATCACCGCGCCCACGTCGAGGCCCGTGAGATCGATCACGACTTCTTCCGGGATCGCTACCGCCTTCACTTTCAGGCGGATCGTGTGCTCGACGACGTTCAGAACGCCGCCGCGCTTCAGGCCGGGGCTGTCGGCGTGGTTCTTGAAGTGCACCGGCACGTTGACGTCGATGACGCTGTTTTCTTCCACACGGTAGAGATCGACGTGGAGCGGTTCGTCCGTCACCGGGTGGAACTGGATCGCGCGCGGGATGACCGGCTGCTTCTCGCCCTTATGGTCGAGGGTGATCATGTGGGAAATGAACTTTCCCGAGCGCACCGCCTTCACGAGCTCCTTCTTGGAGACCTCGATCGGGATCGGGCCGCGCTCGCCGCCGTAGAGGATGCCCGGCACCTGTTCGAGCCTCCGTGTCGCGCGTGCGCCGCCCGTGCCGGTCTTTTCCCGAACGTCGACCGTCAAAACGATGCCTGCCACGACCCTGATCCTTGCTTGACTGGTATGCCTTCGACCCAATGCCCCATGCACCCCTGAGGGGCGGTCCGGGCGGGGGCCTCTGGAAACGAAGGCGGGGCTATAGCGGAGAGGGCGGCAGGATGCAACGGCGGGCTGGGAACCGGCCCTCCCGGCGCGGCCGGCGCGTCGCACCCTGGCGGCAGCCGGCCGTTGCCCGGTTCCGCAAACAACCATAGCGCTGCAGCACCGTGACACAGCTGTATACCGCTTTCGCCGCTTTCGCCGCTTCGCTCGCGATGATCGCCCCTGCCCACGCCCAGGACGCCGCGCCTCAGGCGTCCGGGGAAGCGGCGAAGGAGAGCGACGAGATCGTCGTGCTCGCCACCCCGGACGCCAGCGTGCGCATCGACCGGCGCGTCTACACCCTCCGCGACGACGCCGAAGCGCAAAGCACCGACATGTTCGAGGTGCTCGGTCACGTGCCCTCGGTGATCGTCTCGCCCGACGGCGACGTATCCCTGCTTGGCGCTTCGAATGTCACGGTGCAGATCAACGGCCAGACCGTGCCCGGGCAGAGCCTGGAAGCGGTGCTGCGCGGCCTGCCTGGAAGCCAGGTCAAGCGCATCGAGATTCTCAGCAATCCGCCGGCGCAATTTTCGGCCGGCGCCTCCGGCGGCATCATCAACATCATCACCCGGGATCGTTTCATCGCGGGCCTCTCGGGGCTGGCGCGCGTCGGCGCCGATACGTTCGGCGGCGCCACGTATGCGATCGCGCCGAGCTGGTCCGGCGAGAAGCTGACGCTCAGCGGTTGGGCGGGGCTGCACGGCTACGGCGAAGAACGCGCCGCGTACGGCCAGCGCAACGAACTGCCGGCCGGACCGGATTATCTAAAGCGCGGCGTCAACGGGTTCGACTACGACGGCTGGTACGCGACCGGTAACGCCGGCTACAGGCCCAATGCGCGACGACGCTACACGGCGTCTCTCAGCGCCAACGCGTTCGATTACCGGTTTCACGAATACATGAACTGGACGAGCAGTTCGGCGCCAGGCTCGCTGCGCACGGTCGCCAACCATACCGTAACCGACAACACCGAACTCGCGCTGGAAATGCAGCAGGATGGCGCGGTCGCCGAAGACCTGACCAAGGCCAAGCTGGTTCTCACCAGCGATGTGAAAACGTATTCGAGCCTGATCGGCGCCCAGCCCACGGGCGCGGCGACATCCAACCGGTACCTGTCGACGCAGGACACCGACACCGAGACGTTGAATTTCACGTTCGACGCCGAACGTCCGCGACCACAAGATCGTTTCTTCACCTGGGGCGCCGCGATCGGTCTGACGCGACAAACCAACGATGCGTCGCTGCGCGTCCTCGAGGGAGCCGGCCCCGCGCCCTACGTGTCGGATCTGCGGGGCGAGGATCGCACGCTCGCCGCTTACGCCACCTATCAGTTCGACGTCGGAAACTTCACGATCCTTCCCGGCGTGCGCGCGGAAGATTACTGGCGCAAGGTCAGCGAAGCCGGCACGGAAACCGAGGACGAGGATGTCCGTGTTTTCCCGAGCCTGCATGTCCGGCGCAAACTGTCTGCAACTGTAAATCTGGACGTGAGCTACACCGGTCGGATCGACCGGCCGGACTTCGACGACCTCAGTCCGGTCATCCGGTATTCGGGCGACAACGCGAGCAGCGGCAATCCCGATCTGCGGCCGGCGACAACCGACGCCTACGAGGCGAGCTTCAATTATCGCAGGAATAAGACAGCGGCATCGTTCACCTTCTTTGACCGGACGAGCCACGACGTGGTGGGCAGCCGCCGCGATCTGATCGGTGGCATCGTCTTTACACGTCCGGTCAACGTCGGCGAGAACCAGGAGCGCGGCCTCGAAGCGCAGGCGCGCGGTCCGCTGAGCCAGCGCTGGGGCTACATCATCGGCGCAAACATTCGGGAGCGCTTGTTCAACACGCTCCAGTCCGGCGCGTTCGAGCAACGAAGCGCCGCGCAGTATTCAGCGAACCTCCGGCTCGACTACGGCGATTCCAACCAGGAAGAAGTCGGCGCCGATCAGCTGCAGTTCCGCGCGGATTTTCAGGGCCCGTCGTATGACCTGCAATCGAAACAGCACGCGCTCGGCACGGTGAACTTTACGTGGCGACGCCGGCTCTCTGACAGGTTCGTCGGAACGCTGAACGTCAACGACGTCTTCGCCAGCCGCAAGCGCACGAGCGAAATCTCGACGCCGGACTTCTATGAACGCTCCACGCGCGACAGCCCCGGCGCGCTCGCACGTTACACGGTGTCCTACCAGTTCGGCGCTGCGCCGAATGCGTCACAGCAGCAGAACATCGACAACCAGCCACGCATACCAGGCGGTTGAGGGGGCAAAGGTAGCGTCGTCGCCGCTGCCCTTTACCCCGTCACCCGCGCCTCCCGCAGATCCTTGCGCCGCACTTTCCCCGCGTCGTCGCGCAGCGGCTCGGCCACATACTCCAGCGAGCGGGGGATCTTGTAGCGCACCAGCCGGTCCGCGAGGTGGGCGAGGAGCGCCTTTTCGTCGGGCGGGCCGTCCGGGCAGTCGATGATGGCGTGCAGCCGGTTGCCCAGGTCCTCGTCCGGCAGGCCGATGACGGCGGAGGAGCGCACGCCCGGGAACGCGTCGAGGGCGGCTTCCACTTCGGCCGGATAGATGTTGGCGCCGCCGGAGAGGATCATGTCGGAGAGGCGGTCGGTCAGGTAGAGGAAGCCTTCGGCGTCCATCCAGCCCATGTCGCCGAGGCTCTCCCAGCCGCCGTCGATGATCTTGGCCTCAGCGCCGATGTAACGGTAGCTCGTGCCCGGGCCTTCGAGCGGACGCAGGAACACCTCGCCGATTTCCCCGGGCGCCAGCGTCTCGCCGTTCTCGCCGACGATCTTCATTTCGCAGGTCGGCACGGGCTTTCCCACCGAGCCCCGGTGCGTGAGCCAGTCCGTGCCCTGGATGGTCGTCGAGCCCTGGCCCTCCGTGCCGCCGTAGAGCTCCCAGATCACTTCCGCGCCCAGCCACTCGATGAAGCACTCCTTCAGCCACGCCGGGCACGGCGCCGCGAGGTGCCAGAGCGATTTCAAACTAGAGACGTCGTAGCGCGCGCGGGTTTCCTCCGGCAGCGCCCAGATCCGGCGCATCATCGTCGGCACCATGTAGACCGTGTCCACGCGCAGGCGATCGATGAGCGAAAGCGTTTCCTCCGCATCGAAGCGCGTGGTGAGCCCGACGGTGCAGCCCTTGAACAGCGCAATCATGCACCAGAGGAACGGCCCGTTGTGATAGAGCGGGCCCGGAATGAGCATCACGCCCTGCAGCGGAATTTCGAGATAGGGGACCTCAGGATCCCAGGCGGCGGGATTTTTCGAGACGATCAGTTTCGGCCGTCCCGTCGAGCCGCCCGACGTCATCGCCTTGATCGAGGACGCCATGCGCTCGTCGAGCGGCGCATCGGAGAGTGAAGCGTCGGCTGTGAAACCTTCCGGCAGACATGGCGTCTCGCCGTAGGCGCCGACCTCGCAGCCGACGACGAGCGACGGCTGGCCCAGTTCGACGATCTGGTCGCGTTCGAGTTTCGGGAGCTTCGCGGAAATCGGCTGCGGCGTGGCGCCGGCCTTCCACGCCGCGAAGGTCGCCTCAATGAAGGCGATGCTGTTGGGCAGCGCGATGGTGACGAAATCGTCCTGCTTCACGCCGAGCGATTCATACTGGCGCGCGAGACGGTTCGTGCGCGCCTCAAGCTCCGCCCACGTCACGCGGTCGCCGAGATGATCGATCGCCACACGGTCCGGCTGAAGCGCCGCCCAGTGAGCGATGATCCGCGAGAGCGGTAAGATGGCCATGGACGTTTCCCCGATTGTTATTTTGCGGCGGCGAGGCGGCTCTTCCTGAAGCCCCACGCGAAATAGAGCACGAGCCCGATGGCGTGGGCGATCACGAAATAGACCTGCGTGTTCGTCGGCAGCGTGAAAAAGAGATACCCGCAGCCGAGGATCGCGGCGGGGCCGACGATGAACCAGAGCGGCGTCCGGAAAGGCCTCGCGCGGGCAGGGTCGCGCATCCGCAGCACCATGAGGCTCGCGCCGACGGCGATGAACGCCGCCAGCGTGCCCGCGTTGGCGAGCGCTGCGATCTCGTCGAGCGGGAAGAAGCCCGCGATGGCGCCCACGAAGATCGCGGTGGCGAAGGTCATCGCCAGCGGCGAGCCCGTGCGCTTGTGGACCTTCGCGAGGCTCGTCGGCAACAGGCCGTCGCGCGCCATGACGAAGAAGATGCGGCTCTGGCCGTACATGAAGGCGAGGATCACCGTCGGCAGCGCAATGACCGCTGCGCCCGCAATGGCGGCGGCGGCGGTCGGGTTGCCGAGCGTCCGCACGACTTCCGCCAGCGGCTCCTTCGATGCGGCGAGCTGGCCGAACGGCATGGCGCCGATCGCGGCCGCCGCGACGATCATGTAGATCGCGGTGCAGATGACCATGGAGCCGATGATGCCGAGCGCGAGATCGCGTTCGGGGCGTTTGGCTTCCTCCGCGGCGGTGGAGACGGCGTCGAAGCCGTAGAACGCAAAGAAGATGATCGAGGCGGCGGGCAACACGCCGATCTTGACGATTTCGCCGTCGACGACCTTCGTACTGGACACGCCGAACGGCATGAACGGCTCGAAGTGCGCCGGGTTGAACGCCGGCAGTGCAATGGCCACGAACAGTGCGAGCGCGGCGAGCTTCACCACGACGAGGAAAGCGTTGACCGCCGCACTCTCGCGCGTGCCGATGGCGAGCAGTCCCGCGACCACCGCGATGATGAACACGGCGGGAAAATTGAAGATGCCGCCCGCGTGCGGGCCTTTCGTCAGCGCGTCCGGCAGGTGCACGCCAAGGCCGTCGAGAAAGCCTGTCGCATAGCCGGACCAGCCAACAGCGACCGCGCTGCACACCACAGAATACTCAAGCAGCAGGCTGAATCCCACGATCCACGCCACGAATTCGCCCAGCGCCGCGTAGCTGTAGGTGTACGCGCTGCCCGCCGCCGGCATCATCGATGCGAGCTCCGCATACGCGAGCGCCGCGAACACGCACACCGCGCCCGCAAGCAGGAACGACAGCATCACGCCCGGCCCCGCGAGGCCCGCGCCGACGCCGATCAGCGTGTAGATGCCCGTGCCGATGATCGCGCCGACGCCGAGCGCCACGAGATGCGGCCACGAGAGCGTGCGCCGCAGGCGGTGTTCGCCTTCTTCCGTGTTTGAAAGCGCATCGAGAGACGGGCGCCGTGTGAGAAAGCTCATGTGCCGGACTCCGCTGCGGCGATGCCGCGATCGACGGCGCCAAGCACCGAGTCCACGCAGCACGCATTGAGAAAATGATCGCCGCCCGGCGCTTCCATGAACTGCGCGCGCGGGCCGGCTGCGACCGCGAGACGACGCGCATCCGCAGGCGTGATGAAGGTGTCGCGGTCGCCGTGCAGCACGATGACGGGAATGGCGAGCCCCGCGAGCGCCGTGCGAGCGCGTGGCAACTGCGGCTTCTGGTGATCGATCTCGGCCAGCGCATTCTTCATGTCGCGCGGCAATGCGGGCCGCACGAGACTGCCGAGCGCCGAGAGACGCCGGATCGTCGGGCCGCGATCGCCAAAGAACGCGCTCATCAGCACCAGCGCCTTGACCTTGTCCGGCCGGCGCGCGGCGAGCACGGTCGCGATCGGCCCGCCATAGCTCTGGCCGATGAGGATCACCTTCTGCCCGTCGTTGTCGCCGAGCATCGGTTCGAGCGCCTCGGCCTGCGCCTCGATGCTGGTGACGGCGGTCTGCGGTTCGCTTTCGGCGAAGCCCGGCCGATCGGCGACGATCATCTCGCGGTCCGGCCCGATCTTCGCCAGCGTCGGCGCCCAGTATTCCGACCACGACGGCGTTCCCGTCACCACCACGATCCGCCACGCGGCAGGTTTCGCACGCGGCGTCTCCAGCGCCGAAAGCCGCCAGGGCGTTGCGCCGCCGGCGGTGAACGCCGCACGGGCCATCACATCCGTGGTGAAGTCCTTCGAGGTCGGGAAGCGGTCGTGTTCCTCTTCTTTTTGGCTGGCGCCGGCGGAGCAGGCGGAGAGGAGAAGGGCGGCGGCGATCAGCAGGCGCGGTGCAGGGCTCATCCAGGCGACATAGCCCGGCAGCGGCTGGACGAACAGGTCCGCGCGCCACGGCGTCACTCCGCAGTAACGCGCGGCCGGGTGATCTTGCGTGGCGTCGAGATGAGGAGTGGAAGTCGCGTGTGCGCCGATCGGCTGCGGGAGCGGACCAGTTTCCTCCGTCAGCGGTTGATCCCATGGGTTCGGGGATGGTAGATTTCTATAAGCGATTGGGGGGACGTCGTGATGCGCAGTCTGATTTCAGTGTTGTTGATCGCCTTCGGTTTGACCGCTTCGAGCCTGGCGCAAGTGGCGGTGCGGCCGACGGCCGAGCAGTTTGCAGCGGACGCTTCGTTCCACGCTGCGTCCCTGTCGCCGAGCGGTCGATATCTTGCTGGAATCAAGCAGGATGGCGACTACGACGCGCTCGTCGTGATCGATCTGACCACGCGGCAGATGTCGACGATCCAGCGCGCCAACGAAGCGACTGGCGTGCGTCTGGGTTGGGTGGACTGGAAAACCGACGACCGGCTCGTTTTCGGGGCGCTGTACAAGGTGGTCCTTCAGACCCGGACGAGGACAGGCTCGCGCATAAACCAGGAAGAGGCGGAAGAAGACATCTGGATCCCCCGGGTCGTTTCGACGGCCCGCACGGGCGGCGCGGTCGTTTCGGTTTTTGAAGGACACTCCAACCGCCTTGCGGTCCGGATCGCCCCGACTTTGCTGGTGGATCGACTTCAGCGCGATCCCGATCACATCCTTCTGTCCGCTTACAGTCCCACGGGCCTCGCCCTGTGGAAGGCGAATGTCCTGACCGGTCAGGTGAGCAAGGTCGACCAGGGCGGCTTTCAGACCGCCGGCTGGATCACCGACAGCACAGGCGCCCAGGTCATGCGCTTCGAGGCGCTCCCGCGTCGAACGGGGTTTCGCTATTTCAGACGCGGCCCGGGTTCACGTGAGTGGGTCCAGTTCCTCGAACTGAAGCGTGCAGAGGCGGCGAATTCGACGATCTTCACGCCGTTGGGTGCGGCGCCCGAGCCAGGCAAGGTCTACGTCGCCGCGCGACCTGAAGGCCAGGACCGCGCGTCGATCTACGCGTTCGACACCGCGACTGGAGAGTATGGCGCGCCGCTGCTCGGTCATCCGGTGGCTGACCTCGACGTGCCGATCATCGATCAGGCCAATCATCAGCTTCTCGGCGCATGCGCCGATGTGCAGCGCATCGAATGCGTCGGCGCAACGCCGGCGATCACACGGCACCTGCGCGCCATCGACCGCTTCTTCGGGCAATCGGCGCACTTCATGATCGCCGAGGTCTCGCAGGACCAGAAGACGTGGCTGCTGGCCGTCGAGGAGCCCGCGTCTCCGATGGCGTACTACGTCTATCAGCGAGACGCCGCGAGCATCACGCCGATCACCAGGACCCGCAATTCGCTCGCCGATGTCGCGCTGGCCGCCACGAAGGTGATCTCCTACAAGTCGCGCGACGGAACCGATCTCTGGGGCGTTGTCACGAATCCGCCAGCTGCGGGCGCGCCGCCAAAGGCGTTGATCGTCATGCCGCACGGCGGCCCCGAAGCGCGCGACGGCTCCGGTTTCGATACCTGGGCGCAATTCCTCGCGAGCCGGGGATACGTGGTCTTCCAGCCGAACTTCAGGGGCGGTTCGGGATTTGGCCGCGCATTCGCCGAGGCGGGGTATCGCCAGTGGGGCCGACGCATGCAGGACGACATCACAGATGGCGTGAAGCACCTGGCGGATACCCATGTCATCGACCCGGCAAGAGTATGCATTTTCGGCTGGTCTTACGGCGGTTACGCCGCGCTCGCCGGGGGCGCGCTGACGCCCGATCTCTACAAATGCGTGATCGCGGGCGCAGGTCCGTCCGACCTTCTTGAGATGCTGTCGTATGAGCGTGTCGAGGAGGGGCGTGGCTCGGCGGGCTATTCGTACTGGGTCCGCATCATCGGTGATCCGTCCGCCGATCGCGACGCGCTCATTGCCGCGTCGCCGCGCAGGCAGGCGCGCGCCTTCACGGCGCCCGTGCTTCTGTTGCACGGCGATGACGACGACATCGTTCCCGTGGAGCAGTCGCGCATCATGCGTGACGCACTGGTTGAGGCCGGAAAGTCGGTCAAGCTCGTCGAACTCAAGGAAGAAAACCATCACCTTGAGAAATACGCCAACCGGGTGATCTTCTATCGTGAGATCGACGCCTTCCTGGCCCAGCACCTTCCGGCGAATTAGGATCCATTCAGCGAGCCGCCATAACGCTCAGTCGAACAGCTTCGACACGCTCTCCTCATTGGCGATGCGCCGGATCGCTTCGCCCATGAGGGGGGCCACGGAGATGGTGCGGATCTTCTTGGACTTCTGCACCGCTTCGGAATGCAGGATCGAATCCGTCACCACGAGTTCGTCGAGCGCGGACTTGTCCACCCGGCCCGCGGCGCCGTTCGACAGCACCCCGTGCGCCACGTAGGCGGAAACGCTCACCGCCCCGGCCTCCTTGAGCTTTTCCGCTGCGTTGCAGAGCGTGCCGGCGCTGTCGACGATGTCGTCGAACAGGATGCAGCGACGACCCTTCACCTCGCCGATGATGTTCATCACCTCGCTCTCGCCGGCGCGCTCGCGGCGCTTGTCGACGATGGCGAGGTCGGCGCCGAAGCGGTTGGCCAGCGCGCGCGCGCGCACCACGCCGCCCACGTCCGGCGAGACGACCATCAGTTCCTTCGCGCCGGCGCCGAACACCGCCTTGATGTCCTTCTCCATGACCGGCGTGCAGAAGAGGTTGTCGGTCGGGATGTCGAAGAAGCCCTGGATCTGGCCGGCGTGGAGCTCCATCGACAGCACGCGGTCGGCGCCCGCGGTGGTGATGAGGTTGGCGACCAGCTTGGCCGAGATCGGCGTGCGCCCGCCCACCTTCCGGTCTTGCCGGGCGTAGCCGAAATAGGGGAGCACCGCCGTGATCCGCCGGGCGGAGGCGCGCACCAGCGCGTCCATGCAGATCAGCAGCTCCATGAGGTTGTCGTTGGCGGGCGCCGAGGTCGACTGGATGACGAACACGTCCTGGCCGCGGACGTTCTCTTCGATCACGGCGAAGATCTCGCCGTCCTTGAAGCGCTTCACGTCGGCCCTGGTCAGCGGCGCGTCGAGGTAGTTGCAGATGGCCGCCGCCAGCGGCTGGTTCGCGTTCCCGCACATGATCTTCATGGCATGAGCCTCCAGCCGTTCTCAGATGATCCGTATGAGGAGGGTCAGTAGCAGAGTCGTGTGGGCGGGCAATGCGGCGTGGCGCCGGCGCCGCACGCCGGGGCCGGAGTGTGGCGGGCGGGACATAGCGCGGGCGCCGTAGCGCGAGGGGGGAGGTGGAGTCTGGAGTTGGCCGAGGCTGTGTGAAAACTCATCGAGCACTCTGGGCGTGAGCAAGGTTCGTCCACCGAGGCTCGTCAGGAGTCGGCCTCGCGGTAGAATATTCGCGCAGCACCATCGCAGGTCGAAGAAAGTTCTATCCATTTTCGCAGAGGGTGAGTTTTCACACAGCCTCGGCCCCAAGGCGACGTTCAGCCAATCTGGCCTTCGCGCAACATGGCTTCTCCTTCGAGAGCCACGCAAAGCTGGTAGCGAATGGGAAACGCCACTTCGGGCGCTACGCTGACAATCGCGCAAAAGGCCGCCTTGTCGGCAGCGGTGACGGCAATCGGGATGAAGCAATATTGCGGGGAAGAGACGCCAAGCCCTGAAACCTCGAACGCGCCAGCAGTGTCGATGGCGATGAACCCCTTGAGCTCTGTTCCGTTGGCAGTAACGACGCGCACCGCCACCGTAAGGGCATAGGCCCCTTTTGGGATTTCAGCGGCGTTCACTGGCCTAATCCACGTCTCGTCCATTTCCTCGACGCCCTCTTCGTCGAGGCAGAACTCCCACATCGGGAACGCATCTAAGTCTTCGGTCTGGATCGCAGTAATCGGCTTACGAGTCTGAAGCGTCGCTACCATTTCCCCAACTTGGCATTCCGATAGAACGCCCACAATCGCCACGCACTGACTTGATGACGGAGCTTTGTGGGACCGGGTGTTGTGGTGTCCGCCTTCGGCGAAGAACGGACGTTGGAGATCGGAGCGCGCGGCCTCCGGCCGCGCACTTTCAAGCTCCCCTCGGCATCATGCTCCGCCGGAGGCGGCGCGCTCCCTTACTCGATCACCCCGTGCGTCTCATGGATGACCGTTCACGGCGAAACGCAAACATGAACCTGGATTGCCTTTTCGCCAAGCGCGGGAG
Organism: Caulobacteraceae bacterium; assembly: GCA_009773335.1. Taxonomy (GTDB): domain Bacteria; phylum Pseudomonadota; class Alphaproteobacteria; order Caulobacterales; family Aquidulcibacteraceae; genus VFBF01. Next base: position 15,311 of record WRPF01000074.1, read on the forward strand.
CGAAGGGTTTGCGTTGAAAATGCGGGGAACGCCGGCGCGCGTCACCGCAAAATTGCGGGGATAGATTCACGCCCGTTTGTTGGCGCGCATCGCCTGCGCGCACGCAAAGTGCGGGAACGAAAAAAATCTGTC
>WRPF01000285.1 GCA_009773335.1 Caulobacteraceae bacterium
GAAGCGGGGGAGGGCTGGGGAGGGGGCGATTCCCTAGTCTCTCCGCTCCACCCATGCGAGCATTGTCTCGCAGACGCCGTCGAGATTGCGATACACGTCCTCATTCGTCACCCGCAGGACGCGATAGCCGTTGGCGGCGAACCAGGCGTCCCTTTGCTTGTCGTAAGCGACTTCCTCATCGCTTGAATGCGTGGCGCCGTCGACTTCGACGATGAGGCGCGCCTCGGCGCAGAGGAAATCAGCGATGAACGGCCCGCAGGGAGCCTGACGCCGGAACGACAGGCCCGCCAGCCGATGTGCACGCAGCACGTGCCAGAGTTTGCGTTCTGCATTGGTCGGCTCGCGTCGCAAATGGCGGGCGCGTTCCGTCATGATGCGGGACTGCCGCATGTGCCCCCTTCCGGCGCTTCGCGCCACCTTCCCCCGCTAAAGCGGGAGAAGGCCCCCTCCCCAGCCCTCCCCCGCTTCGCGGGGCGGGCCGCGGCCTTCGCTCAATCGCAGCTGGTCCGCCGCCTCCAGCGCGCCTTCGAGCCAAGCTTTGGCGGCGGCGATGGCGTCGATCAGCGGCGCGCCTTTGGCGAATTCGCAGGCAATGGCCGAGGACAGGGCGCAACCGGTCCCATGCGTGTTGCGCGTCGGAATGCGCCGCCCGCGGAAGATGCGCCTCTCTCCTGCCTCGAAAAGAACGTCGACAGGTTCACCCTCGAGATCGCCGCCCTTGACCAGCACGGCGCGGGCGCCGGCGTCACAGAGAAGCCGTCCCTGCGCCGCCATTTCATCGGCGCTCTTGGCGAGCGGCGTTTGCGTGAGCTGAGGCCCTGGGTCGGCACCAGCACCGGATCGAGCACGATGTTAGGCGCCTTGTAGCGCGCCAGCGTCTCGGCGACGGCCCGGGCGATGTCCGGCGTCGCCAGCATGCCAATCTTGATCGCGTCGGGGGTGATGTCCGACAGCACCGCCTCGATCTGCGCGGCGACAATCTCTGGCGCGATGGGATAGGAAGCGGTCACGCCCTGCGTGTTCTGCGCGGTGAGCGCCGTGATCGCCGCCATGCCGTAGCAGCCGAAGGCCGAGAAGGTTTTCAAGTCCGCCTGCACGCCTGCGCCGCCGGAGGGGTCGGAGCCGGCGATGGAAAGCAATTT
>WRPF01000075.1 GCA_009773335.1 Caulobacteraceae bacterium
GGGTCGGTCGCGCCAGCGGATGCGGGTTTCGGGGTGGCCGCCCCGAAACCCGCAAACCGGCCACACAGTCTCTACCGAGTCGCGAACAGACAATTCCGGCCGAAGCGAAGCGGAGAGCCGGAACCCAGGGGACTGGACGAGATGTTCCGCTTGAACTCCTGGATTCCGGATCGCGACTTCGTCGCGTCCGGAATGACTGCGAGAGATGCGCAGGGTTCTCGCGCGGCCCCCTACCCCCTGAACGGATCCCGCATCAGGATCACATCGTCCCGCTCCGGGCTCGTGCTCACGAGCGCCGCCGGGCAGGAGATGAGTTCCTCGATGCGGCGGATGTACTTGATCGCGTTGGCGGGGAGATCGCGCGAGGTGCGCACGCCGTGGGTGGATTCGGTCCAGCCGGGCATCGTCTCGTAGACGGGGACCACGGCGGCCTGTTCCTTCACGCCGGAGGGGAGATAGTCGAGTTCGCGATCTCCGAGCTTGTAGCCGATGCACAGCTTGATCTCGGGAAAACCGTCGAGCACGTCGAGCTTCGTCAGCGCCACGCCGTCGATGCCCGAGAGCGCGACGGACTGGCGCACGAGCACCGCGTCGAACCAGCCGCAGCGACGCGCGCGGCCCGTGTTCACCCCCACTTCGCGGCCGATCTCGCCGAGCTTCTTGCCCACATCGTCGAACAGTTCCGTCGGGAACGGCCCCTCGCCCACGCGCGTGGTGTAGGCCTTCACGAGACCGAGCACGTAGTTGATCGCGTTCGGCCCGAGGCCCGAGCCCGCCGCCGCCTGCCCCGCCACCACATTCGACGACGTGACGAACGGATACGTGCCGTGATCGACGTCGAGCAGCATGCCCTGCGCGCCCTCGAACAATATCTTCTTGGAATCCCTGCGCTGCTGCTCCAGCACGCGCCACGCCACCTGCGCGTAGGGCAACACCTTCGGCGCCACCTCAAGCAGCTCGCGCTTCAGCGCCGTCGCATCCACTTCCGGCAATTCGAGGCCACGGCGCAGCGAATTGTGATGCGTCAGCAGACGGCTGATCTTCCACTCAAGCGTCGCCTCATCCGAAAGATCCGCCACGCGGACCGCACGCCGGCCGACCTTGTCCTCGTACGCAGGCCCGATGCCGCGCCCCGTGGTGCCGATGCGCGCCGCGCCGGCGGCGGCCTCGCGCGCCACATCGAGATCGCGGTGCAGCGGCAGGATGAGACACGCATTGTCGGCCAGCACGAGCTTGTCCGGCGTGATGGTCACACCCTGCGCGCGCAGCTTCTCGATCTCGCCCACGAGGTGCCACGGATCGACGACCACGCCATTGCCGATGATCGAGAGCTTGCCCTGCACGAGCCCGGACGGCAGCAGCGCGAGCTTGTATGTCTGGTTGCCGACGACAAGCGTGTGGCCGGCGTTGTGGCCGCCCTGGAAACGCACCACGACGTCGGCGCGATGGCAGAGCCAGTCGACGATCTTGCCCTTGCCCTCGTCGCCCCACTGGGCGCCGACCACGACGACGGATGACATGCGGACTCCTTGGTGAGACGCCCCCACATGCCCCGCCCCGCCCCGGAAGCCAAGGCGGGGCGACGTACACGGACTTGTCGGGCAGAGTTGATGCATGATACATCACAATTGATGCTTACGCCCGCACAGTTGCGCGCCGCGCGTGCGATCCTCGGGATCGACCAGCGGACGCTCGCCGATCTTTCCGGGGTCTCCCTGCCGACCATCCAGCGGATGGAGGCCAGCGACGGCTACGTCCGGGGCGTGGTCGACACGCTCACCAAGGTGATCGCCGCGCTTGAATACGCGGGCGTCGAGCTGATCGGCGACAATGCGGCGAGCCAGGGCGGCGGGCGCGGCGTGCGCCTGCGCGAACCGATGGCGCCGCCACCCGGACATCCAACCGGACGCCCGACATGACCGCGCCAGTTCCATCCGGTCGCGCCCCGACCGATCGCGCGCCGACTGATCGTGATTGGCGCATCTTCATCCCGAAGCTCGTCACCGTGATCGCCAGCGAGGGCTATCGCTTCGCGAACTTCCGCGCCGACGCCGTCGCGGGGCTCACGGTCGCGGTGGTCGCCATGCCGCTCGCGATGGCGATCGCGATCGCCTCGGGCGTCACGCCGGACAAGGGTCTCATCACCGCCATCGTCGCGGGCTTCCTGATTTCAGCGCTCGGCGGTTCGCGCTTCCAGATCGGCGGACCGACGGGCGCGTTCATCGTCGTCGTCTACGGCGTGATCGCGAAATACGGCTACGACGGCCTCGTCCTCGCGACGCTGATGGCGGGCGTGCTGCTGATCGGCGCGGGACTCCTGCGCTTCGGCACGTGGATCAAGTATATCCCGGAGCCCGTCGTCACGGGATTCACCGCTGGCATCGCGGTGATCATCTTCACCAGCCAGCTGCGCGATCTGTTCGGTCTCGACATGGCGTCCCCGCCTGCGGAGTTCATCGCCAAGATGAGCGCCTTCTGGGCCGCGCGCGACACCGTCTCGCTTGCCGCCATCGCCGTGGCGGGCGGCGCGCTCGCCGCCATTCTTGCGTTGCGCAAATATGCGCCGAAGATTCCAGGATTTCTCGTCGCCGTGGTCGGCGGCGCCGTGATCGTGGCGTTGCTGAACCTGCCGGTGGAGACCATCGGCTCGCGCTTCGGCGAGGTGCCCTCCACGCTGCCTGCGCCTCATTTTCCAGCCGTCACTTGGGAGCGCATCCGCGAACTCGTCTCGCCCGCGCTGACCATCGCGTTCCTTGCGGGCGTCGAGAGCCTGCTGTCGGCCATGGTCGCGGACGGCATGACCGGCAGACGTCACCGCTCGAACTGCGAACTCGTGGCGCAAGGGATCGCCAATGTTGCATCGGGACTGTTCGGCGGCATCTCCGCCACCGGCGCCATCGCGCGCACGGCGACGAACATCCGCGCCGGCGCCTACTCCCCGGTCGCCGGCATGCTGCACGCGGTGTTCGTGCTGGCGTTCATGGTCGGCCTCGGGCAGCTGACGGCGCACATTCCGCTGGCGTGCCTGGCGGCGGTGCTCGTCGTCGTGGCGTGGAACATGAGCGAGCAGGAACGCTTCAAACAGTTGATGGGCGGGCCCGTCGGCGACCGCGTGGTGCTGCTCGCCACCTTCCTGCTCACCGTGCTCGTCGATCTCACCGTCGCCATCGAGGTGGGCATTGTGCTCGGCGCGGTGATCTTCATGCACCGCATGGCGGAGGCGACCGCGCTTGAGAAAGGCGTCTCGCTCGTCGAGCGTGACGTCGACGATTTCTCCCGGCCGCGCAACGGCGGCGACGCGCGCGCGCATCTTCCGCACGGAACCGAACTCTTCACCCTGCGCGGCCCACTCTTTTTCGGCGCCGCAAGCCGCCTCAACGACGCGTTCGAGGCCGCCTTCCCGCCGCCGCGCGCGTTCATCCTGCGGATGAAGGATGTGCCGATGGCCGACGTTTCAGGCGTCGGCGCGCTGGAGCGCTTCCTGAAGCGCTGCGCCGGTCACGGCACACAGGTCGTGATCGCTGAGATGCACCCGCGCGTCCGCGCGGTGCTCTCGCAGATGGGCGTTTTCGACCACCATCACGTGCTGGAAGCGTCGACGTTCGAGGCGGCGATCGCGATGGCGGCCCCCAAGATCGAAGCCGCCGCCGACTGAGGCGTCAGTCGCCGAAGCGATAGCCGATGCGCACGCCCGCCTGGTCGGTGCCCTGGTTGCGCCCGCTGCCCAGGATCTGGCCGTGGCTGTAGTGAACGAAGAAGGCTTCCCCGCTCCAGTTCGCGCCGAACTCGCGCTGCAGGCCGATGGAATTGCGGAACAGATCGCGCGATCCGTAAAGCACGTGCCCGGCGGAAAACTGTGTCGCGCGCGGATCGCCGTTCGGGAAGGCGTTCTTCACCTCGCCGTCGTGGAACGCATAGCCGAAGCCCGGCGTCAGCGCCCAGCCATCGACGAACTCCCAGCGCCACTCAAGGCCCGCAGTGGCGAAGCTCGTGTCGCCCGAGACGTTGGGCGCGATCGCCAAGTAGGGGCGCGGGGAACCCGCCCAGTGCAGGAAGGACGGCGACCGGAAGTTCACCTGCACGTCGACGACGGGCCCGTCTTCCTTGTCGGCATTCTTGCAGTTGGTGATGCAGACGTTGTGCGCGAGAGGCCCGGCCTTGATCTCCTCGATCGCGCCCGCGTTGGCGGTTCCGCCGATGCTCGTTCCCACGACGGCTAACGCCAGACAGGCCAAACGATTCATCGACAGCTCCCCGCTTTTCGCCCGCAACCTAACGAACCGGACAGGCGAAAGCGAGGGGGGGCGGTGCATACCCTCCCCCGCAAGCAGGCGAGGGCTAAAAACTCAGCACCCGCACATACCGCACCTGCGGCAGCGCCTTGATGGCCGCCAGCGCCGCCGCCGGCAGTGTCTGGTCGATGCCGACGAGGGCCACCGCATCCTCTCCCGCAGCCACCCGGCCAAGGTTGAAGGTGGCGATGTTGACCTGCGCCTCGCCCAGGATGGTTCCCAGCGCGCCGATGAAGCCCGGCTTGTCGGAGTTGTTCACGTAGAGCATGAGCGGGTGGAAGCCCGCTTCGAGGCTCATGCCCTTCACTTCCACGATCTTCGGCGCGCCGGCGATCACGGCCCCCGCCACCGTGCGCCATTTTCCGCCGGTCTTCACCTTGATGCGGATGGCGCTGTCGTAGGTCGGCGAAATTTCGCGTTTCGATTCCGTGAGCGCGGTGCCGCGCTCCTTCAGCACCGCAGGCGCCGAGACCATGTTCACTTCCGCGAGCATCGGGCGCAGCAGGCCCGCGAGCGCGGCGGCCGTCAGCGGCTTCACGTTCATCGCGGCCACATGGCCCTCGTACTCGATCTCGATGGCCTCCAGATCGTCATCGACGATCTGGCCCGCAAACATCCCGAGCTTTTCGGCGAGCGCCGCGAACGGCTTCAGGCGCGGCGCCTCTTCGGCCGTGATCGACGGCATGTTGAGCGCGTTCGTGACCGCGCCCGAGATGAGGTAGTCGGCCATCTGTTCGGCGACCTGCAGCGCGACGTTCTCCTGCGCTTCGGATGTCGACGCGCCGAGGTGCGGTGTGGCGACCAGGTTGGGCGCGCCGAACAGCACGTTTTCCTTCGCCGGCTCCGCCGTAAAGACGTCAAAGCCTGCCGCCGCCACGTGGCCGCTTTCAAGTGCTGCACGCAGCGCGACTTCATCGACGAGCCCGCCGCGCGCGGCGTTGACGATGATGACGCCCTTCTTCGTCTTGGCTATGTTTTCCGCCGAGAGGATGTTCTTGGTTTTCTCCGTCATCGGCGTGTGCAGGGAGATGAAATCCGCCCGCGCGAGAAGCTCTTCAAGCTCGACCTTCTCCACGCCGATCTCGACGGCGCGTTCCTGCGAGAGGAAGGGATCGTATGCGATCACCTTCATCTTCAGGCCGAGCGCGCGCTCCGCGACGAGCGAACCGATGTTGCCGCACCCGATGACGCCCAGCGTCTTGGCGTAGAGCTCCACGCCCATGAAGCGGTTCTTCTCCCACTTGCCTGCCTGCGTGGACGCATCCGCCGCGCCAAGCTGGCGGGCGGCGGCGAAAAGGAGCGCGACGGCGTGTTCGGCAGTGGTGATCGAATTGCCGAACGGCGTGTTCATCACCACGATGCCCTTGGCGGTCGCGGCGGGAATATCGACATTGTCGACGCCGATGCCGGCGCGGCCGATGACCTTGAGGTTCTTCGCCGCGGCGATGATGTCGGCCTTAACTTTCGTGGCGGAGCGGATCGCGAGACCATCGTAATTGCCGATGATTTCCTTGAGCTTGGCGGCGTCCGGCCCGAGCTGCGGCTGGAAATCCACTTCAATGCCGCGCGCGCGGAAGATTTCGACGGCCGCAGGGCTGAGTTCGTCGGAGATGAGGACTTTGGGCATGGGTGTGATCCTTGAAAATCTACCGCCGTCATTCCGGCCGGAGCGCAGCGGAGAGCCGGAACCCAGGGGTTCAAGCGAGCCCAGTCCCCTGGGTTCCGGATCACGCCTCCGGCGTGTCCGGAATGACGGCTTTTAGGTGAGGTCGGAAACGCAGGTCGCGAACGCCCACTCGATCCACGGGATGAGCGCTTCGACGTCGCTCTTCTCGATGGTGGCGCCGCACCAGATGCGCAGGCCCGGCGGGGCGGAGCGATAGTTCGCTGCATCGACCGCAACGCCTTCCTTTTCGAGAAGATCGTTCAGCTTCTTCGCAAAGGCGGCCTTGCCATCGTCATCGAGTGCCGCGACGCGCGCATCGGTGATGGCGAGACAGACGCCGGTGTTCGACCAGGTCCTGGGATCTTCCGCGAGCGGCGCGATCCACGGCGTCTTCGCCGCCCAGTCGTAGAGCACCTTCGCGTTTGCATCGGCGCGCGCATGCAGGGCCTTCAGGCCGCCGATGCTTTCGCCCCATTTCAGCGTGTCGAGATAGTCTTCCGTGGCGAGCAGCGACGGCGTGTTGATCGTCGCGCCCTCGAAGAGCTCGGCGTCGAGCTTGCCCTTCTTGGTCATGCGGAAGATTTTCGGCAGCGGGCGATCCGGCGTGTAGCTCTCCAGCCGCGCGACGGCGCGCGGGCTGAGAATGATCATGCCGTGCGCGGCTTCCCCACCCATCACCTTCTGCCAGGAGTAGGTGACGACGTCGCTTTTCGACCAGTCGATCGGTTGCGCGAACGCCGCCGACGTACAGTCGTTGATGGTGATGCCTTCGCGGTCCGCGGCGATCCAGTCGAAGTTCGGGATCTTCGCGCCGGCGGTGGTGCCGTTCTGGGTGAAGATAATGTCGGCGTGTCTGCGGGCCTTCGAGAAATCTGGCAGCGCGCCGTAGGGGCGTCCCACATGCAGCGCGGCGTCGATCTTGAGCGCCTTCGCGTCCGTCACCCATTCCTCGCCGAAGCTTTCCCAGGCGAAGACGTCGACAGGGCGCTCGCCCAGCATCGACCACATGGCCATCTCGACCGCGCCCGTATCCGATGCGGGAACGATGGCGATCTTGAAGTCTGCGGGCACTTCCAGCAGCGCGCGCGTGCGGTCGATCGCCTCTTTCAGCTTGGCCTTGCCGAGCTTGGAGCGGTGCGAACGACCGAGCGCTGCGCCTTCAAGCGCAGTGAAAGACCATCCGGGGCGTTTCTTGGTGGGGCCCGAGGAAAATCGGGGATCAGCCGGACGTATCTCAGGCTTCTTGGCCGCCAGCTTCGGCGGAGCATTGCTCGTCATCATAACCATCCTCACAGATGGACGTCCGCCGGTGGGAGCGGATGGCCCGCGCCGTGTGTGACTGCGCCGCGCACGCACGTCAAACGAAAATGATCGCGAGGCCGCTGCGCGCGACCCCACGTCGCGCATTGTCACGGTGCGCGAAACCGCCCCACAATGGCGAAAAAGGGGGAAGCATGTCGGCGCCACGCGTGACCGCCACGGATTGGGCGCTCTTCTTCGTCTGCGTGGCGACGTGGGGATCGGCCTATGCGGCGGTGCACGTGGCGCTCCAGGGCGGCGCTTCACCCTGGACGATCACGGCCGCGCGCATGTGGATGGGGACGCTGCTGCTGCATGGCATTCTCTGGGCGCAGCGCGCGCGCAACGGCGAGCCGCTGCAGACGTTCACGATCACACCGCGCCTGGTGCTGCTCGGCATCGCCGGCGGCACGGCGCCCTTCGCGCTCCTCTCCTTCGCGCAGCTCTACATCAGCTCCGGCCTCACGGGCATTCTCGCCGCGCTGACGCCGCTGATGGTGGGCGCCACGGCGCCGCTCATCGCGCCCGAGGAACGCCTGACCGTGACGCGCGTGATTGGGCTCCTGCTCGGCTTCGCGGGTGTCGTCGTGCTCACGGGCCCCGCTGCGTTCGCGGCGTCCGGTTCGACCATGCTGCCCGGCATTCTCGCCGCCACTGGGGCTGCGGCGAGTTACGCGCTCAATGCGCTCATCGCGCGCCATGGCGAACCGATTCCGCCGCTTGAGGCCTCCGCCGGCTGGACGTTCTGGGGCGCCTTGCTGGCGACGCCGTTCATGCTGCTCATGCCAAGCGCGAGCCCGCCCACACCGGTCGCATGGCTGATGATCGCGCTGCTGGCGCTCGGGCCGACGGCGCTGGCGAGCCTTGCGTATTTCCGCCTCGTGCGCACGGCGGGGCCGGGCTTTCTCACGCAGGCGAACTATGTGCTGCCGCTGTGGGCGGTGACGCTGGGCGTGATCGCCTTCGGCGAGCGCGTGGAGCCGAACATGTTCGCGGCGCTGGTGCTGATCGGACTGGGCCTGTTCACCGCGCAGGGTGGATGGCGCGTCTTCCGCTTCGCGTGATCAGCCGCCAACCGCAGACTTGAGTTCGCCGAGGTCGTTCGCCGCGCCGGGTTCAAACAGCTGCGGCTGATCCTCGTATTCGGCGGTCGTCGGCGCGGCGGGCCGCGATGCGGGCACCACCGGCTGGACAGGCGTGAAGGACTCCGCGTTCGGGCGCACGCGCGCGGGCGCGCCGCCGAGGCGTTCGATGGAGGGATCGAGTTCGCCGCGCAGATAGACCGCGATCTTGCCGAGCAGGCGCGAACTCGACAGCGTCTGCAGGCCGCGCACCGTGCCGCCGCGCTTCGACGCCTGGAAGCCCGTGACGCTGTCGCGGTCGAGACGGTCGCACCAGTAGGGCGTGAGATCGGCGAAAGACGAGCCCGTCACCGGATCTTCCGCGATGCCGACGCCCGGCGCGAAGAAGCGCATGACGAAATCATAGGGTTTGCCCTCATCGGCCATCGCCGTGACGGCGAGACAGCCGACGCGCGGGCCGCGCACGAGGCGTTCCACCGCCTTGAGATCGGGCTTCAGGTTGCGGACGGCGGTTTCGCTGTCGAGCACGACGTTGGCGTATTCGCCGACGAAGCCGTCGATCACGCGCACGCTGCCGAGCGCGGTTACGAGTTCCGCCGGCGGCGTCCACGGCGTGCGCACCCGGCGCGGCAGATCCAGCGTGAAGCCTTCCGGCGTCGCGCGCACCACGAGGGGACCTGCCTGCGTGTCGAACACCACCACTTCGAGGTCGCGCTCGATTTCCGTCAGCAGCACGCCGCCCGCCGCGAGCGTCGCGTGACCGCACAGCGGCACCTCCGTCGCCGGCGTGAACCAGCGGAGCTGGTAGTTTCCCTTGAGGCCCGTCGGTACGAAGAACGCCGTTTCGGAGCAGCGGTTTTCCGCCGCGATCGCCTGCAGTATCTCGTCGGAAAGCCATGCGGTCAGCGGCACGACGGCGGCCGTGTTGCCGGTGAACACCCTGTCGGTGAAGGCGTCGACGAACCAGATGCGCATGGGCTGTTACCCTGAAACCGTGCAGCGGCGCGCGAACCGCGCCCGCGGCTATCTTGATACGGACCTGTAAATAGGTCGGAAACCAGCCCTTAACGAGCCTTAACCCCTCTCGCGGGTAGTCCACCCGTGGTCGAGCGGCCCGTGCCCCGCCCCGAAACCGGGCGCCCGGCGGATGGCCTCCATCAGGTATTCGCGCGCGGCGGGAACGGCCTCAGTCAACGGCGCGCCCTGCGCGAGCTTGGCGGCTATGGCCGAGGCCAGCGTGCAGCCAGTGCCGTGGGTCGCGCGCGTCTCGATGCGCAGGGACTCGAAGACGTGCATCCCGTCTGCGGCGGCGAGGACATCGCGCACGACGGCGCCTTCCACATGGCCCCCCTTCACCAGCGCCGCGCGGGCGCCGAGGGCAAGGAGCTTTTCGGCGGCGCGCTTCTGCCCGTCGAGGTCATGGACCTGCAAGCCCGTCAGCGCTTCGGCCTCCGGCGCGTTCGGCGTCACGAGCGCCGCGCGCGGCAACATCAGCGTGCGCACCGTGTCCTGCGCGGCCGCTTCCAGCAGCGGATGGCCGCCCTTGGCGATCATCACCGGATCGACGACGAGCGGGACGCCGCGCGCGTAGGCGTCGATCGCTTCCGCGACCGTCTCCACCGTTTCGATCGTACCCAGCATGCCGGTCTTCAGCGCATCGGCGCCGATGTCTTCCATCACCACGCGGATCTGTTCGCGCACGATGTCGAGCGGGATGGCGTGCACGCCGAACACGCCGAGCGTGTTCTGCACCGTGACCGCCGTCACCGCCGTCGCCGCGTAGCCGCCGAGCGCGGTGACGGTCTTGATGTCCGCCTGTATCCCCGCCCCGCCGCCGGAATCGGAGCCGGCGATGATCAGTACGCGGCCCTTCACGGATCTGCCCTGTCTATCGCGTTCCACACCCTCAGCGCCTGCACGGTTTCGCGCACGTCGTGGACGCGCAACATGTCCGCGCCGAGTGCGGCCGCGCGCAATGCAATGGCGAGCGACCCGCCGATGCGGTCTCGCGCTTCGGAAGATGCAGGGTCGATGCGCGCGATGAAGCTCTTGCGCGAGGCGGCGAAGAGGAGCCGCGCCTTGGTGGCGTAGCGCAGCTGCGGAATTGCACGGGTCAGCGCCATGTTGTGCGCCAGCGTCTTGCCGAAGCCGATGCCGGGATCAATCCAGATCTTCTCGCGTGCGACGCCTGCGTCTGACGCCGCATCCGCGCGGGCGCGCAAGAACGCGATCACCTCGGCGACCACGTCCGCGTAAACCGGATTCGCCTGCATCGTGCGCGGTTCACCCTGCATGTGCATCAGCACGACATCGCAGCCGAGGTCCGCCGCGCATTCGACCGCGCCAGGCGCGCGCAGCGCATTCACGTCGTTCCACATCGCAGCGCCCGCCGCCATCGCCGCGCGCGCCACGCCGGGCTTCATGGTGTCGACCGAAATCGTTGCGTCTGACGCCCTTCGCAGCCCTTCGATGACCGGAACGACACGGTCGATCTCCTCGGCTTCGGACACCGGCGCAGCCCCCGGCCGGGTGGATTCGCCGCCCACATCGAGCACGTCCGCGCCATCTTCAAGCATGCGCAGTCCGGCGCAGATCGCGGCGTCTGCATCCGCGTACCGGCCGCCGTCCGAAAACGAATCCGGCGTCGCGTTGACGATGCCCATGATCCACGGGCCGCTCTCGATCTTCGGCGCAGGAAGCATCACACGTGCTGGACGAGCGAGAGCATGTTCATGTCGGGATCGCGGAACCAGGCCACTTTCGTGCCGTCCGGCGCCGCCCAGATTCCGCGCTCGTCCTGCTGGAAGAAGCCGAAGCGCTCGAACTTGACGCTCTTCGCGACGAGGGCGTCGATCTCGGCGGCGATGTCCTTCACCTGGAAGCCGAGCACTGCGTACGCCGCCGGGATCACCGCCGGCACGCGCGAGACGCGCAGCTCCGCGCCGCCCATGTCGAACACGAAGGCGAACGTGTCGTCCGTGACGAATTTGAGGCCGAGCGTGTCCTGATAGAACGCCTTCGACGCATCGGCGCGCGTGGTGCCGATCAGGGAGACCATTTTCGCCGCGCCGATCATGTGACCACCCTTTCAGTTTTGCGCATCGTGCAGGTGCGCGATACCAAGCGACCATGACACACAGACTCTATGCTTGCCGCGGGTGCGGGTCCATGCTGGTCGAAGCCGCGTTCGCGAAGGCGGGCCTGCCGCTCGATATCATCGACGTGGACTGGGACGACACCGGCTGGGACAGCGGTCCGCTGAAAACGCTCAATCCGCTGGGCCAGGTTCCGGTTCTCGTCCTGCCCGACGGCGCGGTGATGACCGAAAGCGCCGCGATCCTGCTTTATCTGACCGAGATCGCGCCCGACGCGGGCCTCGCGCCACCCGTGGGCGACGCGGCGCGGCCGCAGTTCCTGCGCTGGCTGCAGTTTCTGGTCTCGACCGTGTACCCGACCTTCGCCTACGGCGACCGTCCCGAGCGCTGGCTGCCCGGTCGCGAAGACGCGGGCGAGGCGCTGACCGAAGCCAACATCGAGCATCGCAAGGCCATGTACCGGCACATGGAGGCGCATGCGGGCGCGCCCCATTTTCTCGGCGCAGGCCTGAGCCTCATCGACCTCTATCTCTGGGCCATGAACCACTGGCGCCCGCGCCAGGCCTGGTTCGCCGCCGAGACGCCGAAGCTGCACGCCATCGCGGAAGCGATGCGCAGGGAGCCCTGGGTGGCTGGCGTGGCGGAACGGAATGGGCTTTAGCGGCGCCTTGCCCCCGGGCGATCGAAGGGACAGTCTAAGTCCACACATCGGGGGACGACATGAAACGCATCCATGCAGTGATCGTTTTTTCGGCGCTGGCGCTTACGGCCCCGGCGATCGGCCAAACGGCACAAGAGCCGGCGCCAATCGTTGCGTCGCCGATCTCCATCGCCCGCTGCGCACCCGGAACCGGCGCCTCGGCGAGTGAATCAGAGCACAGCCGGCTCCTTGGCGGCGCGCTGGATGATTTCGGCCGGTCGGGCTTTCCCGCGTTGCGGAACCACATTCCGAAATTGATGCGCGCGCTGGATGCGGCGCCTGCCTGCTATCCGAAAATCGAACAGCGGGACCGTCAGACCGTCGTGCGCGCGCTATCGACCGCCGAATATCTGGTCCTGAGCTCCGCTATCTCGACAGCGCAGCAGTCGGGCGCGTCGGGAGCACCTTCAGAATCCATCGTGATGCAACCCAACACCTATGGGACTATCGCGCTGTTGCTGGGCTCGGCGGCGGTGGAGGATCATCAGTATTCGGAGGCGCTGGCCTTGCTGGATCGCGGGCTCGCCTTGCAGTCCCACCACGAGATGCTGCTCACCGAAAAGGTCTCTGCGTTTCAGGGCCTTGGACGGAACGCCGAGGCGCTGGCCGTCCTCGATTTCATCCTGAACGACGGCGAACTGGGCCTGACCGCGGACCGTTCGCGCATATTCCGGCTCAAGGGCGTCGTGCTCATAGATCTGCAGCGCCTGGACGAGGCGGAAGCCGCCCTTAACGACTCGATCAAGCTCAACCCGGAGAACCCCGGCGCGCGCAACGAGCTGACCTACATCGCCCAGCTGCGCGCGAACGGCCCGCGCCGGCAGCTTGAGATCACCGCGCCGAACGCGCCGCGGCCAAAGTAGGACGCAACCTACGCCCCCGCAGGCGAGGGATCTCCGCCCCAGCTCGGACGGCGCGGCTCTGGCGCGTCGTCGGTCACCGGCAGCGCCGGCGTCGGCGGCAGCGGCGTGGACGGCGTGTCGTCGGGACGGTCGAGCTTCTCGCCGCGCAGGACGATGGTGATCTCCTCGCCCGACAGCGTTTCGTACTCAAGCAGCGCCTGCGACAGCAGTTCGTGCTCGTGCGCCTTTTCCGTAAGGATGCGCTTGGCTTCGTTGTAGCCCTCTTCCACGAGGCGCTTGACCTCGGAGTCGATCTTGCGCGCGGTCTCTTCGGAGACGTTCTGCGTGCGCGAAACGGAGTGACCGAGAAACACCTCTTCCTGATTGTCGCCGTAGGACACGAGGCCCAGCAGGTCCGAATAGCCCCAGCGCGTCACCATGTTGCGCGCGAGATTCGTGGCGCCGGTGATGTCGGAGGAGGCGCCGGAGGTGATCTGGTCCTTGCCGAAGATGAGCTCTTCGGCGACGCGCCCGCCCATGAGCACCGCAAGGCGGCTCATCATCTGGGTGTAGTGCATCGAGTAGCGATCGCCTTCCGGCAGCTGCATCACCATGCCGAGCGCACGGCCGCGCGGCACGATCGTCGCCTTGTGGACGGGATCGCTGTCGGGGACATTGAGTGCGACGAGCGCATGGCCGGCCTCGTGGTACGCCGTGAGCTTCTTTTCCTTCTCGCTCATGGCCATGGAGCGGCGTTCGGCGCCCATCATGACGCGATCCTTCGCGTCCTCGAACTCTGCGCGCGTGACGACGCGCTTGCCACGCCGCGCCGCAAGCAGCGCCGCCTCGTTCACGAGGTTGGCGAGATCGGCGCCGGAGAAGCCCGGCGTGCCGCGCGCAATGGTCTTGAGATCGACATCCTGCGAGATCGGGACGTTCTTGGTGTGCACCTTCAGGATCTTCTCGCGCCCGCCGATGTCCGGATTCGGCACGACGACCTGGCGGTCGAAGCGGCCCGGACGCAGCAGCGCGGGATCGAGCACGTCGGGACGGTTGGTCGCGGCGATGAGGATGATGCCCTCGTTCGCCTCGAAGCCGTCCATCTCGACGAGGAGCTGGTTCAGCGTCTGCTCGCGTTCGTCGTTGCCGCCGCCGAGGCCTGCGCCGCGGTGACGACCGACTGCATCGATTTCGTCGATGAAGATGATGCAGGGCGCATTCTTCTTGGCCTGCTCGAACATGTCGCGCACGCGGCTCGCGCCGACGCCGACGAACATTTCCACGAAGTCGGAGCCCGAGATCGAGAAGAACGGCACGTTCGCTTCGCCCGCGATGGCGCGTGCGAGCAGCGTCTTGCCGGTGCCGGGCGGGCCCACGAGCAGCGCGCCCTTCGGGATCTTGCCGCCGAGGCGCTGGAACTTGCCGGGATCGCGCAGGAATTCGACGATTTCCTGCAGCTCTTCCTTGGCCTCGTCGATGCCTGCGACGTCATCGAAGGTGATGCGCGTCTTGGATTCGTTGAGCAGCTTGGCCTTGGACTTGCCGAAGCCCATCGCGCCGCGACCGCCGCCCTGCATCTGGCGCATGAAGAAGAACCACGCGCCGATCAGCAGCAGCATGGGCAGCACGCCGAGCAGGATGTCGCCGATGCCGGGCCCGCGCTGGAGCTGTTCGCCGCGCACATCGACGCCCGCCGCGTCGAGTTCCTTCACCGCATCCGGCATGGAGCCGGGCGGCACGTAGGCGACGACCGTGTGCGCCGGCGAATCGACCGTCTTCACGATGATCGAGTTGTCCTTGGCGACGCCGGACTTGAACCGCTTGGCCTTCGCCTGGTCGAGCAGCTGGCTGTAAGAAAGTTCCTGGGCGTCGCGGGCCGGGTTCGGCGCGCTCACCATCTGGAACATGACCACCAGAAGGAGCGCGATGGCGCCCCAGATCAGCAGGTTACGGATCGGCATTTGGGATGGCCTCATCGCCCCGACCGGCCGGCCGGGGTCTCATTCGTCATACAAGATAGGCGCCCGAGGCCCCCATGAACACCATCAGATAGCAATGGCGTCTCAAGGTCGCGTGAAGGAAGATGAATAATCAGCAGAAACCTGGCCCCGCCGCCCGCCAGAGCAGCAGCCTGACCCGGTCCTCGACCAGCCATCGGCATGCGACGGCCTCGCCAGGATCGGCCGCCTGTCCCGCATGAACGAAAACCGGCTCCGTCACGCGCCGGTCCGCCGCTTCCGCCGACCAGCCCGCCTGCCCCGCCCGGAGCGCAAGCCGGTTGTCCCAGACGACGGTCTCGCCGTCCGGCAGAGGCAGCGCCGCGAGCC
>WRPF01000076.1 GCA_009773335.1 Caulobacteraceae bacterium
GAGGTCGAAGGGACCGCGCGTCTTCAGACGCGCATCAGGTATGTCACGCCACGCGAGATTCCCCGGAGTCTGGCGGCGCCCGCACATGCGCTCCGGGAGGTGCGCGGTCCTGCTCTGCGAAATCGGTGCTTTGCTGGAACCAAGGACTGTCGGAAAAGGCTCCAGGAAACGCCCCCGCCGCCCCTCAGCGGCGAGGGCGCTCCGGCGTCGTCAGCTTCCCCGCTTGAAGAAGGACGCGATCAGCGGAAGGACGAGGCCTCCCGCCAATCCGGTTGCGCCGTTCGCGACATTGGCGTTGTCGCCGAGCATCGCGAGCACCTGTTCCATCATGCCGCCGGCCTGCAGGCCTTGCGCCGCGCCGACGCCGCCCACTGCGCCAAGGAGCGTGTTGATCAGGGGGCCAAAGCTGTTGTTGCGCCGCAGCGCGCCGATGACGTTGCCGCCGACCGCCCCGGCGATCGCCTGGATGATCATCGGCATGTAGGGCTGAAGCTGTTCCATGCGTTTCCTCTCCTGCCACGTCCGCGAACGCGGACCGGGATCTTTGCCCCGTTTTCGCCGCAAACCTTAATGCCACGTAACCTCTTGTCCACCCCGTGCGACATGCAGGCGAGTTCGCGGCGAAACTTTCTGCAGCCCGCAATGGGTCGGACGTGCTCTCTGCGCCACAGTTCCGGGGGATTTCGGAAAAGTGGATATCCGGGCATTCCTGCGCCCCGGAAAGGCCCGGATGCTCCGCCCGTGTGGGACGTACGCGGAGGAACCGGGATCATGGAAGAAGGCACCGGCTTTGTCTCACGACGCGGGGACAGCGCCTTCGCACCGCTCTACGGGGCGGCGCGGACGTTGCTCGCGCGCGAGGGCCGCTGGCGCAGCGTGCTGGCGAGCCATGTGCGGCCGCAGCCACACGATCTCATCGTCGACATGCCGTGCGGCGGCGGCGAACTCGCGCAGCTGCTCGCAAGCCTTGCGCCCGCCGCGCGCATTCTCGGCGTAGATGAAAACGCCGCAGCGATCGCGAACGCACACGCGCGCCCCTCCGGCAGGAGTCCGCGCCTCAGTCTGGTCCACGCCGCACCCGGGGACCTCGCGCAGATACTGGGACCCAGGTCCGCAACGAAGGTGATCGTGACGCTGACAGATATCCACAGGGCTGTGGAGAAGACGCGCCGTCTGAACGCGGCGCGCGAGATCATCGATCCGCTCGGCGCGCTGTTCGTGCTCGACTACGGCGCGCAACGCACGCCGCTGATGCGCAGCCTCCGGAAGGCGGCGCAGGCGTTCCGCGACGCGCCGCCGTCGCAGGCGCACGACACTGTCGCGCCGCTCATTCGCAGCGCAGGTTTCGTCGCCGTCGAGGAGGCCGCATCCTGGCCGACGCCGCTCGGCGCGGTGTCGTTGTATCGCGCCCGCGCGAGCTGAAAACTGCGCAGCACAAGGATGAATTCATCTGGCGCGACGGCGTTCCGACGGCTAGTATTTCCGGATTGTCGGGGGTCCGCCGGGCGGGAACGCGGCGCGGACATTCTACATACTAAGGAGATAGCGAGGTGCAGACCTCCCGTGCATCAGCTATTCCGGCGCGCGAGCCGGATGCGACGGCGCTGACCGACAAGCGCGCCGACATCTGGATTTCGTATTTCGTCCCCGACTTTGCGTTTGCACGCCGCATCGCGGAGGTCGTGCACAATCTTGGCTACACCGTCGCACCGTATGAGCTGCTGAACTACGCCCACCTGCCACGCGAGAAGCTGACGCCGAACGATGCGCGTTGCGTCATCGCGCTCTGGACGCCGCACGCGCTCAAGGAAAAGCAGATCCAGGCCGACGCGCGCACGGCCGGCAATCGCCACGCCCTGATCGAGATCGGCTTCCGGGGCGCGTGTCCCGATCAGCGGTTCTCGGAAGCCGCGCTCATCAATTTCCCGCGGTTCGACAACGCGCCGCACGGCGCGCAGTGGCGCGAACTGCTCGCGCGCGTCCGGGTGGTGTGCGGCCCCCCGCCGAAGCGTACTTCGGAATTGCTGAGCATGGCGCCGGCCGCCATCGCCACGCTGGCGACCATCGCCGGCGTCGGCGCAGGCGCCATGATGATCGGCAACATGGTGCATGAACGCCGGGAAGCGGCGGCGCGCCCGTTCACCCCGCCGGCGACGCAGGAAATTCCCAACGAAGTGCTCGCCGCCGCCAAGCGCCCCTCGCTCACGCCCACGAGCGATCTCGGCGTCGATCTGGGCGGCCCCGATGAATACATTGCGCCAGACCTGGGCACCGCGCCGCCTGTCCCGGTGATGCCGTTGACCCTGGAAGCGGCCAGGCCCGCGCCGACCGACCGCAGCGTCCAGGGCCCAGAGGAATAGCCGACGCCGCCCGTCACGCAGTGCGTCACGCCAGTCTGGCGGTTCCCCACACATTGTAACCGGCGAACCGCGGCGTGTTCGGCAGGTACATCTGCTCAAGCGCATCCACTGCATAGCCGGACGCCTTCAGCACGCCGGGAATGTCGCGCGTGAGATGGCAGCCGCCGGCGATCGCCTTCCACCACGGCTCGACGGAACGCTGCGTGCGCTGCACGGCGGCGTCCGGCGCAAGTCCGTGCTCGCAGAACACCACGCGTCCGCCCGGCTTCAACATCCGTCGGGTCGCCTTCAACGCCGAGACGGGATCGGGAATGGTGCAGAGCGTGTAGGTTACAAACAACGTGTCGATGGATGCGTCCGGCAGGTCGAGGTTTTCGGCGAACTCGGAACGAACCTCGATCGGGAACGGCGCGGCGGCGGCGGCCTTCCGCGAAAGCACACGCATTCCCTCTTCCGGTTCCAATGCATAGAGCTTGGAGATCTTTTTCGGATCGAGAAACGGCACGTTGCGCCCGGAGCCGAAGCCGAGTTCGAGCACGACGCCCTCCACCATCGGCGCGACCTTCGCGCGCTGTCGCTGGATCGGTCGCGTCCCGCACGCGCAGTTGATGAAGTGCGGAAGGATGTGACGACTGTAGAATCCCAAAGCTCAGTCCTGTCTCATGGAAGCGGCGCGGCGCTGTCGCATCCAGTGCATGATCGCCCACGCATGCGCTTCGTGGCGCATCTTGGCGATCGCTTCGGCGGGCGCAAGCCAGACGAGCGCGTGATCGGGCTCGGTCGGCGCGCCTCCATCGCCGGCGTTCTCGACTTCGTAGAAGGTGGCGAGGCTGTTTCGCGGTTCATCGCGATTGATCCAGAACTGCCCGGCGCGGCCGATCACGCGCGATGGCCAGACCGTCAGCCCGGTTTCCTCGACGAACTCGCGCATGAGGGCGGCGGGCTCGTCTTCATCGGTTTCGATGCCGCCGCCCGGCAAATCGTAGTCGAACGGCGCGGAATGGCCGATCTTCGCCACGGCGATCGCAGCCTCCCCGCGCGGGCAGAGGCCGTACACCGTGGGTCGTTCGAGGTAGCAGAGGCCGGGCCTGGTTTGCCCGAACTGGAGGGAAAAGCGTGTCATGATGGTTGCTCTATAGACCCGGCTGCGGCGGCGGTCACGGCTCGCTTCCGGGCGCCAGCGTGACAGTCAGGCCATCGAAGTCCTCGCGCATCAGGATCTGGCACGACAGCCGCGAGGCGCCGGTGACCTCGAATGCATCGTCCAGCCGCTCGACCTCCTCGTCAGTCGGCGGCACGAGCTTTCCAAGCCAGGCCTCGTCCACATAGACGTGACAGGTTGCGCAGGCGCAGGCGCCGCCGCACTCGGCCTTGATGGGCAATCCCTGGTCACGGATGATTTCCATCACCCGCCAGCCGTCGAGCCCCTCCACCGTGTGAAGGGCTCCGTTGCGGTCGATCACGTTGAGCGTGCGGACGTCGTCAGCCATGAGGGCGGTCGTGCCCGAAGCCGTGACCGGCTGTCCAGTGGGTCAGGCTGCGGCGGTCCGCGCCATCACGGCGTCCATCTCGGCCAGCGCTTCCTCGAGGCGGCCCCGCACCCGCGCCAGCGCCATCGAGACCATGGCGCCCTCCACGGCGCCCGCCTTGCCCAGCCCTTCGGCGTGCTCGCAGGCATCCGCCAGAGCCCAAAGCCCAAGCCCACGCGCAGAGCCTTTCACGGTGTGGGCGGCGTCCCGCCAGATCGGCGTCGGCGCGTCCGGGATCAGCAGGCGTCCCCAGAGCTCGGCCTGGACGCGGAAAATCTGGACGATTTCGGCCTGCAGGGCGTCATCGCCGCCGGTCATGTGGGCGAAGTGCTGGCGGTCAAAGATGTGGGGGGGCATCCGGCCGTCCTCCAGTTGAGGCGGCAGTATGGACCGACATGATTGCCTTTCCGTTCATACGGAGCCGCTCAGGCCCCAAAAGCAAACGGCGCGACCCCGAAAAGCACGCGGTGGAACCAGACCATCGCGCCGAACGCCGCCAGCGCCGCGAGCAATGGGATCGCCATCTCCCCCACCGCCAGCCGGTTGCGGCCCTTGAGGATCGCTGCGAACGGCACGTTCGAGGTCGCGTCCCGGAACGGCGCCCATTCGGCCGGCATCCGGGCGGCGGACTTGCGGTCGATGGACCGGGTCCCGAGCAGGCTCATGACGGCGAGCCCGCCGAACAACATCACGGACGTGCCCTCCCCGTTGGCGAAGAGGTGCCCGACGCCCCACAGCGCCACACCCCAGAGAAACGGATGGCGCGTCACCCGGAGGATGCCCTTTGCCGCATCGGGCTTCTTCAGCGCGCCTTCGAAGCCCGCGAGCGTGGGCCCCGGCGTGAGAAGCCCCGCTACCGCAAGGAGGAAGCCGAGGAGGACGAGGGTCGCCGCGACATGGCGGGTCCATGCGGGCGAAATCCAGAGGGTCGGGTTGTCCGGCGCGGCGCGGGCGGCGGCGTAGGCGAAGATCATCCAGGCCAGCGCCCCAGCGGAGGCCAGAGAGAAAAGGCCCCGATACGGCCCCTCCCCGATGCCCCGGACCAGCGCGCCCCGCAACGGCGTCGCCGAAACGCCGATGTGCAGGAGGATGAAGGCCGCAAGCGCGGCGGCGAACATGGTCATGACTTTGCCTCCCTCAGGGTCGGCGCAGGGTTATCCGACCCGCCGTCTGGCGCAAGCCGGGTGCAGCCGCCTTGGCGTTCGCAAGCGGCGCGCGTTAGGAAGACCGTCAGATCAACAGGACTGATGACGCCATGGCCGGGCCCGGACTTTTCTTTGAAGACCTTTCAATCGGCCAGAATGCGGAAATGACCCGCACGGTGGACGAGGCCGACATCGCCGCCTTCGCTGCGGTCTCCGGCGACGACAATCCCGTCCACCTCGACGCCGCCTTCGCCGCAACGACCCCGTTCAAGGAGCGTATCGCCCACGGCATGCTCTCGGCGAGCTACATCTCCGCGCTGATCGGCACCCGCCTGCCGGGGCCGGGCGCGATCTACATCTCGCAGACGCTCGCTTTCAAACGGCCGGTGAAGATCGGCGACATGGTGACAACGCGCGTGGAAATCACTGCGCTGCACGCCGACAAGGCGCGCGCGACCTTCCAGTGCACCTGTCTCGTCAACGCCAAGCCTGTGCTTGAGGGCGAAGCGGTCGTCATGGCGCCGCGGCGGCCCGTCTGACCCAATGGACGTCTACTCCGCTCAGAACCGGCTTCCCGACAGCGCACGCGGCGCGTCGATCGCGCTCGGCAATTTCGACGGCGTGCACCTCGGCCATCAGGCCGTGCTGGCGGCGGCGACGGCGGGCGCCGATGGTCGACGCGCGGCCGCGGCGGTGTTCGAGCCGCATCCGCGACGCTTCTTCAAGCCGGACTCCGCGCCCTTCCGCTTGCAGACATCGGGGCAACGGGCGCGGGCGCTCGCGGCGTGCGGCGCCGACGCGCTGATCGAGATCACGTTCGATGCGGCGCTTTCGCAGATGAGCGACGAGGCGTTTGCGCGCGAGATGATCGCCGACCGCATCGGCGCGGGACGCGTGGCGGTCGGCGTCGATTTCCGGTTCGGCAAGGATCGCGGCGGCGATACGGCGGCGCTCACGAAATACGGGGCACAATACGGTTTCAGCGTCGAGGTGGTCGATGCGGTCGACGACGGCCACCACCCCGACAAGGTCTCCTCCACCTCGATCCGCACGGCGTTGCAGGCCGGCGACATGGACGACGCAGCGCGCCTTCTCGGGCGGCCATGGGCCATCGAAGGCGAAGTGATTTCCGGCATGCAGCGCGCGCGCAGCATCGGCTTCGCCACGGCGAACGTGGCGCTGGGCGACTATCTGCGCCCGATGTTCGGCGTGTACGCGACGCTGACCGACATCGGCGATGTCGTGTGGCGCGCGGGCGTGTCCAACTGCGGCGTGAAGCCGACCGTCGGCGGTGTCGCAGAACCGCTGCTGGAAACGCACATCTTCGATTTCAGCGGTGATCTTTATGGCAGGACCGTCGAGACGCAGCTCGTGCGGTTCATCCGCGCGGAACGGAAGTTCGATTCGTTCGAGGCGCTGACGACGCAGATCGCGGAAGATGCGAATGCGGCGCGGATGTTACTCGGCGACTAAACACATTTCTCAGTCATTCCGGCCGAAGCGGAGCGGAGAGCCGGAACCCACGGGACCGGATGATTTCGTACGTTCGAGCGTGCGGATGTTTGAACAAACTTCCAGAGCCTGAACCCCTGGCTTCCGGATCGCGCCTCCGGCGCGTCCGGAATGACTGAGCCAAGGTGAGATCCCCTCACCTTCGCGCGCGGAAAAAGTCCTTCAGCACCTGCGCGCACGCTTCGGCCTCGACGCCGCCCGTCAGTTCGGGGCGCCAGTGGCAGGTAGGCTGCTCGAAGAAGCGCACGCCGCTTTCCACCGCGCCGCCCTTCGGGTCGCTTGCGCCGTAGACCACCCGCGACACGCGCGCATGCGCGATGGCGCCGGCGCACATGGTGCAGGGTTCGAGCGTCACATAGAGCGTGAGGCCCGGCGGCAGGCGATAATTGGAGCCGCGCAGCGCGGCTTCACGCAGGACGATCATTTCGGCGTGCGCGGTCGGATCATGCGCGGCGATCGGCGCGTTCCGGGCTTCGGCCACGATTTCACCGGCCCCGTCTACCAGCACCGCGCCGACAGGCGCCTCGCCCGCGAGCGCCGCCTCCTCCGCCAGCGCCAGCGCGCGCCGCATCCACCGTTCATCATCCTTCATGGCGAGCATCATAGCCCCGTGGCGCGCGGACGGGTATGAGGTGCGCGATGGTCACCGAGAGTTTTCCTGCTTCCGATTTCCCAGCCGGCGGCGAGCGCATCGCCAAGACGCTGGCGCGCGCGGGCGTCTGCTCGCGCCGCGACGCCGAGAAGCTCATCGCCGAAGGCCGCGTCGTGGTGAACGGCAAGAAGCTCGACACGCCGGCGTTCAAGGTGACCGCCAAGGATGACATCCGCGTTGACGGCAAACGCGTCGCCGAGCCGCAGCCCACGCGCCTGTGGCGCTACCACAAGCCGGACGGCCTGCTGACCACGAACCACGACCCCAAGGGCCGCGCCACGATCTACGAGCGCCTGCCCCCGGACATGCCGCGCGTCGTGTCCATCGGCCGCCTCGATCTCAACAGCGAAGGCCTGCTGCTGCTCACCAACGACGGCGAACTCGCGCGCCAGTTCGAGCTGCCCGCCAACGCATGGAGCCGCCACTACCGCGCGCGCGCCTTCGGGCGCATCTCGCAGGAAGAACTCGACACACTCGTCGACGGCATCGTCATCGAGAAGGTCCGCTACGGATCGATCATGGCGACGCTCGAGCGCCAGCAGGGCGGCAACGCCTGGATCTCGGTGGTGCTGACGGAAGGCAAGAACCGCGAAGTGCGCCGCGTGCTCGAAGCGCTCGGCCTGAAGGTGAACCGCCTGATCCGCACATCGTACGGGCCGTTCGAGCTTGGCTTGCTGAAACCCGGTCAGGTCGAGGAAGTGCCGCCACGGCAGGTCAGGGACATGTTCGGCTCATCGAAAGGCAGGCGACGCGGCGCGGCCGGCGGTTAGGCCGGCGGGTGCGGCGCACCCATCCAGCCGGGCATGAGCGGGATCAGATCAGGGAAGAACTTGTGCCCGTCGTCCCACACCATGCGGATCGCCGCGAAGATGATCACGACGATCCCGACATAGGCGATCCAGCGATACTTCTGGATGACGCCGGCGATCACCGACGCCGCCACGCCCATGAGCAGCACGGACAGAACGAGTCCGAACGCCATGATCACTTCATTGTGACGCGCCACGCCCGCCACCGCGAGCACGTTGTCCAGCGACATGGATACATCGGCGATGATGATCGACAGCAGCGCGCGACCGAACGTTCTCGGCGCGGCGATCTGCGCGGCCGCCCCCTGAGCCAGCGCCACGCCCGCCTCCGGCTCGAGGATCGGCGCAGGCGCATGGTGCGCGCGAAGGTCCTCGTACATCCGCCACGCCACCCAGACCAGCAGCAGGCCGCCGGCCGCGAGCAGTCCCGGTATCTTCAGCATCTGCACCGTCAGCAGCGCGAAGATGATGCGCAGCACGAGCGCCATGACGACGCCGATGAAGATCGCGCGCTTCTGCTGCGCCGGCGCCAGGGCCGATGCGGCGAGGCCCACCGCGATCGCGTTGTCGCCGGCGAGCGCCAGATCGATCAGCACGACCTGCAGCAGGGCGGAAATGTCGGAGAAAAGGGCGTCCAAGGTGTCAGCGTCTCTTGTCTGCGGCTGGCAGGCCGGCGTTTAAGGCCGCTTGGGCGGGCGAGGTCAAGTGGCGGAGCAGGATGCGGATCGTCGGCGGCACATTGAAGGGACGCGCTCTGGCGACGCCGGGTGGTCAGACCACGCGACCCACTTCGGACCGCGCACGCGAGTCACTGTTCAACGTCCTTGCGCACGCAAGCTGGGCTGCGCCCCTCGACGGCGCGCGGGTGCTCGACCTCTTCGCCGGTTCTGGCGCGCTCGGATTTGAGGCAATTTCCCGGGGGGCGGCATTTGCGCTCTTCGTGGAGACGGACGCTGCGGCGCGCGGCGCGATCCGCGACAACATCGAGGCGCTTTCGCTCTTCGGCGTGACGCGCATCCATCGCCGCGACGCGACCGATCTCGGCGCGAAGCCCGCCGGACTGGCTTCGCCCTTCGACCTCGTGTTCCTCGATCCGCCCTACGGCAAAGGCCTCGGCGAACGCGCGCTCGCAAAACTCCTGCCCGGAGGCTGGATCACGCCCGACGCGACGATCATCTTCGAGTGCGCCACCGACGAAACCGTTTCGACCGAGGGGTTCACGGTCCATGACGAGCGCGTGTGGGGCGCCGCGAAGGTGCTGTTCCTCAGCCCGGCGGCGTGACGGCGCCCTGCCGGCGGGTCGTCGTGATGTCGGCGCACGCCGCGCGCAATTCCTCTTGGGTCACCGTGGCGCCCTGCTGGCGCGCGCGTCGCAGCGTCGTGCACGCGCGCCCATCCTCGCCCTGCTTGATCTGTGCGCGGGCGAGCTTCGAGGCGTCCATGGAAATGCCGGCGATGTTCTTCTGGTCGCCGTGCACGCCTAGGGCGGCGCGATAGCGCGCCTCGGCCGCCGGCCAGTCTTCGCTGGCCGCGGCCACGTCGCCGAGTTGTCCGAGCACGAAGCTGCGCGTCTGCGCATCCGGCATCAGCGGCAACGCGCGTTCCAGCCGTGCGGAGGCGCTCGTCCAGTCGCTGGAGGAGGCGGCGTCGAGGCCCGCGCCGACAAACGCCGCACCCGCCGCCTCGCGCGGCCGGTCCTGCTTCGCGTAGGCGAAACTCAGCATGCGCCAGAGCGCCTTGTCCTGCGGGTTGAGCGCACGCGCATTCTCCAGCGCCAGCGCCGCGCGATCATCGCCCGTCGCCAGCATCAGCGCGCCACAGGCCCGCCAGATCGGCGCAGCGGACGCCCCGCCCTCGCGCGCGATGGTCCACATCTCCTCGAGTCCCGCCTTGCGGGTCGCGGGCTGGCCGACCTTGAGAACCGCTGCGCGCACGCGCGCGTCGGGGTCCTGCAACAGCGTCGCTGCTGCGTCGGAGAAGGATGCACGCGCAGCGGCGACCGCATCCGGTCGCGTCACGCGCGGCGCATCCGCAACTAGTGGCCGGCCGGATGACGCCGCTTCCGCCTCTGCTGTCTCCGCCGCGACGTCCTTGAACGCATCGTCCTGCAGCAGCCGCGCAAGTTCGAGCGCCTGATCGCCGGTGATCTGGCCCTTCGCCACAAGATCGAGCAGTTGCGCAAGCTGGTCCTGGCGCGTCACCGGCGCCGCCTCGCGCACGGCGTTCTGGCCGCTGAGCACATAGACGCTGGCGGCAATCACGAGCACCATGGCCACGGCGGCGAGAATGGACATGACGCGGATGCGCGCAGTCAGCTTGCGGCGCTTCGCCTGCACGGCCGCGCCGTCGACGCTGCGCCCCTCGACGCGCGCGCGCACCGCTTCCTCGACGAGCGAGACCTGCGGCGCCGACGCGTCGCCATTCCATGCGGTGAGGTCTTCCGCGTGGATCGCGCCGAAGCCGAGCGGAATCTGCACGCCGCGATCGAGCATCACCGGCACGAGCCGCCCCTGATCGCGCGCACGGCCCGCCTCGTCGCGCACGAATGCGGAGTCCGCCGCGCTCTGCGTCCATACGACGATGACCGCCTTCGCCGCCGCAAGTTCGCGTTCGATCACGCGCGCGTAGTCGTCGCCCGCGACAAGCGCGCGATCCCACCACACGTTCAGGCCGCGCCCGATCAGCGCTTCCGCAAGCGGGCGAACGCGATCGCGATCTTCGCTGGCATAGGAGATGAAAACGTCGGCCATGCCGCAGGGCGCTCCAGAGTGACCCAAAATCCTTTAGTGGCGCGCACGCCGGGCGGGAAGATGGCGCACATGCCGCCTGCCGCATTGCCCTGCGTCATGCCAGCAGCACCGCCTTGCGGAACACCGTGGGCAGGCCGAGCGCGGCTATATCGCCCATCGCCCGCCAGCCGCCGTCCGCGTGACCTTCCCCGGTCCACACGGCGAGCGTCAGCGCGAAGTGTGTGAAGACGTGACGCACCGCGCCGCTCTCGCACCATTCAACGCGCGCCGGGGCGTGTTCCAGCGCTTCGACCCGCGACCAGGCCTCCGCGCGCCACGGGGTCGTCGGCAGCGCCGCCATGCCGCCCAGCAGCCCCTTGTCCGCCCGGCGCACGAGCAGGATATCCCCGCCGCGCCGGAGCCGGAAGGCGACGCCATGGCGCTCGGGCCGGGCCGGCTTCGCCTTGCGCCGCGGGTAGGTCTCCGGAGCTCCACCGGCTTTCGCCGCACAGGCAAACGCCACGGGGCATCGGTCGCACCCCGGCGACCGGGGCGTGCAGACCGTGGCGCCGAGGTCCATCAGCGCCTGCGCCCAGTCGCCTGGCCGCTCGGCGGTCACATACCGGGCCGCCAGCGCGGCAAGTTCAGGCTTGGCGTCCGGCAGCGGCGTCTCGACGGCGTGGAGCCGGGCCATCACCCGCTCGACGTTTCCATCCACAACATTCGCCGGCTGACCGAACGCGATCGAGGCGACGGCCGCCGCCGTGTACGGCCCGACGCCCGGCAACGCCCTGAGCGCGGCTTCGTCCGCCGGAAAGCCGCCCTGCGCCGCCACGGCCCCGGCGGCGGCGTGGAGATTGCGCGCGCGGCTGTAATAGCCGAGCCCCGCCCACGCCCGGAGCACGTCCTCCCTTGGGGCGGCGGCCAGCGCCTCCACCGTCGGCCAGAGCGCCAGGAAGCGCGCAAAGTACGGACCGACCGCCGCGACGGTGGTCTGCTGAAGCATGATTTCGGAGAGCCAGACCCGATATGGGTCAACCTGTGCAGCCGAGCCCGGCGGTGTGCGCCACGCCAGCGCACGCGCATTCGCGTCGTACCAATCCAACAACGCTACCCGTAGTGCTCCCGGCGCATCCACAATTCTATCCACAACTACATATTGATTCGGCGACTTACCCCCGGCGGCGGGCATTTAAGGTCTCTTAACGTCTTTGCCGATTCTCTAGGGGGCCATGTTGCCGAAACGCGCGCCCATTCCCAAACCCGAAGGCCCGGTCGATCCGCGGCTGGAGGCGGCTGCGTTCGCCGCGCTGAGCCAGAAGCGCGGCAAGGCGGTCTGGAAAGGCGGCCCGCCGCAGGCCGGCGCCATCGCCGCCGCCATCCTGCGCGCGAAGATCCCGCCGAAGGCTGGCAAGTCGGTCCTCGAACTCAAGCGCCAGTGGCGCGACATCGTCGGCGACAAGCTGGCAGGGATGACCGAGCCGGAAAAGATCAGTCGCGGCCCCGCCGGCAAGACGCTGACCGTGAAGGTCGCCGGCCCCGCCGCCCCGTTCGTCCAGCACCAGGCCGCCCTCATCATGGAGCGCTGCAATCTCGCGGGCGCGGACATCAAGGGCATCTCGATCAAGCAGGGCGTCATCGCCCGCAAGTCGACGTCCAACCTGCGCCCCATCTCCGCGCCGCTCTCGGCGGACGAAGAACGCATCCTGACGGACTCCCTCGACGCCATCGGCAGCCCCACGCTCAAGGCAGCACTCATGCGCCTCGGCCGCGCCGTGGGCCAGCGACGCTAGCATCCCTCCCCGGCTGAGCGCGGGCGCTTCCGGCGCGGCAAGCGGCGCGCTATGAGGGCGCTCGCCGATTTTGACCACCAGCCGCCTATTCTCAGGACCCCCCGATGCTCATGGACCGCCGCACGCTTCTTCTCTCCTCGGCCGCTCTCAGCCTGCTCGCCGCGTGCGAAGGCGGCGGCAAGCCTGCGGTGTCGAGCGCCGACATGGCGCTTGGGCCCGAGGACGCGAAGGTAACGGTGATCGAGTACGCCTCGCTTGCTTGCCACGTGTGCAAGGATTTTCACGCCGACATCTGGCCGCAACTCAAGGCCAACTACATCGACACCGGCAAGATCCGCTTCATCTTCCGGGAATTTCCCACCGGACAGCCGCAGATCGCCGCCGCTGAGCATCTGCTCGCGCGCTGCATGTCCTCGACGCCGGACCAGTATTTCAAGGCGGTCGAGATGTTCTTCGAGCAGCAGACCGCCGTGTTCGAGGCGGCCGGCGCAAACCAGGTCCGCGAGAAGCTGCTGGAACTCGCGCGCACGGGCGGACTCTCCGAGGAACAGTTCACCCAGTGCATCGCCGATCCCGAACAGGTCGCGCGTCTGAACAAGGTCGCCGAAGAGGGCGACAAGCAGTTCAAGATCACCGGCACGCCGACGATCATCATCAACGGCGCAGTGATCGAGAACACCGCCGCGAACCCCTACACCTATGAGCGCCTGTCGAAGCTCATCGATGAAAAGCTCGCCGCAGGCTAACGGCCAGGGAGGACGACGCGCCCGTGCACATCGTCGAACTGCGGCTCTCGGGCTTCAAGTCCTTCGTCGATCCCGTTCGTCTGGTGATCGAAGCCGGCCTCACGGGCGTGGTCGGCCCGAACGGGTGCGGCAAGTCCAATCTGCTTGAAGCCGTCCGCTGGGCGATGGGCGCGACGTCGGCGAAGGCCATGCGCGCCGGCGACATGGACGACGTGATCTTCGCGGGCACGAACGCGCGGCCGGCGCGCGAGCACGCCGAAGTCGTGCTCGTGCTCGACGCCAGCGAAACCAAGCCCCCGCCCGGCATACCGGCGTCCGACACGCTGGAAATTTCGCGCCGGATCAAACGCGAATCCGGCTCCACCTACCGGGTGAACGGCAAGGAAGTTCGGGCAAAGGACGTCCAGCTCCTGTTCGCAGACGCTTCGACCGGCGCCAATTCGCCCGCCCTCGTGCGGCAGGGCCAGATCAGCGAACTCATCGCCGCGAAACCGGAAAACCGCCGCCGCGTGCTTGAGGAGGCCGCGGGCATCGGCGGCCTGCACGCGCGTCGCCACGAAGCCGATCTCAAACTTGCTGCAGCGTCGGCCAATCTGCTGCGTCTCGACGAAGTGGCGTCCGAGATCGAGGCGCAGCGGCAGGCGCTGAAGCGTCAGGCGCGGCTCGCCGAACGCTATCGCGGCCTCGCCAACGAACTGCGCCGGACCGAAGCGCTCGCATTGCATCGTCGCTGGACGGACGCCTCGGAGACGCTCGCTGCGGCGCAGGCGGAATTGCGTGCCTCGGAGCGGGACGTCGCCGCCGCCGCCGAAATGGCCTCCGCCGCACGCCGCGCCGCCGACGAGGCGCTCGGCAAGCTGCCCGCGCTGCGCGAGGAGGAACTTGTCGCAGCCACCGTCCTGCGCCGCCTCGAAGGCGAGCGAGTGGGGCTGGAACGGGACCTGCGCGATGCGGAAGCTGTCTTCGCACGCGCCGAGGAAGCGCTGCGACGGCTGAGTGAGGACGAAGAGCGCGAGACGCAGATGCGCGCCGACGCCGACGCGTCGCTCAAGCGCCTCGATCTTGAATCGCGCGGACTGTCCGGCGTCGATAACGACGGCGCGCTAGCAGCAGCGCAGACGAAATTCGATGCGCTCGACACGGAGTGCCGCGCCAAAGAGAGCGCGCTGGAGGCCATGGTCAGCGCCGCCGCAAGCGCGAACGCCGAACGCGCGGCGCTGGAAACCAGCGTCCGCGAGGCTCGCGCGCGTCTCGGTCGCGCCGAGGAACGCCTTGCATCGCTGTCGCGCGATATCGCCGAAGCCTCCGCACCCTCCGACGTTTCAAAGCGCATCGTCGACGCCGAAAAGCATGTGGCGCAGACGCAAGTCGCGCTGGAGGCCGCCCGCGCCGCCGAAACCGCCGCCGAAGCCGCGCTTAAGGACGCCGACGCCACAACGCGCGCCGCCGAGATGGAACGCGCGCGCCATGAAAGGCGCCGCGATGAAATCGCCGCCGAAGTGCGCGCGCTCGAGCAGCTCGCGGCCAAGCCGAGCGGCAAGAGCTTCCCGCCGGTGCTGGCCGACATCGACGCCGCGCCGGGATACGAAAAGGCCGTCGCCGCCGCGCTCGGTGACGACATCGAAGCCTCGCTCGCGACGGCGGCGCCCCTGCGCTGGGCGGGCGCCGAGACGCGCGCGACGGCATGGCCGAAAGGCGTGACGCCGCTCGCCGATCACGTCACCGCCCCGCCCG
>WRPF01000137.1 GCA_009773335.1 Caulobacteraceae bacterium
GTCGTCTTCGGCTGCGGGCGCCGGGCGGGCGGGCGTTTCGGACGCGCCCGCCGGCGCGCGCACGAGATCGAGGAGCCAGCCGACAGGCGCGCCCGCGCCGAAATGCATTTCGGGCGCGGCCTCTTCCTCCGCCGCCGGCGGCATTTCGTCGAGACAGTCAAAGCGACCGCGTAGCTCCGGCGGCGCCTCGGCGGGTTGTTCCTGGGGAAGGGCGGGGTCGAAAGCGAATGCGAAGTCCGGCGCGCGCCATGAGCGCACAATGGCGACGGGCCGGTCGCGGCCGACCGCGCTGTCCTCGTTAGCGAAGAGGATCAGGCTCGCCGGGCCATCGGACCAGTCGCGATGAATCGTGGCGCGCAAGGCCGCGAGACGGCGCAGCGCTGAGGCCATGGCGGCGCCGTCGTCACGCAAAGCGTGGACGTCAGCATCGACCGCATTCCGGACCTGCGACCGCAACATCGCACACACCTGCCTTTCAACAGGCCGTAATACACGCGCGTGACTAACGCCCGGTGAAGCGCTCAAGCAACGAACAAGAAACGATTCTATCCGAAAACTTAACGCCCTTCGTTATTCAACTGTAAGTGTTATGGTCAACGTTTGATAACGCTACCGGATTACAGTTCGCGTCGAAATGTGGACTTCGGGAGAACTGGTCTTGCGTTGGCGCCAACAGATCGATCGATTGATCCTCGCCGCTTCGGCGCTTGAGGCGGCGATCGTCGGCGCGGCGGCGCGTGCGTTCGACAACATGGCCCGCTCGGCGACGCGCCAGCGGCTGGAGCGCATCGCCATCGTGCTGCGTCTCGGCGCGCCGATCTCCGTGCGCGAATGGGGCGCTTCCATCGCGCTCGGCCTGCTGGGCCTGTGCATTCCGGTCGCCGCGATGCAGCTTTTCGACAACATCGTACCGTTCGGCACCACCTTCCAGGCGGCGGTGCTGCTGGTGGCGACCATCGGCATGGCGGTGATCGAGGGTGGGCTGCGCTTCGCGCGGGTCACGTTCGCGGACTCCATGGAAACGCATCGCGAGGCGATGCGCTCGGGGGCCGCGCTGGCGCGGCTGGCTGCAGCGCCGCTCGACGCGACCGCGGAAGACGGCGCGCCAGCGCGGGTCGCGCGACTGGAAGCGGCCGCCGAACGCGCGGAACTGCGCGCGGGCCGCCTTCGCCGCGCTATTCTCGACATGCCGTTCGTGCTGATTGCGCTGGTCGCGATGGCGTGGATCGGCGGCTGGCTCGCGCTTNNNTGGCCCTGTCGGAAGCCGCGCGCCTGCGCGACTCGCACGATGCGCGCAGCGACGACTTCGTGGCCGAGTGCATCGCCAACATCGCGGCGCTGAAAGGGGCGGCGATGGAGCCGTTCATGACGCGCCGCATGGAGCAGTTGCTCATCAGCGGCCGGGATCTCGAACAACGACGCTTCCAGGCGTCGGACCGGGCCGAAGATCTTGAACCCATGCTGGAAGCAGCGACCGTTCTTGCGGTGGCCGCTGTCGGCGGCATCGTCGCCATGCAAGGCTCGATCAGCGTCGGCGTGCTGGCTGCGTGCGCGCTCCTCGCCGGCCGTGTCGTCGCGCCCATGGCGCGCCTTTCGGCGGCGGCGCAGCGGGCCGTGGCGCTCGGCACGGAAGCGGATGTGGCGTTTGAACCCCCGGGCGAGCGCGCGATCCGCGCCGAAACCGCGCCGGGCGAACTCCGGGTCGATGCGGAAATCGCCGGCGGTTCCGCGCGGCTGCGCTTTGAAGCGCCCGCCGGCGCCATGGTCGCGTTCGCAGGGCGCGACGGGGCGCGGCTTTCGGCTGTCCTGCGCACCCTGTGCGGTCTCGACCTGCCGAGGGAAGGCGAAGTGCGGTTCGCAGGCGTGGCGATGAGCGAATACCGCGCGGCGCATCCGGGCGCTGTGACCTACGTGTCGCCGCAATCGGAACTCGTGACGGGCACCATCTTTGAAAATCTCACTATGTTTGGTCATGGCGGCTCTAGGGAGTCCGCGTTTGAGGCCTGCGACCTCCTGGGCCTGCGTCCGGAGATCGATCGTCTGCCGCGCAAACTCGACACGATGGTCGGCGACGGCGACGCGGACGGCCTTTCCGCCTCCCTCGCTCACCGCATCGCGGTTGCGCGCGCGATCGCACTCGCGCCGCGCGTGCTGCTGCTGGATGAGCCGCAGTCGCTGCTCGATGTCGCCGCAGACCGTGCGATGGTCGCCGGGCTCGCGGCGCTGAAGGGGCGGATGACGGTCATCATGGCGACGAGCCGTCCGTCCTATCTCGATCTCGCCGACCAGGCCTACGCGCTCGATGGCGACACGATGATCGCGATGACGCCGCCCAGGCGCGCCCGCAGCGCGGGTGCGGCATGATCGGGGCGCGGTGATGGCCAGCGGCTTCCCGCGCGACGTCGAAACGCTGGCGCCGGAGGCGCGCAGCGGCGGCGTCAACGTCGTGCACGCGCGCATCGCCCGGATCGCGGATGCGTTGCGCACGCGGGCCGGCGAAAAGGCGCGGAACGCAGCGACGATCCGTGTCGCGAACACCTCGATTGCGGCGCTGCTTGGACTGACGCTGCTGGCCAATCTCATCGCGCTGGCGACGCCGATCATCACGCTTGCGGTGTTCGACTTCGTCGTGCGCGGCGGCGCGCGCCTGACGCTGGCGGCGCTATGTGCGTCCGGCGCGCTGGCGCTGGTCTATGAACTGGCCGTGCGTCGCGAGCGCGCGGCCCATGCGACCGACGCCGGCGCGCGCGTGGCCGCGCGGCTCGCGGCATCGCTGTTTCGCATTGTTCTGGAGACAGGCGTGCGTGGACGGGCGGTGGCCGTTTCCACGCAGGTCGAGCGGTTCCGCGCGCTGCGCCGGCTGCGCAACACATTGACAGGCCCGGTCGTGGCCGCGGCGCTGGACGCGCCGTTTGCACTGGTCTTCGTGACGGTGCTGTTTCTCTATGCCGGGCCGATCGGCTACGTGCCGCTGGCGGCGTATGCGGCGCACGCGGCGGCCTCGCACCTGCTGCGACCGTTC
>WRPF01000077.1 GCA_009773335.1 Caulobacteraceae bacterium
GCCCCGTCCCTCCGGCTTGGGTGAAGCCGGGCCACCGGCGACGCCTGCGTCGACGGAGAACGAAAAGCGAGGCCGCGAAGCGTGATGCTTGTGCGGACGGAGGCGCTTGTCTCGATGAAATGCGAAGGAGGAACGTGATGAGGACCGCCGGCGCCCCCGCCGGCATACGGTGCCGAATGCAGGCGACGATCTCACAGGACGATCCACCTTGCCGGCGAGGGCGCCGGCGGTCCTGCTCGCGGACACGGCGCATCCACAGGGCGACAGCTTTCCGTCTTGACCCGCCCGGCGGCGCATCGCTTGCTGCGCCCATGCACGGCGGGCATCACCACCATCACCACCATCACGATCACGGGCGCGACCACGGGCACGGGCGCGCGGCGCCGGCGCGTACCTATGGCGTCGCGCTTGCGGTCAACCTGGCCTTCGTCGTCGTGCAGGTCGCGGCCGGCTTCTACGCCAACTCGACGGCCCTGCTCGCGGACGCCACGCACAACCTCTCCGACGTTCTGGGTCTTGCGCTCTCCGGGGGCGCCGCCTGGCTGGCGACGCGGGCGGCGAGCGCGCGGCGGACCTACGGGTTCGGCAAGGCGGGCGTGCTGGCGGCGCTCGCCAACGCGCTCCTCCTGGTGGCCGCATCCGGCGCCATCGGCTGGGAAGCGCTGCGCCGGTTCGCCGCGCCCGAAACCGTGGCGCCCATGATCGTCATGGCGACGGCGGCGGCCGGCATCCTCGTCAACGGCGGCACGGCGATGCTCTTCGCCGGCGGCGGCAAGGATGACATCAACGCCCGCGGCGCGTTCCTGCACCTGATGGCGGACGCCGCAGTATCAGCGGGCGTGATCATCGCTGGCGCGCTCATCTGGATGACGGGACAGTCGTGGATCGACCCGGTCGCCAGTCTCGCCGTGGTCGCGGTGATCCTGTGGGGCACGTGGGGCCTGCTGCGCAACGCGCTCGACCTCGCCATGGACGCCGTCCCGCAGGGCATCGACCTCGCCGCGGTGCGCGCGCGTCTCGCGGCCCTGCCCGGCGTCACCGCAGTGCATGACCTTCACGTCTGGGCCATGAGCCCCACGGAACCGGCGCTGACCGCACACCTCGTCGCGCCCGACGGCGGCGACGACGCCCTTCTCAACGGCGCGGAAGACGACCTGCGCGCGGCGTTCGGCATCCGCCACGTCACGCTGCAGATCGAACGCGCGCATCGCGGACCCTGCGCGAACGGCCACGAGTGACCCGATGAGCGAGACCGTAAAAATTGTCCTGCGTCCCTGCTTCGAGCAGGACCTCGAACAGGTTTCCCTGATCTACGCCCACCACGTCGCCACCGGCACAGGCAGCTTCGAGACGACGGCCCCGGGCATCTCCGAGATGAAGGAACGCTGGACGAAGGTCGTCTCGCGCGGCTGGCCGTATCTGGTGGCGAGCCCGCAGGACGACATCACGCGAATCGCCGGCTTCACCTACGCCTCCCAGTTCCGCGACCGGGCCGCCTACGCGCACGCCTTCGAGGATTCCGTCTACGTGGCGCCGGGCTGGGAACGGCGCGGGGTCGGGATCGCGTGCCTGGGCAGCCTGCTGCCGGAACTGCAGAGACTGGACTGCCGGCAGGTGATCGCGGTGATCGGCGATTCCGCGAACACCGCATCCATCGCGCTGCACGCGAAGGCCGGGTTCAGCCACGTCGGAACCCTTTGGAATATCGGGTGGAAATTCGGCCGCTGGCTCGATGTGGTGATGATGCAACGCGAGTTGCCGCCGCGCATGGATAACGCAAGTTAACGCAGCTGTTTGCTGACGCGGGCACGCGAGATGCATAGTGTGCGTGGAGCGTAGTGTCGCGGTCGCAGGGACTTGACGGAGCGACGGAACAACACACGGCAAGGATTCGTTAACCCTACGAGCGCACGATTCAACGCATGAAGAAGGCGAACATGGCACGAACAATCGTATGGTCGCTTTGGATGGGTGCAGTCGCCGCCACAGGTGCGGTGGCCATCGGCGCCACCGGATCGAGCGTCGCCGAACCCACCAACCCGGCGCTTCGCATGGCCATCGAGGGCCGGGTCGATCCGCTCGCCGCCGCGCCCGATCTCGGCGCAGCCTCCGGCGAAAGCGCCGCCGCATGGACCGCAGCCCCGCAGGCGCTCGACACGCTCATCCTGACCAGCCGCGAGGCGCCCATCCGTCTGAACCCGGAAATGCGCCCGGACCCGTTCGCCGATCCGATCAGCGACGAGGCGCAGTCCCAGACCTACAACCTTGAATACGCGCTTTCCGCGCCAGCCCGGCAGACCGGCCTCGATCTCGACGTGGCGATCGCGCCGCGTGCGGGTTTCGCGCTCGGCCCCGAAGGCGGCCAGCTGCGCAGTCTTGGCGGCGAAGTCCGTCTCGGCCGGCGACTTGAGAAAATGGTCGGCGAATTCACCAGCGCCGCTACGTGGGATCGCCCCGCCTGGTATTTCTTCGCCGCGACCGATGGATCGGCCCTGACCTGGACCCCCGAAGCCATGGCGGGCGCCGCCCGGCGCGGCCTCAGCTACCAGGAAGACAGGGTCATCATCGGCGACGCCCAGATCGGCGTCTCGGTGGAGGCGCGCGGCATGCAGGCTTCGTTCTCGGTCATGAACCGCAATGTCTCCAACGGCTGGGAGAGCATGGACGAGAACTACGTCGGCGCCTCGATCACCATGCGCCGCTGAAACCCGGCGAACCCGCCGCCGGACATTGCCAGCACCGGACACAGAAAGGCCCCGGCGTCGTCGGGGCCTCTTGTTTTTGTGATAATATTCCTATATCGAATGTGACGGGCCGCCGCGACCATTCTCCGCATCGATCTCTGCACTGAAAAGTCCGGCGCGACATTGCCCCCTTCGCTGGAATCGCAGCCCTGTAGTGAAAGCGACGGATACGGCGGTTCCTGTTAACTTTTCGTCCACCGACGCTATATCTTGTGGGTCGCATCGGCAATTTGCCGACATCTGGCGTGGAGTGACAGTCGAATGGCGTACGGCGATGCGAATGGGTCGGTTCCCGGGCTTCTGACGCCCTCGAGGGCCTACAAGCCCTTCCGTTATCCGTGGGCGCACGATTTCTGGAAGCGGCAGCAGCAGATCCACTGGATGCCGGAGGAAGTGCCGCTCGGCGAGGATGTAAAGGACTGGGCCTCCAAGCTCTCCGACCAGGAGCGCAATCTGCTGACGCAGATCTTCCGGTTCTTCACCCAGGGCGACATCGAGGTGAACGACAACTACATGGAGCGCTACTCGCGCGTGTTCAAACCGACCGAGATCAAGATGATGCTCGCGGCGTTTTCGAACATCGAGACGATCCACGTCGCCGCCTATGCCCTGCTGCTTGAAACCATCGGCATGCCGGAAAGCGAATTCGCCGCGTTCCTCGAATATGACGCGATGCGCAACAAGCACGACTACATGGGCAAGTTCGGCGTCGAAACCGACGCAGACATCCTGCGCTCGGTGGCGATGTTCGGCGGCTTCACCGAAGGCCTGCAGCTTTTCGCGTCCTTCGCAATGCTGATGAACTTCCCGCGCTTCAACAAGATGAAAGGCATGGGCCAGATCGTGAGCTGGAGCGTGCGCGACGAGTCGTTGCACTGCGAGGGCATGATCAAGCTGTTCCACGCCTTCGCGAAGGAAACCGACGCGCTGACCAAGAGCGTCAAGGACGACATCATTTCCTGCTGCGAAACGGTCGTCGGCCTTGAGGACAAGTTCATAGACCTTGCGTTCGAGATGGGGCCCGTGCAGGGCATGACGCCGGAGGATATCAAGGCCTACATCCGCTACATCGCGGACTGGCGTCTCGACCAGCTCGGCCTGCCCAAGAGGTACGGCGTAAAGGATCACCCGATCCCGTGGCTCACCGCGATCCTCAACGGCGTCGAGCACGCCAACTTCTTCGAGGCCCGCTCGACGGAATACTCGAAGGGCGCCACGCGCGGCGAATGGCACGGCGCCGAAGGCGTGTGGGGCGCGTTCGACGACATGATGACCAAGCGCAAGGCGGCGAGCTGAGCGCTCAGCGAACGAAATGGTCGCGCAGCGTCGCGACCATTTCGTCGTCCACGTCGAGCACTGCCTTCATGTAGGATGGCACGTCTCCATGACGTGACTCCATCGCATCGATGGCGGCGCTGAGATAGTCGATGTGCACGCCGAGCATGGGGCGGATGGCCTCGTCCGAAATCTCCTTGCCCAAGCGCGATGCAAGGCGCGCGCGCACTTCCGGCAGCCGCTTGTCGAGATCGATCGCGACGTTCGTCAGTTCGTAGTCCTCGATGATCGTGTCGCGATCGACGCCGAGCGCCGTGAGCACGAGGAAGCACGCCACACCCGTGCGGTCCTTGCCCGCCGCGCAATGCACGATCGCCGGCCCGCCCTCGTCCGCAAGACCGTGCAGCCATGCCTTGAACAGCTCCACATAGCGCGGCTCATGGGGATAGTGCGTGTACGCGGTTCGCATGTAGTCGCGCGCGGAATCTGCGGTGAGATCGTTCTGCGTGAGGACGCCCGCGTCCGCAGGCAGTTCCTTGTAGCCGTCGTCGTTGGTGACGACCCGCAGGCCGTCTCCGGGCCAGAGATTCGGCGCATCGGTGCGCTCTTCCGGCCGACGCAGGTCGACGACGAACCTGGCGCCGAGTTGCTCGAGCCACGCCATGTCCTTCGGGGTTGCTTCGGCGAATGATGCTGTGCGGAACAGCTTGTCGCGCACCACTTCCCCGCCATCGCGGGTGGCGTAACCGCCGAAATCGCGAAAATTGAGCACGCCGTCGAGCGGTTTGATCCGGTCCTGCATGATGGAATTCCCTTCGCGCGAGGGTCTACCGCATCTGCCCCCGATTGCGAAGGCATTGGCGAGCGCCTGAAGACGCGCGGCGCCGATCACGGAGTCAGCGGAACGGCGGTTCGTCGAAGCTGCGCAGCTTGCGGGAATGCAGCGAGGACTTGTCGCGCTTCAGGATCTCGATGGTCTCGATGCCGATCTTGAGGTGCTCGCCGATCGCGCGGTCGTAGAACTTGTCGGCCGCGCCCGGCAGCTTGATTTCCCCGTGCAGCGGCTTGTCCGAAACGCAGAGCAGGACGCCGTACGGCACGCGCAGGCGGAACCCTTGCGTCGCGATGCATGCGCTTTCCATATCCACCGCAACAGCGCGCGACTGCGACAACAGCGTGCGTTCGCGCTGGTAGTTCAGCTCCCAGTTGCGGTCGGCGTAAGAGACCACCGTGCCCGTACGCAGGCGCTTCTTCAGCGCCTCCTTGTCGTCGCCGGACACCTTCTGCGCCGCCTGCTGCAACGCCACCTGCACTTCCGCGATCGCAGGGATCGGTATGTCGAGCGGCACGTTCTCGTCGAGCACCTTGTCACGGCGCCAGTAGGCATGCGCGAGAACATAGTCGCCGATGCGTTGCGAATGCCTCAGGCCGCCGCAGTGGCCGATCATCATCCAGCAATGCGGACGCAACACCGCAAGATGGTCAGTCATGGTCTTGGCGTTGGACGGTCCCACACCGATATTGACGAGCGTGACACCCTCGCCGCCTATCTCCATCAGGTGATAGGCGGGCATCTGGTACTTGCGCCACGGCGCGGCGAGCGCGGTCTCGGCAGGGTCCGGTGAATCGCCCTCGATGGTGATGCCACCCGGGCACGACAGGCGATACTTCTCCGGTTCGGCCTGCACCTTTGCGGCCGCCCAGCGCACGAACTCCTCGACATAGCGCTGGTAGTTCGTGAACAGGATCCACGGCTGCGTGTGTGACCAGGGCGCGCCAGTGTAGTGCTGCAGGCGCTTCAGCGAGTAGTCGATCCGCGGCGCGTCGAAAAGCGCAAGCGGGCGCGCGCCATCCGCGCGGACCGGCGGCGAACCATCCACGACAGCGTCGCCCACGAGCGCCAGCTGCGGATACGGAAAATGCCGCGCGAGTTCCGACGGCGGCGCCTTCTCCACGTCGATCGAACGCGATCCGTCGAGCACGAAGGCGTACGGGATCTCCGTCTCGCTCATGCCCACCGACACCTTCGCGCCATAGTCAGAGACGAGCAGGCCCAGCTGTTCGAGGAGGTAGGGCCGGAAATACGCCGGCTGCGTCACCGAAACAGCGTAGTCGCCGGGCCAGGTCAACTGCCCGTAGGCGCGCGAGATGCGCGGCGGCGCGGCGGTGGACGAATGGGTGACGCGAAGCTCCGGGTACCGGAACGTCGCGCGTTCTGCCGCGGCGGGGGGCGGACCACCGGCCAGATAGCGCGAGACGGCCTCGGACAGGGCGCTGGTCGCGGCGCTGAAGCGCGACTCAAGCTCTTCAACGGCTTGCTTGGGCGTAAGCGGCTTGCTCATGCACCTTGGAAGCGCGATGCGACGCCTACGTCAATGGGGACTAGTTCCGGGTCACCGGGTCCGCCACGCGCGGCCTGCGATACTCGATGTGATCGAGGTCGAACGCCAGATCGAGGAACACGCCGATGGGCGGCGTGTAGTGGTAGGTGGTTTCTGACACCACGACCGACGTCCCGGGGATCATCATGCCTGCGGGCAGCGACATCGCGGAGCCCGCCGCGCGCGGTGAATAGCCATTGTGCCCGTCGCTCCACAGCACCTTGGCCTGGGTGGCGGTTTCCACCTGGACGCTGGAGATGCGGATCTGCAGCGGCGTTGCGCTGTTTGGATACATCAGCGCGTTCGCGGCGGTCCACAGATCGTTGATCTCGGCGTCCTCGATGACCGTGTCCCGTGAAATCACATCCGCCACGGATGCGGCGGTGTTCGCAGCACGACGGTCTGTGGCCAGAAGCTCGGTCAGCTCCACCGATCCGAATAGCAAAACGATCATCATCGGCGCGATGAGGGCGAATTCCAGTGCAGC
The DNA here is from genome assembly GCA_009773335.1 of Caulobacteraceae bacterium. GTDB lineage: Bacteria > Pseudomonadota > Alphaproteobacteria > Caulobacterales > Aquidulcibacteraceae > VFBF01. The sequence goes on from WRPF01000077.1 coordinate 6,888, forward strand.
GAGCCCGCGACGATCGCAGGCGAAGTGCAGGAGAAGCGTCGGATGCGCGGTCATGGTCAAGCGCCTCAGAAGGGTTCGTTGCGGAACATCATGGACGACACGACGAGGCGTTTGCCGTCTTGCATGTTGGCGAACACTGCGCCGAAGAGCGGCGTGAACACTTCCCATTGATAATACGCCCTCACGAGGATGACCTCGTTGGCGCCGCCGGGCGTATAGCCGATTTGCCCCGCGTCCATCGCTCCGTTCGCTACCGGTGTGCCGCTGTTCACATTGGCGAATGAATCGTAACGATCGACATCCAGGAAGAGGTTGCCCGCGCACTCCAGTGACAGGATATCATTCAGATTGTCGCAAATCGCTGCCTCAAGATCGGTCTTTGTCAACCCGGTGGTCTGCGCAGTACCGGTGCGGATATCACGACCGACTTCCGCGACGGCGCTGTCGAGCGACGTCTGTACGAGCGACATCGCGCCGAATTCGAGCGTGCCCATGAGCATCCAGAACAGGGGGATGGAGACGAGCGCGAATTCCACCGCCGCCGCGCCGTCGCCATTCTTGATCAACGCCGCGAACCGCTGCCGCGTTTTCGGACCTGACATGGAATCCTCCGGGCGCGGCCCGCCCTCATGCGTCCGCGTCAATCCGGCGATGCTAGGACAAAATGCTTGCCGCTTTGCCCCAACGCATTGGTAAACGGCGGTTAATTCCCGCCGCCTCCCGCCTGGCTGTTTCGCGTCGAAATCTGCTCGTTTGTCTGGGTGAATGCGGTTTGATCATCGGAAATATCGGGCCGGCGACGGCAAAGCGGATTGCAGTCGAGCCGCGCGGTCGCCGCGCCACGCGTCACCATCACGACGTTCGTCTCATCCGGAACAACCGTGATCCGGGTTTCCAGTATGGGGCGGCCCGTTGGACCCACGACAATGAGATTGGTAGATCCGTAGGACCTGCCCGTGACGAACAGGAGTCGGTCGTTCTGGACGGAAACACCGGCGACGGAGGGATTGCCGATCACGACGCCCGTCGCGGAATCCGGAAGTGTGATCGGGCGCGATTGATCCAGCGCGACTTGCACTTCTCCCGCATGCGCGCCGCCGGCAAGCACCGCCGCGAGAATACCGGCCGTCGCCCAACCACTCTTCTTCATCGCTTCATCTCCTCACGGCGCATCCCCTCAGCGTAAAGGAGGCTTTCTTTCCAGTTCGCTAACCACACCCGGAATCGACGCGCGCTTGAACCGGACGTTAGCGCTGGTTCGCCATAGTGGCCTGCCGCAGGAAAACCGTATGCGGAACACTGACCGGGATGCCCAGGCGCGGCTCGATATCACGGGTTTGACGATGCGGGGGCGAAGCAAACCCAGAGTCACTAAATGTAAAACACGTTATGGTTGCTAAGCATTTACTACGATTTTCCAAAATTTCGCTTCATCACAAGCAAATTTTAAACAGTGGCGGGTAGGTTCGCAAATGTTCGGTGCGGTGTCTCGAGTGGGCGACGAACGAACTTCGCGAGCCACTCACAACCAAGGAGTTATTAACATGATGAACAAGATTCGTAACCTTCTGAAGTCCAAGGATGGCGCGACGGCCATTGAATACGGCCTGATCGCCGCCCTCATCGGCGTCGTGATCATCTCGGCGGTGACCACGCTCGGCACCACGATCGAAGCGACCTTCACGGAAATCGAAACAAAGATGGCCGCGCCGACCCCGTAATCGGTTCGTGCACGATATGCTCGCCGGACACGCGCACTGCCGCAGGTCCGGCGAGCTCTCCATCGCCTGAGGGCCCGCCGAACAGGCGGGCCATTTTTTTGCCGCGCGCGTGCCCGGGAACCGATGCCATGATCATCGAATCGCTCGTCCCCGCCCTCTTCGTCGCGGCGTTTCTCGGACTCGTGCTGTTCGCGGCCGCCAGCGACATAGGTTCGATGACGATCCCGAACTGGGTGTCGATCGTGCTCACGCTCGCGTTCCCGGTCGCGGCTTTTTCCGCACAGATGTCCTGGGCCGAGATCGGTCTCCACGCCGGTGTCGGCGTGCTCGTCTTTCTGGCGGGTTTCGCCCTTTTCGCCATCGGGGTGCTTGGCGGCGGCGATGTCAAAGTGATTGCGGCGGTGAGCGTGTGGACCGGCGTTTCGGCCTTGTCGCCCTTCGCTTTCTGGACGACTGCCGCAGGCGGCGTTCTCGCGCTCGCGCTGCTGCTTGCCCGCAAGGTCGCCGCGCCCGGCGAAACACGTCCCGCGTTTCTCAATCGCCTGCTCGATCCGGCGAGGGGCATCCCTTACGCGGTGGCCATCGCGTTCGGCGCGATCGCGTCCCTTTCCCGCCAGCCCGTCGTCGAGGCGGCCTTCAGGTAGTCCCGCCTATTAACTTCGCCTTAGCCACGATCGTGATTGGTTGCCGCAAATCAGTTTGGGCCCAAGCCATCGGGGGCGTCGTTTATGTCAGTGCGTCAAATCATAGTTCTGGCCGTGGCGCTCCTCGCCGCGATCGGAGCGCTTGTCATGGTGCGCGGACTCGGCAACCGGACCCAGAAGGCTGAGCCGACCGTCGCCGTCACCGGCCCGCGCGTGCTTGTCGCGTCCAAGGACGTAGCGCCGGGCGTTGCGCTGCAACCCAGCGACCTCGAGTGGCGGATGTGGACGCCGACGGCGCTGAGCCCGAGCTTCATCGAAGAGTCCGAGGACGCAAAGGCGCTCGAAACCTACACCGGCGCCGTCGCGCGTCAGGCGCTGGTCGCCGGCGAGCCGATCATCGAAGGCCGCGTCGTTAAGCCGGGCGACCAGGGCTTCATGGCCGCCATCGTCGCCCCGGGTTTTCGTGCTGTCTCGGTGCCCATCAGCGAGGAAACGGCCGCATCGGGCTTCATCCTGCCCAACGATCGCGTCGACGTGATCCTCACCCGCAAGGTCAACGTCCTCGACATCAGCGGCGGTAGCACCGAGGAAGTCCGCAGCGGCATCGTCCTCACCAATGTCCGCGTGCTCGCGATCGACAAGACCTACAAGACCGAGACGTCCGCTACGGCGCCGGAGCCGATCGAGGGATCGGTTGCTCTTCTCGAACTCTCGCCGCGCGACTCCGAACTGCTCGCGATGGCCGACGAGATGGGCGACCTCTCGCTCGCCCTGCGCCCGGTCATGCCGGTAAGCGGCAAGGACAGGGCTGGCTCCTCGCAGCGCAACAGCACCATGGCGCTTGAACAGAACGCCCGCGCCGCTCGCGACCAGATCCGTGTCCACTCATTTGGTTCCGCCAAGGACCAGACCGTCGTCTCCCAAGGAGCCAATTGATGAGGCGCTCACCCCTCGCCGTCTCGCTTGCCGCGCTGCTTGCGCTCGGGCCGGCATTCACAGCCAGCGCCGACACGCAGGCCGTGCAACACATCCGCGTCACCCGCGGCGGCGAAGGCGCCAACGCCAGCACGCTTACGCTGTCGCTCAACAAGGCGGCGATCATCGATCTGCCGGCCGATGCGCGCGATGTCCTGCTGTCGAACCCGGAAATCGCCGACGCCGTCGTGCGCACGGCGCGCCGCATCTACATACTCGGCAGGAAAGTCGGCCAGACCAACGCCTTCTTCTTCGACGCCGCCGGTCGCCAGGTTGCAAATGTCGAAATCAGCGTCGAGCCCGACGTGGCGCCGCTGAACGATCTCTTCCGCCGCTACGTGCCCGACACCAACGCCACGGCAGAGGCGATCAACGGATCCTTCGTGCTTTCCGGCTCGGTGAAGAGCGCCGCCGAAGCCGAGCGCGTGCTGCAGATCGCCAACCGCTTCGCGCAGAGCTCAAGCGCCGCTGCAGGCGGCGCGGGTGCGCAGGGCGGCGCCAGCGCGAACCAGCAGATCGTCAACCTGATCGCCGTCGAAGGCCAGGAACAGGTGCTCGTGAAGGTGCGCATCGTCGAGATGAGCCGCACGCTCGTGCGCCAGCTCGGCGTCAACCTGAACGCGGAAAACCTGCTTAACCAGCTTCTGCCGGAAGACACCTTCGTGAAGGTGGCGACACAGAACGGCTATTCCATCGCCGGGCGCGCGCTCGGCGGCCTTGCTGCGAACGGCGGCATCGCTGAAAGCATCCTGCGACCGTCGACCTACAGCTTCCCCGGCCCAAATGGCGGCACGCTCAATCCCGACAGCGCGCTTGTCGGCGGGTACAACGTGACGCCGATTCAGGACACGGCCGGCAACATCATCGGCTCTCAGGTCACCAACGGCCCCGGCACGCTTTCAACCGAAAACCAGGTGGATGCGTCCATCGAGGCGTTCGAGCGCGTGGGCCTGCTGCGCGTTCTCGCGGAGCCCAATCTCACGGCGATCTCGGGCGAATCGGCGAAATTCCTCGCCGGCGGCGAATTCCCGGTCCCGGTCCAGGCCGACGACGGCAAGATCAGCGTGGAGTTCAAGCCGTTCGGCGTTGGCCTCGCGTTCACGCCGGTCGTGCTCTCGCCGGGGCGTATCTCGCTGAAGCTGTCCACCGAGGTGAGCGAACTCACGTCCGAGGGCGCGTTCGGCACCGGCGACACGTCGTTCGTCGACGTGAACGGCCAACGTCAGGTCATCCGCGGCATCACGATTCCCGCGCTGCAGGTCAGGCGCGCGGAGACGACCGTCGAAATGCCATCCGGCGGAGCGCTGGTGATGGCGGGCCTCATCCAGGAACGCACGCGCCAGGCCCTTGAAGGTATTCCCGGTGCGAAGGATCTGCCGGTCTTCGGACCCCTCTTCCGCTCCCGCGATTTCGTCAACAACGAGACGGAACTCGTAATCATCGTGACGCCCTATCTCGTCCAGCCGACGCGACCCGATCGCCTGCGCACGCCCGCAGACGGCTTCCGCGTCGCTTCCGAGCGCGAGACGATCCTGAGCGGGCGTCTGAACGCGATCTATCGCGCGCCGGAAGGCGGCGAAACCCGAAGCCTCGCCGGTCCACACGGCCACGTCATTGAAGGAAGGCCCGCCCAATGAAGACGACCTTGTCCGCCGGCATGAAGATCGCCGCCGGCGCCGCCGTGCTTCTCACGTCGGCGTGCATGACCAAGCCAGCGCCGGAACACGCGAACCTCGCGACAATCGCCGACCGTCACAAGATCGATGTGGCCGAAGCGGCCGAGCGGCTTGAGGTTCCGGTGGCCGCTGACAGCACCGCGCTGCCGGGCGAAGGCGCCGCCGGCATCGAGACATTCGCGCGCATGTACGCGCGTCAGGGCCACGGTCCCCTTGTCGTGAGCACGCCGACAGGCGGCGCCAACGCCGAGGCGGCCGCGCGGATCACGCAGGACGTGCGCCTGCGTCTCGCCAGCGCCGGGGTTCCCTTTGCTGCGATGGCGGTGTCGTCCTACGACGGCTCCGGGCAGGCTGCGGCGCCGATCGTGCTGACCTTCTCTCATTTCGAAGCGACCGCGCCGACCTGCGAACCGCTTTGGTCTCAGGATCTCGCGCACAGCCCCGACAACCAGCCGTGGAACAGCTTCGGCTGTTCTGCACAGGCCAATCTTGCAGCGATGATCTCCGACCCCGCCGATCTCATCGGGCCACGGCAGGAAGATCCCCGCGACGCGGCGCGACGCGCCCGCGTGCTTGAGGCCTATCGTCAAGGCCAACAGACCCACGCGAACCGCTCGAACGACGAGCGCGTGCAGGTCAGCGACGCTGTTCGGTGAGGACACGATGAAGCCACTAGAAGAAGATGATGCCTGGGGCGCGCCGGAGTTTGCCGACGAGGACCTCGCATTTCCGGCGAACGACGACTTCACGTTCGGCTCGGGAGAGCTCGAAGGTAGTTTCGATGTCGATCCGCTCGACCAGCCGTTTGCCGAAACGCCCCTTCCCGACTTCGACGGTGCTATGGCCGACGCCGACGCCGCGCAGACCTTCGCTTTCACGCCGGGCGGCGCCGTTGGCGATCAGCCGATCCCGCGCATCCGCGTCCGCGCCTGCTTCGACCGGCCTGAAATCGCGCACCTGCTCGAACAGGTTGCGGCGGACCGGCGCCTGGCCAAGGCAGAGTTCACGATGGAGCCGGGCGGCATCGACGCCGCCATCGCACACTGCGCGTCGGCCCCGAGCCCGAACCTTCTCATTCTCGACACGACCGCCACGCCGACGGAGCTTCTGACAAAGCTCGACCGGCTCGCCGAGCATGTCGAGGAGGGCTCCAAGGTCGTCATCATCGGCGCCGCCAACGACATCGGCCTCTTCCGCGAGTTGATGAGTCGCGGCGTGAGCGAGTATCTCGTGCCCCCGCTGCAACCCCTGCAGATCATGCGCGCGATTTCCGCGCTCTACGTGAATCCGGAAAAGCCGTTCGCGGGCAAGGTCATCTCGGTCGTCGGCGCCAAGGGCGGCGTCGGCGCCTCGACGGTCGCCCACAATCTTTCGTGGATGATCGCCGAACGGTTCCAGGCCAACACGACGATGGTCGACCTCGACCTCTCGTTCGGCACCGGTGCGCTCGACTTCAACCAGGAACCGCAACAAACGGTCGCAGAAGCTCTGCTCGCACCCGATCGTGTGGATGAAGTCTTCCTGGACCGCCTCCTGATGCGCCAGACCGAGCGCCTGATGCTTTTCTGCGCGCCGGCGACTCTGGAGCGCGAGTTCGAGATCGATCCCGAGGCATTCGAGACCGTCATTGATCGCGTGCGCCGCAGCGCGCCGTTCGTCGTGCTCGACATGCCGCATGTGTGGACGCCCTGGGTGCGTCAGACACTCCTGTCGACCGATGAAGTTGTCGTGGTCGCGACACCGGAGCTGGCAAGCCTCCGCAACGCCAAGAACATGATCGACCGCGTGAAGAACGCGCGGCCGCATGACGCGCCCCCGATCGTCGTCCTCAACATGACGGGCGTCGCCAAGCGGCCGGAAATTCCCGTGAAGGACTTCGGCGATGCGCTTGGCATCGAACCCTCGCACGTCCTGCCCTTTGAACCGCAGATGTTCGGCATGGCCGCCAACAACGGCCAGATGATCGGCGAAATGGCGCCGACATCGAAGACATCCATCGCGCTTGAGGAACTGGCGGCCCGGCTCTGCGGGCGTCAGGTTGCGCCGAAGAAAAAGAGCTCGCTGATCGAGCGGTTTCCGATGCTGAAACGCTGAGATGTCCATGTTCGGCAAACGCGCCGCGGGTGACCCACCTGCGCAGACGACGGCCCCGCGCGCCGCCGCGCCGGCGATGACGCCGAAGGTCGCGCCGGC
>WRPF01000078.1 GCA_009773335.1 Caulobacteraceae bacterium
TGCGCGAGCAACGAACGCAGTCTCCCACCGCGCCGACCCCGGCCGGATAGATTTTTTTCGTTCCACGCGATTTTCGCGGGGAGCCTTTGGCGGCCAACACCGTCGCCACAATTCATCCCCGCAATTCTGTGGTGACGCGCGCAATCTGTCCCCCCTGTTTCCCGCTCCCGCAGGGTGGCGACGACCCGATTCGGGGTATCATTGCTTGCGCCCTGTAGCCCGGCGCGCTTCAGTCGGGAAAACCTAACAGTGTCCGGCGTCTGGTCGGGCGGGAGGACGTCCGATGTCTCGAACTGCGGTTTCCCGTCCGGGAATGGCGGCGGTTGCCGCGGTGCTGGCGGTGCTGGTCTCCGGCGGCGCTCGCAGCGACCCGTCGGTGCAGCCCCGACAGCCGGCGCCGGCCTTCAGCACGGCGCGCACCTCCGGCTACAACACCGATCGCAACGCCTATTTCGGCGACCTGCACGTCCACACGAAGTTCTCGTTCGACGCCTACATCTTCAACGTCCGCGCGACGCCGGATGACGCGTACAATTACGCGAAAGGCGCCACGGTGCGGCACGCCGGCGGCTACGACGTGCGCCTGACGGACGCGCCGCTCGATTTTCTCGCCGTGACCGACCACGCGGAATATCTCGGCATCGTTCCGGCGATGAACGATCCAGCGTCGCCGCTGTCGCGCATTCCGTATGCGCCGCAGCTGTTCTCGCGCGACCCGGCCAAGATCCAGTCCGCCTTCGCGAAAGTCGCGACGAGCATCGGCGAAGGACGCGAGCTGCCGGAACTGCACAGCCCGGAAACCTCCAGCGCGGCGTGGGGTTCGATCGTGGCGTCCGCGCAGCGTCACAATGAGCCCGGTCGTCTGACGACCTTCATAGGCTACGAGTTCACGTCCGCTCCGCAGGGCATGAACCTGCACCGCAACGTGATCTTCTCCGGCAGTCGCGCGCCGGAGGCGCCGTTCACCGCGCTGCAGTCGCAGAACCCGGAAGATCTCTGGCGCTGGATGGACGGCTACCGCGCACGCACGCGCAACGACGTGCTCGCCATTCCGCACAACATGAACGGCAGTGACGGCCGCATGTACGAGCGCACGTCGTGGGATGGCCGCGCGATCGACAAGGCGTATGCGGACCTGCGCATCCGCAACGAGCCGCTCGCCGAAATGTCCCAGATCAAAGGTACATCGGAAACCCACCCGTCGCTCTCGCCGAACGACGAATGGTCCAACTTCGAGATCATGGAATCCTACATCGGCACGCCGACGCCGGTGACGCGCTTTGCGGGCGGATATGTCCGTGACGCGCTGAAGGCGGGGCTCGTTTTCCAGGAGAAGAACGGGTTCAACCCCTTCAAGATCGGCTTCATCGGCTCGAGCGACACCCACAACGCCGCCTCCGGCGTCGAGGAGGGCCGCTACGTCGGCAAGGTCGGGTTCACGGACGGAACGCCGGAACGGCGCTTCTCGGTGCCGCCGAACGGCGCGCGTGACTGGCACGACGCGCCCGAACCCTCCGCCACAACGGCGCGCTTCCAGCAATGGGGCGCAGCGGGACTTGCCGGCGTGTGGGCGGAAGAGAACACGCGCGAGGCGATCTTCGCCGCGCTGCGCCGCAAGGAAACGTTTGCAACGTCGGGTCCGCGCATTCGCGTGCGCTACTTCGTTGGCTACGATTTTCCCGCCGACATGATGACGCGCACCGATCTTGTCCGCGTCGCGTATGCGCGTGGCGTGCCGATGGGCGGCGACCTGCTGCCGCGGCGCGGCCGCACGCCGCAGCATCTCGTCTGGGCGGTGCGCGATCCCCACGCGGGCTGGCTGCAGCGCGTGCAGATCGTGAAGGGCTGGGTCGAGAACGGCGAGGCGAAAGAGCGTGTGTTCGATGTGGCGTGCTCTGACGGCCTCACGCCCGATCCGCGCACAGGCCGCTGCGGCGACAACGGCGCGACCGTGAACCTCGCCGACTGCGGCGTCAGCGAGAACAAGGGCGCGGTGGAACTGCGCACGCTGTGGACCGACCCGACCTTCGATCCCAACCAGCGCGCGTTCTACTATGTGCGCGCGATCGAGAACCCGTCGTGCCGCTGGTCGACGTGGGATGCGATCCGCGCCGGCGTGCAGCCGAGCCCGACCATGCCGAAGACAATTCAGGAGCGGGCCTGGTCCTCGCCGGTCTGGTATGCCCCCAGAGTCTGAGCCTGAAGCGCCTGACGTGACGAACAAGGGTTGGCGAGGGGCGCTTGCGCCTTGGGTCGTTGCGGCGGCGCGTGAACCGCTTGCGCATTTCGCGCTGATCGGCGCGCTGATCTTCGCGGCGACCGCTGTGGCCGACGACCTGCATCGCCCGGCCGTGCGCCTGAACGAAGGCGATGTCGCGCAACTCGCGGCGTTCTGGGAAACGCAGTCTGGCCGCCGCCCGACGCCTGAGGAGTTGCGCGGCATCGTCGCCGAGCGTGTGGACGAGGAAATCCTGGCGCAGGAAGCGTTGCGGCTCGGTCTCGACCGCGATGACGTGATCATCCGCCGTCGCCTCGCGCAGAAATACGCCTTCGTGCGCGAAGACCTCGCCGCCATTCCGGAACCGGACGAAGCGCGCCTGCGCGCGTATTTCGCCGATCATGCCGGTCTTTTCGCGACGCCGGGTTCCATGGCGTTGCGCCAGATCTATTTCAGCGCGGAGCGCCGCGCGGGTGCGCGCGCCGCAGCCGAGGCCGCAATGCGCACGCTGCAGCGCACGCCGGAGGCGACGGTCGATGGCGACGTGTTCATCCTGCCGCTGACCTACGCTTCCATCTCCAGCATCGACCTCGAGCGCGACTACGGCGCGCCGTTCGCCGCAGCGCTGGCGCGCGCGCCTGAAGGCGCATGGACGGGGCCGCTTCAATCGGCGTTCGGCTGGCATGTGGTGCGCGTGGAAAATCGCCACGCACAGGCGGCGCCGGATTTCGCGTCCGCGCGCGAAGCCGTGCGCGCGCGATGGATCGAGGAAGCGCAGGCGAAGAAGCGCGAAGCGGACCGCAAGACGCTGCGCGCGCGCTATCGCATCGTGCTGCCGCGCGACGTCGCGCCGTGAACTGGCTCCTGCGGTTGCTGCTCGCCCTGCTTGCGCTGGCGCTCGTCGTTGCGCCTGCACACGCGCATGAAGTCAGGCCTGCGTATCTCGAGGTGCGCGAAACCGCGCCCGATGCCTACGCCATCTCATGGAAGCAGCCGGTCAACGGCGACACGCGTCTCGCGCTGCGGCCGCGTCTTCCGGAAACATGTCGCGCGGAGGGCGCCTCGACCATGGAGTCCGCGCCGGCGGCGGTGATCGAACGCTGGCGCGTGACGTGTCCGGGGGGGCTCAAGGGCCAGAGCCTGCGCATCGACGGGCTCGAACGCACGCTGACCTCCGTCTACGTGCAGGTGATCTGGCGCGACGGGAAATCCACTTCGGCGCTCGCACAGCCGTCATCACCGGAAGTCAGCCTCGGGGGCGGGGCGGGGCCGGCGCTCGCGCGCTACGTCGTGCTTGGCGTCGAACATATTCTCGGCGGGCTGGATCACCTCGCGTTCGTCGCCGGCCTCGTGTTGCTGGTGACGGGCGTTCGCCGGCTTCTGTTGTCGCTGACGGCCTTCACCGTCGCGCATTCCATCACGCTCGGCCTGTCGGCGCTCGGCGGCGCGGGGCTTTCCTCGAAACCGGTGGAGGCGTGCATCGCGCTGTCGATCGTGCTTGTCGGCCTTGAGACGGTGCGCTTCGCGCGCGGACACACCGGGCTGACCGCGTCGGCGCCATGGTTCGCGGCGTTCGGCTTCGGGCTGCTGCACGGGTTCGGCTTCGCAGGCGCGCTGTCGGAGATCGGCCTGCCGGAAAATGCGCGCGTCGTTGCGTTGCTCCTGTTCAATCTCGGCGTGGAGATCGGACAGGTCGCAGTCGTGGCGCTCCTGTTGGCGCCGCTCCTCTGGCTGCGGACCGACACCGTGGCGCTGCGCCGGGCCCGTGTCGCAGGCGGATACGTCCTCGGCGGCGCCGGCGCGTTCTGGCTGATCCAGCGGCTGGCGGCGGCAGTCTTCGCAATCTGAGCGCGCCGCAGCGACCGCGGTCACAGCCATGTTTCATGGCCTCGCGTTTTCTTGACCCGTCGCCGAGGTGGTGGTTAACGGTTGGCGAACGAGGGACTTCCGATGGCCGACGAGCTAGGCACGGTCCGGGTGCGCGAAAAGGTGAAGCCCGGCTTCTTCGCCCGGCTCTTTTCCGGCGGCAAGGAACCGAAGGCGCAATCCCAGGGTAAGCAACAGACAAGGAAATCGGTCATGGATTTCGGACTCAGTGCGGGTTGGTCCAAGGAAGAGGCGTTCCTGTGCGTCCTGCTGGCGGCGGCGCTGGCGGACAACACGGCGCACGAACTCGAACTCGAGGAAATCGACGCGCTCTTCCACCGGCTGAACATTTTCGAGAAGCAGCCGAAGGACAAGATCACCGAGATGCGGGTGAAGGTGCAGGAAAAGCTGCGCCCGGACCTCACAAAGTCGATGAAGCCGGAAACGTGGAAGAGCGCGGCCAAGACGGTCACGAAGAACAATCTCGGGGCGGCGGCCTTCGCCAACGCCGCCGATATCGTGTTCGCCGACCGGGTCGTGGAATCCGAGGAAGTGGAGTTCCTGCGTGAACTCATCACGGAACTCGGCGTCGACAGCCAGGCCAACGACATCATCCGCGTCATCAAGCTGAAGAACCACCACCTCGACTGACGGCGTGGCGGCGCGCGGGCGTCAGAGCGTCCGCGCCGCCGCTTCCAGCTGCGCCAGCAGGCGATCGAGCGCCTCGCGCTCGTCCGTCCCCATCCCGGCGGTGAGCCGGGCTTCAAGCGCGCGCGCCAGGGGCACGATGCGGCGGTAAATGGCCATTCCCGCCGGCGTCAGGGCCAGGCGCTGGCGGCGCGCGTCCGTCTTGTCGGCGCTTGCCCGGAGCCGGCCGGCCTCGATCAGTCCGCGCACCGCGCGCGAGACCGCGACCTTGTCCATGGGGGTCGCTTCGGCGACCTCGGTGGCCGTCAGCCCGGGCGACACAGCGAGCAGCGCCATCACCCGCCATTCCGGGATCGAGAGTCCGAACTCGTCTTCGTAGCGACGCGCGAAGGCGCGCGAGACGGCGTTGGCGAGCACGGCGAGGCGATAGGGCAGGAAGGCTTCCAGCCGGAGCTGGTCGTCGGCCTCGGGCCGTATTTCCTGTCGACGGGATGAACGCCGGGTGGTTGCGCTGGACATCCGTTACAGATGAAACTAATGCGGAGACCAGTCAATCCGCCAGACCCAGCCGGAGCGCGCGCATGGTCGACCTCTTTGAAAATCCCATCGGCACAGACGGTTTCGAGTTCGTCGAATTCACCGGGCCCGACCCCGAACTCCTGAAGCGCTATTTCGAGCAGCTCGGATTCACGGCGGTGGCGAAGCACCGCTCGAAGAACGTGCTGCGGTTCAAGCAGGGCGACATCAACTTCATCGTCAACATGGAGCCGACCGGCCAGCCGGCGGACTTCCGCGAGGCGCACGGACCTTCCGCGAACGGCATGGCCTTTCGCGTGAAGGACGCGCAAGCCGCCTTCGCCGAGGCGCTCAAGCGCGGCGCCAGGGCCGTCGACATGCCGCTCGGCGCCATGGAGCTCGACATTCCCTGCATCGAGGGCATCGGCGGCGCCTACGTCTATCTCGTCGATCGATACGGCGCGCAGTCGATCTACGACGTGGACTTCCGCCCGATCGAAGGCGCCGACGAGGCGAAGAACAGCATCGGCCTCACCTATATCGACCATCTCACGCACAATGTGTTCCGCGGCAACATGGCGACGTGGGCGCAGTACTACGAGCGCATCTTCAATTTCCGTGAGATCCGGTACTTCGACATCGAAGGCAAGGTGAGCGGCCTCTTCTCGAAGGCGATGACGAGCCCGTGCGGCAAGATCCGCATTCCGTTGAATGAATCGAAGGGCGATCCCGGAAAGGTCGACCAGATCGAGGAGTTCCTGCAGCGCTACAAGGGCGAGGGCATCCAGCACATTGCGCTGGGAACGGACGACCTGATCGGCGTGGTCGATCGCCTGCACGCGCGCGGCGTCGAACTGCAGGACACGATCGACACCTATTTCGACCTGATCGACAAACGCCTGCCGGGCCATGGCGAGAATGTCGCGGAACTGCGCAAACGCCGCATCCTTCTCGACGGCGCGCCGAGCGAGGGGCAGGGGCTTTTGCTGCAGATATTCTCCAAGGACGCAGTCGGGCCGATCTTCTTCGAGTTCATCCAGCGCAAGGGCAACGAGGGCTTCGGCGAAGGCAATTTCAAGGCGCTGTTCGAAAGCATCGAACTCGACCAGATCAGGCGCGGCGTGTTGAAGGAAACGGCGTGAAGCGGGTTCTTTTCGCGGCGTTGCTTCTCTGCGGATGCGCCACCGCGCCTCAAGCGCAAACGCCGCGCTGGTCCATCGCCATTCACGGCGGCGCCGGCGTCATCGAGCGCGCGGAACTCGATCCGCAGACCGAAGTCGCTTACCGCGCCGCGCTGACGCAGGCGGCGACGACCGGCGGCGAGGTGCTCAAGAAGGGCGGCTCCGCGCTCGATGCGGTGGAGGCTGTCATCCAGCGCATGGAGGACGACCCGCTGTTCAATGCGGGCCGCGGCGCGGTGTTCACGGCCGAAGGCAGGAATGAACTCGACGCCTCGATCATGGACGGCGTCACGCGCAAGGCCGGCGCGGTCGCAGGCGTTACGCGCACGCGCCATCCGATTTCGCTGGCGCGCGCGGTGATGGAGAAGTCGCCGCACGTGATGCTGATCGGCGAGGGCGCCGAGACGTTCGCGCGCACGCAAGGATTGGAGGAAGTCCCGCCATCGTTCTTCTTCACCGAACGGCGGTGGCTCGGCCTCGAGCGCGAACTGCGCAGCCGGAACCTGCCGATTCCGCCGCGGCCCGCCGGCGCGCCTGCTCCGGATGTGCGATCAGAAAATGCTCCGCTCGATGAACGCAAGTTTGGCACTGTCGGCGTCGTCGTGCGCGATGCGCAGGGCAATCTCGCGGCGGGAACCTCCACTGGCGGCACGACTGCGAAGCGCTGGGGCCGTGTCGGCGACGCGCCGGTGATCGGCGCGGGAACCTACGCGCAGAATGGCGTCTGCGCGGTGTCAGCCACGGGCACGGGCGAATACTTCATCCGGCTCTCGGTGGCGCGTTCCATCTGCGCGCGCATCGAACTGAAGCACGAGCGCGCGCAGGTTGCGGCCGATGCTGTGATCCAGCGCGAACTCACCGCCCTCGGCGGCGACGGCGGCGTCATCGTGATGGGCGCGAACGGCGAGAGCGCCTGGAGTTTCAACACGCCCGGCATGTACCGCGCGCGACTCGTAGCAGGCGGAACGCCAGTGGTGGCTATCTACAAGGACGAACCATGAGCACGCGCAAATGGATCCCGGTGCAGGCGGCCGAGGGCAAGCATTCCCGTCAGGCGCACGCCGACATGCCGGAAGGCACGTATGAACGCGAGGCGTCGAAGGAGGGCTTCTTTGGCCCGGCGGCGTTCTTCCATCACCGGCGCCCGCCGACGGGCTGGTCGAGCTTTGAGGGCCCGCTGCGGCCGCGCGCGTTCGATCTCAATGGCCTGAACGAGGCGCAGGGCTCGCCGTGGGATGCGCCCGTGGTGCTGCAAAATGCTGCGTGCGAGGTGCGCTTCTGGAAGCTCGCGCACGAAATGGGCGCGCTCGCGCGCAACGCCGACGGCGACCAGCTGTTGTTCATCCACGAGGGCTCCGGCCATCTCTACTGCGACTACGGCCATCTCGCGATCACGGCGGGCGACTACGTGTATCTGCCGCGCGGAAGCATGTGGCGCGTCGCGCCGAACGCGCCGGTCACGGTGCTGATGATCGAGGCGACGAACACCCACTACACGCTGCCCGATCGCGGCCTCGCCGGCCCGCACGCCTTCTTCGATCCCGCGCTGCTCGATACCCCGAAGATGGACGAGGCGTTCCGCCAGCATCAGGCGGAAGACAATGAAACAAAGGTGCTCATCAAGAAGCGCGGGCAGGTGAGCACGGCCACCTATCCGTACAATCCGCTCGATGTTGTCGGCTGGCACGGCGATCTCGCGCCCGTGCGGATCAACGTGAAGGACCTGCGCCCGCTCAACTCGCACCGCTATCACCTGCCGCCGAGCGCGCACGCGACGTTCCTGTCGGATCGCTTCGTCATCTGCACCTTCTGCCCACGGCCGTTCGAGACCGATCCCGGCGCGCTGAAGGTGCCGTTCTTCCACAACAACGACGATTTCGACGAGGTGCTGTTCTATCACGCCGGCGACTTCTTCAGCCGCGACAACATCAAGGCCGGGATGATGACGTTTCACCCCGCCGGCTTCACGCACGGGCCGCACCCGAAGGCGCTCGCCAGGATGCTGAAGCAGGACAAGCCCGCGACCGACGAATACGCGGTGATGATCGACACGCGCGATCCGCTCGATGTGGCCGATGGCGCCGGCGCGGTGGAGTGGGCGGGTTACGTGGATAGCTGGAAGGGCCAGTAGGCGCGCGTGACGAATCCCTTGCTGGCGGCGTGGGTGTTAGGGCTCTCGGCGTGGATCGTGAGCTACGTCGAACTTTATCGAGGAATGGGGCTGGCTCCGACGGACGTAAAATTGCGCCTCCACGCGCTGCGACGTATCTGGCCTTCGCGCGACTACATACAATTTGCCTATCATGACGCACCCGAACCCACGCGTTCGCGGCTGCGGCGGGCCACTTGGGCGAAGGTCTCGGTTTGGTTGTGCTGGTCGGTGGGGTTGACGGCGTTCGTCGGCGAGCTGTTCTGGGCGCCCTTCATCCTGGTGTTGCCTGTAGCGGCATTTCTCGTCTGGAGCCTGTTGCGCCGGCCACCGACAGGTTAAGCGGGTGGCATGAGGGCGCGCGCGTGAGCATCAATTTCCTTGTTCTGCTTCTGATCGTCGCCGTGCTCGGCGGGCCTCTGGCGGCGGGGGACTTCACGTCCGGGCTGACGGTCTTCGCATTCGTCATCGCGGTGTGGGTCGTGGCGCTCTGTCTGCACGAGTTCGGCCATGCGGCTGTGGCGCATCGCGGCGGCGATACGACGGTGCGCGGGAAGGGGTACCTCACGCTCGATCCCGTGCACTACGCCGACCCCGTGACCAGCATCATCCTGCCGGTGGCGATCCTCGCGATGGGCGGGATCGGGTTTCCCGGCGGCGCGGTCTACATCCGTCACGATCTTCTGCGCTCGCCAGCCTGGCGCGCGGGAACCTCGCTCGCGGGACCCGCGATGACGGGCGTGGCGATGCTCATCCTCGCCGCGCCGTTCGCGCTCGGGCTCAACGGACAGGTCGCGCCGCTCTTCGCGCAGGCGCTGGCGCTGCTCGTCTTCCTGCAGGCGACGGCGCTCATCCTCAATCTTCTTCCCGTGCCCGGTCTCGACGGGTTCGGCGTCATCGAGCCTTTCCTGCCGGCGTCCGTGCAGCAGGCCATCGCACCCGCACGCGGCGTCGCGTTCATGGTCCTCTTCGCGGTCCTGATGCTCGTCCCCGGCGCGTCGCGTCCGCTGTTCCAGGGGGCGTTCGCGCTGATCGGCGCGCTTGGCGTGTCGCCAGACCAGGTGTTCGGCGGTCTCGATGCGTTCAAGTTCTGGGAAGCGTGAGAGGTAGACGGTTTTGCGAGTGGAGTGGATTGAGCGCGAGCGAAATCCACAAGGGTGTTCGCCCGTCTTGATGGGGGATTTCGCCGCCGCTCAATCCACCCCGCGCCGGATCCGCTGTGTCCCGGTCCGGAATGAAGCTGAAGGGCGAGAACCGGCAGGCGCCGCAAAACCGCCGTTCAAGCGTAGGCGGACGTCCGGCAGAAAATCGCCGTTTGCGGACATACGATCCCAAACGTGTTAGAGAGAGGCAATGAGATTCTATATCCGACACCGCTACGGAATGACCACGCGCGAACCGCCTTTCTCAGCGTTTCGCAGCCTGCTCCAAGAGCTAGATGACCACCAAGATGACGAAGAGCACTGTAGCGTCGAGGTGACCCACGAAACCGAATGGAGTCTTGGCGCATACGGTGGCGGGTACATTATTTGGGAAAATCTAGAAGCCGACTCCCCTCGCCATATGAGGGGCGTGCCCGACGAAAAAATTCTGCTCTTGATGGAGGCGGTTGCTAAGGGCGATTTCGATGTTGTCGAAAGCGAACCGTGGTTGCCCGGCTACTGATGTGTCCGCTGCCGTCGAGGAAATGGCAGAGTTTCTCGACAATTGACGCCGGCGTTACCAACGCCCACTGGCTCGATGTCGCCGAATGCCGACATCAGAAGTACGAAGGTATCGAGCAAGGGAGCGCGCCGCCTCCGGCGGCGCATGGACTATCGCGTCAAGCGCTACGCTCCAAATGACGAGCGGCGCATCTGCCACCAATCCGGGACACGCGTGTCTGTTCTGGCTTGCCTCGGCCGTACGCCGTGGGTCATCGTCCCCAAGGGTGATCTTGCCGAAAATTCACTTGTGGGGAAAGAACAAAAAGAGAACATTGGCCACAGGTTTTCAACGGAGGCGGATGTGCTCGCGTTTCTTGTGGTTCTGGTTCTGGCGGTCGGAGGGCTCCTGCTTTGGCGGGCGGCGCCGGCGCGTCCGGCAGCCGCCGCGGAGATCTGTGGGCCGCGCGCGGCGCAGTTGCGCGCCGTTCGTCGGAAGATCTCGCGCGACGTCGCTGTGCGGCGGTCCCAAGTTCATGCGTCGCGCGCGCCGGGCCTGTTGTGTGAGCGGGCTTCTGGATTCCACGCGCGCCATGCGGACGGGCGGGCCTTGCGCCGCTCCTACACGCTCACGCGTGCGCTTCACGCGGCGAGGTCTTTGCCAGCACATTGTTGATTTGGGCGCTGCTGCGCGCGCCGTTCCCAATCGCTGACCGATCCGCCGCGGCGTCGTTTTTCCAGAAACGATTCCGCGGGCGCCCCCACATGGCTGACAGCGCATGCGTTAAGCGTAAAATAAGCGCGCGCTTGCAACCATGACCCCATGATTTCCGTGACCCCCTCCATCAGCCTCGACGACGACGAGATCGAGTTGAGCTTCATCCGCGCCTCCGGGCCTGGCGGGCAAAACGTCAACAAGGTCTCGACCGCCGTTCAGCTGCGCTTCGACATGGCGAACTCGCCGGCGCTCGCCGACGACGTGAAGGAGCGCCTTGCACGTCTGGCCGGCTCGCGGCTGACCAAGGACGGCGTCATCGTGCTCACCGCCGACCAGTACCGCACGCAGGAGCGCAACAAGGCCGACGCCATTGCGCGTCTGGTCGCTCTCGTGGCGCGGGCGGCCGAACGTCCGAAGCCCCGCAAGGCCACGCGTCCCACCCGCGCCTCGCAGGAGCGGCGGATGGATACGAAGACAAAGCACGGGTCGCTGAAGTCCCGCCGGGGCGGAAAAATCGACTTCGACTGAGACGGAACTCGCCGGGCCATGCTAGCGTTGCACCCTGAACGGGGTGTGCTGTGCGTTTGACGCGTAACGACGGCATCTGGACGGCGGCGATCGGCGCAAGCTGGGTGCTCGCCAGCTTCGATCTGCTGTCGCCGCGCATGCAGCCCGACAACGTCGCACTCTTCTGGCTGCCGAACGCGGTGCTCGCCGTGGCGATGTTGCGACGTATCAACTCGCCGCCGCTGCTTGCGCTCTTCTGTGCGACTGCCATCGCCGCCGCGGCGGTCTCGGGCGTGATCCGCAGCAACGAGAGTGCTCTGGGCTGGGCGGTTCTCGCCGTGGCGAACTGCGTCGAGACGGGCCTTCTGGCGTTCGTGGTCAGCCGACAGAACGGCGACACGTTCGCGTTCACGCGCCCCCGTGCGGTCGCGATCTGGACGGGGATGTCCCTGTGCGCGTCGACGGCGTCCATGCTGATCGCGTGGGCGGCGTCCAACGCGGGCATGTCGCCGGTCCGGTTCGCAGGCTCGCCCGAGCCGGCGCTCAACTGGATATTCGGCGACACCGCCGCGCACCTGACGCTCGGCGCAATGCTTGTCGTGGCCACCAGCTCCGGAGCCCGGCAGCGCTTCGACGCGGCGCTTCGCGAGCCACGACGCGTGCTGGCGATGATCGCGGCCGTGCTCGTCTCCAGCGTGATCGGATTCGCCGGCCCGCAACTGTGGGACGCAACGACAGCGTCGGTGCACCCGGGCTATCTCGCGCTGCTGGTGCCGGCGTTGATGTGGACGGCGTTCCACTACGGCCCGGGCGGCGCGGCGGCGGCGGCCCTGATGTCGCTCGGCCCGGGCATTGCGCTGACGGTGGCGGGCTGGGGGCCGTTCTACCAGCACGGCGAACACATGGCCCTCGACCTGCAGGTGATGATCGTGGCGATGGCGGCCTCGACCCTGCTCGTCGGCGTGCTGGGGGAGACATTGCGTGAGGCGCGTGATCGCGCCGCCGCTGCGGATCGCGCCAAGACGCTTTTCATATCGCGCATCGGCCATGAACTGCGGACGCCGCTCAACGGCGTGATCGGCGCGGCGGATCTTCTGGCGCGCAATCTGGCGGACGCCCCGGTCGAGCAGCAGGACAGGCTGGATCTTGTGCGCTCTTCTGCGCGCACCCTGGCGGCGGTCGTCGAGGACCTGGTCGAATTTGCGGCGATGCATCGCGAGGGCGTGTCCATCCGCCCGGTAACGTTCGAGGCTCGAAGACCTTTTGACGACGCCGTCGCGATCTACGCGCCGCGTGCGCAGTGGAATGGCGTCGAACTGCGGCTGGAACAGAAGGGGCTGGCGGACGCGTGGATCGTCTCGGATCCCGCCCGTCTGCGTCAGATACTGTTTGCGCTGGTCGGCAACGCCGTGGAGGCTACCGTCAAGGGCGAGATTGTCATCGAGGCGACGCTCACGACCGCCTCGGAGCACCACGCCCAGCTTCGCATCGTCGTCCACGATACGGGATCCGGCATTCCGCCAGAAAGGCAGGCGGAAATATTCGCGCCCTTCCAGCAGGGGAGTGTAGACAGGAACAGACCCTCGCTGGGCCTTGGCCTCGGACTCGCCGTGGCGAAGGAGACTGTTGACGCGTTCGGCGGCTCGATCTCGCTTGAGAGCACCGTCGGCGCCGGCTCATCCTTCATCGTCGAACTGCCGGTGACGCGCGCCGACCCGCCCTCCGGAAGCGCGATCGCCTCGGGCCGCGCGCATGCGCTGCTCGCCGAGGACAATCCGACCGGACGCATCGTCCTGTCGGCGATGCTCACAAGCCTCGGCTTCGACGTGGTAAGCGTGGAAACGGGCGCGGAGGCAGTGGCGGCGGCCTCCCGCAATGATTTTGAACTCATCGTGATGGACATCCAGATGCCGGTTATGGACGGCGAAGAAGCCATGCAGCGCATCCGCGCCATCGACGGCGCGCGCGGCAAGACGCCGATCATCGTGGTCACGGCGCACGCGCTGGCTGGAGACGAACCCCGCTATCGCGCGATGGGCGCCGATGACGTGGTCGCCAAGCCGGTGGACCTGCGCGCGATGGCGGCGGCGGTGTCGCGCGTGCTCGCTTAGAGCATTTTCCGACGAAGTGGACGCCGGTTCGTCGCTAGAAAATGCGTTCAAACAACAAGCTAGAGCCCCGATCCGATTCAATCGGATCGGAAAAGGCCATTGAGCGGTGGATGCGGCGACGACTGGGCCCGCCGGCGCCCATGGCGACAAACAGCGGCAGGACGTGTTCCGGTGTCGGGTGATTTTGCAGTGCGGCGGGCGCGCGCGTCTCCCACTCCAGCACGTCATCGACGCGGCCGGTTTCGATTGCGTCCGCCATCCAGGTTGCAAACGCCTCGGCGTTTTCCTCAGGTGAGGATGCAACTTGCGCGCGCCGTCCGAAGAAGGCGCGCAGATCATGCGTCAGCGCGCCGGAGCCGATGATGAGGACGCCTTCACCGCGCAGCGGGGCAAGCGCCTGACCGAGTGCGAAGTGCCAGCGCGCGTCGCGGTGCGGCTGCACGGAGAGCTGGACGACCGGAATGTCGGCGGCGGGATACATCAGCTTCAGCGGCGTCCACGTCCCGTGGTCGAGCCCGCGTGATGGATCGACGCGCGGTGAGAAGCCGGCGTCGCGCAGCAGACCCGCCGCCTTTGCGGCGAGGTCGGGTCCGCCCGGGGCCGGATAGGTCATGCGGTAGAGCGGCTCCGGGAAGCCGCCGAAATCGTAGATCATCGCCGGCTTGGCGGCGGTGGTGAGCGTGGGCTCGGTCGCCTCGAAGTGCGCGGTGATGACCAGAATGGCTGTCGGTCGCGGCAGGTCCGGGCCCAGCGATTCCAGAAATGCGCGCGCCGGGCTCTCGTCGAGGACGATCATCGGCGAGCCGTGGCTCACGAACAGGGCGGGCATGGGCTGTGTCATGTCCGATAGATGGCGCCCCCGCAGACGCGCCGCTAGCACGCCTGCCGAAACGATCCGTTCAGAAGCCTTTGATGCCGGCGTAGCGGTCGCGGTGGAAGCTCGCGCCGCCGTAGAGCGCCTCGGTCACCCGCGCGCGCTTCATGTAGAGGCCGCTGTCGTGGGCGTCGGTCATGCCGATGCCGCCGTGCATCTGGACCATTTCGTTGGACACGAGATGAATGGTTTCCGAGGCGCGCGCCTTGGCGAGAGACGCAAGCTCGGCCACGTCGGCGCGGTCATTTTCAAGCGCAGACATCGCTGCGCCGATGCAGCTGCGCGTGAGTTCGAGATCGACGAGCATCTTGCCTGCCCGGTGCTGCATCGCCTGGAAAGAGCCGATGAGCTGGCCGAACTGCGTGCGCGTCTTGAGATATTCGGCGATGACCTCGAATGCCTGCGTCGACGTGCCGAGCATTTCCGCCGCCAGTCCGATGCGCGCGGCGTCCAGCACGCGCTCCACCAGCTTTTCGTCGCCAAGGACCACGCCCGGCGCGCCGTCGAACACGATGTCGGCCGCGCCGCGGCTATCGACGGTTTTCAGCGCCTTGCGCGTGACGCCTGAGGCGACTGCCTCGACGGCCACAAGTTGCAGGCCATCCTTGCCGCGCGCGACGACGAGCAGCAGATCGGCCGCCTGTCCGTCGGCGACGTAGGATTTCGCGCCCTTGATCGTCACGGTCTCGCCGGCGCCGCTCGCGGCTGTCTTCGTCTTTTTCGGCGCATGATGCGGGCCTTCATCGACCGCGAGCGCGACGATGAGGGAACCGTCGGCGATCTTCGCCAGCCACTTCGCGCGTGCGGTTTCAGAAGCGCCGTGGACCAGAGCAGTCGCTCCGATCATCGCGGTGGAAAGAAGCGGCGAGGGCGCCAGCGTGCGGCCCGTCTCCTCAAGCACGAGGCCGAGGCCGCGATAGCCGAGCTCCGCGCCGCCATGCGCTTCCGGCACGATGATGCCCGTCCAGCCCATCGCCGCCATTTCCGCCCAGTGCGCGCGGTCGAAGCCGTCGGCGTTCTTCGTGTCGCGGACATTGCGCAGCGCGGCGGTCGGCAGCTTGTCGCGCACGAAATCGCGCGCGGAGTCCTGCAGCATGCGGTGTTCGTCGGTGAGCGTGAACATGGCCGTTACTTTCCCTGGTCGTGATTCTTGCGGGCCCACGCGAGAGCCTGGTCGAGACGGTCGTGACCCCAGAAGAGTTCGCCGTCCGCGGTGATGAAACTTGGCGCGCCGAACACGCCTTTTGCCTGCGCTTCGTCGGTCTGGCGGCGCAGCGCGGTTTTGGTGGCGTCGCTCGCGGCGTCGCGGAACGCCGTTTCCGGATCGCCGCCTGCGGCCATGATCATCGGCGCAAGGACGCCTGCGTCCGTGATGTCGTGGTCCTCGACGAAATTCGCGGTGTAGACACTGCGGACGTAGGCCGGTCCCCAGCCGTCGCGCATCCCGACCATGGCGACGCGAGCGGCGAGCAGGCCGTTGCGCGGAAACGCCGAGGGTTTGCGAAAGGGCAGACCGTAGTCCGCGCACAGGCGGTCCATGTCGCGCCACATATAGCGGCCCTTGTCGGCGAACACGTTGAACGGGGAATCCGTCAGGCCCTGCGCGCCGAAGATGGGCCCAAGCAGGAATGGCCGCCACGCGATCTCCACGTCATGCGCCGCCGCCGCGCTCTCCACGCGCATCGCGGCGATGTAGGAATAGGTGCTGGCGAACTCATGCCAGAACTGGAGGACGGGACGATCGCTCATGGGCCGGGCGCGACCCCCGTGAGCGTCCCGCAGCGGGCGGAGAAGGCGAGGAGCTTGCCCTCGGTGTCAACGCCCGTCTCGACGAATCCGTCACGGAACGCCAGTCGCGCCGATCTGGAATCCGCGACCGCGCGCAACAGCTTGGGAATTGCAGGCGTCTCCACTTCGAGCGTCGGCGTCGGTCCTGCGCCCGGCGTGACAGGAACGAGAAACGCCTGGTCGCCGAGGATCAGTGTTGCTGTTTCCCTGTCGATCGGCGCGCCTTCGACGGGATTGGGCGCGCTCACGTGGAAGCTCTTCGTCGCTTGCGCGCACGAGAGCGAGAAGCCCGGCGAGTCCGCGGAGTCCTTGTAGACGATCGCCGTTTCGCCCGCGCCGTTCGCGTCCAGCCACCCGGTAGCCTCCGCCGCC
Source organism: Caulobacteraceae bacterium (assembly GCA_009773335.1). Lineage (GTDB taxonomy): Bacteria > Pseudomonadota > Alphaproteobacteria > Caulobacterales > Aquidulcibacteraceae > VFBF01. The sequence goes on from WRPF01000078.1 coordinate 16,592, forward strand.
GCATCGGCGGCGGGGGTTTCGGCGCTGTTGCGCTGACATGCGCACAGCGCTGTCGCCAGTATACAGGCGATGAGAACGCGTTTCATGGATGCGCAATCCCCGATGATCACTGGTGGTCGCGCAGGCCGAGAACGCGCTTGGCGATGACGTTGAGATTGATCTCGCTGGTGCCGCCCTCGATGGAATTGCCCTTCGAGCGCAGCCAGTCGCGCGTCGCCTTCAGTTCGGTCGGCTCGAAGCCTTCGCCGGACCAGCCGAGCGCGCGGTTGCCCATCGCCTCGATCGTCAGTTCGCATTTTTCCTGATTGAGCGTCGCGGCGGCGACCTTGAACATCGACGCCATGTGGCCGACATTCCCGCCCGCCTTGGCCTCTTCGGAGGCGCGCCGGACCGTCAGTGAGAACGCCTTGTCGGCCATCATGTGGCTGGCGATCCGCGCGCGCAGGTCCGCGTCTTCGAGCTTGCCGCCCTCCATGCCCACATAGCGCGTCGCGATTTCCTCAAGCGAGAGACCGCCTGCGCCGCCGAAGCCGGACGAGGAAATGCTCTGACGTTCGTACATGAGCAGCCGCTTGGCGATTTCCCATCCGCCATTGACCCGGCCGACGAGGTTTTCCTTCGGGACTTTCACGTCGGTGAAGAATGTTTCGCAGAACGGGGAGGATCCGGAGATGAGCAGGATCGGCCGTGTCTCCACGCCGGGCGATGTCATGTCGAACAGGATGAACGAGATGCCTTCGTGCTTGGTCGTCGTGTCGGTGCGCACGAGGCAGAAGATCCAGTCGGCCTCGTTGGCGTAACTGGTCCAGACCTTCTGTCCGTTGATGAGGTAGTGGTCGCCCTTGTCCTCGCACTTCGTCTGCAGGCCCGCGAGATCGGAACCGGCGCCCGGCTCGGAATAGCCCTGGCACCAGCGGATTTCACCGCGCACGATCTTCGGCAGGTGTTCCTTCTTCTGCGTTTCGTTGCCGTATTCGAGCAGCGCCGGGCCGAACATCCAGAGGCCGAACGAAAACAGCGGCGGACGCGCGTTGATCTTTTTCAGTTCGTCCTGCAGCACCGCGTTTTCCGCAGGCGTCAGCCCGCCGCCGCCGTATTCCTTCGGCCACACAGGCGCGGTCCAGCCCTTTGCGCCCATGCGCTCAAGCCAGAGCTTCGACTCCGGATTCTTGAACGTGGCGTTCTTGCCGCCCCAGACCACTTCGCTTTCGGGCATGGCCGTGCGCATCGATGGCGGGCAGTTGGCGTCCAGCCAGTCGCGGGTTTCCTTGCGGAAGGCCTCAAGATGTCCGGCGCTGTCGGCCATTGTGCGTCTCCTCGGTTGTTGGAAAACTCCTAGACCCGTCGCGCCGCGTGCTCAACGCATGCCCGTGCGGTTTCCTGTCTGGATCCCGAAGAGGTTCGCCACGTGCGCCAGCATGAGGATGCCGACGACGCCGGAGAGGATAATGATCAGGCGCCACGGGACGAGGCGCGGCTTCAGCGGATCGGCGGGCTGGGCGCTGCGCCAGGAGCCGAAGGCGAAGAGCGCGGCTGCGACGACGAAGATGGCGATGGTGGCGGTAAGGTCCATTGGTGCGGCGTGTTCCGTGGCGTGCGTCCGTGATCGGTCTTGGCCCAATAATGGGTGCGGAAGAAAAGGTCGAATACCGCTGGCAGGGCCGCGAGAGACGAGAGGGGCCAGTAGAAGGGCATGGTGAGCGCTGCGATCGCGAGGCGCCTGTCGCGCTGGACTGCCGCTGCGAAAAGGGCGGCGAGCGTCGCGGTCGCGTAGCCGGAAATGACGAGCGTCCAGTCGGCGGCCGATATCGAAAATCCGGGCGCCGCGACCGCGAACATCAGCGCTCCGAGGAGCGGGAGGTGCGCCATGGCCGCAAGCAAGCCACCGCCAAGAACTACCTGCATCGCGAGGAAGGCGCCCAGTCCCATTTCGCGGATCGTGCGCAGCGGATCGCGCATCAGCACCAGCCAGGTCTGGAGGTGGCCCTTGATCCAGCGCGCGCGCTGGCGGATCCACGGAACGAGACGGGCGGGCGCCTCCTCCCATGTCGGCGATGCAATTGCGCCGATCCGCCAGCCGCTGCGCGCGAGCCGGTAGCCGAGATCGGCGTCCTCGGTCACGTTGAACGGATCCCATGCGCCGGTGTCCTCCAGCGCTTCGCGCCGGAAGTGATTGCTCGTGCCGCCCAGCGGCGGCGGTGCGCCGAGGTGGGCGAGCAGGGGGACGATGCCGCAGAACTGGATCGCGTATTCGGCGGCGAACTGGCCGGCGAGCCAGCTCGATCGCCCGTTGTCGACCAGCAGCGGCGCCTGCACGGCGCCGAGACGCGCGCCGCCCGAAGCAAATGCGTCGAGCGCCGCGCGCAGCTGTTGCGGGTGGGGGACGTCTTCTGCGTCGTAGACCGTCACGAAGGCGCCGCGCGCCTGCGTCAGCGCGTAGTTCAGCGCCTTCGGCTTGGTGCGCGGCGACGCAACAGGGACATGCACGATCTCGTATCCCGCAGGTAGCGCGGTGTTTTCCAGCGCTTCCGCAGTCTCCGCATCGTCAGCTTCGATGATGATCTTCACGTCGAGGCGTTCGGCCGGATAGTCGAGATTGCGCAACGCGGCGGCGAGACCCGGTACGGACGCCGCCTCCCGCCGCAGCGGGCACAGCACGGTGTAGACCGGCAGCGGATCGGTCCATCGCTTCGCAGGAGGTTCCGGCAGCGTGAGGCTCGCACCTGCCGCAAACAGCCGCAGCACGATCGCGCCCGTGAACGCGACCCACGCCACGGCGCGCAGGATGAGCCAGAAGAGCGCCAGATTCTCGCGCGCCAGCCAGACGGCGCCCGCAACAAGCGCGGTAGCGACGATGAACTGGCCGAAGGTGACGACGTGCTTTGCGGACAGGCGCCTCCGCGTCCGCCAAAGCCCGAATCTCGCCTCGTCCAGCGCCGTATCGTCCGCGTCGGTGTCAGGCGCGTCGATGTCAGTCGTGTCGATGTCAGTCTGGCGCGGCTTCCCCGCGCGTCCCCGTGTCGTCCCCATGCGCTGAGCGTGGCATGCCGAACGCGCGCCTTGCAAGCGAAAGAGGATGTGCGCCATTGCGCGCCGGAGCGAGCCCATGCACAGGGGCCTGCCAACAGGGACCTGCCACCAGGGGCGCCCATGCCGACACTCATCCTCATGCGCCACGCCAAGGCGGTCCGCGACAACGAAGCGCCAAGCGATCGCGCGCGCGGGCTCACCCAGCGCGGCCGGCGTGAGGCGGCCGAGGCCGCCGCCGCCATGCGCGATCAGGGTGTGAGGCCTTCGGTGGTGCGGGCGTCCAACGCCGTGCGGACGGTGGAGACGGCGGAGATCGTGATCGGCGCCATCGCGCCCGAGGTCGAGGCCCGGTTCGCCGACGCGCTCTATCTCGCCGAGGCGGGGGTAATCTGGGCCGACGCAACGCGCGTCGCGACCGATGCTCAGGGCGCGGTCCTGACGATCGGGCACAATCCAGGCCTGCACGAACTTGTCATGCGGCTCGTGGAGCGCAGCGGCGAACGCAGCGCACTGGCGCGCTGCTTCCTCGACGACATGCCCACGGCGTCCTGGATTGCGTTCGAGGTCGAGGGCGGCGAACTCGACTCAAGCGGCGCGCGCGTCATCGGCGGCTGGGCGCCCGGACGAGAAGTCTGATTGAAACATCTGAACGGAAGCAGCCGGAGCTTTCGCTCCGGCTGATCCGCCCTTCAAGCCAGTTGCAGATACGTCGTAGTGAGCGCGAGTCGCGGTTAACGGGGCCTAAAGAACCGTCAGCATTTTCGCGACGAGCGGATGGCGCACGATGTCCTGTTCGGCGAGGCGCACGACGGAGATGTCTGCGAGACCGTCGAGGCGCTTGGCGGCTTCGGCGAGGCCGGACAGCTCCGGCAGCAGATCGGTCTGCGCGGGATCGCCCGTGACCACCATCGTCGAGTGCCAGCCGAGACGCGTGAGCAGCATCTTGATCTGTCCGAACGTGCAGTTCTGCGCTTCGTCGATCACCACGAAGGCGTTGTTGAGCGTGCGGCCGCGCATGAAGCCGACGGGCGCGATCTCGATAAGGCCTTCCGCCATAAGGGATTTGAGGCGTTTCGGCGAGAGGCGGTCGGAGAGCGCGTCGTAGAGCGGACGCAGGTATGGCGCCAGTTTGTCTTCCATCGCGCCGGGCAGGAAGCCGAGCGATTCGCCTGCCTCGACGGCAGGGCGGGAGAGGACGATGCGTCCGACCTTGCCGGCCTCAAGCGCTTCAACTGCCTTGGCGATGGCGAGATAGGTCTTGCCGGTGCCTGCCGGACCAAGGGCAAGCACGAGGTTGTGCATGTCGATGGCCTTGATGAGCTGTTCCTGGCCTTTGCTCTTGGCCTTGATCGTCTTGATGTAGCTCTGGTCGCGCCCGACATCGTTGGCGGGGTCCCAGCCGCCCTGGACGACCTGCAGCCGGTTGCGGCCGTCGTCGCGCACGGCGCCGCGCGCCTCGCGGACAGTTTCAGCGCGTGCCGCACGTTTCATCGGACGCTTCGCCATGGAACCCCTCCTAGGACGTTTGGAGAAATGAAAACGCCGCCAGCGCGAGGCTGACGGCGGTGTGGACGATTGAATTTTCGAGACTCGAAGAGAGGCGGCCCGGCGCCGTTCCGGCGTCCTTTAGGCTTAGGCAGGGCGCGCTTGCAGCGCGGCTTGTCCCCACTGGGCATCTCCTTGTTCCGATGGCGCGCCTTGTGGGTGCGCCATGACCCCCATAAGACGGCCAGGAAGGTTAACGTCGCGTTGCAACCGGATGAATGTTTTGCGACTGCGAAGGAGGAATAGATGCCCGTATTTCGTCTGGCCGATGCCGATCTGGAGGTCGAGGACGCGGCGGCGTTCTGGATTGCGCCGACGGCGGTGCTGATCGGGCGGGTGATTCTCAAGCGCAACGCCAGCGTCTGGTTCGGCGCGGTGCTGCGCGGCGACAACGAACCGATCATCGTCGGCGAGAATTCCAACGTGCAGGACGGTTCGGTTTTGCACACGGACATGGGCGCGCCGCTGACGATCGGCGCCAACGTCACCATCGGCCATCAGGTGATGCTGCACGGCTGCACGATCGGCGAGAATGCGCTGATCGGCATCAAGGCGACAGTGCTCAATCACGCCGATATTGGTCGCGACTGCCTCGTCGGCGCGCATGCGCTGGTGACGGAGCGGAAAGCCTTTGAGCCCGGCAATCTGATCACCGGCGCACCGGCGCGTGTTGCGCGTGCGATGACGCCGGAGCACATTCAGATGAACACGTTTTCGGCGCGGCACTATGTCGAGAACTGGCGGCGATATGCGCGCGACATGTCGCCGAGCAGAACAGTCTGAGGGAGAATGACATGACGCAACGTGAGTTCGTGAAGACCGAGAAGGACGGGCGCCTGCTTGTCGTCACCATCAATCGCGCGGAGGTGATGAATTCGGTGCATCCGCCGGCGAATTTCGAGATGGAAGCCGTCTTCAACGAGTTTGCGGCGGACCCGGATCTCTGGGTCGCGATCGTCACCGGCGCCGGTGAGAAGGCCTTCAGCGCGGGCAATGATCTGAAGTACCAGGCATCCGGCGGCGCGATGTCGACGCCGCCGACGGGTTTCGGCGGACTCACCAACCGGTTCGATCTGGCCAAGCCGGTCATCGCGGCGGTGAACGGTGTGGCGATGGGCGGCGGTTTCGAGATCGCGCTCGCGTGCGATCTCATCATCGCGGCTGAGAATGCGACGTTCGCGCTGCCGGAGCCGCGCGTCGGCCTTGCAGCGCTCGCGGGCGGCCTGCATCGCCTGCCGCGCCAGATCGGCCTCAAGCAGGCGATGGGCATGATCCTGACGGGCCGGCATGTGCCGGCGCAGGAGGGCAAGACGCTGGGCTTCGTGAACGAGGTGGCGCCTGTCGGGCAATCCGTCGACGTGGCGAAGAAGTGGGCCGGGCAGATCCTCGAACTCAGCCCGATGTCGATCCGTGCGTCGAAAGAAGCGGTCTACAAGGGCCTTGAGGAGCCTTCGGTTGCTGCGGGCATCGCCAACCAGTCGAAATACCCCGCAATCGCCGCCATGTTCCGCAGCGACGATCTCAGGGAAGGCCCGATGGCCTTCGCACAGAAGCGCAAGCCGAACTGGAAAGGCGCGTGACGCACTGGCGCTGCGGCGCGGCGCTTCCCAGATAGGAAGCGCATGAGCACGTCCCAGCCTGAAGCCCCACAGGAGCCCGCGCGCGGCCGTCTCGCGCGCATGCCGCGCGTGGTGACGTTCCTCGTTCTCACCATCGCGCTGGCGCATGGGGCGACGTACCTGCTCGACGCGCGCACATACGAGGCGCTGCTGGAGACGTTCGCGGTCATTCCAGCACGCTTTGCAGACAGGGATTTCGGCCTGCCCGGCATGTTCGCGGCGCTGACCGGCAACGCCTTCCTGCACGCAGGGCCGTTGCACCTGTTCTTCAACTGCATGCTCATCCTGCAGACGGGCGAACTCGTCGCCGAACGCTTCGGGCGTGACGTGGGCGGGGTGCTGCGGTTTCTGGCGCTGTTTTTCGGCGCGGCCGCAGCAGGCGCCATCGTCTACGTGCTTGTGAACTGGGGATCGACGACGCCGGCGATCGGCGCATCCGGGGCCGCGTGCGGCTTGTTCGCGGCCTATCTGCTGGCGCCGTTTCCAGACTGGCGTGTCGCGTTGCGTTCACCGAAGGTCTTGCAGATGGGATTCTACTTTCTGCTTGTGAACGTGGCGCTTGCGGCGCTGGCGCGCGTCACCGGCGCGCTGCCGATCGCATGGGAAGCGCACCTCGGCGGGTTCATCGCCGGGGTCGCGCTCTATCCGCTGCTGGTCCCGAAGCCGCGCGCGGCGGCCTAGAACCAGGTCAGCTCGACGCGCTTGCCGTCGACGATGACGCCTTTGGTGCGAACGGTTCCGTCGTCCGAAACCGAGAGGATCGCGGCGGTGCGATCCGTCTGGTCGCGGTCGTGCAGGATCTTTTCCAGCGCTTCGGCTTCCTGCTGGTCTGCGTAGAAGCGATCGACGGAGAGATCGAGGAACACGGTTCCGGGCGATGCGGTCGCACCTTCCGTCCCGGGCTCCGGCGTGAACGGCGGGTCGCAGCGTGCAAAGCCGCGCACAACGATCTCGCCGTGCTTCAGGGCCTCTCCCTTCGTCGCGTAGCTGCCCGCAAGCACGTGCACGTCGCCATCCTTGCGCAATGCGAGCCAGTCTTCGGAGCGTGCGCCAAAGGCGCCGAACTGCGCCTCGCGCTCAGTGATCGGCGGGCATGCTTCGCCCGGGGCGAGTGAGTCCGCGAACGATAGCTGCACATAGTGTCCGGTGAGCAAAGCGCGCGGATCGACGGGCTGCATGCGCACGATCACCTCGCGGCCCGCGGCGCGCGCGCGCCCTTCGATGATCACGAGCCCGATCAGCGCAAGGATGCAGACGACACCTGCCGCCAGCAGGCGGTGTGCGAGCGAGATGGTCATGACTTAGCCCTCTGTCGCAGGATGAGGCCGCCCGCGAGCGCTGCCAGCGCGCAGGCGAAGAAGAGGGCCGCCGCCGTCAGCAGATCGACGCCGAGATCGACGAGAACCGCGCCGACGGCAGCAATCAGGAAGACGATGCCGCCGGTCGAGATGAGCGCGTGGCGGTCATTGCGCCCGAGCGTGATCGCGCCGCCCGCTGCGGTGAGCCACGCAAGCCGGTGCGGGATCATCTCGGGTCCGGTTCCTGACGCCGCGAAACCTGCCGCGACGAGAAATGCGAGCGCGATCCACACGAACCATCCGTAGAAGGTCGCGAAAACCCCTGTATCGCCGGCCTTCCAGCGCCAGCGTGCGAGGGCGGCGACGCCGGCCGCCGCTGCGGCGGCGACGAGGAACCAGCCGGCTTCACCCGCGTGGAGGCGCCCAATGGTCCAGGCTCCGGCGATGAAGATCGCAATGCTGGCGCCGTGCGCCAGCGCCGCCGACCGCCATGACCAGGCGGCGAGGGCGGCGAGCAATCCCGCGCCAAGCGTGATCAGCATGCGGCCGTCGAAAAGCTGCACATCGCCAAGCGCAATCAGGAGAAGAGCCGCAAGCCCCGCGCCCGTCGAGCGGCCGGCCAGCGCCAGCAGGGCCGCGGCGACGCCCGAACCAATCAGCGCATGCGAGGCCCTTCCGGCGATGTCGAAGATCTGGCCGACAAGTCCCACGGCGGCCGCGAAGATGAGCGCCGCCAGCGTCGCGAGCGCATTGGACGCCGCCGGCCTGTTGCGATGCGCCGTCCAGGCGGCGCCGCACACGGCGGCCGCAAACAACGCCAGAACCATGATGAACCGCGCAAGTCGGGGCAGCCCGTCCCAGTTCGCCGCGATGAAGGAGATGATCGCGACGCCGAGCAGGACAGCGCCGATCCAGGCGAGCGCCGTGGCGGCGTCGAGGCGTTTCGGCTCCTCGATCATCGCGAGCATGTCGGCGCGCCGCTCTGCGGGTACATGGCCCGCCGCGATCCAGCGGTCGAGATCCCGCTCCAGGCGCTTGCGATAGGCCATCGGCGATACTCCTTCGTGGCGAAGCCTAGCCTTCTTTTTCGTCATGCGTACAGGCGGAGAACCCGCTTGCCGGTTCGGCGATCACGGCGCATCGTTGCGAAAACAGCGACCGGGGAGGCCGGAAATGCTTGTGGCGCAGATACTTCAGGGCAAGGGCGGGCAGGTGCATGCCGTCGCGCAGGGCGCGACCCTGCAGGAAGCGGCGGGAGAACTCACGGCGCGCCGTGTCGGCTGCGTCGTGGTGCTGGACGCCGATGGCGACATCGTCGGAATCCTTTCAGAGCGCGACATCGTGCGGGAAGTCTCCAGACACGGGCCGAAATGTCTCGATGACACAGTGGCTTCGGCCATGAGCCGCTCGGTGGTGACCGCTCACATCGAGGAAACAGTCGACGATTGCCTCTCCCGCATGACCGACCGTCGGATCCGGCACCTTCCCGTGGTGCGTGATGGCAAGATGATCGGACTGGTTTCGATCGGCGACCTCGTAAAGGCCAAGATCGAGGCGGTGGAAGTCGAGGCGGCGGCCATGCGCGCGTACATTGCGACAGGCTGACACGGCGATTTCGCCAAACTGGCGCATTTAGCGCTTGATCTCCCGTATCGTGTACTCTAGGTTCACCAACCTTGCGGCGGGGAAACGTCGGCGTGTCCAACACGCTCTACGTCTCTGGCGCGGTCCTCAAGCTCCGATTTTCCGGCCCTGTGAGTGGTTGGAAGGCTGTTGTGAAAAAGACCGCTCAACGCCGTTGACTACTGAATTCGGGCCGCATAAAAGCGCGCCTCCCCACGGCGGGGCCCTCTTCGGAAGGCTCCTGGCGGCGGGGAAGGGAAGCGGGAAGAGAGCGATTTCTTCCGGCCTACCAGAGGTCTTTGACATTGTGATTTGGAGAAGAGAGACGCAGGCGGCGGTTCGCCTGTCGCCGGGGTAATGCCCTGGCAACAGAGACCGACGGTTTGTGTTTCTTGGAAATTGGATAACTGGCGTTCGATCCGGATTTCGGTCCGGTGAAGAACGGCGGTTTCCCGTCAAAAAGTAACGCATAAAGCCATGCAAATGGTGACGTCGGAATCAACTCAACCTGAGAGTTTGATTCTGGCTCAGAACGAACGCTGGCGGCAGGCCTAACACATGCAAGTCGAGCGCCTCGCAAGAGGAGCGGCAGACGGGTGAGTAACACGTGGGAACGTGCCCTAAGGTACGGAACAACTCCGGGAAACTGGAGCTAATACCGTATGTGACCGAGAGGTGAAAGATTCATCGCCTTGGGATCGGCCCGCGTCTGATTAGCTAGTTGGTGGGGTAATGGCCTACCAAGGCGACGATCAGTAGCTGGTCTGAGAGGATGATCAGCCACATTGGGACTGAGACACGGCCCAAACTCCTACGGGAGGCAGCAGTGGGGAATCTTGGACAATGGGCGCAAGCCTGATCCAGCCATGCCGCGTGGATGATGAAGGCCCTAGGGTTGTAAAATCCTTTCGTCAGGGACGATAATGACGGTACCTGAAGAAGAAGCCCCGGCTAACTTCGTGCCAGCAGCCGCGGTAATACGAAGGGGGCTAGCGTTGTTCGGAATTACTGGGCGTAAAGCGCATGTAGGCGGGTCGTTAAGTCGGGGGTGAAAGCCCAGAGCTCAACTCTGGAACTGCCTTCGATACTGGCGACCTGGACCCAAGGAGAGGCGAGTGGAATTGCGAGTGTAGAGGTGAAATTCGTAGATATTCGCAGGAACACCAGTGGCGAAGGCGACTCGCTGGACTTGTGGTGACGCTGAGATGCGAAAGCGTGGGGAGCAAACAGGATTAGATACCCTGGTAGTCCACGCCGTAAACGATGAGAGCTAGTTGTCAGTAAGCATGCTTATTGGTGACGCAGCTAACGCTTTAAGCTCTCCGCCTGGGGAGTACGGCCGCAAGGTTAAAACTCAAAGAAATTGACGGGGGCCCGCACAAGCGGTGGAGCATGTGGTTTAATTCGAAGCAACGCGCAGAACCTTACCCACGTTTGACATGTCGAGGTATTGGACCAGAGATGGACCAAGCTCTTCGGAGCCTCGAACACAGGTGCTGCATGGCTGTCGTCAGCTCGTGTCGTGAGATGTTGGGTTAAGTCCCGCAACGAGCGCAACCCTCGCCACTAGTTGCCATCACGTTGGGGTGGGCACTCTAGTGGAACTGCCGGTGGCAAGCCGGAGGAAGGTGGGGATGACGTCAAGTCCTCATGGCCCTTACGCGTGGGGCTACACACGTGCTACAATGGCGGTGACAGAGGGTTAATCCCTAAAAGCCGTCTCAGTTCGGATTGTTCTCTGCAACTCGAGAGCATGAAGTTGGAATCGCTAGTAATCGCGGATCAGCATGCCGCGGTGAATACGTTCCCGGGCCTTGTACACACCGCCCGTCACACCATGGGAGTTGGTT
>WRPF01000079.1 GCA_009773335.1 Caulobacteraceae bacterium
CTGCGTCGCGGCCGCGCGGCGCGCTCGTGTGGCTGCACGGCGCGAGCGTCGGCGAGACGCGCGTGCTGATGCAGGTGCGCGAGGCGCTCGCCGCGCGTCGCAATGACCTCTCGTTCCTGTTCACCTCCGGCACGCGCACCTCGGCGAGCCTGCTCGCAAACCCGCCGCCGCATGCGGTGCACCAGTATGCGCCGCTCGACCGCGCCGACGTGGCGCGGCGCTTCATTGCGCACTGGCGGCCGGATCTTGCGGTGTTCGCGGAAAGCGATCTGTGGCCGAACCTCATCGAGGAAGCCGCGCGCAGCGGTACGAAGCTCGCGCTCGTGAACGCCCGCATCAGCCCGCGCAGCCTTGCATCGTGGGCGCGCCGGCCGGAGTCCGCGCGCCATCTGTTCGGTCGTTTCGCTGCGATCCTCGCCGCCGATGCGCGCACGGCCGATGGCATCGGCGCGCTGGTGGGCCGCGCCATCGCTGCACCGGGAAACCTGAAGCTCGCAGCGCCCGCGCCGAAGGTCGACGCCAACGCGCTCGACGCCCTGCGCCGCGAGATCGGCCTGCGCCCCGTCTGGCTCGCGGCCTCCACGCATCCGGGCGAGGACGAGATCGTGCTGGAGGCGCACCAGCGCATCCAGGCCAAATTTCCCGACGCGCTTCTCGTGATCGCGCCGCGCCACCCCGAACGCGGCGCAGCCATCGCCGCGCTCGCCGGGCACGCACCGCGGCGATCGGCAAAGGACGCCATCAGCCAGTCGTCGGTGTTTATCGCCGACACCATCGGCGAACTCGGGCTCTTCTATGCGCTCGCGCCCGTATCGCTGGTGGCGGGCAGCCTCTTGCCCCATCTCAAGGGTCACAACCCCGTGGAGCCCGCGAAACTGAAGAGCGCCATCCTCACCGGCCCGCACGTGGAGAGCTTCGCCGACACCTTCGCCGAACTCCTCGCCGCGAAGGGCGCGGTCACCGTCCACGACGCCGACGCCATCGCCGACATCGTCGCGCATCTGTGGGGCAGCGAACCGGACCGGGAGGCCCTGCTGGACGCCGCGTTCAAGGTGACCTCGCGCGGCGGCGCTTCGCTCGACAAGACCATCAACGCGCTTGAAGCGCTGCTGCCGGCGCCCGCCCATGCAGCCGCCTAGATTCTGGTACGGCGCCGAGGGGCGCGACAGCGCGCTCCTGTTGCAGGCGCTCGCGCAGCCGCTTTCGTGGCTCTATGCGGCCATCAGCGCGGCAAAGATCGCACACGCAACGCCCGAACGGGTCGCCGCGCCCGTGATCTGTGTCGGCAATCTCACCGTCGGCGGCGCGGGGAAAACGCCGGTGGTGCGCGCGATCCGGGCGCAGCTCCGCGCCATGGGCGTCGAGGCGCACACACTCTCGCGTGGACATGGCGGCGCGCTGAAAGGCCCCGTGCGCGTGAACGATACGCACACCGCAGCCGATGTGGGCGACGAGCCCCTGCTGCACGCACGCGACGGCGCGGCGTGGATCGCGCGCGATCGGCTTGCCGGTGCGCTCGCGATGATCGCGGCGGGCGCGCAGGCCATCGTCATGGACGACGGCTTCCAGAACCCGGCGCTCGCGAAGCACCTCTCCGTGCTCGTATTCGACGCCGAAGCAGGCGCGGGCAACGCGCGGGTCGTGCCGGCGGGGCCGTTGCGCGAACCGCTGAAGGCGGGTCTCGCGCGCGCCAACGCGGTGATCCTGATACACGGATCGCGAGCACCCGCGCGCAGCGAAGACGACGATCCCTCGCGTCTCGATCGCGCGCTTGAAGGCTTCGGCAAGCCGATCCTGCATGCGACGCTCGAACCCCAAGGCGAAGCGCCTGCCGGACCGCTGCTCGCGTTCGCGGGCATCGGGCGGCCACAGAAGTTCTTCGACACGCTGAAGGCGCTCGGCGGCGACATGGTCGACGGCGCGTCCTTTCCCGATCACCACGCATACGCCGAAGCAGACCTGAAAAATCTCGCTGCGCACGCGAGCGCCCACGGCGCGCGCCTCATCACGACGGAAAAGGATCACGTCCGCCTGCCGCCCGCCTGGCGCGCGCAGGTGCTGACGCTGCCGGTCGTCGCACGCTTCGCCGAGCCTGAGACGCTCGACGCCCTGTTGCGCGCGGCGGTCGCGAAACGCCGCGAAGCGCCCTAGGTAACGCCCATGGCCATTTCGACGAAGGTCACCTTCCAGCACCGGATCGAGGATTTCGGGTTCGCAGCCTACATGCGTCATTTTGGGCGCATGCCGCTCGATAGGGCGTCGGCGGCGGGCGCTGACTGGCTGGTGCGGCTCGGGCCGCTGTCGACAGCGCACCGCACGGCGCTGCGCAATCTCAGGCTCGCCTTTCCGAACGAAACCGAAGCGTGGCGCGCGGAAGTGGCGAAAGCCATGTGGGCGGGCATCGGGCGCACGGTCGCCGAGATGCCGCACCTGCCGCAGATCAACGCCTATCGCGAAGGCAGCCGCATCACCGTGGAAAACGCCGAGCGCCTCGACGCCATCCGCGAGAGCGGCAAGGGCGCGGTGTTCATCTCGGGACACTTCGCCAACTGGGAGCTGATGCCCATCGCCATCGCGCAGCGCCCCGTGCCCTGCCAGATGACCTACCGCCCCGCGAACAATCCGCTGATCGACGACCGCATCATGGAGATCCGCCGCAGCTACGGCGCAAAGCTGCAATCGGCGAAGGGCGTGGAAGGCGGCGTGGGTCTTATCCGCGCGCTGAAGAAGGGCTGGTCCGTCGCGCTGATGAACGACCAGAAATACAATGAAGGCATCCGCGCGCCGTTCTTCGGCTACGACTGCATGACCGCCGACGGGCCTACGCGCCTGGCGCGCCGCTTCGCCGTGCCACTGCAGCCGATGAGCGTGAAGCGCACCGGCGCGCGCTTCCACGCCGTCGTCCACGAACCGCTGCCCGTCGACGCCGACCAGCCCGACGAGATCGCGCTGCCCGCCAGCATCGCCCGCATCAACGCCTTCATGGAGGCGCGCATCCGCGAAGCCCCGGAGCAGTGGTTCTGGGTCCACAACCGGTGGCCGAAGGAGGCGTGGGTTCAGGCGGGGGTGATGTGAGGGGCGAAATTCCCCCGCCCGGACGTTCCGGAAATCGCCTTGCGCTGCTATTGACCCAATCGGGGACGGGCGACATGCGCCCCGTGCTGGGAATTGCGGGGCCGGCTCCATGCTCGAAGACGCCGACAGAGCGAAACAGACGATCACCGCCGACGGCGACATCATCCGCGCCGATCTGATCGACGGGCTCCGGTTCAAGGATGTGAAGAACGTGACGGCGCGCAACGGCGTCGTCACCGAACTCTGGCGCCCCGAATGGCTCGGCCCGGAGACGCAACCCGCCCATATCGTCTACGCGACCCTGGCCGGCTTTTGCGAAACGAACTGGCACTGCCACAAGCGCCAGAACGATCTCCTGTTCGTGGTGCGCGGCCTCATCAAGATCGCTTTCTACGACGACCGCGACGCGTCCTCGACGTGCGGGAAGCTCAACGTTTTTCCATTCAGCTATGTGCGACCGACCCTGATCGCGATCCCGAACGGCGTGTGGCACGCGCTCAAGAACCTCGATGGTCAGGAAGCGGCCTATATCACAATGAACGACACGGCCTTCATGTACGAAGCGCCCGACGACTACCGGCGCCCGCCCGGGGACGCCTCGCTTCCCAAGCCCTTTTGAGCGCGTGCGTGTCGTCGCCCTTCGTACTCACGGCCATTATCGCAGATGTCGAGCGCGCCGCCCGGTGCGACCTCGCGGGCGTCGACCGGATCGGCGTTGACATCGAACGCATCGGCAAGCACGCACGCCAGGGCTCCGTGCCAAACGCGCGGATTTCCGATCACGAACTTGAGCAACTGGAAGCGCTGCGACCTGTCGTGCAGCGAGCGCAGCTTTTCGCACGCTTGAACCCCCTGCACGACGGGACCGGCGCCGAGGTGGACCGCGCGGTCGCCTGCGGGGCGCAGGTGCTGATGCTGCCGTATTTCACAAGCGCGCATGAGGTCGAGACGTTCGTCCGCCTCGTCGACGGGCGCGCCGCCGCAACACTGCTTCTGGAAACGGCGGCGGCGGTTGTGAGATTGCCGGACATTCTCGCGGTCGACGGCGTCGCCGAAATCACCGTGGGCCTGAATGACCTGAGCCTCTCCTGCGGCCTCGCCAACGCGTTTGAAGTCCTTGCATCCGACATGATGGATCATATTTCAGCGGGCGTCCGCAAACGCGGCGTTCCTTTCGGTTTCGGCGGCGTGGCTCGGGCCCATGACGAGGCTCTTTCGATGCCGTCCGATCTGGTTTTCGCGCAGCATCCGCGACTGGGGTCAAATGCGGCGTGGCTCTCGAGATCGTTTTTCGGTCCCAATCCAGACGAGATCGACATCGCGGCCGAAGTCGCAGCGCTTCGCACCCGCCTGGAGTTCTGGCGCGCGCAGCCCGCCGACATGCTGTCGCAGCAACGCGACGAGATGCGGCGGCGCCTCGCCGCCGGCCGTGCACAACAATGACCGGACCGGCCTTCTACGCGACCTACTTCGACCAGCGCTACCTGGCGCGCGGGCTGGTCATGATGCGGTCGCTCCGACTCGCCGATCCCGACGCGATCATCGTCGCCCTGTGCCTCGATGCGCTGACGTTCGAGATTGTCGCTGCGCAGGGCGACCGACAAGTTGTTCCCGTCGCGCACGAGGACATCCTGGCCTTCGAGCCTGCGTTGCGCGCCTGCGCGGACCGTCCGCGAGCGGCGTTTTACGCGACCCACAAGCCGGTCTTGCCGCGCTACATTCTGATGTGCTGGCCGGAGGCGTCGCGCGTCACGCATATCGACACGGACACCTATTTCTTTGACTCGCCCAAGGATGTTTTTGCGGAAGCGCCCACGGCGTCGATCCTGCTCTCGCCGCACCGTTATCACCCCGACAAGAACTGGGAGCGGTACTACGGACGCTTCAACGCCGGCTTCATCTCATGGCGCAATGACGAGACCTCCAGAATCTGCCTCGCCGATTATCAGGCCCAGTGTCTGGATCGCGTCGAACCGGATGAGTCCGGCGGACGCTTCATGAATCAGGGGTACCTGACAGTCTGGCCGGAACGGTACCCGAACGTGCACGTCCTCCGGCACCCCGGCGCCAATCTCGCACCGTGGAATGTTCAAAGTCATCGCCTTCAGGCGACCCGCGTCGATGATGTGCATGCCGTGACCGTCGACGGCATGGCGCTCATCTTCTTCCATTTCAGCCGCATGTTTCGCGATACCGCGGGGTTCTGGCGCACGGACTACCTGAACTTCGGCGAGGCGAACCTCGCCGTCGCGCTGCTGAAGATCTACCAGCCGTATTTCCGCGCCGTCGACGCCCAGATCCTGGCTCTTGCCCGCGCGGGCGTATCAGCGCAGGCGATGGAACTGCCCCCGAATCTCGAGACGTTCAGCTACGTAACCTGATGGGCTCGTTCTCAGCACCGGAACAATGGTTCCGGGCGCACAATCGCTGGCCGAAGGAGGCGTGGGTGGAGGCGGGCGAGATGTAGGATTGCATCCGTTGGCGAACATGAGGAGCCGCGCAGTTGAACAGCACCGTCGAAGTTCTGGTTTACCGGCTGAAGCCCGGTGAAGGCGCGGCATTCCACGACATCATGGAACGGATCAGCATTCCGCTGCACCGCAGTCACGGCATGCGCGTCATCGCGTTCGGCCGCTCCGTGAGCGATCCCGACGCCTATCACCTCGTCCGGGCGTACGAGAGCGTTGAGCACATGACGGCCTCGCAGGACGCCTTCTACGCAAGCGCCGACTGGCGAAGCGGACCGCGCGAAGCGATCGTCGCCCGTATTGAATCCAGCCTCCGCTCGGTTCTCGCCATGCCGGAAGAAGCCCTCGCGGCGCTGGAACGCGCCACAGGATGACGCAAGCCCGGCGTTAACTGCATATTTGGTCACGACCCGCTTCGCCAAACACATCCTGCCGCATCGTCTTTTGCGCGATCTTCGGGTATGAGACGCCCTCAGTTGCGGACGATCCTGCCAGAGGAGCGCGCTTCTGGCCTGAAAGACGCGACCCATGCCCCTCCCGGAAAACATCGTTCCTGCGCTTGCGCAGGCGCTCTCGAAACGTGGTTACGACGCCCTCACCCCCGTGCAGGAGGCCGTTCTCGCGCCCGGGCTGCAGGCCACGGACCTCATCGTTTCCGCGCAAACGGGATCGGGCAAGACGGTGGCCTTCGGGCTGACGCTGGCGGCGGCCCTTCTGGACGGCCAGGACAAACTCGGCCGCGCGCCGGCGCCGCTGGCGCTGGTCATCGCGCCGACCCGCGAACTCGCCCTGCAGGTGAAACGCGAACTGGAATGGCTCTACGAGCCCGCCGGCGGCCGCGTCGTCTCCTGCGTCGGCGGCATGGATGCGCGCGACGAACGCCGGGCGCTCGAAAGCGGCGCACATATCGTCGTCGGCACGCCGGGGCGTCTCGTCGATCACATCCGCCGCGGCGCGCTGGTCATGGGCGATCTCAAGGCCGTCGTGCTCGATGAAGCCGACGAAATGCTCAACCTCGGCTTCCGCGAAGAACTCGAACACATCCTCGACGCCTCGCCCGTCGAACGCCGCACGCTGATGTTCTCGGCCACCATGCCGAAAACGATGGAAGCGCTCGCACGCAAGTACCAGCGCGACGCCCAGCGCGTGAACACGGTGAACAAAGAATCCCAGCACATCGACATCGAGTACCGCGCGGTCGTCGCCGCGCGTCACGAGGTCGAGAACGCAGTGTTCAACCTGCTGCGCTATCACGACGCGACGAACGCACTCGTCTTCTGCGCCACGCGCGCGGCGGTGACGCGCCTCACGAGCCGTCTCACCAATCGCGGCTACAACGTCGTCGCGCTCTCGGGCGAACTCAGCCAGGCGGAACGCACGCACGCGCTACAGGCGCTGCGCGATCACCGCGCTCAGGTGTGCGTCGCCACAGACGTCGCTGCGCGCGGCATCGACCTGCCGGACCTCGAACTCGTCATCCACGCCGACCTGCCGAAGAATGTGGAAGGCCTCGTCCACCGCAGCGGCCGCACGGGTCGTGCGGGACGCAAGGGCGTGAGCGTTCTCATCGTGCCGCATCCCGCACGCCGGCAGGCCGAACGCCTGCTGCGCGACGCCAAGATCGAGGCGCGCTGGGGCGAACCGCCCTCGCCCGAGGACGTGAAGAAGCGCGACGACAAGCGCCTGCTCGCCGACCCGCTGCTGAAGGAACCCGCGGTTGAGGCGGAAGAAAACATCGTCAAGGCGCTGATCGAGCGTAACACGCCCGAGCAGATCGCCGCCGCGTTCGTGCGCCTCTATCGCAAAGGCAAGGCCGCGCCGGAGGAGATCGCCCCACCGCCGCCGGAAGCCGCATCGCGGCAGGACCGGCCGGAACGCAAGAACCGCGACGACTTCGCCGACGGCGTCTGGGTGTCGCTCTCGGTCGGACGTTCGCAGGCCGCAGAGCCGCGTTGGCTCATCCCGATGATCTGCCGCATCGCCGATCTCACGAAGCGCGACCTCGGCGCCATCCGCATCCACGACCACGAGACGCATGTGGAGTTCTCACCCCAAGGCGCCGCGCGCTTCTTCAGCGCGATCGGGCCGACGGGCATGGTGGAGAAGAATATCGTCGCCACGCGCATCGACGGCGCGCCGTCGGCGCCGCAACGCGACCGCGCGCCACGGGCCGAGCGAGCGCCGCGACCGGACCGTGCGCCGCGCGAGCCTGAAGAGCGGCGCCCGCAGATCCGTCAGGAGGGTTTCGCCGAGGATCGTCCCCCACGAACCACCGGCTGGAGCCCGTTGCGCGAGGATGCGCCCGCCCCGGAAGGCAAGCCCGAGAACCGCGCCGAACGTCGCGCCAAGGCGTTCAACAGGCCCGCGCCGGCTCCAAAGGAACGAATGGTCCCGAAAGAGCGCGGGTCGCGTGAATATGCCCCGCGCGCGGACGGCCCGAGGCCCAAGGCGCCCTTCAAGCCCCGCACGAAGGCCGGCGGCAAACCAGCCGCCGGCAAGTCCTTCGCATCGAAACGGCCTCCGATGGACGGCAAGCCGGATCGCAAGAAGGGCAAGTAGGCTAGGGCCTCACTCGTCTTCGTTGCGCAAACGTTGTTTCTGCCGTGCGCGCTGCGACTTGTGGATCTGTTTCCAGCGCTGGCGGTTCGCGGCCTCCAGCACCGGATCGTCCTTGCGCGCACCGAAATCGAGCTCTCGCTGCAGCTTGAGATAGGCGCGCCACCGCGCGACGCTCAGCGCGCCTTCGGCGATGGCGCCCTGGATCGCGCAACCGGGTTCTGAAACGTGCGTGCAATTGCCGAAGCGGCACGTAGCGAACAGCGCCGTGACATCCTCAAAGCTCGCATCCAGCGCCTTGTCGACGGCCAGCAGCCCAAGCTCTCTCATGCCCGGCGTGTCGACCATGAGCGCGCCTTCAGGCAAGCGGAACAGCTCGCGATGTGTGGTCGTGTGGCGGCCACGATCGTCGCTCTCGCGGATCGCGCCCGTGTCCATCAGCGCCCGCCCGGCCAACGCGTTGAGCAGCGTCGACTTTCCAGCACCGGAACTCCCGAGCAGCGCTACGGTCACACCGGCCCGGAGCCAGGGCGCCAGACCTTCAACACCCGCGCCGGTGTTCGCCGACAGCGTCACCACAGGCGCGCCGCCAGCGATCGCTACGACGGGCTCGGCGGCGCGCGCCGGATCGTCGAGCAGATCGCATTTTGTGAGCACGACCACGGGCATCGCGCCGCTGTCGCGCGCGGCCACCAGATACCGTTCCAGACGCCGAAGATTGAGATCACCGTTCAGCGCGGCGACGAGAAACGCAACATCAACGTTCGCTGCGACATTCTGTATCTCGCCAGTTCCGCCTGCGGCACGCCGCGCGAAGAGAGTCCTTCGCGGCAGTACGGCGTGAATGAGCGCGTCGCCATTGTCTGCGTTCACGTCCACTGCGAGCCAGTCACCGACGACAGGATGGTCGCCGGGTGCAGCGGTTGAGAGGAATCGCCCGGTGAGGCGGCCTGCCGCTTCGCCCAGAGGCGAAACGATGCGCCAGAGGCCGCGGTGTTGCGCCGTGACGCGCGCGGGCAGCAAGCCCCGCGCTGCATAGGTTGCAAAATCGGTCTGGAGCGCATCGCTCCAGCCATAGAGGTCAATCATGTGTACTGATCCAGCAGCTGTGCTTGAGCATGCCGCAGGCGGGGAGGCCTTCAGACGAGGCGAACGCCTGCGGCGCGGCAGGAGGCCGCGAAAACAATCGCCGTCATGTTCTCGCCTCCCTGCGCTGGCGTTGAAAACCTGCACGATCACTGACCCCGGAGCACGCCCGCGTCAAGTTTCCTGACCGTCAGAGTATTGCGGCGACCCCAGCCCCTCGCCTGGCGCCCTTTCCGGGTGCGCAACGCTATCCATCGCGCCTTGGCGCCGGTATCAACGAGGCCAACAAAGCTGGGGAGAACCATGAGCTTGCCGCTGCCGAACTTCACCACCGACCTCGCCGGTCAGGTTGCGCTCGTCACGGGCGCCTCCGCAGGGCTCGGGCAGCGTTTCGCGCGTGTGCTGGCGGCCTGTGGCGCACGCGTCGCCGTCACCGCACGCCGCAAGGACAAGCTCGATGCGCTGGTCGCCGAGATCAAGGCTGCAGGCGGGGATGCACAGGCCTTCGCGCTGGACGTGACGGATGCAGCGCAACTGACCGCCATCGTCGGAACCATCGAAGCGGCTATGGGCCCGGTTTCGATCCTGATCAACAACGCCGGCATTCCCGACGCGCAGCGTGCGACGAAAATGTCCGTCGAACTGATTGACCGCGTCCTCGACACCAATGTGCGCGGGCCGTTCATCCTCGCGTGCGAAATGGCCAGACGCCTGATCGCCGCAGGCAAGCCGGGCCGGATCGTCAACATCGCCTCGATGGCCGCCTTCGAATACGGCGGCAACGGCGCGGCGCTCTATTCCACCTCGAAGGGCGCGGTCGTGCGGATGACCGAGGCGCTTTCCGTCGAATGGCGCAAAAACCACATCAACGTGAACGCCATCGCGCCCGGCGCGTTCGCTTCGGAGATGATGGACGGCATGCTCGCGCGCATGGGCGACATCGCGCCGCACTTTCCCCGGCAGCGCCTGGGGGACCCCGCCCAGCTCGACAGCACGCTGCTGTACCTCGTCTCGCCATCCTCCGATTTCGTGACCGGGACGGTCCTCAAGGTCGACGACGGCCAGAGCAACCGCTGATCGCCGCCCTCTAGCGACGTCGCCCCTCCCCTGTGCTATGCGCCCGGCTTCATGACTTCTCCCGATCTGTCTTCCGACCCCGCCGGACAGCCCGTTCTCTCGGTCGTCATCGCGGTCTTCAACGAGCAGGAAAACGTCGCCGCGGTCGCCCGCGAGACGCTGGCCGCGCTTGAGCCCGGCCCCGTCTTCGAAGTGGTGTTCGTCGATGACGGATCCACGGACGGCACGGTGGCCGCGCTCAAGGCGCTGGCCGATCCGCGCATCGTGGTCATCAGGCACATCGGACGCTGCGGGAAATCTCAGGCCGTCCGCACGGGTGTGTTCGCGGCGCGCGGGCAGTGGATCGGCACCATGGACGGCGACGGCCAGAACGACCCCGTGGACGTGGCCAAGATGCTGAAACTCGCGCTTGATGCGGGCGGCTCGCCGATCGTGGCGGGCGTGCGCCGGCGGCGCAACGATCCCGTCTCACGCCTCGTCGCCACGCGGATCGCCAACGGCATCCGGCAGGCCATCCTCAACGACGGCTGCCCGGACACGGGCTGCGGCCTGAAACTGTTCGAGCGCGAAGCTTTCCTCGTGCTGCCTGTCTTCGAGGGTCAGCACCGCTTCCTGCCTGCGCTGTTCAAGACCTACGGCCATCCGCTGATCCTGCACGAGGTCAACCACCGCGCGCGCACGGCGGGGGTCTCCAAGTATTCCAACATCGGCCGCGCGCTGGTGGGCGTCGTCGATCTTCTCGGCGTAGTGTGGCTGCGCGCGCGCACGCGGGCACCCAAGGGCGTGGAGCGGGCGTGACGTTCTTCGAGCGCTTCGCGGACGCCCTGCGCACCCGCACGGGCGCGACGGTCTTCGCCGTGCTGATGACGCTCGCCATCGTGCTGCCGGGGCAGACCTCGATGCCGCCGATCGACCGCGACGAACCGCGCTTCGCGCAGGCCACGCGGCAGATGGTCGAGACGGGCGATTACGTTGACATCCGCTTCCTCGACGTGCCGCGCCATCTCCAGCCTGCGGGCATTTACTGGCTACAGGCGCTTTCCCTACAGGCGGTCGGCGACACCGAGGTGCGCGAGATCTGGCCGCACCGCGTGCCGTCGTGGCTCGCCGCGATCGCGACCGTTCTGCTCACATGGTGGGCGGGCGGTCTGCTGTTCGGTCGCACGGCGGGGCGCACCGCCGCGCTGATGATGGGGACGTGCCTCATCTTCGCGTACGAGGCGCGGATCGCGAAGATCGACTCCACGCTCTGCGCAGTGACGGCGCTGGCGCAGGCGATGCTCGCAAGCGCGTTCATGGCCCGCGAGCGCGGCGTGAAGTTTCCGGCGTGGCAGGCGGCGCTTTTCTGGGCTGCTCTTGGGTTCGGAATCCTGCTCAAGGGTCCGGTGATGGTTCTTGTCACCGGCGGGACCGTTCTCGGCCTCATTGCGATGGAGCGCCGTGCGAAGTGGCTCGGCATGCTTCGCCCGCTCTGGGGCGTTCCCTTGATGCTTGCGGTTGCTGCGCCCTGGTACATCGCCATTGGCATGGCGACAGACGGCCAGTTCTTCCGCACGGCGGTGGGCTACAGCGTCGCCGGCAAGATCGCCGGTTCGCATCAGAAGCACGGCGGACCGATCGGCTACCACGCGCTCCTTTTCAGCGCCGTGTTCTGGCCGGCGAGTTTCTTTGCGTGGATCGCTGCGCCCTACGCATGGCTCCAGCGGCGCGACGCCCCGGTGCGCTTCTGCCTCGCGTGGATCGTGCCCGCGTGGATCGTCTTCGAGCTCTCGGGCACCAAGCTGCCACACTACACACTGCCCTTGCTGCCTGCCGTCGCCATGCTGAGCGCTGCGGCTCTTGCAGAAGCGGACGGCCGCAAATGGCTGGGGCGACCGCGTCTCTTCGCGGCGGCGGCGGTCATCTGGATGATCGTGGCGCTGATGTTCACCATCGGCATCCCGGGCATGCGCCTCGGTCTCGAACAGGACGGCTCCTACGGCGAGCTTCTGCTCGGCGGTTTCGCCTTCGTGCTTGCCGCGATCACGCTGGCGCTCGCCGCCGATGGACGCACGCGCGCCGCGCTGGCGGCGATGGCCGCGACGGCGTTTCTCACGTGGACGAACATCTTCGGTTTCGTGTTCGGCAAGCTTGACCACGTGCTGCTCTCGCCGCCCGTCATGTCGCTTGTCGAAGGCACGGCGCCCTGCCCGACGTCGCAGCTCGCACTGCTTGAGTATCACGAGCCGAGCCTAGTCTTCCTCAACGGCTCCGACACGAAACTCGCGTTCACGCCGGAAGAACTCGTCGCGCACTTCAATACCGACCCCGCCTGTGCGATCGGCCTCGTCGGCGACGGCAAGCGCACGGCCTTCCTCGAAGCCGCGACCGTCGCCGGGTTGAAACCTGTCGAGCTCGGTGCGGTTGAAGGCGTCAACGTCAACGAGCGCGGCGAACGCAATCGCCTTACCCTCTATCGCGCAAACCAGACTGGCTCCCGCTAGCGGCAGCCGCCCGCATAGCTCGTTTCGCCCAACACGGTCTCGGCGCGCCAGTGGAGTTCACCGGTCACACGGTTGAGCGTCATCGGCGCGCCGTCGGTCATGGCGAGCGTGATCGTCGATCCCTCTTCGGCGACGAAGGCCCGTTGCAAATTGGGCATGAACGCCAGCCACGGGTCGAAGTCCTGCGAATCCGGCAGCGCGTGGACGACCTCCACCACCGACACCGTCCAGCCTTTCCCGCCGACGCCGTTCTCGACAATCAGATTCACCCGCGCATCCGACTGCGCCGCGAGCGGCCCGTGCATCGCGCTGTAGGTGATGTGACAATGGAGTTCGCGGCCCTGCGCCGTCGGTTGCGCTAGCGTCTCCACGTCCGGGGTCTTCGGCGCCGGCGCGAGCTCCGTCTGGTTGCAGGCGACGAGCCAAGCGGCGCACGCGAGCGCCACGACAATCTTCCTCATGTCCATGATCCTATTGCGCAGCAGGCGTCCAGGCCGTGAAGCCTGACGGGGCTGCGCCTGCATCGACAGCAGCGCCCGGATTGAAGTGCGTGCGCGCGGTCTGCAACGCCTGCACGGCGAGCGAGGGATCGAGATTGCGATCGCGCCAGCGCATCCGCCAGCACAGGTGCGGCCCCGTCGTGCGACCGCTGCGGCCCACCGCGCCGATCACTTGGCCCTGCGCGACCGTCTGCCCGTCGGCGACATCGAGGCGGCTCATGTGCAGGTAATACGAGATCAGCCCCTGTCCGTGATCGATCATTACGAGGCCGCCTTCGAAATGCATGTCGGGATTGGCGAGCGCGATGACGCCACTCGCCGGCGCGCGGATGGGCGTGCCGACAGGGGCGGCGATATCGATGCCATAGTGCGGCGATTTCGGCACGCCGTTGAGCACGCGCTGGTTGCCCCACGGCCCGCTCATGCGGCCCTGCATGGGCCAGAGGAACGCATCGTTGAAGCCGTGGACGGCGGCGCGGGTTTCGCGCGCGGCGTTCTTGATCTCGGTCTCGCGCGCGATGCGGGCGAGCACGACGGGATCGGTGGGCGTTACGGTTTCCGGCGGCAGACCATCGACGCGCTGGATGGAGAAGGTGCGCGGCGCGACCGCGAACGTCTCCTGCCTCTGCGCCTGTGCGCCGCGCGCGGTCACGACCGCAGTTGCGCCCGCGTCACGATCAAAGCCGAGCACCACCCAGCCGTCCGCGTCGGCGGCCCCGCGCTCGACGCCGTCGACTCTGAGCGCGGCCCCCGGCTCCGTCCGGCAGACCACGACCCCGCCCTGCGCGAAGGCGCCGG
>WRPF01000080.1 GCA_009773335.1 Caulobacteraceae bacterium
TGGTCGGCGCAGGCGGCGGCGGATCGGTCGCGATCGCGCCGCCCGTCGCAGGCGCCCTTCCCGCGCCGGCCGGCGGCGGCGGCGGTACGATCATCGACCAGCAGCTCGATATCGCGAAGATCCAGGGGCAGGTGAACTCCTCCTCGGTGAAACGCGTCGCCGAGGTGATCGAGCAGAACCCCGATGAATCCGCGCAGATCCTGCGCACATGGCTTTCGGAGCGCGCCTGATCCATGGCCCCCTCCCGCCCCAACCCAAAGAAGGCCGACAGCGCGGTGATGAGTATCGCCGAGCTGAGCGGTCCGCAGAAAGCCGCCATCATCGTGCTTTCGCTCGGCCCCGAGGCCGAGGCCGTCCTCAAGCTGTTCGAGGAAGACGAACTCAAGGAAGTCTCGCAGGCGATGTCCAATCTTGGCATCGTCGACTCGAGCGTCGTCGAGCAGCTGATCATCGAGTTTGTCCAGCAACTCTCCACATCCGGCCGCGTCGTCGGCTCGCAATCGGCGACCGAACGCCTTCTCGCCAGCTTCCTGCCGCGCGAGAAGGTCGACCAGCTCATGGAAGACATCCGCGGCCCGGCCGGCCGCACGATGTGGGACAAGCTCGGGAACGTGAACGAGCAGGTGCTCGCGAACTACCTGAAGAACGAATACCCGCAGACCGTGGCCGTCGTGCTCTCGAAGGTGAAGCCGGATCACGCCGCGCGCGTGCTGGCGGCGCTGCCCGACGACTTCGCCATCGAGTGCGTGCATCGCATGCTGCGCATGGAGCCCGTGCAGCGCGAAATTCTCGACAAGATCGAAGGCACGCTGCGCACGGAATTCATGTCGAACCTCGCGCGCACGCCAAAGCGCGACAGCCACGAGCTCATGGCCGAGATCTTCAACACCTTCGACCGCCAGACCGAGGCGCGTTTCGTCGCCGCCCTTGAGGAACGCTCCCGCGAGGCGGCCGAGCGCATCCGCGCGCTCATGTTCGTGTTCGAGGACCTCAAGCGCCTCGATGCAGGCGGCGCGCAGACGCTCATGCGCGTCGCCGACAAGTCCGACCTCGCGCTCGCGCTCAAGGGCGCGTCCGACGAACTGCGCCAGCTCTTCCTGTCGAACATGTCCGAGCGCGCCAGCAAGATCCTCAAGGATGACATGGCGGCGATGGGGCCGGTGCGGCTGAAGGACGTCGAAGGCGCGCAGACGCGCATGGTGCAGGCCGCCAAGGATCTCGCCGAACGCGGCGAGATCATGCTCGCAGGCAATGGCGGCGGCGAAGAGGAGCTCATCTATTGAGCGAGGCTCTCGCCATCCGGCGCTACGCATTCGAAACGGTGTTCGATGCCGACGGCGCAATCCTCAGCGAGGGCGTGGCCGCGCCGATGTATTCGGCGACCGACCTCGAGCGTGAGCGCCAGGCCGGCTTCGACGCCGGTCGTCACAGCGAACCCGCACGCGCCGAGGCCGAGGCGGCCACCGCGCTCGCCGCGATCGCGCAATCTGTCGCGCGCCTCTGCGAACGCACCACCGCCGACCGCCGTGCGATGGCCGAGGATGCGGCGCGTCTTGCGCTTGTCGCGGCGCGCAAGGTCGCCGGTGCAGCGCTCGCGGCGTTTGGCGAGGACCGTGTGGTCGCCGCGCTCGATGCGGCGTTCGAGACTTTCGTCCATGCACCCCGGCTCGTCGTGCGCGTCGGTCCGGACATGGACGGTCTGCGTACGCGTCTTGAGGACGTCGCACGCGATCACGGCTTTCCCGGCACGCTCGTCGTGCGCGTCGAAGCCGGCCTGCAACAGGGCGATGTGTCCATCGACTGGGGCGAAGGCGCCATGTCGCTGGGCAGCGAGGAAGCCTTCCGGCGCATCGACGAGATCATCGCCAACACCCTGTCCGTGGAGCACACCGCATGAACCCCGAACCGCCGCTGGAACTGGAAGCGCTCGAACACAACATGCCCGCGGGCGTCGACGACGGCGGATTGCATTCGGCGGCCGATCTTGCGCCCGTGTTCGACGTGCCGGTGAAGATCCAGGCCGTGCTCGGCAAGACGAACGTGGATGTCGCGACGCTTCTGCGCCTCAGCCGCGGCTCGGTGCTCGAGCTCGACCGCAAAGTCGGCGAGGCCATCGATATCTACGTGAACAACCGTCTCGTCGCCCGCGGCGAGGTCGTGCTCGTGGAAGAACGCCTCGGCGTGACGATGACGGAAATCATCAAGGACGGCGAAACCCCGTGAGAGAGACAGTCTGATGCGCATTCTCATCGTCGGTCCGCTCAACGGACAGATCGCGGCGGCGACCAAGATCGCAATGGATCGCGGCGCGAAAGTCGCGCACGTGGATACCGGCGAACAGGCCACCAGCGCCCTGCGCAACGGGCGCGGCGCCGATCTCCTGATGGTCGACGTGCGCATCGATATCGCAGCGCTCATCGCCGCCAACGAGGCCGAGCGGATCGCGGTGCCGGTGATCGCGTGCGGCATCGAGACCGACCCTGAAACCGCCGGCCGCGCCATCCGCGCCGGCGCACTCGAATTCGTGCCGCTGCCGCCGGATGCGGCGCTGATCGCGGCCGTTCTGCAGGCGATCGCGCGCGACACGCGCGACATGGTGGCCACCGACCCTGCGATGAAGCAGGTCATCGCTCTCGCCGACCAGATCGCAGGTTCGGACGCGTCCGTGCTCATCACCGGCGAGAGCGGCGTCGGCAAGGAAGTGATGGCGCGCCACGTGCACGCGCAGTCGAAGCGCGCAAACGCGCCGTTCATCGCCATCAATGTGGCCGCGATCCCCGACAACCTGCTCGAATCCGAACTGTTCGGTCACGAGCGCGGCGCCTTCACCGGCGCGGTCGCACGGCGCATCGGCAAGTTCGAGGAAGCCGACGGCGGCACGCTTCTGCTCGACGAGATCAGCGAGATGGACCTGCGCCTGCAGGCCAAGCTCCTGCGCGCGATCCAGGAGCGCGTCATCGACCGCCTCGGCGGCGCCAAGCCGGTGGCGGTGAACATCCGCATCCTCGCGACCGCCAACCGTGATCTCGCCGAATGCGTGCGCCTTGGCACGTTCCGCGAGGACCTGCTCTATCGTCTGAACGTCGTGAACCTGCGCATTCCGCCGCTGCGCGAACGCAAGGGCGACATCGCCGCGCTCGCAGCCTTTTTCGTGCGCAAGTACGGCGAGTCCAACGGACGCCCCGGTCGCACGCTGAACGCCGCCGCGCTCGAAGCGGTGATGAGCTATCGCTGGCCCGGCAACGTGCGTGAACTTGAAAACGCCATGCACCGCGCGGTGCTCCTGTCCAACAGCGCCGAAATCGGCCCCGATGCGATACGCGCGCCCGATGGGGCGCCGGTGGGCGCCGTTGCGCCACGGGCAGACGCTGCAACCCGCGCCGTCGACGCCGCGCGCGGCATGGTCGGCAAGACAGTTGCGGAAGTGGAACAGGATCTCATCCTCGACACGCTCTCGCACTGCCTCGGCAACCGCACGCACGCTGCAAATATTCTCGGAATTTCGATACGAACATTGCGCAACAAGCTGAAGCAGTATTCTGAGGAAGGCATCGATGTGCCGCCGCCGCCGATGGGCGTTGCGGCCTGACATCGAGTGTTTTCGCGACGTCCCGTTTTCTTGACCGAGTAGCCGCACATGAGCGACGCCGCACAGCCGCAAGGCGCCCTTCCAGACTTCATGACCGTGGTCAAAAGCGCGCTGCGCGGGGAAGTCTACCTCGCCGCAGCGGTGCTGTTCATCCTGGCCATCCTGCTGGTGCCGCTGCCGGCATGGTTCATGGATTTCCTGCTGGCGATCTCGATCACCTCGTCGGTGCTGGTGCTGATGACGGCGCTGCTGATCAAGCGGCCGCTCGAATTCACCGCCTTCCCGACCGTGCTGCTGCTGACGACCCTCTTCCGTCTCGCGCTGAACGTCGCCTCGACGCGCCTCATCCTCAGCCACGGACACACGGGCCCCGACGCCGCCGGCCAGGTGATCAACGCCTTCGGCGAATTCGTCATGCAGGGCAATTTCATCATCGGGGTGATCGTTTTCATCATCCTGATCATCGTGAATTTCGTCGTCATCACCCGCGGTTCGACGCGGATCGCGGAAGTCGCCGCCCGCTTCACCCTCGACGCCATGCCCGGCAAGCAGATGGCCGTCGACAGCGACCTCTCCTCAGGCCTCATCGACGAAAAGACCGCCAAGAAACGCCGCAAGGAGCTGGAAGAGGAATCCAACTTCTTCGGCGCCATGGACGGCGCATCCAAATTCGTGCGCGGCGACGCGATCGCGGCGTTGCTCATCACCGCCATCAACATCATCGGCGGCATCATCATCGGCATGGCGAGCCACCAGCTGCCCTTCGGCGAGGCGGCCGATCACTACACGCGCCTGACGGTCGGCGAAGGCCTAGTAGCCCAGGTGCCGTCGCTGATCATCTCGGTGGCGGCGGGCCTGCTTGTCGCGAAAGCCGGTGTCGAAGGCGCGGCGGACAAGGCGCTGGCGCGCCAGCTTGCATCGTATCCGCCGGCGCTCGGCATGGTCAGCGCGTGCGCCTTCATCGCCGGAATCCTGCCCGGCATGCCGGTCGTTCCGTTCTTCGCACTCGCGGCCGCCTCGGGCCTGCTCGCCTGGCGACTGCGCGGTTCAACCAAGGCCCGTGAAGACGCAGAAATCGCTGAAACGCAACCGAAAGAGGCCGCTCCCACGGAGGAAACGCCCACGCAGGCGCTGGCGATGGACGACGTGCGCATCGAACTTGGGTTCGGCCTGCTTTCGCTGCTCAACGAAGTGCAGGGCCGCCGCCTCACCGACCAGATCCGTGCGCTGCGCAAGTCGCTGGCGCAGGAACTGGGCTTCGTCACGCCGCAAGTGCGCATCCTCGACAACGTGCAGATCGGGCCCGACGAATATGTCATCCGCGTGCGCGAGATGGAAGCCGGCAAGGGCAGGCTGAAGCTGGGCGCGCTGCTGGCGATGGACCCATCGGGCGCGGGCGTGACCATCCCGGGCGAGCCGGTGAAGGAGCCGGCGTTCGGTCTCGACGCCACGTGGATCGATGAATCGTCGCGCGAGGATGCGGCGTTCCGCGGCTACACCGTCGTCGATCCGGCGACTGTCCTCGCCACGCACCTCACTGAAATCGTCAAGGAATACATGGGCGAACTCCTCACCTTCTCGGAGGTGAAGAAGCTCATCAAGGAACTGCCGAAGGATACGCAGTCCCTGCTCGACGACGTCGCGCCGACGCACATCTCGTGGTCCGGCATCCAGCGCGTGCTGCAGAACCTGCTGCGCGAGCGCGTCTCGATCCGCGATCTCGGCGCCATCGTCGAAGCCATCGCCGAAGCCGCGCCCGCCACGCACGATCTCGTGCAGATCACCGAGCACGTCCGCGCCCGCCTCGCGCGCCAGATATCCTTCCAGCATCAGGGGCACACCGGCTTCCTGCCGATCGTCACGCTGTCGCCTGCGTGGGAACAGACCTTCGCGGAGGCGCTGGTGGGCGAGCGCGGCGAACGGCAGCTGTCGCTCGCGCCGTCGAAGCTGCACCAGTTCGTCGCCGACGTGCGTCAGGCGTTCGAGAAGGCCGCGCGCGAGGGCGAGACGCCGGTGCTGCTGACAAGCCCGCTCATCCGGCCCTACGTGCGCTCGCTCGTCGAGCGGTTCCGCGCGGCGACAGCGGTGATGTCGCAAGGCGAAGTGCACCCGAAGGCGCGCCTGAAATCCTGCGGCCAGATCTGAGAACCCCACCACAGACCTGGACAACCGAAACTGCCGTGCTTCCCCGCGAGGGGAAGCTGTCAGCGCGCACGCGCTGACTGATGGGGCGGTCAGCTCGCTTTTGACGGGGAGCCGCCG
The DNA here is from genome assembly GCA_009773335.1 of Caulobacteraceae bacterium. Classification (GTDB taxonomy): domain Bacteria; phylum Pseudomonadota; class Alphaproteobacteria; order Caulobacterales; family Aquidulcibacteraceae; genus VFBF01. The sequence goes on from WRPF01000080.1 coordinate 5,852, forward strand.
CCCCATCCGTCACGCCGCGTTGCGGCGCGCCACCTTCCCCTCGCGGGGAAGGACGTCAGTCGCGCGCTTGGACGCAATTTCGCTGAAGCTCAGCCCCGTTCGCGCAGCGCGGCCTGGCGCAGGTGGCGCTCGTCCCTGGGCGTCTTTGTTTCCGCATCGACGATATAGACGTTGATCACGCCGCGCTTGCGGTAGGCGGCGGCGGTCGCGAGCGCTTCGGTGGCGCTCGCGCAGGGGTCGGCTTTCGTATCGGGCGGCACGCCCGCGTGGACAATATACGACATCGTGCGCTCCGGACCGGCCCCGGCGCCCTTCCTATGGCGAACGCGCGCGCCCGGAAAGGGCCTTGCGCCGCAGGCGTCACGCCCTAGGTTCCCATGCGACACAACCTGACCGGAACCGCCGCCATGCGCCTGAGCCTGCCTCTTTTCGCCATCGTCGCCGGGCTGTCGCTCGCGGCGTGCTCGCAGCCAAGACCCGATGCATCCGGCACTTTCGGCGCAGATCCGCAGATCGGCGCGCCGACAGCCGGCGCGATCCCCACGCTGAACAACGCCAAGGCCGTGGGCTGGCCCGCGGGCGGCGCGCCCGTACCGGCGGCAGGCTTCACCGTCACGCGTTACGCCGAGGGCCTCGCCCATCCGCGCTGGCTGTATCTCCTGCCCAACGGCGACGTACTCGTTGCGGAAGCGACCAGCCATCCTTCTACGGGCAGAGGCATCGAGACGCAGATCGCCAACAATCTCATGCGCAGCGGCGGCGCATTCGCCGGGGACGCCAACCACATCACGCTGCTGCGCGATGCCGACGGCGACGGCGATGTCGACCTGAAGACCCCGTTCATCGTCGGCCTGAGCCAGCCAATGGGCATGGCCCTCATCGGCGACAGTCTCTACGTCGCCAACACGGATGCGCTGCTGCGCTTCCCGTACACGCCGGACGCAACGAGCATCACCACAGCGGGAGAGAAGATCATCGATCTCCCTCATCATGCGGCCAACAACGGCCACTGGACGCGCACGCTTGCGGCGAGCGCGGACGGAACGAAACTGTTCATCGCCATCGGCTCGGCGAGCAATATCGGCGAAGCGGGCGCCGAAGCGGAAAAGGATCGCGCCGCGATCTGGGAGCTGGAGCTGGCGACGAAGGCCCATCGCGTCTTCGCGTCGGGCCTGCGCAATCCGGTCGGCATCGGCTGGGAGCCGTCGACGCAGACGCTGTGGACCTCGGTGAACGAGCGCGACCTGCTCGGCGACGATCTCGTGCCCGACTACTTCACCAGCGTGAAGGACGGCGCCTTCTACGGCTGGCCCTATTCCTATTACGGCCAGCACGTCGATACGCGCGTGAAGCCGCAGGACGCCGCGCTGGTGGCGCGCGCGATCGCGCCGGACTATGCGCTGGGCGCACACACCGCCTCGCTCGGCCTGCATTTCTACACGGGAACTGCACTGCCGGCGGCGTATCGCGGCGGCGCCTTCATCGGCCAGCACGGCTCGTGGAACCGCAGCGTTCCCGCCGGCTACAAGGTGATCTTCGTGCCGTTCGCGAACGGCAAACCGAACGGCGAACCGCAGGATTTCCTCACCGGCTTCCTCAACGCGCGCGGTGAAGCGCAAGGCCGCCCCGTCGGCGTCGCGCAGGACCGCACGGGCGCTATCCTCGTGGCCGACGACGTGGGCAAGATCGTGTGGCGCGTGGCGCCGCAATAGCCGTGCAATCCCTCCTCCCCATCGCCGCGCGCGCGGGCGACCTGCTCAAGACGCGCAACGAAACCATCGCCATCGCGGAATCCTCCGCGGGCGGGCTCATCTCGGCGGCGTTGCTCGCCGTGCCGGGCGCGAGTGCGTATTTTCTGGGCGGCGGCGTCGTCTACACGGCGGAATCGCGCCTCGCGCTCCTGCAGATGCCGCGCGAAGAAATCATCCGCTCCAGCGAACAGAGCGCGCTCAACCTCGCGCGCGCCGTGCGCAAGCAGCTCGGCGCCACGTGGGCGCTCGGCGAAACCGGCGCGGCGGGGCCGACAGGTCCATCGGGGCGCCTTTTCCTTGCCGTGACAGGACCGTTCGAGATTTCGCTGCACGAGGAAACCGGCGTCGAGGACCGCGTGGAGAACATGCGCCGCTTCGCAAAAAGCGCGCTGAACCTGCTCGTGGACGTTCTCGAAAGGCCATAGCGCCCCATCGGTCATTCGCTTCGCGGGGCAAGGACGGAGTCTGCGCGGCCGCGCATGGTCCTCCTCGTCTTACTCCGGCGCGCGGGCGCGCCTCTGCGGCATGGCGGCCTCGATGTCGCGCCGGAAGCCGACCGGATCGGCGATGATCGGCGTCAGCCAGGAATCGTCGCCCGTGCCGTGGATGGTCAACCGGCCATAATCCAGCAGCGTGCCCCAGAAATCCTGGTCGAGCTGCACGGACTCGATGCTCTCCAGCCCCATGTCCACCACGCGCCGCTCCAGAAAGCCGAACTTGCGGATGAGGCGACGGTCCGTCACCGCGATCTCGGTGGTGAGATTGAAGATGAGTTGGCGTGCGAAGATCCACACGCCGACCACCAGAATGCCGAGCACGAGGAGCGCGGCCCACGCGCGCAGCCACAGCACCCAGTGCAGGCGCGCCCTCGCGCGGACCGTTTCCCCCGGCGCAAGAGCCTGCGTGATGTAGCTCATCTGTCCTCAACCCCTCGGTCTCGCTGCGGCCAGCCTACCGCGCCATCGCCACAAGGCCAACGATGCGGATCAAGGCCGGGATGGGCCCGAATTCATTGTCTCTCGATATGGCTTCTCATTGTATTTCGATATGGCTATGGTCGCGCCACACGACATTTCCGGGAGGTCCAAATCATGAACAGACGCTCACTTCTTCGCACCGGCGCCGGCGCATTCGCGGTGGCTGGCGTCGACGCCCTGCTCGCGCAGGCGATCGCCCAGCCCGCCCACGGCGGCCATGCCACGCTCGGCCAGAACGGCCTCGACCTGACCGCCCGCGATGCCGCGGTGAAGCCGGGCGACGACTTCTTCGCCCACGTGAACGGCACGTGGCTGAAGACCGCCCAGATCCCGGGCGACCGCACGCGCTGGGGCTCCTTCGACATGCTGCGCGACAAGGCCGAGCGCGAAGTGCGCGCGATCATCGAGGAACTCGCCGGCAGGACGGGCGCGGCGCCCGGCTCCGTCGAGCAGAAGATCGGCGACTACTACCGCGCCTTCATGGACACCGACGCCATCGAACGCGCGGGCCTTCAGCCGATCCAGGCGGATCTCGCGCGCATCGCGGCGCTGAAGGATCACGTCGAAGTCGCGCAGCTCATCGCCTCGCCCGATATTCCGGTGAACGGCCCGCTCGGCGCGGGCGTGGGCCTCGATGACGGCAATCCGGACCGCTACGTCGTCGTCATCGGCCAGGGCGGCATCCACCTGCCGGAGCGCGAATACTATCTGAAGGACGATGCGCGCTTCACCGAGATCCGCGCGAAGTACAAGGCGCACGTGGCGAAGCTGCTGACGCTCGCGGGCCAGAGCGACGCCGATGCCAAGGCCGCCGCGATCTTTGCGCTCGAGAACGAGATGGCCAAGCGCCATCAGCCGATCGAGGACATGCGCGACTCCACCAAGATGTACAATCCGAAGTCGCGCGCGGACGTGAAGGCGCTGGCGCCGAACTATCCGTGGGAAGAGAGCTTCGCGGCCGCGGGCTTCGGCAATGTGCAGAACTTCGTCGTCGGCCCTGTGACCGCAGTCGGCGCGCTCGGCGAATACTTCCGGTCGACGCCTGTCGATACGTGGAAGGCCTATCTGACCTACGCGCTCGTGCGCAACCGTGCGACGCTGCTGCCGAAGGCGATCGACGACGAGGTGTTCGATTTCTACGGCCGCACGCTCAACGGCCAGCCGCAGCAGCGCGACCGCTGGAAGCGCGCCACGCAGGCGCTGAACGGCGCGCTGGGCGAGGCCATCGGCCAAGTCTACGTGCAGCGGCACTTCTCGCCGAACGCCAAGCGCATGATGGTCGATCTGGTGGAGAACCTCCGCAAGGCGTTCGCGCAACGCGTCGACAGCCTCACCTGGATGAGCGCGGAAACGAAGATCGTCGCGCGCCAGAAGCTCGCCACGTTCCGTCCGAAGGTCGGCTACCCCGACAAGTGGCGCGACTACGCGGGCCTCGAGGTGCGTGCCGGCGACGCCGTCGGCAACGCGCAACGCTCCACCATCTTCGAGTGGAAGCGCGATGTCGCCCGCCTCGGCACGCCCACCGACAAGGACGAGTGGTTCATGACCCCGCAGACGGTCAACGCCTACTACAATCCCGTGTTCAACGAGATCGTGTTCCCGGCGGCGATCCTGCAGGCGCCATTCTTCGACGAACATGCGGACATCGCGGTGAACTACGGCGGCATCGGCGGCGTCATCGGCCACGAAATGGGCCACGGCTTCGACGACCAGGGCGCCAAGTACGATCCGCAGGGCGTGCTGCGCACATGGTGGAACGAGCGCGACGTGGCGGCGTTTGAAACGCTCAGCGCCAAGATGATCGCGCAATACGGGCGCTTCGAGGCGCTGCCGGGCGTGAACATCAACGGCCAGCTCACCATCGGCGAGAACATCGGCGACCATTGCGGCGTGACCGTGGGCTACGCGGCCTACAAGATCGCGCTCGGACGCCGTCGCGCGCCGGTGCTGGAAGGCCTCACCGGAGACCAGCGCTTCTTCATGAGCTGGGCGCAGGTGTGGCGCACGCTCATCCGCGACGAGGCGCTGCGCAACCAGGTGCAGACCGACCCGCACTCCCCGGGCCGCTTCCGCTGCAACGGCACGGTGCAGAACGTCGATGCGTGGTACGCCGCGTTCAATGTCCAGCCGGGCGAAAAGCTCTACGTCGCGCCGGGCGACCGCGTGCACATCTGGTAGACGCTGCAAACTGAAATGAAGACGCCCGCTCCCTCACGGGGGCGGGCGTTTTCATGTGATCACTGGCTACCGCGCCGCAGCCATCCGCTCCAGCGCGTCGATGAACAGTTTCGGCGCGTCGATGTTGGAGAAGCGCTTCAGCTCCTGCACCAGCGTCGGCGACGTGACGTTGATCTCGGTGAGGCGGCCGTCGATCACGTCGAGGCCCGCGAAGAGGATGCCCTTTTCCTTCAGGAACGGCGCGACGGCGGCGACGATCTCGCGGTCGCGCGCGTCGAGTTCGCCCGCCTGCGCGACACCGCCGACGTGGAGATTGGCGCGGAACTCGCCGGCCTTCGGCATCCGGCGCACGACGCCGAGCGGCTGGCCGTCGAGCACGAACACGCGCTTGTCGCCGTCCTTCACGCCGGGAATGAACTCCTGCACGATGATCGGCTCGGCGCCGACGTCCGCCAGCATCGCGCCGACCTTGGTGAGAAAGTCCGGATCGCTCGCGCGCCCGCGCGACACGCCTTCCCCGCCCGCGAAGAACGAGGGCTTCAGCACCACCTGGTCGAAGCGCTCCGCGAACGCGAGGATCGCATCGATGTTGCGCCCGACGAACGTCGCCGCGATGAGGTGCGGAAAGCGCAGCGTGGAGATCTTTTCAGGAATGTCGCGCACGCCCGTCGGGTTGTTGAGGACGAGCGTCTTCCCGCCGACAAGTTCGAGCAGATACGTGTTCGACACATAGCCCATGTCGAACGGCGGATCCTGGCGGATGAGCACCGCGTCGAAGGTCGAGACGTCGGTGCGCGCGCTGTTGAGCGTGGCGTAGTGGCTGGCGGGATCGGGCGAGACCTCCACGCGGTGCGCCAGCGCATAGACCTTGCCGGACTCCCACCACAGGTCGCTCGGGTGATACCAGAACGTCTCGTGGCCGCGCGCCTGCGCCTCCACCATGAACGCAAGCGAAGTGTCGCGTTCGACGACGATGGCGTCGATGGGGTCCATCTGGACGGCGATGCGCAGTTTCATTGAGCCTCTCAGAGATCCGCCTGGTCGATCCAGCGGTGCAGCACGTCGGCGCCCTTGGCCGCGATCGCCGCGCCGTGCCTGACCATGTCGGCGCGCAGCGTGCGCGGATCAATCCCCGCGGCGGAAAGTTCCGCGGAACTCCCGATCAGCCAGCGCTCGAAACCCGCCGGGTTCGCCTCCGGGTGGAACTGGAAGCCCACGACATTCGGCCCGAAGGCGAACGCCTGGTTTTCGCAGATGTCGGTGGACGCCAGAAGCTGGCTCCCGCGCGGCAGGTCGAAGGTGTCGCCGTGCCAGTGCAGCGCCAGCGGATCGGCCGCGAACGACGCAAGGCAGGAGTCGCGCCCTTCCGCGGTGAGCCTGATCGGCGCAAAGCCGATTTCCTTCGCCTTCGCCGGATACACCTTCGCGCCGATCACCTTGGCGATCATCTGCGCGCCGAGGCACACGCCCATCGTCGGCGCGCCGCGCTTGAGGCGCCGCTCGATGAGCGCGAGTTCGGCCGCGAGAAAGGGATACGTCTCCACATCGTTGGCGCCGATCGGTCCGCCAAGCACGATGACGAGGCTCTCCTGCCGCTCGTCGAGCAGCGGCTGGCCCGCCTCCGCATAGCGCAACGCAAAGCCCCGCTGCGCGAGCGCCGGCCCGAACGCGCCGAGGTCCTCGTACGGGAGGTGACGGATCGCGAGGGCGGTTTTCATCTTTGACTTCCGCGAACGGAAACAGGCGATGATGGGTCGCTGAACACGGGAGTCGCTGTCATGAGCGTCCACATAAGCCAGGAAGGGCCGGTCGTCACGATCACCATCGACCGGCCCGAGGCGCGCAACGCCGTCGATCCGCCCACGGCCGCCGCACTTTTCGAGGCTTTTCATGCGGCGGAAGCGAATGATGAAATCCTCGCCATGGTTCTTACCGGCGCGAACGGGACGTTCTGCGCGGGCGCCGACCTCAAGGCCGTGAGCGCCGGCGCGCGCTACGAGCACCGCAAGCACGGCCCTATGGGCCCTTCACGGCTCCTGTCCGACCGCGAGACGGAAACGCCCGGCGTCTCGCTGTCGAAGCCGCTGATTGCGGCGGTGGAGGGCTTCGCGGTGGCGGGCGGGCTTGAGCTCGCACTGCTTGCGGACATGCGCGTGGCGTCGAAGACGGCCGTGTTCGGCGTGTATTGCCGCCGCTGGGGTGTGCCGCTGATCGACGGCGGGACGGTGCGCTTGCCGCGCATCGTGGGTCAGGGCCGCGCGATGGACATGATCCTCACCGGCCGCGCCGTGGACGCCGACGAAGCGCTCGCCTGGGGCCTCGCCAATCGCGTCACGCCCGCAGGCGAAGCGCTGGCGCACGCGCAGAAGCTCGCCGCCGACATCGCGCGCTTTCCCAACACCTGCATGCGCGTGGATCGCGCGTCGGCGTACGCCGGCTGGTCGATGGACATGGATGCGGCGCTGCGCGCCGAAGGCGACCGCGGCCGCATTGCGCTCATCGCCGGTTCGCAGGCCGGCGCGCGGCGGTTCGCGGAAGGACGCGGAAGAGGCGGAGATTTCGACGCGATCTAGCCGTCCCGCCGCCAGTGATAGGTGCAGTCGGGCATCTTTTCTTCGTTGCGCGCGCCGTCGGTGAGGTCTTCGAGGATGAAGCCGTGGCGTTCGTAGAGCGCCCGCGCTCGCGTGTTCGACTGGAACGTATAAAGCCGCAGGTCGTTCTGCTCGCGTTGCGCGATTCCGACGAGCGCGCTGCCGATCCCTCTCCCGTGATGCGGTGGATCGACATAGAGATGGTCGATCCATCCCGGCAACAGCGCGACGTGACCGCGCAACACGCCGCCCTCGAACGCGCCCCACACGGGGCCATCGACCATCACGTGCGCGGCGTAGAAGACGTAGAATTCCGCCTGCGTATGCAGGCTCGTGTCATAGCCGGGAATGAGCGCGCCCGCGATCCGATGGATGTCGGCGGCGGCGGCGGATTCGTCAGGGCGTAGCAGGCGGTAGGTGAGCATTTTCGATTGTCGGCTGAACGCCGGACTTTCACAACGTGCGGCCTGTTTACACCCCGTCATTCCGGGGCGCGCGCAGCGCGAACCCGGAACCCAGGGGGCCCGGCTGCGCTTGAGCCCCTGGGTTCCGGATCGCGACTTCGTCGCGTCCGGAATTGTCTGTTCGCGACTCGGTAGAGACTGTGTGGCCGGTTTGCGGGTTTCGGGGCGGCCACCCCGAAACCCGCATCCGCTGGCGCGACC
>WRPF01000081.1 GCA_009773335.1 Caulobacteraceae bacterium
GCTGGTGCGGAAGGCGGAGGACAACTGGCTCAAACGCAAGACGAACCGCTTCTTCGAAGAAAGCGATTCCCGGGACGGGCACGGAGACTACAACGAGCTTTACGTAGACATCTATCTCGCGGCTGTCCTGCGGAAAATCGGCTGGCAGGGCGAGAGCGTGCACCGCTGGAAGTGGGAAACACCTCATAGCGCAAGATAAAGGACACCGTGTGCGGTGTCCGTGCGCCTTGTCCTGCAAGGCTTTTTCACACGGTGTGAGGTGCGAACGCACCGTGCGCGGCACGGTGCAGGTGGGGCGCGCTCGCTTGGCGAAATCACCAGATCAGATTCGCGCGCCGCGCGTGAGCGTCATCGGGCATGATGTGTGGCGCGGTCATCGCCTCATCCTGCGCGCGTGGCGGGCGTCGGCCGGTCGCGCGCGTCAACCCCGCTCGCGCTGCGCGTCTGCGTGCGGCCTCAGCCCCTGAACGGGCGAAAGAGCAGCAAGGGTCGGTCGCCGAAGGCGGTGAAGCCGTGACGGGCGTAGAAGCGCGCCGCGCTCGCATCTTTCGCATCGACGAGAAGGGCAAACGCCCCGATCTCGACATTGGCTGCGCGCTCCATCGCATCCCACAACAACGCGGCGCCAAGTCCTTGTCCGTGCGAGGCAGTGGCGACGGCGAGACGACCAAGTCGAATTGCGGGTACCGCTGGATAGCGAGGGAGCTTCCTGGCGACGACGGCGGGAATGTCGCTCAAATCGATGCTCGCCGCCGACAGCGTGTAATAGCCGGCGATTTTCGATGTCGCGGTCTCAACAGCGATGAAGCAGGACGCGACACGGCGTTTCTCATCCTGGGAAGCTTGCGACGCGAGATAGATGTTGAGCGCGGCGACGCCACAATCGAACGCCGCCCGATCATGGGCGGCGTTCAGTCGTTCGACCCGAAACGGTTTCGCAGTCACGCAGTTTCAATCAGCGAAGCGTGACGCTTCTTCGCGCGTTTGAGCGCGTCCTTGACGGCCGGCGGGTCGGCGGAAACGTCGTCGGCAAACACCGCCTCTGCGAAACGGATCTGGTCAGCCGCCGACAGACGCACGACGGCGTCGGATTCAATTGTGCGAACGGCCGCTTCATGGGCGGCCGCGACGACAAAATCCGTCAGGGTCCGACCTTGAAGTTCGGCAGCGCGTTTCAGGAGCGCATGCACCTCCTCGGGAAGTCGGGCTTCCAGTCGGGCCGTGCGGGTGGGGACAGATTGATCAGTCATGATCGCCGTGTACGGCAAATTGCCGTATATGTCAACTTTTGGTGAGGCTGGAGCCCGTCTCCGGGCAGCGCCTCCGGGGCGTCCTCGCCGCGGTGAGGTCGTGGAGGGTGAGGTCGTGGAGACTGTTCGGCGGCGCCGCTCCGTGGGCGCGAACTCGCGGAAAAATGCGGGGACAGATTGCCGGCGTCACCACACCGATCACCACCGATTTTTCTCCCTCCTCCCCCTGAAAGGGGACCTCTGCGAAACCTTGCCGCCAGAGGGCGCGAAGGTCTGATCACGCCGCCGCTGCTCGGTCCCGGCGAAAGCCGGGACCCATTTTTTTCCCCCGAGATTCAATGCGCTGTGCCGATTCCGTCGACATGAAATGGACCCCGGCTTTCGCCGGGGCCGAGCGACGCAGGCGTTTCGCAGAGATTTGAAACGGGGACGGTCACCATTAAATCGATTGCTGGCGCGATTTGCAGCATCCGGCGGCGGCGGTTGCAGCCGCCTCACCGCGCCTTTCCGGAAATTCACTTGCGAGCACGGAACATATAGTGAACATGCCGCGCAGGTTTTGTCAGGAGGGCGAAGTGCTCGCGTGTCTTTTGGTTCTGGTTCTGGCGGTTTGGGGCGCCCTGCGGGCGCAGCCCCATTGTGCGCTGATGCGCACACCTGCGGACCGGGCCGGAACGACGCGCCGTGCGGCTTTCGCGCCTTCTTCGACGATCTCGCGCGGCGCCGGCGTCCGGCGGTCCTTTTCCCATGCGCCGCGCGCGCCGGGTCCGTTGTGTGAGCGGGCCTCTGTTTCCATGTCGCATCGCACGCGCACCGCAAGGGGACCGTGGGCCTTCAGGCCCGCCTCCCGGTCGCACACGCGCGAGCCAGGTGCGCGCCGCTTCATGAGGCGCATCGTCATGCGGGCCTGAAGGCCCGCGTTCCCCATCATGCTGACAGCCCCGACGCGGCGTCGTTTTTCACAAGCGACGCCGCGGCCGCCGCCGCGTGCGCGCGCCGTAGCCCTTGGAATTGCGACCGCCGTGCCCGCATAGTCCCCGCCATGACCGCTTCCGAACGCGCCGCCCGGTGGAAACGCGCCGTCGTCTACCAGATCTACCCGAAGTCCTTCCGCGACGGGAACGGCGACGGCGTGGGCGACATCCGCGGCGTCATCGAGAAGCTGCCGTATCTGAAGGATCTCGGCGTCGGGGTTGCGTGGCTGTCGCCGATCTTCGCCTCGCCGATGATCGACAACGGCTACGACACCTCGGACTACTGCGCCGTCAATCCGCTGTTCGGGACGATGGCGGACGCGGAAGAGCTTTTCGAAGAGGCGAAGAAACGCGACATCCGCATCGTGCTCGACATCGCGCTCAATCACACGTCGACACAGCATCCCTGGTTTCAGGACGCGCTCGCGCAGGGCGAAAAGCGCGACTGGTACTGGTGGCGCGAGGGACGCTGCGGCGCGGCGCCAAACAACTGGCGCTCCATCTTCGGCGGGCCGTCGTGGTCGCAACCGGACGGCGATGACCAGTTCTATCTGCACCTCTTCGACAAGTCGCAGGCCGATCTCAACTGGGAGAACCCGGAGGTCCGCAGCGCAATCCACGCGGCGATGCGCTTCTGGCTCGACAAGGGTGTGGGCGGCTTCCGGCTCGATGTGGTGACGGTGATCTCCAAGGAGCCGGACCTGCGTGACGTGATCGATCCCCGCCCCGCCCCGCTCTACCGCCACATCGCCGGCGGTCCGCGCTTGCACGAATTCCTGCGCGAGATGCGCCGCGAGGTGTTTTCCCACTACGATTGCATCGCCATCGGCGAGGCGCCCGGCGTTGATCCGGCACGCGCCGCGAAGCTCGTCGATCCCGCCGATCCGATGCTCGACATGATCTATCATTTCGATCTCGTGGCGATGAACCCGGTCGTCGCGGGCCCGTGGGATCGCGTCGCGTTCAAGCGCATCTTTTCCGCGTGGGACAAAGGCATCGGCGCGAACGGCTGGAACAGCGTCGTCATCTCCAATCACGATCTTGGCCGGATTTCCTCACGCTTCGGCGACGGCTCGCCCGAAAGCGCCAAGATGCTGCTGACGCTCGTGCTCACGCAGCGCGCCACGCCCTTCATCTACCAGGGCGACGAGCTCGGCATGACCAATGCGCCGTTCGAAAGCCTCGACGACATCGACGACGTGTGGGCGAAGACCACCTACCGTCTCGCGCGCGAGAAAGGCCGCACCGAACAGCAGGCCTTCGCCGCCACGGTGGCGATGACGCGCGATCACGCGCGCACGCCGTTCCAGTGGAGTGCGGCGCTGAATGCGGGCTTCTCCGAAGCCGAAACGACGTGGCTCAGGGTCAATCCCAACCACACGACGCTCAACGCCGCAGCGCAGGAGCACGATGGCGCCAGTGTGAGGGCCTTCGCGAAACAGCTCATCGCGCTGCGGGACGATCCGCTCTGGGTGTTCGGCGCGTTCGAGGACCTCGCGCCGGATGATCCGGATGTCTTCGTCTACGCCCGCACATACGAAGGCCGCCGCGCGGTCGTCGCACTCAATCTGCGTGGCGAAGCGAAGCCCCGTCCTGACTGCGTGCCGGCGCTGACGCCGATACTGCCAAATGCTGGAACAGAGATCGACACGCTCGCGCCGTGGGAAGCGCGCATCGTCCTCGTTTAGGCCGTCCGCCCGATCCACCCGCCGCCGAGCACCCGCATCGGCGCATCCGCGTCGTAGAGCACCGCCGCCTGCCCCGGCGCCACGCCTTCTTCGGCTTCATCGAGCGTGACGAACCAGCCGGCGCGCGTATCGAGCGTGGCGGGGACCGGGGGCCGCGTCGAGCGCACGCGCACGAGCACGCGGCGACCGTGGAGATCGTCTTCCGACGCCACGGTTTCGCCAACCCAGTTCACGTCCTTCAGCGCGATGCGTCGCACCGCCAGAGCTTCGCGCGGGCCGACGATCACGCGCTTTGCATCGGCGTCGAGGCGCGCGACGAAGAGCGGTTCGCCCGTGGCGACGCCGAGGCCGCGCCGCTGGCCGACGGTGTAGTGGATCACGCCCTCGTGGCGTCCGAGCACGCGCCCGTCCACATGCACGATCTCGCCGGGATCGATCGCGCCGGGCCGCAGCCTGGCGACGACCTCAGCATACTTGCCGGTGGGCACGAAACAGATGTCCTGGCTGTCCGGCTTCTCCGCCACGACGAGGCCGAACTCCGCCGCCAGCGCGCGCGTTTCCGTCTTCGGCAATCCTCCAAGTGGAAACCGCAGGAAATCGATCTGCGCGCGCGTGGTCGCGAACAGGAAATAGCTCTGGTCGCGCGAGGGGTCCGCGCCGCGATGCAGCTCCGGCCCTTCGGCGCCGATGACGCGCTGGACATAGTGCCCCGTGGCCATGCAGTCGGCGCCGAGATCGCGCGCGAGGCCGAGGAGATCCTTGAACTTCACCGACTGGTTGCACTTCACGCACGGGATCGGCGTCTCGCCCGCAAGATAGCTGTCGGCGAAATCTTCCATCACCGCGTCACGGAACCGGCTTTCGTAGTCGAGGACGTAGTGCGGAACGCCGAGCATGTCCGCCACGCGCCGCGCATCGTGGATGTCCTGCCCCGCGCAGCACGACCCCGCCTTGTTCACCGCCGCGCCGTGATCGTAGAGCTGCAGCGTGACGCCGATGACCTCGTAGCCTTCGCGCTTCAGCATCGCCGCGACGACGGATGAATCCACCCCGCCGGACATGGCGGCGACGACCCGCGTTTCGGCGGGTCTTTTCGCAAAGCCGAGCGAATTGAGCGGGGTGTTCATGGACGGAATTGGGGCGGCGGCGCTTGCGCCTCCCGCCTCGGGATCAAGCGTGGTCATGTTTCTCCTCCCTCCGGGGTCAAGGCCCGGAGCGATGGGAGGTCATATAGCGCGGCCCAGCGCCTGCGTCACTTCAGGAAGTTGAGCAAAGTCAGTTCGCGGATATCGGAGAAAACCTTGGCGATGGCCTGGTACTGCGTCTGGCTCGCCGAAAGTTTCATCGCCACTTCCGCAAGATCGGCATCGGCCACGTCGCTCATGTGCTTTTCCACCAGAATGCCCTGGCTGGAGAGCCGTTCGATTTCGCGGCCGAGGCGATTGTTCACATCGCCGTTGCGCCCCTGCGCCTCGACGATCGACCCGTGCGCGGCGTCGAGCGCGCCGACCGCATTGCGCAGGGCGAGTTCCTGGCTCGCGGTCAGCGGCGTGCCGAAAGCGCCGGCCTGCATCTCCGCATAGAGATCACGCATCGCATCGAACATGTCGCGGCTGATGGCCGAGGCCTTGTCCGCCACCGTGAACGACACGCCCGTGCCGAGATCGACCGTGGCGTTGCGCGTGGACTCGTTGAAGACCTGCTCGTCCGTGAAGGCGCCCGCGAGATCGTCGAGACTCGTGACGCGAACCGCCGTCGCCGTCGCCCGTTCGCCGGCGAAAAGCGCCTGCCCGTCTTCCGACTGGTTGAGCGCATCGACGACCTGCCCGAATGCGGTCTGCAACTGGTCGGCGAGAAACCGGCCGTCTGTCTGCGACAGCGCGAGCGTCACGTCCTGCTTCAGCTGCGCCGCCGCCGCCGCCGCTTTCGACAGCGCGAGATCCTGCGTGTCCAGCCGCACCTGCAGGCGCTCGCCGGCCGCCTTGCGCGCTTCGGTCTGCGCGAGAACGCCGCGCGCCGAAATGATGCGGCCGCCATTGTCGCCATAGCCCTTGAGATCGTCAGCGAGAAAGCCGGACGCGGTCTGACGTTGCAGCCCGTAGAGATCGTTCGTCAGGCGTGCGAGATCGCTGCGCGCGTGCGTGGCGATGAGGAAGGTTGGTGTCACTTTCATGAACTATCTCACTATATCGCCAGCAACGTATCGAGCATTTCCTGCGCCGCCTGGATGAGCCGCGACGCAGCGGCGTAGGACTGCTGGAACTGCGTCATGCGCACGAGTTCCTCGTCCAGGCTGACGCCCTCGGTCTGCGTGCGCCGCTCGGTCGCCGCACTCAGGACCGCCGTGGCGCCGGCCTCGGACTTCGCGGCGTTGTCGGCGAGACGCGCCGCTTCCCCCGCCAGCCTTGACGTATACGCGTCGAGCGAGGTGGTCTGCGCCGACAGCGCGCCCGTGCCCGGGAAGCTCCGTTGCGTGTTGCGCGTGTCGATCAGCGCCTGTGCGCCGCGTGCGTCCCCGGACTCCGCGATCCGCGCGCCTACGCCCGCCGTCAGGTCCGGCTTGCCGAACGCGAGCAGGTAAGGCGAAGCGACGATCCGCTCGTCGACGGCGAGATCATGCGGCAGCGCGGCGAGCGAGGACCGCGAAAGTCCGAACAGGTCCGTCACGCCGAGCGTCGTGGCGCCGCGCTGTGTGGTGTCGGATGTCGCGGTGATGGAATAGCCGGCCCCGGGCGCAATCGAGATCGCCCCGTCGCTGTTCAGGGATGCAACGCCATACTGGCCGAAGCCGTTGGTCGTGCTGTTCATCTGCGCGATGAAATCCGCCCAGGTCGCGCCGGTGACCGTGACGTTCCGATCGAGCACGACGCGCCCGGCGGCGTCGGTGACGCGGAACGTCACCGCCCCGCCGCCCGCCAGGCCGTGCGCGTCGGTCGCGGACACGCCTGCGGCGGTGAAGATCGGCTTGTCGCTGCGGATGATGTCGTTGAGGCCGAAGAAGTGCGCGAATCCGCGGCCCGCGCGCGCGCTTGGATCGCCGTCGACCTCGCCGAGCACGATGCCGCCCGAGCCGTCGAGCGTCATCACGCCGTTGGCGAACGTGGCCGCGCCTTGCGCGGGGGCCAGTTGCAGCACGGCGTTGAGCGTCGTGGTGAAGCCGCCGACTGTCTGTGTGAAGTTGCGCGTATCGGCGGGATTTTCGGTGGTGATCGTGCCTGCGTCGAAGTCGACGGTCATGCGTCGCGTGAGCGCGCCGTTGGAATCGACGATGCCGATGACGGTCTGTCCGGTGAAATTCAGAGCGTCGGCGGCGAGCAGGCCCGTGTTGCGCCCCACGAGATGCGAGGCGGGCGGATCGGCGACGTTCGTGGCGTGCGCACGGTTGAGTTCGTCCGCCAGCGCGCCGGCGAGCGCGCCCACGGAGTCCGCGATACCCGGCAGGTCGACGTCGCGGACCTGCATCAGCCCTTTGATGAGCCCGCCCGAGAGCATCGATCCGAACTGCCCCTCGGTGGGCAGGCCCTGGTTGATGATGATCGCGCCGGGGGGGCCATAGGTGGTGGCGTTCTGCGTATAGGCGAGGCGCGAGGCGGTTGTGCCGACGAGCAGACCGCCGGAATTCGTGCGCAGCTCCACGACGCCATCCGCGTGCGGCGTCGTGCGCACGTCAATGAGCGTGGAGACCTCGTCGATGAGCAGGTCGCGGGCGTTTTCCGCGCCGGAACTGTCGCCGCCGGATTTCTTCGTCAGCGCCACTTCGCCGTTGAGATCCGCAATGCGCTGCAGCAACCCGTCGGCGCGCGCGACGGACTCGCTGACGCGCTGGTCGGCTTCCAGCCGGAGGTCCTCGATCGACTGCGCCACGCGCGAAAGTTCACTGAACGTATCCTGCAAAGCGCCAATGGCGCTGCGCCGCACGACGCTCGACAGCGGGCTGAGCGCGGCAGACTGCAGCGAGGTGTAGATGTCATCGACGCGGCTGAACAGCGTCTGGGTTCCGTTGGGATCGCCGAACAGCAACTGCGTGCGATCGAGGAGCTCTGCCCGCACGCCCGCCGCGCCGTTGGCGGCGCCCGCCACACGCTGAGCCGCTGCAAGGAAGCGGTCCGCCGCGCGGGTGATGGATTCGACTTCAACACCAGCCCCACCGCCGGCGACCACCTGCGGCGTGAAATTCGTCTGCGCGCGCACATAGCCCGGCGTGTTCGCGTTGGCGACGTTCTGCGAAATGACGCCGAGCGCCGTCTGGCTCGCGTGAAGTCCCGAGAGGGCGTTCGAGAAGATCGATCCAACGAGCATGCGTGGCCTCGGTTTGCGCCCGCCGGTGGGCAAGAAGCGCCGTGCTGTCGGCAAATCCTGCCGGGCGAGAAGCGGACTTCACCCGACAATCAGATTGCGCCGAACGCGCGCGGGCCCTTGGCCGGCAAGGCATTCGCGATGATCGCCGCACACAGGCGCCATGCCGGCGCACCGCGATCACGATCACTGCAACGCAAGCATGGGGCCGCGCCGCGCGGCCTGCGGATCGTCGTCGAAATCTCCCGGCAATATCTGCCGCAGGCGCCCGGTCAATGTTGCCGCAGCCCCGCGACGCTGCTGCGCCTTTCCTGCGTGAAGGTGTTGCGCCGCATGGCTTACGCGCCGTTCACCAAACTGGCGCGCGACTTGCTCGACACGAACGCGATGGCGACGATCCACGTCGCGCATCGTGCAAGGGCTCCTGCAATGGACGCGCGTCTCGTGCTGGCAAGAACACTACCGATCGCCCACGCGACGGCGCCGAACCCGGAGTTCGAGCTGCCCGACGACGATTTCGCCGCGCATCTGCCGCCGGACGAACCCGCCCAATCCGCGCATGGCGCAAGCCGCATCCAGGACGCGCGCGAGGAGGAGGCCGCCAACGACGAGGACGGCGAGGAAGCCTCCACATCAAAAGAGACAGACATCAGTCTCGGCACGCCGTTCGCTCCGGTTCTCATCCGTCCGCAGAACAGCGTCGTCACGTTCGATCTCTCGGCCATTCTCGCGCAAGGCGCGGCGACCATCGCCACGACTGCCGCTGCGCCGACTACGGCGGACGCCGGCGCCATTTCAACCGAAGTCGCAGCAGCGGCGGAGCAGCAAACGCAGGGCAAGGCCGCGCCGGGCGCAGCTGCCGCGAACGCAGCGCAGCAGCCGAAGCTGGAAACTGCACAGGCCGCGACGAACCCCACAGCACTTTCCGCCCTCGAGGCGCTTGCCGCCGGCGCAGCCACGCCGGCCAAGACCGAGATCCGTCCGTTGAAGCCGCTGCGCGCAGGTCGCAGCGACGGCGCCGCCGAAGCCGGGCCCGACTTCAAGCCGCCCGCGAACGCCGGCGCATCCGCGTCGCCACCCGTGAACGGCGCCGCCAAGGTGCAGACCGCCATGGCCGTACAGCCGGTCTCGTCGTCCGCGCCGACGCCGGAAGCGCCGCCCGCCACTGACTCCGCGCCGCAACTGGTGGGCGCCGCGCCCGCAGACCAGCGCGCGCATCGCCTCAACGAAGCATCGGGCGCATCCGGCCATCGCCCGACGACGCCCGCCGCACTTGTGGCGCAGCACGTCATCCGCCGCTTCGACGGCCGCTCGACAAGCATCGACGTGCGTCTCGATCCGGTGGAGCTCGGCCGCGTGCAGGTGACGCTCGATGTCAGCGCCGACAACAAGGTCACGGCGGTGGTGTCGGCGGAAAACCCCGCGACACTCGCCGATCTCGTGCGGTCTTCGCGCGAACTCGAACGCGCGTTGCAGGACGCCGGCCTCAATCTCGACAGCGGCGACCTCACCTTCGATCTCGCGCAGCGCGGCGACCGCGAGTCGCAGGACGCCAAGGGCGACGGCTCACGCAGCGGTGCTGGTTCCGGACAGACCGCCGACACGAACGCACCTGCCGCAAAGGCGCCCCGCCCTTTCGGTCTTGAAACATGGCGCGGCGCACGCGTCGACGTGATGGTCTGAGGAGAGAACACCCATGTCCGTCATCGGCTCAACACTTGCCTCGTCCACCGCGGCCACGCAGACCGCCGCCACCGAGGCGCGCACGAAGCTGTCCGACAATTTCGACACGTTCCTGTCGCTGCTGACCGCACAGCTCTCCAACCAGGATCCGCTCAATCCCGTTGACTCCGCCCAGTTCACGCAGCAGCTCGTGCAGTACAGCCAGGTCGAGCAGCAGATCTCCACCAACGACAAGCTCGAAACGCTGCTTGCACAGAGCAGTTCGGCCGGCACCGCCTCCGCCGTCTCGTTCATCGGGCGCACCGCGATCTTCTCAAGCGATGTCGCGCGCCTTCAGGACGGCGCGGCGAAATGGAGTTACGACATCACCGGCGCCACGGGCGAAGCGCGCATCTCCGTGCGCGACTCGACGGGCCGTGAGGTCTATGCCGAAAACGTCGCCGCCGGAAGCGGCGCGAAGACGTTCACATGGGACGGCGAGGACGCCAACGGGCGCGATCTTCCCGGCGGCCCCTACAGTCTCGTGATCACCGCCACCGACGCGGACGGCGCAGACGTCGCAACGAACATTTCCGTCGAGGAAGCCATCACCGGCATCGACTTCAGCACCGCAGGCGCAGCGACCGTAATGACCGCCGCCGGCATGCGATCATTCGATTCCATCCGTTCCGTACGCAGCTAGACGAAATCATCGGGACGCCGAATGCGGCCCGGACGTGAGCAGAAGCTCGAAACGATCCCCCACACCGGACCGCAAGCGAGCAGGAAGAAACGATGAGCATCTACACAGCCATGCGGTCCGGGGTCTCCGGCCTTGCCGCGAACTCAAGTGCGATGGCGGTCATCTCCGACAACATCGCCAACATCAACACCGTCGGCTACAAGCGCGGCGTCACCGACTTCACGGCGATGCTGAACAGCCAGACCGGCGCCTCCACATACAATGCGGGCGGCGTCCTCTCGTCGACGCGACGCCTCGTCGACGTGCAGGGCTCGCTCGAACAATCGCGTTCATCGACGGACCTTGCGATCGCCGGTAACGGGTTTTTCGTCGTCTCCGAAAACAATCAGCCGCTGACGAACGGCGGCAGCGTCGCATTCACGCGCGCGGGCTCCTTCTCCGTCGACGCGGACGGCTTCCTCGCCAACGCGCAGGGCTTCTTCCTGCAGGGCTGGCCGATCCAGACCAACGGCACGGTCACCTCGAGCCCGACAAGCCTGTCGACGCTGGCGCCCATCAACGTCGCCGACACCGCCTCCACAGCGGAAGCGACGAGCAACGTCACCTTGACGGCGAACCTGAGCGCGACGCAGACCACCTACGATCCCACATCCAACACCTACGTCGTCGGCGACATGGCGACCGGCGACATCTCTCCCCAGTTCGAGAGCAGCATCGAGGTGTTCGACAGCCTCGGCGCCGCGCGCACGCTGGCCATCGGCTTCCTGAAGACCGCGGCCAACACCTGGCAGGTGGAAGTCTATTCGCGCCCGGCGAGCGCCGCTCCGGGCAATCCGGGGGGCCGCGTCGCCGCGGGAACCGTTTCGTTCACGACGTCCGGCGGCGTCCAGGGCATCACGGGCGCGCTCGGGGGGCCCTTCACGATCAACTGGGACGCCACCACCGGCGCGGCCGCCCAGCCGATGACGTTCAATCTCTCCAGCACGCTGACGCAATTCGCGACCTCGTCGGGCGTCTCGACGGTGGTGACCGACGGCGTGCCGCCGGGAAGCCTGTCGGGCCTCGTCGTGGACGAGAACGGCGATCTCGCGGCGCAGTTCTCCAACGGCCGCTCGCGGGCGCTCTTCCGGATTCCGGTGGCGACCTTCCTCAACCCCAACGGCCTGCTGCCGGACCGCGGCGGCGTGTTCCGCACGACGCTGTCCTCCGGGCTCTACAACATTAACGAATCGAACGCGGCGGGCGCGGGACGCATCGAGTCCTCGGTGCTGGAAGCGTCGAACGTGGATCTCGCATCCGAGTTCACCAGCATGATCGTGACGCAGCGGGCCTATTCGGCCTCCTCGAAGATCATCACGACCGCCGACGAGATGCTGGATGAACTCATCCGCATCAAGAGGTAATCGAAAGGTAAACGCGGAATCGTTGCTCTCGCAGTAACACCCGTTACATTTCGATACACGCTATTAACCTGATTTTACTCTGAAATTTAGGCCGATGTTTATTCCCTCGGACTATAACGGCCACCTTGTCTGATGGGAGTTGGCGCGATGCAGAAGCAACGCCGCTATGAAGGAGTGGTGATGGGTCCTGACGGGAACCCCCTTACCCTCGACGATCTGCCCCCGGCGAACACCACGCGCTGGGTGATCCGCCGCAAGGCGGAAGTTGTCGCGGCCGTTCGCGGCGGCCTGCTCACGCTCGAAGATGCGTGCGCGCGCTACAGCCTGACCTCGGAAGAGTTCGACGCCTGGCGCCGTTCGATCGAGCGTCACGGCCTTCCCGGCCTGCGCACGACGCGCATCCAGCACTACCGCGTCTCGGAAGCCTGACAGGCTTTCGAGGTCGCGTGATGCAGGAACTCGCCGCGCATTAACCATACCTTCACCGGGGTAGGAAAAATCTGCCGGGCGGGCGTCATGACGGCGCCGCGAGTGATTCGGCGGACGGCGCGTGAACGGTCTCAACGATCTGATGATGAAAATCGGCCCGATGCGCCTGTTCGCGGCGCTCGGGATCACCGCTGTCGTGGCGGCGGCGCTGTTTGCGCTGATGTTCCGGGTGGGCGGCGAGGAAAAGGCCCTCCTCTTCTCCGATGTCGACATGGCGGAAGCCGGCGAGATCGCCTCCAAGCTCGACGGCGCCAAGATCGCCTACGAACTGCGCGGCGACGGCACGGCGATCTTCGTGCCGCGGTCACAGGTCATGTCGGCGCGCCTGATGCTCTCCGAGGACGGCCTGCCATCGCGCGGCTCCATCGGCTACGAAATATTCGACAAGCAGGACGCGCTCGGCGCGACGCAATTCCAGCAAAACATCAACAGGTTGCGGGCGCTTGAAGGCGAACTCGCGCGCACGATCGCCTCCATCGACGGCGTCGAACGCGCGCGCGTGCATCTGGTGTTGCCCGAGCGGCAGCTCTTCTCGCAGGACAAGCAGGCCCCGTCCGCCTCCATCGTACTCACCGTCAAGGGCGGCCAGCTGAGCCAGGGGCAGGTCCGCGCCGTCCGCAATCTCGTCGCAAGCGCAGTACCCGGTCTTTCGGTGAACCGGGTCACCATCGCCGACGCCTCGGGAAAACTCCTTGCGGCAGCCGAAGACGACAGCGGCGCGGCGGCGGCCGACGCCATGGACGAACGCAAGGTCGCGGTTGAGGAGCGCCTGCGCAAGGAAGTGCAGGACATTGTCGAGAGCGTCGTCGGGCCGGGCGCGGCGCGCGTGCAGATCGCCGCCGACATCGATTTCAACCGCGTCACGTCGACTTCGCAGACCTTCGATCCCGAAGGTCGCGTCGTTCGCGAAACGAACTCGACCGAAGAGACAAGCGCGTCCAGCGACGGCGCGGGCGGCGGCGGCGCGAGCGCCACGCGCAACCTCCCCGACGGCGCGGGCGCCAGCGGAGGTTCCGCAAGCGCAAGCGGCAGCAACACCGAGCGCACCGAGGAACAGGTGCGCTACGAAATCTCCAACACCACCAAGACAGAGATCGTCGAGGGCGGCCGGATCAAGCGCCTGTCGGTGGCGGTGGCGGTCGACGGCGTCACCGCACCCGGCGCCGACGGCAAGCCCGGCGAGTGGGCCGCGCGCGACCCGCAGGAACTCGACCGGATCACCACGCTGGTGAAATCCGCAGTCGGTTTCGATGAAGCCCGCGGCGACAAGGTGGAGGTCGTCAACCTCAAGTTCGCGCAGGCCGCAGCCGTCGCCGGCACGGAGGCCGCCAAGCCTTCGATGTTCGACTTCGGCAAGGACGAGATCATGCGCGGCGTCGAGTTGTTCGCGCTGTTGATCGTCGCCCTCGGGATCATCTTCTTCGTGCTGCGCCCGTTGATCGTCGGCATGCTCTCCGGACAGGGCGGCGGCGCGCCGGGCGGTCTGCTTGCGGGGCCAGGCGGCGGACTGGTCGGCGCAGGCGGCGGCG
>WRPF01000082.1 GCA_009773335.1 Caulobacteraceae bacterium
GCCGAGGTCGTCGCCGCGCCGCCGGGCCGCGCGCCGCCGAACACCTCGCGTCCGCGCTCGCGGATCCACGCTGCGATATCGTCGGCCATGATCCCCGCGGTGATGCCGATGAGCGAAACCGCGAAGGGGTTGAGACTGGCCCCCGCATTGGTGGTCGCGTCCTGGCCCGGCATGAAGGTCAGGCCCGCGATCGACGCATTTGCTACGATGTAGAAGGCAAGCGCCGTCACCATGCCGAACACGAGCCGCACGACGATGTCGGCGAAGTAGATGTTGTTGGCGCGGTTGAGGTACGCGGGGAAGAGATAGAGCAGCGCGCCGAGCGCACCCATCAGGCACACGAGCAACGTGGTCAGGAACGTGGGGTGCATAGAGACGAGCTTGGAGCCAAGGCCGAACGGGCTCGACGCCTCAAGTGCGCGTGCTTCGTTGCGGATGCGCTGGAAATTGTCGCCGAACTGGCCTTTCAGGCCCAGCGCCGCGCGGTTGCTGGTCTCGATGAACTCGCCGATGCGGCGCTTCTCGGCTTCGAGGCGGGCGAGGTCTTCCTCCTTTGGTCCGAGCGCCTCTTCGGCGTCGGCGAGCTTGATCAGATCGGCGCGGGCGGCGATGACGGCCTCGCGGGTCTGCGTCGCGGTGGCGCGTTGCGCGCCGATACGCTCAAGACGTTGCGCGATGTCGGCTGTGTCGAAGGCGCCGGTGGCGGCGGCGGGCGGAAGTCCCGCGCGTTCCTCGAGGTCGGCGACTGTCGACAGCAACTTCACCTGCATGGCCGCGACCGCATCGCGGGCTGTGTCGAGTTCGAGCTGTGCGGTGGCGGCTTTCTGTTCGGCCTGCGCAGCCTCGCCGCGTTGCGGCGCAGTCTGGCGCTCCAGTTCCGCGACCTGCACGTCCACCGCCGCCAGCTCCGCCAGGGAAATCACCCCGCCCGACCCGGGATCCACCGTGTACAAATTGTGCTGGAACGACCGCGCGCTGAACAGGATTGAGTTCACAAACAGCGCCATCACCATCAGCAGCAGAAGGAAGAAGCCGGCAAACCAGCGTTTCAGTGTCATCGCGCCATTCCCCTGAAGTCAAAATCCCGGACTAGTCCCCGAACGAGAGCCCGTTCCCGGCGGGCGTCTGTGACCGAGGCAGTTGTCGCCGGTCCCAAGCCGCCTTTCTAGCGCAGAAACGTGTCAGGCGAGCGGGAAATTTCCCTTTGCCGACCCGCGTCGCGCCCATCGGGACAGCGCGCCGGAACATTGTGCAGTGCGGCGCCCGCCGCCGGGACGCCGGAGCGGCTTACCCGGGACGCCGGGCGCAGGCCCCGTCGAACACCAGGTCGATCTGCCGCGCCGACAGCGCGGCGAGGGTCGCTGGGTCGAGTTCG
The DNA here is from genome assembly GCA_009773335.1 of Caulobacteraceae bacterium. Lineage (GTDB taxonomy): Bacteria > Pseudomonadota > Alphaproteobacteria > Caulobacterales > Aquidulcibacteraceae > VFBF01. The sequence goes on from WRPF01000082.1 coordinate 1,376, forward strand.
CGAAACCAGGCGCGGCGGAAATTGCGGATGAAGATGTCGGCGAGGACATCGGTCAGAAGGGGAATGTCGGTGTCACCGGGCAGTTCGCCCGAACGCACCCCGTCCGCAAGGGCGTCGGTCATGATCTTGAAGACCCTGGTCAGTCGCGCCGCCTTCCGGTCTGCTTCGACTGCGTGGCTCCAACGCCATGCCAGGCTGAGGTGGACCATCATCAGCGGCAGCCGCTCGCTCAGGGCGATGAATGCTTCGGCGAAAAAGATCTTGGCCTTTTCCCGGGCCGTTCCGCCGACCGCGTCAAAGGTGCCCGCAAGGTCGCTGGCGACCCGGTCGAACAACTCGCCCGTGATCGCGATCAGGACGTCTTCCTTGCTTTCGAAGGTCGTGAACACGCTGCCGACGGCCACGCCCGCCTCGGCGGCGATCATGCGGATGGTGGTCAGGTCATATCCGGGATCGTCGAACAGCTTTCGGGCCGCAGCGAGGATGCGCGCGCGGGTTCGCCGCTTCTGCTCCTCACGCTGCCCCAGCATCGCCCTGCCTCGATGGAAGTCCGCTGTTCACTGAACGTGTTCACTGAGTGGACCCGCGCCGCGGCCTTGTCCAGCGTGAGACCCAGTCCGGCCAGTCGCGGGCGGGTCAGGGCGTTGGCGGCCAGCGGCCCATTTCTTCTTCCCAGTGCGCCCGGCACAGCGAGAGGTAGACGGACTTCTCGATATCGACCTGCGCGCCACTGGTGGCGACGCCGCCCTCGGCGGTGTGGCGCAGCACCATCGTCGCCTTCGCGCCGCAGTGACAGATCGTGCGGACTTCGCGCAGGCTGTCGGCGATGGCCAGCAAAGTGGCGGAGCCGGGAAAGAGGTCGCCGCGAAAATCCGTGCGCAGGCCGTAGCAGAGCACCGGGATCTTCAGCCGGTCCGCCACGCGCGCGAGCTGCCAGACCTGTTCGGGCGTCAGGAACTGCGCCTCGTCGACGAAGACGCAGGCGGCGGCTTGCGCCGAATGCAGCGCCTGGATGCGCGCGAACAGGTCGTCCGTCTCACCGTAAAGCTCTGCATCCGAATGCACGCCCAGACGCGACCTGATGTGTCCGTTCGCATCCTCTGCGTAGAGCGAGGACGTGAACAGCAGCGTGTGCATGCCGCGCTCGCGGTAGTTGTGCGACGCCTGCAAAAGGATCGTCGACTTGCCCGCGTTCATGGCGGCGTAGGAGAAGTAGAGCTTGGCCATGCGCGCCCCGGAATTCTGGCGCCGCAGTATCGTCGATTCCGGGGACGTGCAAATCGCCGTCAGGGCGCCGGGGTCTCAGTCGGCGCAGCAGTCGGCCCTCCGTGCTCGGCGAACCACGTCAGCGTGTTGGCGACCTTGGCGATCAGGCCTGACGGACGGTTGGCGATGTCGTGGTAGGCGCCGGGAATGCGGATAAGGCGCGTCGGCACGCGGCGCAGCCGCAGCGCCTGATAGTATTGCTCCGCTTCCGAGATCGGCGTGCGCAGATCCGCTTCGCCGGAGAGCACGGCGGTCGGCGTTTTCACATTGCCGACCCGCGAGAGCGGCGAACGCTTCCAGTACTGCTCCTGATGCTCCCAGGGCGGCCCCGGAAACCAGTAGCGGTAAAAGAAGTTCGTGGCGTCTGCGGTGAGCACGAAGCTCGTCCAGTTGATCACCGGCTTCTGTACGACGGCCGCGGCGAAGCGGTCCGTGGAGCCCACGATCCACGCCGTCAGCACGCCGCCGCCCGAGCCGCCGGTGACGAAGAGCTTCGTCGGATCGACGGGTTCATGCGCGATGGCCGCGTCGACGACGCTCATCAGGTCGTCGTAGTCCTTGTTGGGATAGTCGTGGTGGATGAGGTTGCCGAACGCACCACCATAGCTCGTCGAGCCACGCGGGTTCGCATAGACTACGATGTAGCCGGCCGCCGCGTACATCTGCGCTTCGGCGGCCCAGTTCGGTCCGTAGGCCGCGAACGGTCCGCCGTGAATCTCCAGCAGCAGCGGGTATTTCTTTGAGGCGTCGAAGTCCGGCGGCCGCACGACCCAGGACTCGATGGCGCGACCGTCCGCCGATGAGCGCGCCATCAGCAGCGTCGCGCCGGGAATGGTCTTGCCCGCGAAGATATCGTCGTTGAGATGGGTGAGTTGACGCGTCGATCCGCCTGTCGAGATCGCGATGTTGGCCGGTTGCGTGGACGATCCGACGACGGCTGCGATCCGTCCGTTGCGGGCTAGGGAATAGGCGCCGCTGACATAGGGGCGGCCCAGGTCCATGCCGCCGAGATTGTGCATCAGCGTGGTGACACCGCCGCCATTGACGCTCACGCGGCCGACCTTCGTCGTGCCGTGATCCTCGAAGAGAAACATGATCGCGCGTCCGTCGCGGGTCCATTCGGGGCGGCGGATGTCGCGGTCGAAGGATGCGGTCAGCGAACGCGGATTGGCCCCGTTTGCATCAGACACCCAGAGTTCGGAAACCTGATAGCCCTGCTCGCGGTCATCGAAGCCGACATAGGCGAGACGCGCGCCGTCGGGTGAGAGCGTCGGCTCGTCTTCAAGGCCTCGTCGCGTCGTCAGGCGGCGGACAGCGCCGTCCGCTATCGCGAGTTCATAGACGTCGGACTCGACCGGCTGGAATTCCCAGTTTTCCTGGGCGTTTGCAGACAGGAGAAGTCGGTCGCCATCGTTACTCCACGACAGGCGTCCGTCGTGGTTGTGTGCGCTGAAGGTCAGCTGGCGCGGTGTGCCGCCATCGGCGGGCAGGACGAAGACCTGCGTGAAGCCCGCATCAAGAAAGCCGTCGCCGTCGGCGCGATAGACGAGCGAATCCACCACGCGTGCGGGCGGCGCCCATTCGGCGCCTTCGGGCTTCGCCGGAAGGGCTGCTGCTTCGGGCCCCTTTTCCTTCACGAACATCTGGAAGGCGAGGGTCTTGCCGTCCGGCGACCAGGTCAGGTTCTGCGCGCCGGACGGCAGCCGCGCGAGCGTCGCGGACTGGCGGGTGTCGAGGTAGAGCACGCGCACTTCGACGCCGGGGGTTTCCTGCGCGACGTACGCCAGCGCCTTGCCGTCCGGCGACCACACGGGCGAGCCGTAGCCGCCACGGCCCTGCACCAGCGGGCGGTGGTTGGCGCCGGTGTCGTCGACGATCCAGATGGAGCGGCGGAAGCGGTCGGTCATGATGTCGCCGGAGACCCGCACATAGGCCACGCGCGCGCCGTCGGGCGAAATCGCGGGGGCCGCCGCATACTCGAGCCCGAACACGTCGGCGGGTTCAAAGTGCGTGGATCGCGCGCGGCGGGGCGTCTCGGCGAGAGCGGCGCCGGAAGCCAGCACCGCAGCGAGAAGGAATGCGCGCATCATCATGTCCGGACCCCGTGAACCTGCGCGCACGCTATCGCCCCGCGTGCGCAGGGCAAAGGCGTGCGCGTTTCGCGCGAACTTCAGAGGAACCGCTTGAGACGCCCGCTGATGATCTCTTCCGCTTCCTTCATGATGCGGTCGATCAGTTCCTTGCAGGTCGGGATGTCGTGGATGAGGCCCGCGACCATGCCGCATGACCAGGCGCCGGCGTCCATCGCGCCTTCGGTCATGACCTTCGGATAGACGCCGGCGACTTCCGCCATGATGTCCTCGAACTTGATGTTGGCGCCGAGTTCCTTTTCCTTCGCCAGCAGGCGCTCGACGGCGACGTTGGTGAGCACACGTTCGGTGTTGCGCAGCGGGCGCATGACGAGGCGGGTGTCGAGTTCGCTGGCCGCGACGATCGCCTGCTTCACGTTCTCGTGCACGGGCGCTTCCTTCGTGGCGATGAAGCGGGTGCCCATGTTCATGCCTTCCGCGCCGAGCGCGAGTGCTGCAACAAGGCTGCGCCCGTCGGCCATGCCGCCCGAGGCGACGAAGGGGATCTTCAGCTCTTCCGCCGCGCGCGGCAGCAGGATGAAGTTCGGGACGTCGTCCTCGCCGGGGTGGCCGCCGCACTCGAAGCCGTCGACGCTCACCGCGTCGCAGCCGATGGCCTCAGCCTTCAGCGAGTGGCGCACAGACGTGCATTTGTGGATGACCTTGATCCCCGCTTCCTTGAGCGCGGGCAGCCATTTGGAGGGATTGTTGCCCGCAGTCTCCACGGCCTTCACGCCGCCGTCGATGATCGCCTTCACGTAGCCCGGATAGTCCGGCGCGGCGACGACGGGCAGGAAGGTGAGGTTCACGCCGAAGGGCTTGTCGGTCATGTCGCGGCACCTGGCGATTTCGTTGGCGAGGTCCGCCGGCGTCCGTTGCGTCAAGCCGGTGATGATGCCGAGGCCGCCCGCGTTGGAGACTGCCGCCGCCATTTCAGCGAAGCCGACGAAGTGCATCCCGCCCTGGATGATCGGGTGTTCGATGCCGAACATTTCGGTGATGCGCGTCTTCATGCGGGGCTCCTCGGGATTTGGCGCCCAAACTGCGCGAATGTGTGCGGCCGCGCAATGCGGCGAAGGCTGGATTTTACCATTCCCCGGCGAGGTGCGCCGCGATCACTTCCCGTCCGTGAACTGCATCGCCGCGAGCTGCGCGTAGAGCCCGCCTTTCGCGACGAGCGAGGCGTGATCGCCTTCCTCGACGACACAGCCGCCGTCCATGACGACGATGCGGTCCGCTTCCAGAACCGTCGCGAGGCGGTGCGCGATGATCAGCGTGGTGCGGCCCTTGCGGGCTTCGGCGAGGGCGGCCTGTACGTGCTTTTCGTTCTGCGCGTCGAGCGCGCTGGTGGCTTCGTCGAGCAGGAGCACCGGCGCATCGCGAGCGAGAGCGCGGGCGAGCGACAGGCGCTGACGTTCGCCGCCGGAGAGCGCGCGGCCCCGATCGCCGATATTGGCGTCGAGCCCGCCGCGTTCGATCAGGAAAGGCCAGGCTTCGGCGCGCTTCGCGGCGCGTTCGAGATCCTCGTTCGACGCATCGGGACGCCCGAGGCGGATGTTCTCGCCGGCGGTGCCGGAGAAGAGATGCGCGTCCTGCGAGACGTAGGAGAAGCGTTCGCGCCAGTCGCGCGGATCGGCGGCGCGGGCCTCCACGCCATCGAGGAAGAGCGATCCGCCGACGGGATCGTAGAAGCGCAGCAGCAGGCGGAACACCGTCGACTTTCCCGCGCCGGACGGGCCGACGAGTGCGACGGTCTCGCCGGGTTTCACCACGAGCGAAAAGCCGTTGAGCGCGGAGCGTCCGTCCGAACCGGGATAGGCGAAGGAGACGCCTTCGAAGCGGATGGAGCCCTTGCCGGGCGCTGGCAGCGGCATGGGGTGCGGGGGCGCCGCGATCTCGGGCTTTTCCGCGAGGATCTGCGTCAGGCGTTCTGTGGCGCCGGAGGCCTTCAGCACATCGCCCCAGACTTCGGAAAGCATCGCGCCGTTGGCGGCGGTGAGCACAGCGAAGAGCACGAACTGCGCCAGCGCGCCGGGCGTCATCTCGCCGGCGAGCACGCTGCGCGCGCCGAGCCACAGCACCAGCGACACGCCGAGAAACATCACGCCGATGGCGCCGGCGGTGAGCTGCGCGCGCGCGCCGATGCGTTTGCGGGCGGCCTCGAAGGCGCGCTCCACGGCGCTGCGGAAGCGCGCGCGCACATCGTCTTCGCGGCCGAAGGCCTGCACGGTGTCGATGGCGTCGATGCTTTCTGCGGCGGCGGCGGACGCATCGGCGATGCGGTCCTGCGCAGAGGTGGAGAGCGATCGCACGCGACGGCCGAAGAAGAGCACGGGCGCGAGCATCGCCGGGATGATGAGCAGCAGCAGGCCCGCGAGCTTGACGTTGGTCACGACCAGCATCGCGGCTGCGCCGATGAGCGTGATCGACGCGCGGGTGGCGACGGACGCGGTGGTGCCGACGAGATTTTCGATGAGCGCCGCATCGACTGTGAGACGCGAGAGCACTTCGCCGGTCCGCACGCGGGTGAAATAGCCCGACGAGAGCGAGAGGATGTGATCGTAGACGTCCGCGCGCAGATCCGCGACCACGCGCTCGCCGATCTTGGAGACGAAATAAAAGCGCGCCGCCGAGAAGAGCGCCATCAGCAGCGCCACGCCCGCAAGGCCAAGGAAGGCGCGGTCCACAGCCGCTTCCGCGCCCGCCGCAAAGCCATGGTCGATCACGCCGCGAAACGCCACCGGCACCGCGAGGTTCGCCGCCGCCGCCAGCAGGAGGAAGACGCCTGCGCCCATGAGGTCCGCGCGCCGTCGCACGAGATAGGGCAGGAGCTGGCGCAGGGGACGGATGTCGCGCCCGCGCGCGCGCTTCTCAGCAGCGATGGCGACGCCCGCAGCGTTCTCCGCGCCGTAGCTCGGGCGGTCGGCGATGTCTGTGGAGGTCATGGACGGCATGTGGCATGGCGGGAGCGCTGGGCCAAGGGCGGCGACGCGCCTTGAATGTGAAGGTTGGTAGAAATAGCGGTCACTTGGGACGTTGTGGGCGGGTTGCAATGACTGGAAACGCATCAAAGCTGGCGATCTATGTGGCGGCTATCGTGGCTTTCGTGGCGCTCGCGCAAATTGCCTCTGACTATTTCCTCGGATTTTGGCTGGGTGGCTTAGGGACTCCCGTAGCCTTGTATACTGCGACAATCTTTGATCTTCGCGTTGCGAACTCGGAATGGGCGATAGGTCGGCGTATCCTTCCAAACGTCTCTGCTTGGGATTGCGCGGTTCTTGCTCTTCCTCACGCAGTTGGCATTGCATTCGTCGTGTTCAAGCCGGAATCAATAATGTTTGTGATCTTGGGCAACACTGTGATCTTGTTTTCGGGTGGCAACTGTTGACGCGGTGGCGAAGTATGCGGCTCGGCAGCCACGATGATCTGATCTGGCTCCGGCCATCAGGTATGTCGATCGGTGATCGCTTCAGGCGGTATCTTGAGCCTGGGCGCTCTGACGTTCAGTGACCGCCCAGCCGTCGCAACAATTCACCGCCCCGCCCACTGCAGATGCCGCTTCACCACTTTTGCGGCGTTGTGGCCCGGCGCGCCGGTGACGCCGCCGCCGGGGTGCGTGCCGGAGCCGCATTGGAAAAGCGCCTTGATCGGCGTTCCGTAACCGCCGTGACCGAGCACGGGGCGCGCGGAGAAAAGCTGATCGAGCGACAGCGCGCCGTGCATGATGTCGCCGTTCACGAGCCCGAAGGTGCGTTCGAGATCGAGCGGCGAATTGATCTGGCGTGCGATCACCGATTTCGCAAAGCCCGGCGCCTGACGATCCACGGTCTGGATCATGAGGTCGGCGACATCGTCGCGCGCATCGTCCCATGAGGCGCCGTTCGGCAACACCGGCGCGACCTGCTGGCAGAAGAGGCTGGCGACATGCTGGCCTGCGGGCGCGAGGCTGTCGTCGACCACCGAAGGAATGAGCATTTCCACGATCGGTTCGCGCGAGACGCCGTAGGCGCGCGCATCAGCATAGGCGCGGTCCATGTAGGCAAGACTCGGCGCCATGATGATGCCCGCTGTCAGATGGTCGCCCGGTTCCGGTTTGCAAGTGAAGCGCGGCAATTCGGAAAGCGCCACGTTCATGCGCAGCGTGCCGGAGCCGCATTTGTAGCGGTCGATGCGCTCGTTGAAGTCAGCCGGAAGAAGCGCGCGGTCGACGATCTTCTGGAACAAGAGTTTCGGATTGAGGTTCGAGACCACGGCCCGCGCCCGGAACGTCTCGCCCTTTTCGGTGACCACGCCCACGGCGCGGCCGTTCTCCACGATCACTTCCTTCACCGGCGCGTCGACGCGGATGTCCACGCCGCGCTCGCGGCAGCACGCGGCCATCGCCTGCGTGATCGCGCCCATGCCGCCGATGGCGTGGCCCCACTGGCCGCGCTTGCCGTTCACTTCGCCGAAGACGTGGTGCAAGAGCACATAGGCCGAGCCTGGCGTGTAAGGGCTCGCATAGTTGCCGACGATGGAATCGAAGCCGAGTACAGCCTTGATCGGCTCGCTCTCGAACCAGTGATCGAGCCAGTCGCCGGCGCTCTTGGTGAAGAGGTCGAGCACGTCGCGCTTGCCGACGATGTCGAGTTTCGTGAGCCGGCTTGCGGCGCCGATGCCGGAGAGCATTTCCATGAACGCCTCGCGCCAGCCGCGCTCGACGAGATTGGGCGGCGCCTTCATGGCGAGATCGCGCAGAACGTCGGCGATGACCTCGAGGCGTTGTTCGTAAAGTGGAAGACGCTCGGCGTCCTTCTGCGAGAAGCGCGCGACCTCAGCCTGCGTGATCCCCGGGCCTGTCGCGAAGCAGTCGCCGTCCGGCAGCGGCAGGAAATTCGAAACCTTGCGCTCGATGATCTTCAGGCCGTGGCGATGGAGATCGAGATCGGCGATCACCTTCGGCTGGAGGAGCGAGACCGTGTAGGACGCGACCGAGTTGCGGAAGCCCGGATGGAATTCCTCCGTCACCGCCGCGCCGCCGACGACGTGGCGGCGTTCGAGAACCGTGACCTTGGCGCCGGCCGCCGCAAGGTAGGCCGCGCACACGAGCCCGTTGTGGCCCGCCCCGATGATGACGACGTCTGACATGGGTGATGCTTATAGAGGTTCGCGCGGCCCGCAAAAGCCCGGGGGCGTGCGAGCTTTAAGCGCGGGCGCCGGCAAATGGCGAAAAGGCGCAAGATGCGCTGTCTGGCTCGAACCGCGAAGGCGCCTAGAATGCGCGGCGGAGGAGACAGGATGAGCAAACTCACGATCTACGGCGACACCATCAGCGGCAACTGCCTGAAGGCGAAGTGGGTGGCCGAGCGCCTGCGCATCCCGTTCGACTGGAAGGAGACGAGCGTGGTCGCCGGTGAAACGCGGACGCCCGCCTTCCTCGCGCTCAATCCTTGGGGGCAGGTTCCCTTCGTCGTGCTGGCGGACGGGCGCGGCCTCGCGCAGTCGAACGCGATCATGCTGCATCTGGCGGAGGGCTCTGCGCTCATCCCGGGCGACGCCTACGATCGCGCGAAGATGTTCGAGTGGCTCTTCTGGGAACAGTACAGCCACGAGCCGACGATCGCGGTGCGGCGTTTCCGCGTGACGTTCCAGAGGCTGCGCGGCGATGAGCGGGACCGCGAACTGGAGACCAGGGGAAACGCCGCGCTGAAGCGGATGGACGAGGCGCTTGCCGGGCGGCGCTATTTCGTCGGCGATGCGCTCACGCTCGCCGACATCGCGCTGGTTGCATACACACGGTGGGCGGGGGACGGGGACTATGATCTCGCGGCGTTTCCTCATGTAGGAAGCTGGATCGCCCGCGTCGAGGGGGATCTCGGGCTGCGTGCGGAAGATGCGCGTTAGAATTTGATTAACCATCATCGCCCAAATGTTAACGCCTTCGGATTCGGGAGGCGGCGATGCTGCTGTTCGGTTGGCACACATGGCGCGGCGAGAGCGGCGCGCGGTATCGCTTCAAGGTCACGCTGACCAAGAAGGGCCTGCCGGAAGACGGCGGCCTCTATGTCATGGTGCGGCGGCGCTTCGTGTTCCTGATGGAGCCTCTCTATGTGGGCAAGGCGGCGTCGCTGCGCTCGCGCCTGCTCGGCCATGAAAAGTGGGGCCGCGCGTTCTGGTACTACGGCGCCACCGAACGCCACGTGCTCAAGATCAAGGAAGAACGCGAGCGCCAGATCATCGAGGAAGATCTCATCCGGGGCCTGAAGCCGCGCATGAACGACATGATGATCCCGCGCGGCGCCAAGGATCTGCCCACCCACGGCGCGCTGCGCAAGAAGTGGATGGACCGCAACTGGATGAAGCTCTGGCTCGGCGGAAACGGCTCGCGCCAGCACGCGCGCGGCTAATCCAGGATCACCCTGTGAACGGCGCTGGCGGTCAGCAGCAGCCGTCCGTCGTCGCCGCGAAGGTCTCCCCGTGAAAACACGATGGTGCGCGTCGCACGCGTGATTTCCGCGTGCGCGATCACGGTTTCGCCTTCTCGTGCAGGCGCCACCCAGTCGAAGGTCACCGACACCACGGCGACAGGCTTTTCCGCTGTCCGCGCCGCCTCGGCGCCGACCACGTCGAGCAATTGCGCGATCTGCTCCGCTTCGGGGGCATGTTTGGCGGTATGTTCGGGCGCGCGCCTCGTGGTCACGCGCCGCCCTTCGCGCTGCGGTCGATGGCGAGCATGATCCGCTCGTGCGCCACGTCGAGCCCGGCCCATTCGCCGACGGAGGCGCTCTTGCCCGGCTCCAGATCCTTGTAGTGCGTGAAGAAGTGCGTGATCTGGTCGATCAGCAGCGGCGGCAGATCAGTGTGCGCGCGCACGTTGGTGTAGAATGGATTGAGCTTGTCCACGGGCACCGCGAGGATCTTTTCGTCAAAGCCCTTTTCATCGGTCATCAGCAGCACGCCGATGGGTCGCGCGCGGATCACCGATCCCGGCACCACGGGCGTGGGCGTCACCACCAGGATGTCGATCGGGTCGCCGTCCTCGGCGAGCGTGTTCGGCACGAAGCCGTAGTTCGCCGGATAGATCATCGAGGTGTGCAGGAAGCGGTCGACGAACAGCGCCCCCGACGGCTTGTCGAGTTCGTACTTCACCGGCAGGCCGCCCTGCGGGATCTCGATGAAGGCGTTCATCTCGTGCGGCACGTTGGCGCCGGGCGGAATCTGCGTGACGTCCATGGGGCGGGTCCTTTGCGTTTCGGGGCGTCTTAGCGTGTCTCGCGGGTGATGGGGAGCGCGACGTTGGTGGAGAGCAGGTGTTGGGGATGAGGACCGCCGGCGCCCTCGCCGGCATCGGTGCTGAAAACAGGCGTCGATCTTTCAGAACGGTCCGTTTTGCCGGCGAGGGCGCCGGCGGTCCTGCTCTCCAACATTTTCGCCCGCACAAACCTCGCGGTTTTGCGGCTTCACACAATCCCCCACCAAAGTGGGAGGCGGGACGCAAGGACTTGCGCCGATATGTGCCGATCTTGCGACCGGCGGGGTAGTGACGCACGACCTTGCGTCCCGTTTGAGCCGTTATTCCCGGACGCGAGAGCAGGAGTTGCTGGATCGGAGAGTTACTCCGCAACGTACGGTCCGGCCGGTCGCCGGGAACAGGGTTCCCACGTGCCGGAGCAGCCTGTCTTAGCTCCACCTCGCGCTGCCGGTGCAACGTGCAGGATGTCCGACCACCCTGGTCGTCCCTATGGGGACCCTGCGGTTTGCGTCCCCGCAGGCAATCACGCCGACCCATGCCCCGCTCGCTCTAAGGTTTCGGAGCCCTCGAAGCCCTCCCGTGAACGGCGCACGGGGAGAACATAGGAGACATAAATCCTATGTCAAGGCAAAAAGTCTCCCGCGCTGCCGCAGGCGATCGCGCTGGGGAACGGGCTCTTCGCGATCCAGGCGAGCGGCGAAACTGCGCGCCAGAGCCGACATGCGACTATCGGCGTGTGACCGTGCGAATTTCGCCGATCCCGGCCGTTCGGCGTCACTGCTTTGGCGCTTTGAAACGCAGTATCAGGTTCTCGCAGCAGGTAGTTCCGATCTTCCGCGCCCAGGCTTCTGCCTGATCAATTCTCGGCTGAAGCCTCTCGAGCGCACTGGGTTCCCAGAGTTCTCGTATTTCATCGGTTACAGGTAGATCGTCGGTCTCAGAATCAATGCCGACAAAAGCGAGCACGTCTGGGTCGTCAGCAAGCTCGGCGTCAAATCGAAGCGCGCTGATTTGACGGGCGCCCTCAATAAACGTCAGCGTCCCCGCCAGCATTCGGGATACGGCTTCGGCCAGTCGTTGCCGCGAAAGCTCTTTGAAGTCCGTCACGATCCCTCGACTGAGCCCTGATTTGAACTTGTATGCGTCGCGTAGAATCTCGGTGCTGGGCCAATTCCGCCGAGGGTACCACAGCGTTACGGACGGCGGCACCGCTCAAGACCTGCCTCTTCGGCCTGCTCCGCCCATCGGTCCGCAGATCGCCGAAGGCAGACGCTCACGACTCGTTGAGCCAGCGTTCATAGCGAGGCCCCGACGGAAACAACATCGGCCAGAACCACCAGAGGACAAGCCCTGTTACCAAAGCGATTGCCAAGAACCAAACGACCCAACGTCGGCTTCTAGGTTGCATCCTAACCTCGCGCGCGGCCCTCGCATGAATGGTCCGACACATCGACTTCTTCAGCGGCTCCAGATCCGCAAACTGCGCATCGCGTTTTTCGCTCTTCGCGGCGAACGCTTCGGCCATGTGCGCGGGCGAGAACATGCCGACCTGCCAGACGGCGATGTAGTCGAGCGCGTCATTGATCGTGTGGTCGCGCGCGTAGTTGATCATCACCTTCGATCCCGCCACCGCGAGCGGCGCCTTCGACGCGATCTCGCGCGCGGTTTCCAGCACAGCTGCAAGCATCGTCTCGTGATCCTTGTAGACCTCGTTGACGAGGCCGATGTCCTTCGCGCGCTGCGCGGGCAGGCGGCGGCCGGTGTAGGCGAGTTCGCGCACCCAGCCTTCGGGGATGAGCTTGCACAGGCGCGGAAACGTGCCCACGTCGGCGGTCATGCCGATGTTGATTTCCTGGATGACGAAGAAGGCGTCGGCCGTCGCATAGCGCATGTCGCACGCGCTGGTCATGTCCACCGCGCCGCCCACGCAGCCGCCCTGGATCGCCGCCAGCACCGGCACGCGCGCCTGGTCGAGACGCGCGAACACGTCCTGCAGCACATGCACGTAGCGCCGGAACGCCTCGCCCGCGGTGTGGCGGTCGGCGACCTGCGCTTGCGCGCCGCCGGAGGTCACGGCGTTGGGCCCGTCGGTGAACACCGCCAGATCCATGCCGGAGCAGAAGTGCTTGCCGGTCGACGAGATGACGATCGCGCGGGCGCGCGCGTTGTCGTTGATGTCGTCGAGGATTTCGGGAAGCTCGCGCCAGAAGGGGCGGTTCATGGAGTTGAACGCGTCGGGGCGGTTCAACCTGATATGGGCCACATGATCGGCGATGGTTACGTCGAAGCAAGTGTATGGCATGCAGTCCTCCCGTCGCCGCGGCGCTCCCGGGCGGCTATCATGGAACTTCAGCGGGAGTGAAGCATGCGACGTAGCGTCATGGCCATGGCCGTCCTTGCGGTGTTTGCGCCGATCTTCGCCTGCGCGCCCGCGGCTGCGCAGCAGGACCGCCAGAGCGTGCTTGCGGGCATCCTCAAAGGCATCAGCCGGCCCGCGACCGGACCCGCCATCTCCCAGCGCGACGCGGCGGCCGGCTTGCGCGAGGCGCTGCAGGGCTCGGTGGTGCAGGTGACGACGCGGCTTGGCCGGGTGGACGGCTTCTTCCGCGATCCGAAAGTCCACATTCCGCTGCCCGGCACGCTCGCGAGCGCGCAGCGCGGCCTGCGTCCGCTCGGCATGGCCGGCCCCCTCGACGATCTCGAGCTGAAGATGAACCGCGCCGCCGAAGCCGCCATGCCGCAGGCGAAGACGCTGTTTCTCGACGCCGTGCGCTCGATCACGTTCTCCGACGCGCTGTCCATCGTGCGCGGTGGGGACGACGCGGCGACGCGTTATCTGCGCGAGAAATCCCAGACGCGCCTCGCCGAACTCATGCGGCCATACATGGAAAGCGCGCTGCGACAGTCCGGCGCGTTCTCCGCGCTCGACGCCGCCGTGGCGCGCAGCCCCATCAACGCCGGGGTCGCGGTGAGCAACCTGCGCGGCGAGATAGTCAACTTCGCCGTCTCGAAGGCGCTCGACGGCGCGTTCGCTTACGTTGCGGAAGAGGAGCGGGCGATCCGTCACGATCACGCAAGGCGTACGAGCGACCTCCTGCGCCGCGTGTTCGGCCAGCGCTGACGCCGTCGCGCCGGGCCGTCGTCCGGCTTGATCACCTTACCGGCGTCGTTAGACTCCGGTCATGGAAAGCGAGTCGCCGGCCTTTCGACGGGTGTCGTTCGAGCTCAAGGCCGGCCGGATGGCGGGCCTTGCGTGGGGCGACGCCTCGCGTCCGCCGGACATCCTGTTCCTGCACGCCACCGGCTTCAACGCGCGCGCCTACTCTACGCTGCTCGGGCCGTTAGGCGAACGATTTCATGTGCTTGCCGTGGACATGCGCGGTCACGGGCAGACCCTGCTGCCGGCGCACACCTTCGGCTACGGCTCGTGGAACCGCCACCGCGACGACATCATCGAGCTGATTGACGGGCATATCCGCGCGCCGATGACGCTGGCGGGCCACTCGATGGGCGCCACGGTCTCGCTGCTTGTGGCGGGCAAGCGTCCCGATCTCGCGCGGGGCGTGGCGCTGATCGACCCGGTCATTGCGTCGTCGAGCACCTACGGGTTCGCGCAGCTGCCCGGCGCGCCGATCTGGTGGAGCATCATGTTCCCGATCGCGCGCGGGGCGTCACGGCGGCGCTCAACGTTTCCCAGCAAGGAAGCCGCCATCGAGGCGCTCACCGGGCGCGGCGTGTTCAAGTCCTTCAAGCCGGAACAGATCGCCGACTATGTTGGCGACGGCTTCCGCGAAACGTCTGACGGCGTGAAGCTGACCTGCACGCCGGCCTATGAAGCGCGCACCTTCTCCGCGCAGCGTCACGATCCCTGGCGTGCGTTGCCGAAGGCGCCTGCGCCGCTGGTGATCCTGCGCGCCGGCGTTCGCTCCACGACGCCGCCGTCCGCCGCCGCGCGCATCGCAGAGATACGCCCGGATGCGCGCATCGCCACCGTCGACGGCGCCTCGCACATGCTGCCGATGGAGCGCCCCGACCGCGCGCGCGCCGCCATCGAGACCGCCGCGCTGATGGCCAATCCGACGTACCGGGATCTCGTGTAGATTTTGGCGGCGTCGAAAGTCCTGCTGGAGGACTGACAAAAACCGGTCCTTGGGCTGCCACTCGCTCGCGGACCACCGCAAGGCCGGAACTCGCCGTTAGCTGCCGGATCGAGCACCATCCGCACTGAGGCAATCGCCGCTCATATATGTCTTTTCATGCCTTAGCTCCCCGTTGCAGCAGACCTTCGCCCTGTCAGCGCAAACGCCACGGCGGTCTCAAGTGGAGTCAAGTTTCCGAAGTAGAGTTGTCAGCGCTTCGATCTGCTTTGCGTTGACGTCCGCGAGCGACCTTTCCGCCAGCGCAAACCGGCGCGCGATCAGTTTCTCGACCAGGACTTGGCCCTTCCTCGTCAGTTTAGCGGTCGAGCGTCGACCATCGTCCGCATCGGTCGATCTGCAGATGAGGCCAGCCAATTCCAAACGCCTAAGACATGCAGTCATCGCGCCGGACGTAAGCAGTACGCTTCGCTGCAATTGTGTCGGCGTCAGCGTGTAAGGCTGACCGCAACGACGCAGCGTCGCGATCACGTCGAAATCCGAGTAAGACAACCCATGCGGGCGCAGCAAAGCTGAAACATCGTCCTGATAGGCACGACCAAGCCTAATGATACGTCCCACAACCTGCATAGCGTCGGCGCGCAGACTTGGGGCCTCGCGTTTCCAGTCCAGGATCAAGGCATCTACCCGATCGGGTTCAGCGCTTTTCTGCATTAGTATTCTCGTCCGACCCAAGCCAACCACGCCCCCATCGTGCACCATTGGATATCTTCAAGTAAAGGCAATGCCCCCCGCGATGTCTTCACGTAAAGATAGCTCTTGACTGAAACAGCCATATATCTTCATATGAAGATATTTCCCCGGCGCCATTCGCGACGCTCCAACGCGCTCTTATCCGCGTTGGGTCTCTATCGCGGCGGCAAGGACCGGTCTCCGAAACCGAAGTGAAGGGACACGCAGTGGCTGCAGAAATCGCTTTGGGTCAGGCAGGATGGTTGGCGCCGGGACGGCTCCGCTGGGCAAGAGCGTTGGCTTGGCTCTGCGTGTTGGCTGTGTTGTGCATATTGGCCTTCAATCTCGCAGCCGATGCGAGCTTGCGGCTCTCCGCCATGGTTTCAGGCGAGGTCTTTACCTCCCGCGCTAATGCGCCTCCCGTCGCACGTCTGATCGCCGTGATCATTGGGTCGATCGCGATGCTCGGCGCCTATGCCATCGCGGTCAGCATTGTCGAACGTCGCAAAATTCCCGAACTTGGACTTGGCCGCTTGCTGCCGGATATTTTCATAGGCCTCGCCATTGGTGGCTTGTTGATCGTGACAATCATCGGTCTGATGCGGGGTGCAGGCTGGGTCACGATTGTGGCAACGCCGGTTACCCAGATCGCCGAGTCGCTAAAACAGTCAGTGCAGTCGGGGGTGATTGAGGAAGTTTTGATGCGGATCATCATTTTCCGCCTGCTCTGGCGCGCGGCGGGCGTGTTTCCCTCACTGATCCTGACCGCATTGTTGTTTGGCGGTCTCCACCTCTCCAATCCCGACGCCACGGTTTTTTCGGCGCTGTGTCTGCTCGCAGGCGAAGGGATTGGCGCGGGGCTTTATCTGCTGACCGGCCGAGTCTGGATGTCGATCGGAATGCACGCCGGCTGGAATTTTGCGCAAGGCTGGCTTTTCGGCAGCGCCGTATCGGGGCTCGATGTCTTCGCCGGCGGCCCGCTACACACCCGCCCAGTCGATGGGGTTGCAACGACCTTGAGTGGCGGCGGTTTTGGGCCTGAATCGTCGCTGGCGGCCCTCATCGTATCGCTACTTGCGAGCCTAATTTTTCTTAGCATTGCGTGGAAAAAGGGGCGATTCATAACGCCTGCAGACAGTGACAGATCGGCCTAGGCCTTCGAGCATCGCAGATCGAACGCCTGCGGCCGGAAGGGGCCAAACCCGCTCTGATGGCCAAAATCTTGCGAACGGCTGGTCCTCTCGGGACTTGCCGTTCTCCCAGGGGACGCGGACCTGCGCGCGCCGGTCGATTTCGGACTGGGACACGACCTAGATCGTCATGCCCTTGACGATGCGCGCCTGCATCGCCTTGCGCTGCGCTTCGGGTATCGTGATCGTCTTGCGCGTGGCGAGATCGAACGTCACCGCGACCGCTTCCGCCGTGCACCAGGCGTGTCCCGTCACCGGATCGAACAGCCAGTGGATGATGCGGTTGGTTTTCTCGCCCACTTCGGCGACGCCGGAGCGCACTTCCAGAAGATCGCCCACGCGCGGCCAGCGGCGCGGCGCGATGCGGTATTCGAGCACGGCGCCGCCCGCCGTCTTCTCCACGCCGTCCGCTTCCGCCGCGGCCTTCGCCATCTCGGTGCGCCAGCCCGCGAGCAGGTTCGGCACCGCGTCCGACACGCGCCCGAGGAAAAGTTCCATCCGCATGCGTCCGAATGCGTCGCACTGGTCGGAGGTCACCGCGAGACGCCCGACCACCGGCGCGCCGATGCTGTCGGCGAACGCGACCGTCGGATCGCTCGGCCTGACGGCCATGTCGATGGAGCGCGGCGTTCCGTGCGCGGGCGGCGAACACATGAGCGACTGCGCGCGATCCCGTGTGCGTTGCGACCACGCAAACCGGCGCTCCTCGAGCGGCTCCATGTGCGCCACGCGCGTCGTGAACGCAGCGGCCGGCGTTCCATCGCCGTGCATCAGTTCCTGATAGATGACGGCCTCGTCCTCGCTGATCGACACGAGCCCGCCGCGCATCGAGAGCGGCGCGCCGTGACGGGCTTCCTTCAGGAAACGCACATGCATGTCGAGCGGCACGAGCGTGGCCGTCGCGCGTTCCTTGAAGGCGCCGGGCGCGCCCATCGCGGCGGCGAGATGCGCGAGGCCCTCCATTGCGCGCGACGCGAAGAAGCGCACGTTCATGTGGAAATTCTCGTCGCACTCCCACGTGTTCACCGAGCCGCGATAAAGCTCGAGCGGGAGGGGCGTCGTCGTCTTGCGGCTCATGCGGCGGCGCTGCACTTCGCGCAGCGCCCGTGCGCCTCGATCATGGTGCGTTCGATGGTGAAGCCGTCGCGCGCGGCCGCTTCCGCCACATCCACCAGCGCGTGGCCGGCGTCGAATTCCTCCGCGCCGTTGCACGTGTCGCAGATGAGAAAGATCGTCGCGCGCGCACATGCGCCGACCTCGCACGCGACGAAGGCGTTGAGGGACTCCACGCGGTGCGCAAGGCCGAGCCGTGTGAGGAACTCGAGCGCGCGATAGATCGTCGGCGGTTTCGCCGCCGCACCCGCTTCGGATTTGAGCCCGTCGAGCAGGTCGTAGGCTTTCGCCGGGCCGCCCGCGTCGAGCAGCAGTTCGAGCACGCGCCGGCGCAGCGGCGTGAAGGTTTCGCCCGCGTCGGCGCAGAGCGTTTCCGCGCGCGCGAGGTGGGCGGCGCGATCGATGCCGTGGCCGGCGTGCGCCGTCGCCTTGCCGATGCCGGGCTTGCCGGGCTTTGCGGGCGGATGCGCGTGGGAAGGGCTCATCTGCGCATGATCGCAAGGTTTGGCGGACGTGGAAAGGCGGGGCGGCCGGCGGCGTTCCGCGTGGCCGTCTTGCGCCCAATTTCGCGTGTTTCCCGGTCTTGTGGTGAATGGAACTTTACAAGAACAAATTTCGGCGCCATATTGGAACATAGACGGAACAAACGGGCCGGCCCACAGTCGCCAGAACGGGAGATCGACATGCAGGAAGCAGTGTTCAAGGGCGCCAGCGGCAAGCTCTACCGGTTCTCGGCTCTGCGCCCCGACGGCGCCTTCCCGCGCGGCCCCGCCGTGTACGCCTTCGCCCGTCCGGGCTCCGGCGCCGGCTACGGCTGCCGCAACTGGATGCCGGTGTTCATGTCACGCACGGCCAATCTCTCGGTCCGCATGGCCGGCCACGAACGGTGGGACGAAGCCCGCCGGCTCGGCGCCACGCACGTGATGATCCTCGCCTTCAACGAACGCAGCGAGCGCGAAGCCGCCGAGCATGATCTCGTCGCCGCGTTGCGCCCGGTCATGAACGACGCCGCGCCCGCCGCAGCGGAGGACGCGCCGGTCGGTCCGGGGCAGGTTGTCCACTTCTTCCCGCCGATCCGCGTGCGCGCGGCGGCCACCTCGTGAGCTCAAAGACCCAGCTGGCGCGCCGCGAGATCGCGCATGATCTCTTCCGAGCCGCCGCCGATCGCGTTCACGCGCACCTCGCGATAGATCCGCTCGATGCGTCCGCCGCGCATGTAGGCCGCGCCACCGAGGATCTGGCTCGCCTCGCGGGCGCAGAACTCGAGCGTCTCGGTCGCCTGCACCTTCAGCAGCGCAAGATCGACGACCGGCGTCTCGCCGTTCTGCACGCGCCATGCGCACAGATCGAGCCAGGCGGTTGAGGCGCGCACGCGCTGCACCATCTCCGCTACCTTGTGGCGGATGACCTGGTGGTCGGCGAGCCGCTTGCCGAAGGTGCGCCGCTCGCGCGCCCACACCGCGGCGTCCTCGATGCAGGCGCGCGATGACGCCAGCGCCCCGGACGCCATGCCGAGGCGTTCGCCGTTGAAGTTCATCATCACGCCGGCGAAGCCGTTGTTCTCGACGCCGATCAGGTTCTCGTGCGGCACTTCCACGCCGTCGAAGTAGAGCGCGGCGGTGTCGGACGCCCACCAGCCCTGTTTCTTCAGCGGCGTCCGGGTGACGCCCTTCGCGTTGAGATCGATGAGCAGCAGCGAAACGCCGCCCGCGCCCGCCCCACCCGTGCGCACAGCGACGGTCGCGTGGTGCGAGGTCATGCCCCCGGTGATGAACATCTTGGCGCCGTCGACGACGTAATGGTCGCCGCGCCGTTCCGCGCGGGTCTGCAGATTGGCGACGTCGGAGCCGCCCGAAGGTTCGGTGATGGCGAGGCTGATCTGCTTTTCGCCGCGCAGCACGGGCGGGGCGATCGCGGCCTTCATCTCCTCGGAGCCGATGGCGAGGATCGGCGGCAGGCCGATGCCGTGGATCATCAGCGCCGCAGAAACGCCGCCCGCGCCGGACCGCGCCAACTCCTCGGAGGTGACGATGCCGTGGAAGCGGTCGACGCCCTCGGTCCAGCCGCCGTACTTTTCAGGATACCCCGCGCCGAGGAGGCCGAACGCGCCCGCCTTCAGGAACACCTCGCGCGGCACGAAGCCCGCCTCGTCCCAGGCGTCGACGTTGGGCGCAATCTCGCGGTCGATGAACTTGCGCAACTCGCGCCGCCAGGCGTGGTGACTTTCGGTGAAGAACGGCGAGGGCGGGCGCAGCGAGTCGAAATCCAGCGCGCTCGGTCTTGGTTCTTTGGCGCGGCGATCGTCGGTCATGGCGTTTCCTCGTTTGAGGTCATGCTCTTCCCAACGACCGGCGCGCGCAATGGCGCCGTCGCGTCAGCTCAGCAGGGTCCCATATATTCCGCGAGCGTGCTGGAGGTCATGGGGCCGGTCGGGCTCGGCGGATCGGAGGTGATGGAGGTTTCCACCGTATAGCGGCTGTTGAAGTCCCCCACCGCGCGGGTGACGATGGTGTTGGTCGCGCCCCCATTCCCACCGGCCGCCTCGCAGACGGCGCGGGTGATGATGGCCTGGCCTTCGCGCGTGGTGTCGTTGGTGGTGCAGTTGGCGGCGCCGCTCGACTGGGCGTAGCCCTTCATGTCGTCGATCATGGCCTGCGTCAGGCAGATCGCCACGGACTGCTTCGTCGGCATGCCGGCGATGTCCATGGTCATCTTCCACTTGCCGACCTTCGGCTTCGGCATGCCGGCGCTGTCCGAGACCGCCGCCGGGCCTCCAGTCTTCTCGCCGCCCGCCTTCTCACCGGCAGGCGAACACCCCGCCAGCGCCAGCACGGCGCACGCCACCACTACCAGACGCATAAAATCCTCCCGCATTTCAACTGGTTCCGCCCCACTTGCACAACCAGCAGCCTGCGGCAAGGCCGCGCCCGCAGCGCGACGCTTCGCCAGCCTACTTCTTCTTCTCGCCGAGCAGGGGGGCGGTGGTCTTCTTCTCGGCCTTGTCCTTCTTCGGTTTCTTGGCTTCCTTGTTGCTGCGCATCTGACCTTTGGCCATGTCGAATCTCCCTGTCTGCGTGACCTCCCGTATAGACCCCACGCGGCGAAATTGGGGAAGGGGCGCGCGGCGTCAAATGCGCCCGGCGGCGGCTTACCCGCAGATCTTCGCCAGCGCCTGCGCCAGCGAAACGGCGCGCGCGCGCGTCATGCCGCGCACCTCGAGCGTGCGCACGCCCGTCTCCGTCTCGACGACGATCACGCCGGTCGTGCGCGCGCGCCCCGCAAAGCCCGCCGCGAGCGCGCGGTGCGGAAAGCCGTCGAGCGCCACCGCCGGTCCGCGATGGGCGAGGAGGTAGGAGACCTCGAGATTGGCGTAGCGGTCGTGGGCGTCGCGCACCTCGGTGCGCTTGCCGAACAGCGCATCGGCCTCGTCGAACAGCAGCGCCGCATCACGCGCCGTCGCCGTGGCGTCGGAGAACAGGAGCTCGAGGTTCTTTTCCGTCTCGCCGATATAGCGCGAGGAGATCGCGCCGAGATCGCGCGCGGCCCGCGCGTCGAGTGTGGGGCAGACCCGCGCCTCCGCAACGGCGGGAGCGGCGAGAAGGGCGAGGGCGAGGAGCGCGCGTTTCATGGCGCGATCCTACGCACCTGAAGCGCCGGAGGGAAAGCGTTCGCGGGGAAGGACGGACCAATCGCCGACGGCGGAGAGCAGGACCGCGGGCCTATGGCCCGCACCCTCGCTCGAAGCATGAGCCCAGTGTGCGTTCACCCCGCCACCGCGCACACACCCCGCCCGACCTCCGCTGCGCTCCGGCCACCCTCCCCATCGAGGGGAGGGAGGGCGTCTCGCGCGCCACGCACCGCTGTTTAAAACCGGGCTCCTCTCCCTCCCCTCGATGGGGAGGGTGGCGCGACGCAGTCGCGACGGGCGGGGCGCGCGCGGGGTGGTTGGGGGAAGGGTGCGGGAGGCGAGAGTTACTTGCTGCGGCGCCGTTTTCAAGATCGAGCTAACCGCCCCATCAGTCACCCCGGATTAAGTCCGGGGTGACAGCTTCCCCTCGCGGGGAAGCATGGAACAATCGCGAACGGCGGAGATGAGGACAGCGCACCTTCCGGTGCGCATACGGTGTTGAAGACAGGCGAAGACAGCGCGTAAACGAAGCGCCCATGCGCACCAGGAGGTGCGCGGTCCTCCTCGCGGACGATGGGGCTGTTTGCAGGGTGCATGGAGCGAAGCGCAATGCACTCTATTTGCTACCTGCTATTTTGTGAGCTTCGGGGCCGCGTCTCGGAGAAGGCTCAGATGATATTCGGCAGCGGAGTGTCCTCGCTTTGCCGCCCGCTTGTAAGCTGATACCGCCCGCTTCAGATCTTTCCGGCACCCAATTCCGCTTTCGTAGAGCACGCCGAGCGCGAAGTCCGCTTGCTTCCAATTATTTTTCGACGCGGCTTCGAAGTATCGCACTGCCGCCTTCTCATCATAATCCGCGGCCTTTCCGAACAATATCATCGTCGCGACAACCATCTGAGCCCAACCCTCTCCGAGGTCAGCATTGCGCAGATAGTAGGAAAGCTGTTGGGCCCCCATGTCGCGAACTTGGCCGCTCCAATGCCTACAAAAGGCGGACCAAGCAGACTCGTCTAGTGCCCGTTGTACGGGTTGATCGAACGGCAGCTCAATTTGTTTGGCCGAAGCCGGGAGGGCACGCCGCTTCTTGCGCGTGGATCGCGCGCGGGCAGGCGAAACGCCGAGGCGCACCAATGCGGAAAGAAGCCCGAGCCATTCTTGGCTTTGCGAATTGCGAGGGTCCCAATCGCCAAGCTGGGCCGATTCAACTTCATCGAGACCGAGAGGTGGGTTGCACGGCTCCAGATGTGCTTGAATGAGCTTGCTTTGCTTAAGCCCACGGCGAGCTTCACTGCGCACGAAGTGACTCTTACAGGCTGATGCGCTCCATAGCACCAGCACGATCCTTGCGATTTCAATTTCGTGTTCGAGACGATCACTCCAGTATTCGCCGACCCGGATATCCGGATCAAAGAAAACACTGTATCCGTGCGCTTGAAGCGCCTTCACTATCAGACGCGCGCGCGTCTGATCACGTCGTTGGTAGCTGAGAAAAATGTCCGCCATTCGACTGTGGATAACGCCTGATTCTGCAGGCGTGGGCAAGGCTACTTCCGCCGCCGCCCCCTAAATCCGCCACTCTTCCCCCCAGCCGGCATCCCTTTCCCGCGCGCCTCGCGCACCGCCCCGTCCGCGCCCGCGCTCACATCACTCTGCCGCGCCAGCGGATCATCCGCGATCAGCAGTTCGGTTTCCTGCAATCTGCGGATTTCGTCGCGGATGCGGCCCGCTTCCTCGAATTCGAGATTGCTCGCGGCGTCGCGCATCTGCTTTTCGAGATCGGCGATGTAGCTCTTGATGTTGTGGCCGATGAACGGGGCGGAGGTATCGCCGACGCCTTTTCCGGCCTTGCCCAGCCGCTTCAGCGCCATCGGGTCGCGCGGGTCGATGGTGAGGCTGTCGCGGTCGGCGACGGAGCCCATGATGTCCTGGATGCCGCGCCTGATGGTCTGCGGCGTGATGCCGTGTTCGAGATTGTAGGCTTCCTGCTTCTCGCGGCGCCGGCCCGTTTCCGCCATCGCGCGCTCCATGGAGCCGGTGATCTTGTCGGCGTACAGGATGACGCGGCCGTCGACGTTGCGCGCCGCGCGGCCGATGGTCTGCACCAGTGACGTTTCACTGCGCAGGAAGCCTTCCTTGTCGGCGTCGAGAATGGCGACGAGGCCGCACTCGGGAATGTCGAGGCCTTCGCGCAGCAGGTTGATGCCGATCAGCACATCGAACACGCCGAGACGCAGATCGCGGATGATCTCGATGCGTTCGATGGTGTCGATGTCGGAGTGCATGTAGCGCACGCGCACGCCTTGCTCGTGCATGTATTCGGTGAGGTCTTCGGCCATGCGCTTGGTCAGCACCGTGACGAGGCTGCGCATGCCGGCCTTCGCGACGTCCTTCACCTCCGCGATGACGTCGTCGACCTGCGTGTGACCCTTCGTCGAGACCGGGCGCACTTCCACGGGCGGATCGATCAGCCCCGTCGGGCGGATGATCTGTTCGACGAACACGCCGCCGGTGCGCTCGAGCTCCCAGCCGCCGGGCGTCGCGGAGACGTGGACCGTCTGCGGGCGCATGATGTCCCACTCCTCGAACTTGAGCGGGCGGTTGTCGATGCACGAGGGCAGGCGGAAGCCGTAGTCGCTGAGCGTTTTCTTGCGGTTGAAGTCGCCCCGGTACATGCCGCCGATCTGCGGCACGGTGACGTGGCTTTCGTCGGTGAAGACGAGCGCGTTGTCGGGGAGGTATTCAAACATTGTCGGCGGCGGCTCGCCGGGTTTGCGGCCCGTGAGATAGCGCGAATAGTTCTCGATGCCCGCGCACGAGCCGGTGGCGAGCATCATCTCCATGTCGAAGGTCGTGCGTTGTTCGAGGCGCTGCGCCTCAAGCAGCTTTCCCTGCTGGCGGAAGAGATCGAGCGTCTGCTTCAATTCCTCCCTGATGTGATCGACGGCCTGATTGAGCGTGGGCTTCGGCGTCGTGTAGTGCGAGTTGCCGTAGATCTTCACCGCTTCCAGCCGCGCGATCTTGCGCCCGGACAGGGGATCGAACTCCTCGATGCTCTCCACAGCGTCGCCAAAGAACGAGAAGCGCCACGCGCGATCTTCAAGGTGGGCGGGGAACACGTCGACCGTATCGCCGCGCACCCGGAACATGCCGCGCGCGAACGCCATGTCATTGCGCTTGTACTGCAACTGCACGAGCCCGCGGATGAGATCGCCCGCGTCCATGCTCTCGCCTTCCTTCACGGTGAAGGTCATGGACGTGTAGGTTTCCACCGAACCGATGCCGTAGATGCACGACACGGAGGCGACGATGATCACGTCATCCCTTTCGAGCACAGCCCGCGTCGCACTGTGGCGCATGCGGTCGATCTGCTCGTTGATGTTGGATTCCTTCTCGATGTAGGTGTCCGTGCGCGGGACGTAGGCTTCCGGCTGGTAGTAGTCGTAGTAGGAGACGAAGTACTCGACCGCGTTGTCGGGAAAGAAGCTCTTGAACTCGCCGTAGAGCTGCGCCGCGAGCGTCTTGTTCGGCGCGAGGATCAGCGCGGGCCGTTGCACCGTCTCGATGACCTTCGCCATCGTGAACGTCTTGCCGGAGCCCGTAACGCCGAGCAGCACCTGATCCTGGTCGCCGCGCTCGACGGCCTCGACGAGATCGCGGATCGCGTTCGGCTGGTCGCCCGCGGGCTCGTAGTCGCTGGCGATCGTGAACCGCTTGCCGCCCTCGAGCTTCTCCCATTGCCGCTGCGGGCGGTGGGGTTCCCACGCGACGGCGTTGTTGTGGAACACGGCGGGCGCTTCGGAGACGCCGGGGGATGCTTTCGGGGAACGGGCCATGGCTCCAGTATGGGGAGCGGACGCGATTTGTTCCAGTCGCCAGCATTGCAAAGCATGGGGAAATCGGGTGCGCTTGCGCGCAGGATCGGCTCTCCGCCGCGCGAGGTGACAGTGTCGCATATGGCTTTCACCCGGCGTTCGACGCTTCTCGCCGGTTTCGCCGCCGCCTGCGCCAGCGATGGCCGCCGGCCCGGCGCGCCCGCCGACGCGATCTTCCGCAATCTCGCGACACCGAGCGAGTCCGTCCACTGCGGCGTGGCTTCCGAAGACGGTATGCGGCGCGTGACGGTGCGCCTGTGCCGCTATCCCGATCTAGGTCTTGCGTGGGTGTGGGTGCATGCGCGCACGCCGCGCGGCTTCTTCTCGTACGTCGATCACCTCGCGCCGTGCGAACGTGCGCCCGCGCAGGAGACGCCCGACCGCGTGCGCTACGCCGACAGGGACGGCGCGCTGAGCCTCGAACGCACCGGCCCGGCGGCGCGTCCTGCGCGCGCGCTCAT
>WRPF01000004.1 GCA_009773335.1 Caulobacteraceae bacterium
CCGCGCTCCGGGCCGCACGCGCCAGCGTCGTCGCGCGGCGCGCTGATTTGCAGCGCGCGCGTGTGTCTGCGGGACGCGGCGGCGCACGGGCGCAATCGGCGACACCCGTCCGCAGTCCGTCCGCTGGGCGCGTCTTACGCATCCTGCAAGAAAGTCAGGGCGTGGTCGCCGTCGGCGCACCGCTCCTTGAGATGGGCGATCCCTCCGACCTTGAAGTCGTCGCTGAGTTTCTGACCCAGGACGCCACGCTCATCCAGGCCGGCGCCTCCGCGACTTTGGAGGGATGGGGCGGCGATCAGCCGATCGCCGCGCGCGTCACACGGGTCGAGCCCTATGCACACACGAAGATCTCCGCGCTGGGCGTCGAAGAACAGCGGGTCAATGTCATCCTCCGGCTCGCCGATCCGACAACAGCGCCGGCGCTTGGACACGGGTTCCGGCTCGATGCACGCATCATCGTCAACGAATTGCCCGAAGCCGTGCGTGTGCCGACCGACGCCTTGGTGCGCAACGGCGCCGACTGGGCCGTATTCCGGATTGAACGGGGGCGAGCGCGGCTCACGCCTGTGCGCGTGGGCGTCGGCGACGACCATTACCGCGTCATCCTTGATGGACTGAGCGTCGGCGATCGCGTGATCTTGTTCCCGGGTGACTCGCTTTCGGATGGCGATCAAGTCCGCGCCGGGACGCAAGGGACCGGAGCACGCGCTCGGCCCTAGAGGCGTCCCTTCAGGTCGCGCAAAATCTCTTCGCGGGCGGCGTCGTCGGCGGCGGCTTCGAGTTTGTCCTGCAGCGCCGACAAGAATTCCGCCCGCGCATTGTGCCAGTCCAGGCGCGACACCGCCTTTGGTTCAAGACGCGGCGCCGGTCCGCTCTCGCGTTCACCGGTGCTCGCTGCCCGCAGGCGATAGCTCTGATCAAGCTCCGCGACCAGAATTTTGCCATCCGCCGCCTTCGACTCGACCAAGCGTCGCTTCAGGCCCGTTAGATTCTGCGGTTCACCATGCGCAAGGAAGATCGATCCTTTCACAGGACCGCGCGCCTTCACCCAATTGACGAGACCAATCGCATCGGCGTGACCGGAATAGACATCCAGCGACCGCACACGCGCTCTAACCTTGATCTCGTCGCCTTGGATACGAACCCGTTGCCTCCCCTCTTGGAGGAGGCGCCCGAGCGTGCCGATAGCTTGAAAGCCAACGATCAGGACCGTCGCCTCTTCTCGCCACAATAATCGCTTCAGGTGGTGACGCACGCGGCCCGCATCGCACATGCCGCTCGCGGCGATAATGACGTGCCAACCTTTGAACCGCTCGATGGCCCGGCTCTCCCCGACACTCTCTGTGTATTGCAGCCAGCGTGACTGGCGCAGCTTGCCAAACGGATGCTGGCCATCGTCGAGACGGCCGTGCTCCAGAAAGACCTCGCTGGCGCGGATGGCCAAAGGCGAATCGAGAAAAATCTGTCCCGGCGGCGCCTCGCCCGCTTCCATCAGTTCGAGAAGATCGACGATAAGTTCCTGCGTGCGCTCGACGGCAAACGCAGGGATGAGCAAAGGACCGCCAGCGGCATGCGCCGCGCGCATTTCCTCGGCGAGGGCTTTACGGCGCTCGGCTTGCCCTACCATGCGGCGCTCGACATCACCGTAGGTGCTCTCAACGATCAGATGATCAATGCCGACCGGCCCCTGGGGATCGTCGGCGTACTCTCTGCCTCCAGGGCCGATGTCACCGGAAAAGCAGATCCGCTGTGTGGCCCCGTCTTCAGTGAGTTCGAGCTCAACCGACGCCGCCCCGAGGATGTGGCCGGCATTCCACCATTGCGCCCGCACACCGGGCGCAATCTCGCGCCAAGCTTTCAACGGGGTGGATCGAAACAAGCTAAGCGTCTCTTCGGCATCGGCCTTGGTGTAGATGGGTGTAACCTGTTGTCCGCCCCGGCGCTGATTGCGCCGATTGAGCGACTCCACTTCCATCTCCTGAATGGCGCCCGCGTCCGGCAGCATCACGCGGCAAAGCTCGATCGTCCCTTCAGTCGCATAGATCGGCCCATTGAACCCCTGCAGCGCTAATTTGGGCAGCAACCCGCTATGGTCGATATGGGCGTGGGTGAGGAGCACGGCGTCGATCTCCTCCGGCCGAAACGGAAATCGCTCATAGTTCAGCGCTTTGAGCGTCTTCGGCCCCTGAAACAGACCGCAATCGACCAGCACTTTGGCCGGCCCCATCTCCACCAGCGCACATGCGCCGGTCACGCAACCGGCCGCGCCAAAGAAATGCAATCGTGCGCTCACGCCGACCTCCAATGATCTTGTTCACCCAATGACCAGCCCCCTTTGCTACGGGAGCATTTTTCGCCACGGCTCCGGCCAGGGCACACCACGTCGATTGATTTCCACACCCTCATGCAAGGCGGCGGGCTCGACGATTGATCAGTCGTCATCCTCGCGCCCTTCTCCAGAACTGGCGCTACGGTGACAGCTCGCACAATTTTCGAAGTTCCGGATGCCTTCTTCCCAGTGCAAGGCACGGATTTGGTCGGGCCGGTGTTCGTGGCAGCTGAAGCACGTGTACCGACTAAAGTCATTGTTCACGTGGCAACTTGAACACGGCACGTCATGTGGCCCGTCGAGAGCGAAGAACCGGTCATGGTCAAATGTTGCAGGACGCCAGCTCTCCTGACTGTGGCACGTACTGCAGTTTGCGCCCATGTTGCGATGAAGCGCATTGGAAGGCGGCGTGTGACAGCTTGAACACTGCTCTCGCGTCGCGACATTCAAGAGTTCGTGGGAAAACGTGACGCGCCCGCTGGCGCGCGTGCTCGCCGTCAGATGCTCAGTATGGCACGACAGGCAATTCTGCGACGTCAACGCCTGGTGAAATGGCGGTCTCGCATTGGATCGCGCGATTGGAGCGCCAGAAGTCGTTCGAAGCCCGATGTCGGCGGCAGCGTGGCAGGTCGTGCAACGCTCTGGCGTGGCGCCTCGAAAAGGTACGTGGCAGGAGGAGCATTCCGTCGCAAGATCGGCGTGCGCCGCGCTCAGCGGGCCCGGGCTGATCATGTGCTGCGGGTAAACGAAGATGAGGCCAAGCAACGCGGCGAGGTTGGCCGCGATGATGAGCAAAATCCAGCGCCCTTTCATCGCCACCCCCAATACCAGAACACAGCGATGATGTGCGCGAGAGCGAGAACCGCGAAGGCGAGCGTGATCGGAAAGTGGACGACGCGCCACTGCTTGACGACATCAAACGTCAGACTATCCCAGTAGGTGCTGTCTTCCAGTTCTTCTTGCGAAAGCCCCTCCTGCTCCAATCGTTTTCGCGTTTCCTCGAGACGCTTGCGCGCGCGCTGCAATAAGAACTTGCCCGTTAGACCACTGCCGACATTGATCAGCATGGCCCAGACCGCGAGCCATCCCAGGATCGCATTGAAGTGAACGCCGGCATGGACAAGCACGAGGAGCGATCCAGCCCAGGCCATCCGCTCGTGCAGCCGCAAAAGGTCCACCGGTTTGCCAGAGCTGATCAGCTTGCGCTTTCGCAGCGAATACCCGAACGATCCAATGATCAGCAGGACGCCTGGAATGCCGAGGTAACGGCCGATCCACACCGCCTTCAGCAGATGCAGCGCCAGATCGAGCAAGAGAGCCGTCGCCGCCAGCGCAACCAGCGCCAGCAGAAACGGAAGCACTTCTCGACCCAGAACGCTGCCCCTCATGCCGGTCACGCCTCCAGAACCAAGGCGGACGTCGGCACGGACACACACAGAAGGCAGTGACCGTCGCGCACTTCATAATCGGGCTTTTGCGTTTCGCGAACCGAACCAGAGACAATGTTTGCTTCACAGGTTCCGCAACTTCCGGAGCGACACCCCGAGTCAACCTCGACGCCATTGCGCTCAGCGAAATCGAGCAATGAGGCGTCCTGGCCATTCCAAATGATCGACCGGCCGGCTCGCCGAAAACGAACGTCAAAGGGCCCTGCCTCTGGCGCCGAAACTGACGGTCGCAATGATGCTGGCCCAAAAGCCTCCGTCCGAATGTCACTTGTCGGTATTCCCCACGCCCGAAGCGCAGGCACAATGCTCTCCATCATTGCCGGCGGCCCGCACACATAGAAGGTGTGGGCGACCCCATCAGGCAACGTGCGCTTCAGGAGATCGATGTCGACGCGCCCGACCGACACGTGGAGTCCTTCGCCATCAGACGGTGACGGCGTGTCGTAGAGGACGTGAAGGCGAAAGTTTGGGTGGGACTGAGCAAGTTCTTCCAGCGTCGTTCTGAACGCATACACGGCGCCATTTTGCACGCCGTAGAAGAGGTGGAGTGTGCGGTCGGGCTGCTCGGCGAACGCCCACAACAGCATACTCAGCATGGGCGTGATGCCGATGCCACCAGCAACAAGCACGGTAGCCCGGCTCGGGTCCGCATCGAGGAAAAACTGCCCCGCTGGCGCCTTCACTTTGATGATGTCGCCGACCTGCACCCGGTCGTGAAAGTAGCTGGAGCAGATGCCTGGCGGCGCATTTGGAAACGCGGCGGGCGCTGCCGCCCGCTTGATTGTAACGCGATAGTTCGCCGGATCGGGGCGGCTGGAGAGCGAATAACATCGCGTGATTGGCCCTGAGAGTCCGCCATCCCCGATCAGAGGCGAAGGACCTCCTGGCGCCGAGAATGTCAGGAACTGACCCGGCTTGAAGGGCGGCAGTGGAGCCCCGTCAACGGGTTCAAAATAGAACGAGCATTGTGTCCGCGCATCATCTTCGAACGCGCGCCGGGTTATCCGAAAGTTGCGCCAATAGGGCCACGCGGGAGATGAGGCGTTTGCAGGCGTGGACGGCGCATCTGCCGAAAGGGAATTGCGCCAACGCCAGACAGACACGCCGATTCCGCAAATCAACTGCAGCAGAAGGACAAAGACAATGAGGAAAAGAAGCTGGAGCGTCGTCATGCCGACCGGCATCGACATTCCGAGAGCGGAGCCGCGGCTTGCGCGTTCATTTTTTACCTCGCCCAGCAATGCGAGGGAGAACCCAAAAAGCCCGCGCTGTCGTTGATCTCGCTCAAGGCCGGAACCTCAGTCACGGTCCAAGCTTCGTAGCGAATAACGGTTGGGTAACGCGTGTGTTCCCCGGGGGCCGCGATACCTCGATGAAGCACCACGCGAGGTCGTTTGGCGCTTGTTAGGCAACCGCCCATTGCCGACGGGACGCGCAGGAGCACAGCATGACAACAGGCATCGCCGACGCCGACGCGTCCACTCCCCCTGTGGCTGGCGAGCAGACAGAGTGTGCCGGTAGTCGCATCGCGACGCGAGAATGGCGCCCGCTTCTCCAAGCAGCCCCCTTTCTCGTCGTCAGCATGATGTTGATGGCATGCTCGCCCCAGCCCTCGCCGCCCAGCGCGGACCAGATGACAGCCGCAGAGTCCACGCAAGCCGAGGCGTCACTTGCTCGTGTCGAGGCAAGCATCCTGACCAGAACGGGGCTGACCGAGAATGACATTGATGTTTCCTGGAACGCTGGGCAATTCACCGTTGCGATCATCAACAGTCCGCTGAACAACGGCGAGCACAGCGTGCGAAACACTCAGGCCTTGGACATCGTCAACGCTCTGGCAAGCGCCATTTCAGGATTGCCCGAGTTCGCTGCGGCAACTGGCGCTCACGTGAATTACATTGATCGCCCCGTCGGCGGCGGGGAAGAGCGCCTCATCGACGGGATCGATTTCCGAAAGGACGCATCCGGGCTTTTCACTCTACACACGACGTGAGGCAACCTGCTCAACCGGCATCGGCGCGCCTTGGGCGTTTCACTCCAAGCAAGCTGCAAGTTTCGCGCACCTGGCGATGTGACGCCGCCAGGCCAGCACGCGCGCCTGTTTCAATCATCGACAACAGACTCATGTGCGGGCGGATGCGCCGGGTTCCCCGAAATGCGCGGGCACTAAAGAATTGGTCCCAGATCGAAATCAGCGTGACCTGACCGCTACGTTCGGGCGAACGCTAACAAGGGTGCCATATCACCGGCGTCGGCGGCCTTGAGCGCACCAACATAAGCCTGACGTGTCTCCGACGCCGCCACGATCGAACCTCGCCCCCAGGTGAAGCGCTCCTGGCCCAGCCGCAGCGCGAGGAGATCGGCGGCGAGTCGCGACCAGCGGCCATTGCCGTTCGGAAACGGATGGATGGCGACAAGCTTGTGATGGAAGCGCACAGCGATCTCGTCGGGCGGATAGGTCTGGTGCTCGACCCAATAGCGCGTGTCATCGAGCGCCTGGCGCAGCGCGATTTCGATCGTCCAATGATCGACGCCGAGATTGCGCGCGCTGGTTCGGTATTTGCCTGCCCAGCGCCAGACGTCGCCGAACATCCGAAGATGCAGGCGGCGCAGGAACACTTCATCGAGCGCGTCCCGCTTGCGCGACAGCGCCCAGCGTTCGCCGGCAAGCACATTGAGCGCTTCAGCCTCGTTCAGTTCGTGCCGGAGCGCGACATAGCTGAGTTTGAGGTCGAGACGCTCTTCTGGCGTCAGAGGCGTCGCCGCATCGTCGGCCTGAAACGGATCGTCGCTCATGCCCGTCAGCCCCAGAGACGCTTGCCGCCAGCCTTGGCGATGTCGGCGGTGAGCGCCTCCAGCATTTCGCGCTTGTCGCCGGCGCGCACGCCTTGGGCTTCCAACTCCATGGTGTGGAGGGCGGCGGCGAGTTCTTTCTTCGCCGCCGCTTTGGCCGCCTCCTCGACCATCGCATCGAGGCTCTTGTTGGGGACCAGCGCATAGACGAGCGTGCAATCAAGCGCTTCAGCGGCGCGCCTCAAGGTGGCAAGCGTGATGGCGCCTTTGGCTTCGTTCTTCTCAAGCTCGGAAAGGCTTGCGGGACGGATGCCGAGGCGGCGGGCCAATTGGGCGCCGGTGAGGCCCAGGGCGTCGCGAAGGGCGCGGACCCAGCCC
The DNA here is from genome assembly GCA_009773335.1 of Caulobacteraceae bacterium. GTDB lineage: Bacteria > Pseudomonadota > Alphaproteobacteria > Caulobacterales > Aquidulcibacteraceae > VFBF01. The sequence continues at coordinate 6,949 of WRPF01000004.1, forward strand.
ATGGGGGGAGCGGCCCCAAGGCCGGCAAAGGCTTTGAGGCGCTCGTCGAGCCGACGGCGGGCCAGGGTTTGGGCGGCTTTCACAGGGTATGACCTTATCTACCAGTCGTTTAAAGTAGGTTATAGCCTGTCATTACGCAATCCCTTGTATGGTTATAGCCTAATATTAGTTCGGTCTGGGCGTCGCCGCCTGCGGCGGCCGGGCGCTTGTGCTGACGCACGAAGCCGCGCCGCTTTGCCCGTCGAAGGGGCGCGTCTTCGCCCTCCGGGCGGCGCTCCCTGACGCGGGTCCCCTGCCATCGTGCGCGCCGGCGTCAAGGGACGGCTTCGCCTCTTCGCCCTGGACGCCGGCTTGCGCGCGATGGCGGCGCGGAAGGTGTCGGGACGTGGGAGCCACGTCCCGGTTCATTCGACCTCGCGCCCTGCTCGGGCGGAGGTCGAACATGGGAGCATGGGCTGGTTCAAAGCGCAGAGAATGCTCGTCGGCGCGTGCATTGATAAATTTGGGCTGGTGGCCTCGTCCTGGCGGGGGCGTTTGGCGCTCGAACGGCCCGCTAGGCCGCCGTTGCGGCAACCTGTCGAATCCGGCATAAAGGAAACGATGGTGACATATGGCGTTTCATACCATGGCTCCTAACCGGAAAGTAAGCGCCGCCGCCGTGGCGGAGGCGATCTCGCGGCTCCTCGCCGAGACCGGCCAGCCGCCGACCATCGAGGAATTGCGCGAAGCGCTCGATGTCGGCTCGACACGAACGGTGCTGCGCTACCTGCTGGAGCTGGAGGAGGCCGGCGTCATCGAGCGCTGGGCAGGCGCGCGCGGCCTGCGCCTCATCCGTCAGCCGGGCATTGGCGATCAAACGATCGAAGTCCCGCTCCTCGGCGAAGCGCCCGCGGGCGCGCTGATGGACGCGATCGAGAACCGGCTCGGCTCTGTGCGCATCGCCCGCCCCCGGCGCGATCGGGAACAGCTCTTCCTCCTTCGCGTCCGCGGCGATTCCATGAACCAGGCGGAAGTCAGCGGGCGGCTCATCGAGGATGGCGATCTCGTGCTCGTGCGACGCGCCAGCGCCGCCAATCCCGGCGACATCATCGTCGCGCTGGTGGATGGCCAAGCGACGATCAAGCGTCTGAAGCTTGGACCGCATTACGTCGTCCTGCGCCCGCAATCCTCCAACCCGGCCCACACGCCGATCATTATCGAAGGCGAGATCGCCATTCAGGGCGTCGTCATCGACGTCATCAAGCAAGGCGAGGCGGCCCTATGGCAGGATTGAACGCTGCACCGGCATCGGCGAGCGCTGCCCCGCTGTCGCCCGTCAAACACATCTCGCGCGGCATCCGTCAGGCGACGCAGCTCATCCTCTATGGGATCGCGGCGGGACATTGCCAGCTGGAAGGGTGTCGCACGTGTCTTACGGCGCATCACGTTGATCAGACGCCGGGGAACTATGGCGAGAAGGCACACATCGTGGCGTTCCGCAAAAAGGGCCCGCGCGGCGAGACAATCGACGCGGTCGAAGACATCAACGGCATCGAGAACCTGATGCTGCTCTGCGCGCCTTGCCACAAGAAAATCGACGATCACCCAGACGACTATCCGCGCGAGCGCCTGCTCGCAATAAAGCGCGACACCGAAGCGTTCGTGCGCGCAGCGATGGCGCAGCGCGATGATCTCAGGACCCATGTGATCACGTTCGCCGCGCCGATCCACGGTAAGCCTGTCGGCATCAGCGATCAGCGCGTGCGAGAGGCCCTTCGGCCGCGCTACGCAGCCTCGCAGGATTTCACGCGCATAGACCTGAACGGCATCACCGTCGGCGACACTGACGCTTTCTACGCGGCCGCGCAGGCGCAGCTCGTGCGTTCGATTGCCGACCTTCAACGTCATGGCGGCCCACTATTGCAGACGGGACACGCATCGCTTTTTGCGCTCGGGCCGATTCCCCTCCTCATCAAGCTCGGCGCGCTCATTACCGACAAGGTCGACGCCGATTTCTTCCAGCGCCACCAGGAAGAGGACTGGGCGTGGAAACCGTCGGGCCCGCCGATCCGCTTTGAAATTGCCCTGCCGGCCGCGCCGGACGCCGCCGCGCCGGTGATCGCCGTGCTGTCGCTGAGCGGCACCGTCAATCGCGCCGACCTTCCCGCTGATCTCGCCGCCTCGCCCAACGTCTTTGAAATGAGCCTGGGCGATCGCACGCCAGACCGCACGTTCCTGCGTACGCGCGACGACCTTGCAGCCTTTCGCAGCGCTTGGATCGGCCTGCAAGCCGAAGTCTCGCGCCTGATCGGCGTCGGCACCGCAATCCATCTCATTCCGGCCGTTCCGGCGCCGGTCGCGGTGCTATGCGGCCGCGCCCGTCATCCGAAGGCGCAAGGCAAACTCGTCGTCTACGATCTCCGCCGCGATCTCGGCGGATACCAACGAATCCTGGAGGTGTCCCATGACTAACGCTGACCAGCGCGTGCGCGCGATCCTGCAGACAGAGCGTCTGACCGAGCAATCGCCAGAGATGGCGCCCATCCGCACCGAGCGCGAGCGCGTCAAATCTCTGCTCACGGAGGCCTTTGGGGCGAGCGGCGTTTCGATGCGCGACGGCGGCTCCAAGGCCAAGAACACGATGCTGAAGCGCGATCACGACCTCGACATGCTCTACTACGCACATGCCGACAACGACCGCGTCGGCGGCACGCTCAAGGACATTTACGACAACGTCCTTGGTGTTCTGGCGTACCACTATGACTTCACACCGGGCACGACGGCAGTCCGTCTTTTCGCCAAGGGACGCGCGCGCACCGGCCAAGGCCTCCGAATCGACGTCGTCGCCGGCCGCTTCGTAGAGGGCTCCAGCGGCAACGTTTTCCTGCACCAGGCGGACGGCGAGAAATCCAGGCTAATGACGAACCCAGACGTGCACATCGCTCATGTGCGTGATTTTCACAGCCATGAGGCCGTCTGCGCATGCAAGCTTTGGCGTGTTGCGAACGGGGTGCGGGTCAAGCAATTCGCGTTCGAACTGCTCTGCATCGACCTTCTGGAGGCGCGGCGCGGGATGGGACTGTCGGCCCAGGTCGCCGCCGTGCTGAAAGACATCGGCCGCATGCAATCGGCGCCGGCCATACGTGATCCCGCGAACAGCGGCAACAATGTCTCGAAACTGCTGACCGGCGCTTCGTGGGCCGATCTCCAGGCCGCAGCCGACCATTCCGTCAGCCTTTTCGCCACGCACGGCTGGGAGGAGATCATTCCCGCAACCGTCGACGTCGTCGATGCGCCGGCCGTAGCGCGCGCTTCGGTAAGCACCGGCACCGGTACCAAGCCCTGGAGCTGCTAGGTCCGGATGATTGAGCCGTGGTGGAAGGCGAATGCGGAAGAGAAAGCCAGTGTCGGCGCAGCTCTGCAGCGCCATGCGCCGCTTATGCGGCTTGTCGAGGAAGACGATAGCCTCGTTGCGCGCGGGCCTTTCGATCTCATGCACGATGGGCAACTGCTCGCGCGCTTCCTGATCGAGGTTCATTTCGAGCCGGAGACGTCGGCGACGGCGCACGCCATCATCGAAACAGGCGGCCGAATCCCGCGCGAACTCGACCGGCACATCAACACCAACGGCACGTGCTGCATCGGCGTCTACGGTGAATGGGAGCTCACCAGTGCCGACACAAGATTCAGTACGTTCCTGACTGGCCCCGTGCGCGATTTCTTCCTCAGCCAGCTACATTTCGAAGCGCACGGCGTCTGGCCTTTCGACCAGCGCGCGCATGGCCTGCCCGGCATGATCGAGAGCTATGCCGAACTGCTGGGCGTAGGCAATGACGAGGACATCGTCGCAGACACGCTCGCCTATCTCCGTCTGGTGGAAACAAAAGGCCATTGGCATTGCCCGTGCGGTTCGGGCGCCCCGCTCCGGAGATGTTGCCGCGCACGGCTCGCGGCGCTGAAGGAAAAGTGGAGTCTTGCTGGCGTGGAGAAGCTGTGGGGCCACTATCTCAAGCTCAAGCAAGCACTCAAATCGGACGGAAAAGAGCACCAATTCTCCAAAACGTGAGGAGACACCCGGTCGCCATGCCGAAGAAAATGGCGGGGTCAGTTCCGACCTGCGAAGGCGCGGCCGGCGGCACGGACATCAGAACAAGTCGCGCTGACGTTCGTCCGGGCGGCGCGTGCGCTTGATGCGTTTGGGCTGCGGGCGCGCCTTCGCCATGGCGGCGATGCGTTTTGACCGTTCGCGCTCCTGTTCGAACTTGCCGCGTCCCGCAAACTGCATCAGCGCATCCTCCAACTTGCCGAGATCGGCCTTCCTCCAGAACACCATGTTGCGGACAATGACCGGCGCGGGAAAACCCGGAAGGTTGCTCCGGCGCGCGCGCCAGAGCGTGGCGAGGCTCACGCACAAATCGCCCGCCACCACCTTCTGCGGCACAAGATCAGGCGAGACCTTCATCGTCTCCGGTCTTCCCGGTAAGGCCGCAACTGAATGTCGCGCGTCACCAGCAGGCGCACTGACCCCCCAGCACGGATGCGGATGGTGGGTCTCACACTGAGTTCGCGATCGACGATGCGGCCGCCCGTGCGCGCGGCCTCGGACGCGGCCGCATCGCCAACGCTTTGCGCGAGCGAGTCTTCGTCATCGTCCTCTGCGTTATCGGCGATCACGCTGATGATGGCGGAAAGCCCAATGGCGCCGGCGAGACGATCCAGGTGATTGTCGACGCGGTCGCGCAGACCTGCGGCGCCAGTCGGATCGCTCCCCTCCATGCCGCGCAAGGAAATGCTCCAGCCATTGGGAAAGATGAGCCGGTTCCAGATGAGCACGAGCCGGCGTTCGCCATAGGATGTATCCGCGTCATAGGTCCCGATCAGCCGCGATCCCTGCGGGATCAGCAGATGCGCACCGGAGACACTGTCATAGACATTGGCCGTCACCTGCGCGATGGCGCGGCCCGATTGCTCAGAATTGAGTTCGGTGATGAGCGCGGCCGGCACCACTGCGCCCGCCATCAGCTCATAGCGGGAGCGCGGCGGCACGAGCCGCGCATCGAGACGCGCTTCACCTTCATCGGCAGCCACAGACGCCGTGGTGCGCGTGCGCCCGTCAAAGATGATCGGCGAAGCGCGCGCCAAAGCTTGCGGGTCGGGCGGCGCGGCGCGCACACTTGTATCGCCGCCGCCGCGGGGCGGACCAGACCACGCCGCGTCCGCGGGCGGCTCAAGCGTTGCGCTTTGCGGCGGACCGTTCTCGCCCCAGAGCATGTCCCGCGGCGCATCGAGTTCGGCACGCGGCAGATCGCCCGCTTCATATTGACCGGATGCGTTGCGGATCGATTCCGGCGGCCCGCTCGCCGCCGCTTGCGCGTCGGCCTGGCGCACCTCGCGCTCGGGGCGTGCGCTCAGACCGATGAAGAGCGCCAGCGTGACGATGGAGGCGGCGATAATAGCGCCGGCCATCAACACTTTGCGCGACAGCCGACGCGGACTTGGCGGACGCGCGCGGATCGACAGATCGGGCGCCGGCGGTGGCGTCTCATAGGCGACGGTCACGGACGACCTCCGAGGCGCGCCCGCCGGCGCTGCGTCGGCGCGCCTTCGCGTTCGATGCGCACGATCGCGGGCGCGCGCGTGCCGAGACGCAGTTCAGCCACATCGAAGATGCGATCGACCATGTAACGCTGGCCCTGCACGCGATAATTCACGAGCTCAGCGCCTTCGCCGGTGATGACGAAGAGCGGCGGCAGATCGCTCGATGCGACCGCTTCCGGCATTTCAATCCAGGTACGTCGGCCGTCATCGAACACCCGCGTCGGCATCCAGTTCGGCCTGCCGCCCCGCACGGTGCGGACGCGATAACCGAAATGGAGCTGATCGACGCTCGCCATCCGCGCTTCTTCCTCAGCGGGATAACACCAGGCGATTTGTGCAGAATAAGCAGAGCCTGCCTGCGCGATCGCTTCGATCGTGTAGGTGCGCCGGTCGGTGACGAGAACGATATTGGTGCGGAGCCCCGTCGTCTGCGGCTTCACCAGCACAATGGTGCGCCCATCGATCTCGGCTTCCGCGCTGGTCTCCTGCACCATCCAGCGCGATGTATCGCCGGCGGCGACATCGCCCAATGTTTCGCCGGGTTCGAGCAGGATGGCGGAGATAAAACTGGGACTGGTGTAGAGCTCGTAAATGGCGCCTGGCGCATAGGTGTAGATCTGACGCGCCTGCGTGAAGCTCGTTGTTTCGGGCCGCTGGCGCGCTGCTTCATTAGCGAGCGCGAGCAATTCGGCTGGCGTGGGTTCGCGCCGGCCGCGGCGGGGCGCCTCCAATACGGCGGCGCTCAAGGCGGGACATTGATCGGCGCTCACCTCCTGCGCCATGACCGTTGGCGGCGACAGCAGCAGCGCCAGCGACAGACTCGCGAACAGGAAACGCATCATCGCACCCGGCTCCAGCTGAATTCAGAAATGAGAAGTCCGAGCGGATTGGAGGCGATCTCATCGGCCGTGCGCGGGCGGCGCGTCGTGACGGTGAAGACGCCGCTATAGGCCTCGCCGTCGGGCGAGCCTGTCGCATTGGTCTCGCGTTCGATCCAGGACACTTCCCAGGAACGATCCGAGCGCTGGATGATGGAGCGGATATGCACGGTGCGCCCGACGCGCCCGAGACTGAGGAAGGGATCGTCCGCGCGCGCGATCTCGGTCAATTGCGCCGCCGCCTGCGGCGTCAGGAATTTGTATGCTTCCAGCCAATTCTCGCGCAGCACCACGCCATCGGTCGGCAATGCACGTACGAGACGCACGAAACGGCCAAGATGATACGCGGTCTGCGCTTCGTTCGCGCGCCACTCGCCGCTTGCAGCGCGCACATTGAGGACCTGACCTTCGGGCGAGACTTCGACGACATGCACGAAGGTGCGGCTCTGCAGCGCGACGATCGTGAGCGCGAGCGCAAGGCCTGCGGAGAGGAGAAGTCCCGCCATCGCCATCAGACGCCAGGCGCGCGCGGAAATGACCGCCGCACCCATGCGCCGGTCCCATTCCTGGCGCGCGCGCTTATAGGGCGTGTCGGGCTCGTCGCCGGCATAGGATTGCGCCGGCGTCGTGAACGGCGTCCTCATGTACTACTTCCTCCAGATGGCGGCGTTGCAGGCGGCGGCGGCGGCGGCGGCTTCATGCCGGCATAGTCGATGGCGGGCCTTGCAGCGCCTTGAGGCCCGCCGCCGCTTGAGAAGCGGCGACCCGCCGATTTCGCCGCGCCGCCAATCATTCTTGCGCCGCCAACGGCGAGTTTCGTGGCGTTGGAAACGAAGGCTGTCGCACCGGCGACGCCAAGCACGGTGGTGACCGCGGCGGCGCCGGCGACAGCCGGTCCCGCCAGATGCGGCTGTCCCTGGACGACCTCGCTCGCGAGAATGGGCGCGAACCAGGCGAGCGCCAGAACGGTGGCGCCGAACAGAAGCACATTGAGCACGCCGCCGGCGTCGAGCGTGAACGTCGCGGGCAATGTGTTGACGAAGGTGATGGAGACGGAAGCGACGAAGGCCAAAACGAAGAGACGCATGGCCGAGCCCACTACCCAGCCGAGCGGGCGCTCCGCCACCCAGGCGGTGCCGTTGAACACGCCCCAGGGCAACGCCACGAACGCGACAAGACTTCCGAGCTTGAATGCAATCAGCACCACGAAGAGCTGCAGCGCCAACACGAAGAAGCCGAGCATGACGAAGAACGCCGCGAGGAAGATCGTCATCATCGCAAAGAAATCGGTGAGGATGTTCATGCCTTCGGCGAGCGCGGCGGTGCGACCGAAAAGCTCAACGCCGATCTGCCCGACGCGGCCGGGATTGTGCAGCTCCGCCATGGTGAGCCCGCCCCCACCGGCGCGCAGGCCAAGCATGGCGCCCGATTGATTGATCGCGGTGGCGAGGAAATTCCAATTGTTGATAAGGAAGGCGAAGAATGAGACGAACAGCACCTTGCGGAAGAAGGGCGCGAGCGGCGCCTCCTGCGCCAACGCCCATTGCGCGCCCGCCAGTACGATCGAAATGACGATCAGCGCGTTCAAGACATAGGTCACATCGCCCTGGATCAGACCGAAGCCGGAATTGGCGACGGCTAGAAACTGATCGAGGAAGGAATTGACCGATGACGGATCCATTGCGCGGCGCCTCGCTCAGAACGCTGTGCGCGCGGGCGTTAGTGTCCCCGACGTCTCTGTCGGGAAAGCGCGCCGTTGAATCTCGCGTGCGCGCTCCTCGCGCGCGATCCTCTCCAGGCGCTCGGTTTCGAGCGCGCGGCCCTGCGCAATCAGCAGCGTGTGAATCTCCGCAAGCTGCGACGCCTGGATGCCCAAGAGCTGATTGCCAGCCTGGATAGCGCCGGTCTGCCCTTCCGAACTGCCGGAAGATTGCAGCGCGCGATCGATGGCGCCTTGCGTGCGTGCGATCGAAGCCGCGGCGCGCGCTTCGGCCGCCATCGCACGTTCAAGGCTGCGGCGGCTTTCCGCCATCCATTGGTCCGACTGACCTAGAACCTCATCGAGGTCGTAATTCTCCCAGGTCTCCGGATAGAGGGTGCGCAAATCCTCGCCAAGCTGGCGGGCCTCGAACGCGACGCCCTGCACGCTTTGAAAGAGCGCGCGGGCTTCTCCGATCGATTGCGAGAGCTCCGGCGAGAGTTGCAACGGATTCTGGCGCAGCATCGCGGTCGCTTGCTCAATCTGCTGCACCTGGTTGCGCAATTGCTGCACCATGTGCGTCACCTGCGTGATCGACTGTGCAAGATTGGCAGGATCAATAACCGGGATTTGCGCCGATGCCGGCGGCGTCGGCTGCACGCCAAGCATCAGGCAAATCGCCAAGGCGGCCAGTCCAGTTCTCGTTCTCCGTTTCATACGCGCCTCCTATTCTGCAGCGATCGAGACTTTGGGTTGATCAGGTATTTGCGGGGATGTGCGCGCCTTGAAGCGCCGCACCGCATCGGCGGCTTCGCGCTGTCGGCGCAGGTCGAGCCACGCTTCGGCAAAGGCGCCCGCGCCCTCATCGGCCAACACACGATCCATCAGCGCGTGATCTTCGGGGCGGGACGCGCCGACAAAAGCGAGCGACGCAGGGCCAAGGCCCAATTCGAACAGCCGGCAGCCGTCGCGGCTGACGAGGTAATAGTCGCGCTTGGGCGTCGCGCTTGCGATGAGATCGATCTGGCGGCCGTTCAAACCCAAGGCGGCGTAAAAGGCGCGCGAATGCGGTTCGCGCGCCCGGTCGTTCGGCAGGTAAATGCGCGTCGGGCAGGCCTCGATGATGGTGGAGGCGATGGACGAGTGCTCGACATCGGCCAGTTCCTGGCTTGCAAACACGACGGCGACGTTGCGCTTCCTGAGCGTCTTCAGCCAATCCTGAATTTGCGCTGCGAAGAACGCGTCCTTGAGGAACAGCCAGGCCTCATCGAGCACAAGCATGGTCGGGCGCCCGTCGAAGCGCTTCTCCAGCGCATGAAAGAGCGCGCCGAGCACAGCGCCCGCCGCTTCAGGGCGGCGCAGCACATCATCCATCTCGAAGGCCTGCACGGCCCCATAGCCCAATGTCGATCGATCATGGTCGATGAGCCGGCCGTGCGCGCCGCCTTGCGTGAAGGGATGAAGCGCGGCGCGAACATCCTGGTTCTGCATCAACGCCGCAAACAAAGTCAGCGTCCGGTCCTCGACCGGCCGATCGGCGAGCAATTCCAGAACGCGCCACACCTCCGTGCGCACTTCAGGCGTCACGCTCACATTGGCCGAGGCGATGAGACCGACGAGCCAGTCCTGCGCCCAGGCGCGTTCGTCCGGCTCATGCACACATTCAAGCGGCTGCAACCCCAGCGCATCGGCGTCCCCAAGATCGAAGAAGTCGCCGCCGAGGCCGAGAATGGTGGCGCGGCACGAGCGCCCCTTGTCGAACAGATAGATCTGCGCGCCCGCGGGATGACACGACGCATAGCGCAACCATTGCGCCGCGAGCGTTGCGAGAAGCACCGATTTTCCCGCGCCGGTCGGGCCAACGATCATTGTGTGACCGACATCGCCGACATGGAGATCGAGCCGGAACGGCGTTGCGCCATCCGTCGCCGTGAGCATGAGCGGCGGACCGTTCAGATGCGTATTGCGATGCGGCCCCGCCCAGACAGCGCTGAGCGGCAGCAAATGCGCGAGACTGGGCGACAGGAGGATCGGCCGGCGCGCGTCCGCATAGGCCTGTCCCGGCAGCGAGCCGAGCCAGGCTTCGACGGCGTTAACGGATTCCACCTGTGTGACGAAGCCCAGGCCATCGGCGATCTGTTGAATCTGGCGCACCGCATCGTCGGCCATATCCTCGCTTGCATCGGCGACGGTGATGGTGAGCGTGGCGAACCCGGCGCTGACAGCATCGGCGCCAAGCTCCTGCAGCGCGGTGTCGGCGTCGGCGGCCTGGTTGGCGGCGTCATTGTCGACGAGCAGCGCCTCCTCTCTGAAGAGCGCTTCGCGCAGCAAGGTCAGAAGGCCCTTGCGTTTCGAGAACCAACGCTTGCGTGTTTTCTCCAGTTCGCGGCGCGCCTCCTCCCTGTCGAGCGGAATAAAGCGGCTCACCCAGCGATAGGAGATCGCCAGCCGATTGAGCGCATCAAGAAATCCGGGCTCCGTCTCTGTTACGAAGCTGCGCACCGAAATGACGCGCAGATGATGGCGCCCAAGGCGCGGCGCGAGCCCGCCCACGAGCGGCGCATCGGTCAAGAGCGCGTCCAGATGAAAAGGCGTGTCGGGCTTGGCGACGCGATGGGGACGATCAGAGACACAATCGTGCAGATAGGTCAGCGTCTCCTCGTCACCCAGCCAACGCGCTTCGGGCGCCAAAGTCTCCATCAGCGCCAGAATCTGATCTGTCTCGTTGGTGAAGCGGTCGAGATGCTGGCGATAATCGACAGACGACGCCGTCGCGCCCGCGCCCTCCTGCGCGCCTTCAAACAGAAAGCTCTCCAGCTTGGTTTGACGCTCAGCCGGCGGAAGCCAGGTCAGCGTGAAGAAATAAGCGCTCTCAAACCGCGCGCCCGCGGCCTCGAATACGGCGCGGCGCTCTTCATCGATGAGCCACGACAAGGCGTCCGGCCATACCGAGTCCGGATAGCCCGGCGCAGGCGCGCGGCGCGCCTCGACATGAAGACACCAGCCGGAACCCAATCGGCGGAACGCGTTGTTGAGCCGCGCGGACGCGCCCATCAATTCGGAGGCTGTCGAGGAATCGAGATCGGGACCGCGAAACGCCATGGTGCGCTGGAAGGCGCCGTCCTTGTTCAGGACCACGCCCGGCGCGATCAACGCAGCCCAGGGCAGGAAATCGCTGAGTTGCGTTCCGGACTTCTTGTAGGGGCGCAGGTCCATCATCGCAGCGCGCCCTCACGATCCGAAATAATGAGGCTTGGCCATGTGACGCGGCCAGGTGTCGAGAAACCACGGGTCGCGCGCAGCGGCCCAGGCGGCGGCGCCCTGCAGCACAGCCCATAGAGGAAAGGCGATGAACGGCTGTTGCAGACCGAAGCCGATCGCGGCCCCAACGGTCGCGTTGAGGATGGCGAAATTGCGCGGCACGCCGCCCATCAGGATCGGGCGCGTGAGCGAGGTCCGCAGCGGGATGCGATAGCCTTCGGGCTCTGAATCGGCGAGCGACATGTCTCAGATCACCGCGCCGCCGGCGAAGCCGAAGAAGTCGAGGAAGAACGAGACCGCCGCGAACATGATCGCGATTCCGAGGCCCACGAAGGCGAGCTTCCTCACCCCGCCGCCGCCTTCCGAGAAGATGATGGTGACGCCGGCGATGACGATGGCGATGACAGCGGCCGCGCGCGCGACAGGACCGGTGATGGAATCGACGATCTGTTCGAGCGGCCCTTCCCATGGCATCCCGGAACCGGCGGCATAGGCCGGCGCGGCCAATGCGAGCAGTGCTGCGGTGATTGCAGCGATGCGTGTAAGATGTGCTGACTTCATGCTCCCTCTCCTCGGATGTCGTCCGCCTCCAGAATTTCGGTGATGACGCGCCCGCCTTCGCGGCGGGCGATGAAGACGATGATGTCGACCGCGCTGGCGATGAGACGCTTCGGCGGCGTCGCGCGCGCCTCCATGCAGAGGTCTTCCAGACGCATCAAAGCGTCGGCCGCGGAATTGGCGTGCAGCGTCAGCAGCCCGCCTGGATGACCGGTGTTCCAGGCCTTGAGGACTTCAAGCGCTGCGCCATCCCGCACTTCCCCAACGACGATGCGATCGGGGCGAAGCCGCAAGGTCATCTGCACCAGATCGCGCATGCTGATCGGCGGATCGGTACGTTTGGTGAGAAGCTGAACAGCGTTCGGGCTTCCACATTGGAGTTCAGCGGTGTCTTCGAGAATGACGACGCGGGCGTTCAGAAACGGCGCTTCCGCCAGAAGGGCGTTCAACAGCGTCGTCTTGCCCGAACCCGTGCCGCCCGCGACGATGATGTTGCGCTTGGCGGCGACCGCGGCGGCCAGCATTGCGGCCTGAGCGGGCGTTGCGATGCCGCCCGCAACATAATCGGCGAGCCTATAGACGGCGCGCGGTCGCTTGCGGATCGCAAGCACGGGCGCATCGACCAGCGGCGGCAGCAAGGCCTGCACGCGCGCGGCGCTGTCCGGGAGGATCGTCTGCAAGGATGGATGCGCCTCGCCGACGATCTCGCCCGCCTCATGCGCCAGGAGACGGATCGCTGCTTCACGGTCCTGCGGCGAGAGCACGTGCGGCGTTGCAATGAGACCAGCGCCAATTCTGTCGAGCCACAGGCGCCCGTCCGCATTGATCAGCGCTTCCACCACGTCCGGCGCGTCGAGCGCCTCGGCGATCGCGGGCCCCAGCGCACGCGCAAGCGCAGATCGCCGGCGCGCCGTCACGAGCGGAATGGCGCCAGCGTTCACGCCCGTACCTCCTCAGTGTGGTCCACCACGGCGACCGCCTGCGCGGACTCCAGAGAGAACGCCGCGCCCAGGGATTTGCCTGGCGCCAGCGCCTGCGCCACGAAATCGAGAAAGCGTTCGAAGCGCGCCTCGGCGCTGGCGGCAGCGTCTTCTTCCAAATGCTCGTCGATCGGCGGATTGTGCTCCAGCCAGACGCGCACAAAGAGCAACACGATCTCCTTGAGGATGAGACCTTCGCCGATCACCTTCTCAAGCCGCGCATCGACGCGGGAAAGCTGGCGGCGCGCGCTTTCCTCGATGACGGCGTTGGTGGCTTCGCCGCGTTCGAGCCGGGCTTTGAGCGCCTCAAGCACGATGCTCGATTCCGAGCGATGCTGGTCGCGGGCGACCTTGCGCACCTTGGCGTCGAGATTGGGCGGCAGATAGACGGTGAGCTTGCGCGCGGCCATCACTCAGATCCCCTTGGCCTGACGCCGGCGCCGCGGCGCTTCGACTGGAGGCGCCTGAGATGCGGCAGCGGGCGGCGCGGCCGCGACGCTCGCCGGATGCGGCAATGCCGCGCCGTCCGCGTCGCGAAACGCGGCCATGGCAGCGTCGGAAATCTTGGTTAATCGCGTCGCGGCCTGCGCGAAGAGATCGGGCTGGTCGGCGAGCGGGCGAGACATGGCGGGCTTCGCCTTCGGTGACTTCACCACCTGCGGAATGACGCCCAGCGGGCGTACGTGCGCCCAATCATGTGTCGTCGTCAGTGTTGAACGGTTCCACGAGGCAGGACGAAGTCGCTCAACAAAGACGGGCTCCTGATCGAACTTGAGCTTCTTGGCGCGGATGGGTTTGGCGCCGGAGACGAAGATGAGCTCTTCATCGCGCGGCAGCGCGCGGACATCGGCGGGCAGAAGCAGCGGACGGCGCTCCTCGCGGATTGTGGTCGAGCCTTTGCGCCAACCGAGGATCGATCTCGGACGCGTGTGCGTTTCGCTCTCGCGCAATTCCCAGACTTCGCCCGCCATCTCGGCGATGCGCTTGGCGGTGTCAGTGTCGGCGGCCGAGAACGCGGTGACGACATGGACGTTATCCAGGATGACATTCTCGCGGCCATAGGCCTTGGTCAGATGGTTGAGACTTTGCGTCACCAGAAAGGCCTTCAGGCCATAGCCCGCCATCGCGCCCATCATCGTCTCGAAGAAGGGCATGCGGCCGAGCATGGGAAATTCGTCGAGCACCAGAATGAGGCGGTGACGCTTGGGCCGCCCTTGCGCATCCTTCTCCTGATGCTCCATCAGCGCGCGGGCGAATTGATTGATGACCAGGCGTAAGAACGGCATCAGCCGCAGCGCGTCCGACGGCGGCGGCTGCAAATAGAGCGTGACCGGTTTCGGCCCACACATCAGATCACCGATGCGAAAGTCGGATGTCGCCGTGTTGCGTGCGACGATTTCATCGGCGAACAGGCCGAAGAAACTTTCCGCCGTCGCCTTGACCCCGCTCTGAACACGCTCCTCGCCAGCGAGAAAGGATTCCGCAGCGTGCAACACTTCGGGATGCACCTCCGGCTGGTTGGTCGCCGGATTCAGCCGATGCAGCGTCGACTTCATGATTTGCGCGGTCGCGTCCAGGTCACGCAACTTCTCGCGCACCACCGCCAGCGTCTTGCGTTCCGGCGGCTCGGCATAGAGCACGTGCAGGATAACGCCGACGAGGATCGTCTTGGCCGAACGGTCCCAGAAGTCCTGATGGCGGCCATCGCCTTGCGGATCGATGAGGATCTCGACGATGTTCTGGACGTCACGGACTTCGTTGGGTCCCTTGCGCACTTCGTGCAGCGGGTTGAACGAGGCTGAATCCAACCGTGTGGGCGCGAGGCGTAAGACCGGCCCCAGAGTCTCGCGAAAGCCTGCCGTGCCAGGAAAACGATGGCGCGCATCACCATCGGCGAGTTCGCCTTTGACATCGAGCACGAGCGCCGAATGCGGCCACGCCAGAAGCGTGGGCACGACCTGACCTCTGCCCTTGCCCGACCGCGAGGCTCCGATGAGGAGCTGATGTTCGGGCCCGTCGAAGCAGAGGATGTCGCGCCCGAATTTGCCGAGCACGGCGCCCGTATTGGCAAAGAGCCCCGCGGCCTTCGCATCGTTCGCCCCGCCCCATGCCTTGGCGCCGAAGGGCTTGACGGCGAGTTGGCCGCGCGCGGCGACGGCAATGGGCAGGAGCGCGAGCACGAAAGCGCCGAACACGATGAGGCGCGCCACGGAGAATGGCCTGGGAAACGCTTCCGCATGCGCGCTGGTCCAGGCCAGAATCGCCCACGGCGCATAGACTGGCTCATCGCCGAGCATCATGAACGGCGCGCCGAGCGCACGCTGATGGGCGAACACGTCGGCAATGAAGGCGGTGGCGAGCCAAAGCCCGGTGAGCGCGATCAGCGCCGAACCTAGCAATGCGATTCCCGCCCGCTGCATGAGCGAATGGCCTCGACCGACGCGCAGGCCTATCCCGCGCCTGTGGATGAAGGGTCACGCTGACCTCGCCGCGCCGTGAATCCGATGCGCGCATTGCGTGCATGCGGCCAAAACTCAGATCGGCGACGATTGGTGCAGCCGATTCACAATCCGGCCGCCGCGCACGGACTCAATGCACACGCATGATGCTTGGCGTGCAACCGGTTCACCGTCTGCGGCGTTTCCGCGCAGCGGCGTTTGCACGGTGCGTGCGCGATGGAATTAGCGCGTGTGGCGAGTTGCACAAACACGCGCGCCGATCTTGCGCGCGATGCAAGAGCGCGAGCGGCTTTCGTGCGCTCTAACTCTGTTCGCGTAAAGAGAGCAAAGGATGCGGGCCCTTCTCCTTGGCCGTGCGCAACCCCGGCGCCACATCCACAGATTTGATGAAGCCGTTCTCGGGATCGAGACGCTCCCGCAAAGCGTCCCAGGCCGATACCGATGGCAATGCGGTCTTCAGGATATAGTCGAAACGGCCGGCGATGCTGTGCGCTTCGATGACTTCCGGCGTCTCGCGCAACGCCGCTTCGAAGGCCTCGCGCCGTTTGTGCGCCCGGCGACGCAACTTGATGCTGACCCAGAGCATTGACCAGCAATCGAACATGGCCTCTTCCGCGACCGCGACATAACCCTTGATCGCGCCGCCCTCTTCCAGCCGGCGCACGCGCTTCAAACATCCGCTCGGCGACAAGCCCAATGCGCGCGCCAGCGCCTGGTTCTGAATGTGCGCGTCTTCCTGCAAACGGCGGATGAGTTCGAGATCGACAGGGTCGAGGCGCGCCCCGTTCGGGGCGAACAGCGGCGGCGTAACGGACCGCCGCCCGGTCACGCTTCTACCCCGCCCAAGCGTTCGGTCAGCGCATACGCCATCTTCACGTCCCCACAGCGCCCACTTTCGGTTGAGTCTTTCTCGCCGGCCACCCGTTCGCTGCTGAGACCTGACCCGAATCAGCCGGGGCCGCGCGCCGCGACCTCCGCACATCGCCCGCGCGGCCGTCCGCGTCGAGGGACGCTGACGCTCTGAAGCCCTCGACCCGGCCGGCTTCTGGCGCGGGCCAGGAGGAAAAAGGTCGCGACGCGCGGCCCCGGCGGACCGAGGCGTCCGCCGCTCACCTTCTGGAGCAATCCCATGACAACCGAAATTCTCGACACCAGCACCGAGACGCAACGCGCCTGTTTCGTCGCGGTCAGCAAACTCGTCGTGCATGAAGATAATGTCCGCCGAACCGACAAGCGCGCGGATATCGAGGCGCTCGCCGCCTCCATCGCTGCACATGGCCTCCTGCAGAATCTCTCCGTCGTGCGCGCGGAAGACGGCCGCTACGCCGTGGTCGCGGGATCACGCAGGCTGGCGGCGCTCCGGCTTCTCATCAAGCAGGGCAAGCTGGCGCGCGATTTCGCGGCGCCGTGCACGATCATCGAGCCGGAACTGAGCGCGGAGGCGTCGCTCGCGGAAAACGTCCAACGCGTCGCCATGAACGCCATGGACGAAATGGAAGCCTTCGCACGCCTTGTCGATGACGGCATGAGCGTTGAAGCCATTTCCGAACGGTTCGGCGCAAGCGTACGTCACGTCGAACAGCGCCTCGCCTTGGGACGCCTCTCGCCGAAGATCCGCGCCGCCTACCGCAAGGGCGACCTCACGCTCGATGTCGCGCGGGCCTTCTGTCTCACTGACGATCACGGCGCCCAGGAGCGTCTGTTCAAGCAGGTTCCGAAGCCGGTCACCCATGCGCCCAGCATCCGCAACGCGCTTTCAGGCGGTCGCGCGCCCGCCACTGACCGACTGGCGCGCTTCGTTGGGCTGGAAGCGTATGAAGGAGCGGGCGGCCGGATCGTGCGGGACCTGTTCGAGAATGAGGTCGCCTTCCTCGAAGACGGCGAACTTCTACAGCGCTTGGCCGCGGAGCGCATCGAAGAGATGCGCGAAACCCTGGCATCCGAAGGCTGGGCGTGGGTCGAGGCGCAATTGCACCACGCGCAGATCGAAGGCTGCGCGAGCGAGCGCGTGCGCCCGCGCGCACGTTCGCTGACACAGGAAGAGAGCGAGGGCATTGCGGACCTCGAAGCCGAAATCGAAGCGCTCGACAACGAGCTTGAATCCGATTCCGACAATGAGGCGCTGTGGGCCGCGCGCGACGCGGCGGAGGCGCGGCTCGATGCACTGCGGGAGTCGCACCAGAGCTGGGACAAGGCGGAGATGGCGCATGCCGGCGCCGTCGTCACCATCGACCGCAACGGCGAGCCCATCATCACCCGCGGTCTCATCAAGCGCGGCGACCTCAAGGCTGTTCGCAAGCTGCGCTCGGTCGAGTCAGATGCCACACCCGATACCGACGATCCTTCGTCCGAAGCGGCGCCGAGATCGCCGTCCCTGCCGAAATCGCTTGTCGAGGGACTGACCGCAGCACGCACGCGGGCGCTGCGCGCTGAGCTATCCGGCCGTCCCCATGTCGCGCTCGCCCTCACGGTGCTGGCGCTCATGCACCGGAGTGCGGCGCGCGCCGGCGTGCCGGGGCTCGCCATTGCGATCTCGCCAGTCGGGTTCGATGACGACGATCGGTTCGAGCAAGCTCGCACCGAAGCATCGACCGCTTATGCGGACGCGGACCTCGCCCGCCTTGCGGATGAGCCCGCCGACAAGCTGCTTGAACTCCTCGCTCTCTTCATCGCGGAGGCTGTCGACGTCACGCATGACGGCGCTTCGCTTTCGGCGGACCGCACGCAAGCGACCTCGGACGAACTTGCAGCCGTACTAGATCTCGACATGAGCCGCTATTGGGAGGCGTCGAGCGAATTTTGGGAGAAGGCGCCCAAGGCGTTCACGCTTGAAGCGCTTTCAAACGCGCCGGCCATGGCCAAGCTCACCGAGCGAGCGCGGAAACCGAAGATCGCCGCCTTCGCAAAGATGAAACGCACCGATCTCGCCCGCGTGGCGGTGCGCCAGCTCAAGGACTGGCTGCCCGATGCGCTGATCACGCCGCCGCGCCCCGGCGCATTGGTCGTTACATCAGCCGGGCACAGGGCGCTCGCTGAAGCCGACGCCGCCTGATCCCCACCGCCTCATCCCATCCTCACGCGCCGCCGGACCACCGGCGGCGCTCTTGTTTGGAGCCATGAAACCCATGACCCTTCATACCAAGATCGACGCCCAACGGCGCGACATTGCGTTGGAAATTACCACCAAGATTCTTACCGAGTTGGAACGGGGCGTCATACCATGGCGCAAACCTTGGGATGGCGCGCGCACGGGGCTTGCGCTGCCGCGCCGCGCCACCGGCGAGAATTATCGCGGCGTGAACGTCATCATGTTGTGGAGCGCCGCCGTCGCGAAGGGCTATGCGTCGCCCTACTGGATCACGCTGCGCCAAGCGAACCAGATCGGCACCCATGTTCGCAAAGGCGAGCGCGGAGAAATGGTTGTCTATTACGGCCAGGCGAAAAAGACGCGCGACATTGGCGCCGGCGAAAAAGTGGAAGACAGCTTTCGCTTTCTGAAGTTCTTTACCGCCTTCAACGCTGAACAGATCGACGGGCTTCCCGAGAGGTTCTTTCCGGGTCCAGTCGAGACAGACGTTTTCCCAATCGCCGCGCATGAAGCATGGTTCGCCAAACTCGATATCAAGCGTATCCTGACCCAGGACATCGCCTGTTACATTCCATCCAAGGACGTGATCGGCATGCCGCCTCTGGCGGCGTTCGATTCAGCGGATCACTATGCAGCGACGCTGAACCACGAGGCGGTCCATGCCACCGGCGCCGCGCATCGCGTCGGGCGCGACATGTCCAAGCGCTTCAGCGCGCATGCGCTCGCAGCGGAAGAACTCGTCGCCGAGATCGGCGCCTCGATCCTTGGCGCGCACCTCGGGCTGCCACCGGATCATCTCAGCGATCATGCCTCTTACGTCCGCCACTGGATGAAACTGCTGAAGGACGACAAGCGCGCGTTTCTGTCAGCGGCGGCCCAGGCGCAAACAGCGGTCGATTGGTTGTTGAACAAGAGTTCGCCGGCCCTCTGAGGTACGCTGGATGCGGGTTTCTGATGAAGGTATATGCCCCGCGCAATGCGCACGAGGCCCTCTCCCGGTTGGGAGGGCCTCCTGGATCATCGGCCCTCCTGCTATAATGACGTATGGGCCCCGAATCGACTCAGCTTCCCGATCACGGCGCTCGGCCTTGCTACCTTTGCGGGGCGGCACTGCGTCCGCCAACGAACAACGATCACGTCCCGCTGCGAGGGTTGATCGCACCAGCCATCACGCAACGGCATAATCTCGACCGCTTGCTCACGATCCCGGTGCATCGCGCCTGTAACTCCGCGTATTCCCGGGATGAGGAATATTTCCTAGCCAGCCTTATCCCGTTCTCTCGCGGATCGACGGCCGGAGACGCGATCTATCGGAAGTATCTCGACGACTTCGCCAAGGATACGCGCAAGGCGAAGCTCATGCGCAAAGTCTTACGCGAGTTTGATGCCGCGCCGAGCGGGCTGGTCATTCCCGGCAAGGTGGTGAAGCGCCAAGATGGCGCACGCATCTCCCGCGTCGTGTGGAAAATCGTGCGCGGGCTGCATTTCCATCATCACGGCACGATCATGCCGGACGGCCTGAATACCAATGTAACCATGACCGCACCGGGTGAACGCCCGCCCGAGCCGTTCTTGCAAGTCAAGGACTTGCCGGACGATGTCACACACGGGCGCTATCCAGGCATCTTCGACTATCGCTTCCGCTGCTTCGATGTCGATGAAGGCAAGCTGCATTATTGGGGGATGCTGCTCTGGGATAAAATCATCATCACCGTGGCGTTCCACGATCCGTGGACGTGCGATTGTGAAAAGTGCGTCGCGGCACTTGCGGCGCTGCCGTCCGCCGCATGACCGATCCGACGCAAATCGATGAGGCCGAGGCGCGGCGCGTTATGGCTGGCGGCCTTGGCCGGGCCGAACTGGAGTTCGCTACATCGGTCTGTGCACCGCTTTACTGGATCATGCGCGCGGCCGACGGCGGGGTGCGGGTTCGAAACGGCACAGCTTTCTTTCTCGACGCCGGCCAAGGCGTGTTCGGCGTGACTGCAGCGCATGTGCTCGCCGGGCTTGAGGCGGATCGCGCCGTCAACACCGTGCTGGCCGTGCAACTCGGTACCGAACTCGTTTTGGATTTCGAAGGCGCGCATGCGATTATCGACCGCAATGACGAACTGGACATCGCGACCTTTCGCATCAGCGCCGCCGAAGTGGCGAGTATTGGAAAGGCGCCGCTGACTGGAGCGCAAGCGGCATGGCCGCCAGCACCGCCACAACAAGGACGCGGTCTTTATTTCTCCGGTTTCGCCGGAGCAGGTACGCTGTGGCTGGCGTCGAACGAAATATCCTTCGCCGCTGCGCCCGGGGGTGGTGTTGCCGATGTGGTGGGGCGGCGCGACATTTGGACGGTGTTCAATCGTGCCAACTGGATCGACGTAATGGGGGTTGGGATACCGCCGGAGCGCTACGATTTCGGAGGTATAAGCGGCGGGCCAATGATCTCGGTGATCGAGCGCAATGGTGTGCGATCGTGGGCGCTCGCCGGCGTGATATACGAAGGGCCAAACCCCTCCACTCAGGAAGGAGCTGCTATCGAAGGCTTCGAGACGATCAGAGCGCGGCGCGCACATTTTATCCGGTCGGACGGAACGCTCGACCTGAGCATGTGGGACGTCTAAGCCGCGTGGCCAATGTCGCGCCTGAACCAATCGACCACATGCGGCGGCATGCCAAGACGCTCAGCAGCCTTTGCAAGCCGAGCGGGCTCTAGCCTGAACTGCGGCGCGGGAATTCCGCGCCGTCCCATCTCGATCATCATGTGCGACATGACCGACATGCTTTGCATGATCGCGTCCTTGTCTGGCTTTATCGGCGAGCCCTTGATGAAGGCAAGCGTGGAGATGCAGTTGATCTCATCGAAGCGCTCACGGAGCTGCTCGTCGGAGTATCCGGCCATGTAGGGATTGCGCCGATAGTCGAGTTCCCATTTTTCCTGCCGCCGCATCTGCTCCGGAATATGGTCGATGGTCGTAAACTTCTGTTCGCGCGGATCGGCGCGGTAGAGCGGCACGCCGTTCCACGACGCCCAGCGGACGAGAAAAAGCTCGGTGACATCGCGCTTCCATAGCGCGCCCTCAATCGAAGCGCCTTCAATGGACACCATCGGGAACGCGATTTGGCGCTGGATCGTCGCGGCGTGACGCTCGCTGAGGAAGATCACCGCATCGATGTGAGGATAGAGCGGCGCGCCTTTCTCCTGCCGGAGCAGGAGATGCTGCACGATGTAGGCAACCATCTCTGGATCATATATTTCATGATCCTCATTAGCGAGCACCACCACCTTGACCATGTTCTTGCGCGGGAAATCTTCCTCGTGCGTTTTGAGCTGTTTGTTGGCCTTATGGATGTGGTTCTTGATGGCGCGGCCAAGCCGGTCCAGGAAGCGGCGCTTCACCTCCTCCGGTTCGTCGATTTGATTGAGGAAGGATTGGATCGGTGCTGAGCCGAGAAATTCCGGCCAGTCGTCACGTTCGCGCAGTTCGTCCGTTAGATTGTCGATGCGCTCCGAGGCATCTTCTTCAAGGCACTTGAGTTCGATTGCCAGCAATCCCCTCAGGCATCGATAGTCCACCTTCCGCGCTTCCGGGTGCTGCACGTCATCCATCGCAACCCCGTCGAGAGCCTCGACGAAGAATCGCTCCAGCCGCGGCTTAAGCTTAGGCACCTTTCCTATGCGCTCGATTCTCATTGTGCGATCCTAGCACTCCGTCGCCGGCTTGATCGATGTGGCTCGGCCTCGGCGTTGCAGGGAGACATGCCAGTCGATCTTGTAACGCCAATCGTCTAGATTTTCTGTCAGCCGGGACGTTTCGCCGACAACAGCGGGGGGTCGCCCGCCCGCTCGCTCGCTCGAAATGAGGTCCCATCAACTCCGCCGGACATGTAAAGGACAACCATGGCAAGTGATCCCGACACGTTATGGCCAGATTACATCAACGCTCTCGCGCTTGCAGCAAATGAGGCAGCGCGAAATCTTGGCGTTGAGGATACCATGACCATGGAGGCCATGGAGGCCATGCAGGATCTCGCAAGTGCACTGCACAAAGAAGGCAGCTTCGCCTTGGCCAAAGACCTTCAAGGGCGCGTCGCTTGTCAGCTTCGAAGCGAAATGGGCGGGACCCATCCAGACGCGCGAGCAGCGCTGTCGAAGCTCGAGTTAATGGTGCAAACCACTCTAATGCTGAGCACCCTTAGAAGTCCCCCGAAGTCCCCGATCGCCTCTGAGGGTTACAGGTTGCTCGGGGCCTGGAGAGAGACCGGCGACCCAATGTCCTGGAACGCGCTGTTTTCCTTCGCAGCCAAGCACATGAATGATGCTGAGCTGGCATCGCTCAGAGCTTTTGTATTCGACTTCTGGAAAGTCGGTTTGATGATGAGGTCGCCAGGAAGCGAGTCGGAATTTTTCACCGCTGAACTCAAGGACGACATGCAGGAGGCTCAGTTGGAGGCGATGATGGAGCGCTACCCCAAACTCCATCAGTATCTCTTGTTCGGGTACACGTTCAACGATGACGATGATGACTAGCGCTGCAATCGTCCTACGCCTTGAGCGCACGGACGCATGCCTCAAGGATTTGAGCCGTAGTCTGCGCTTGCGGGTGATCAGCGCCGAAACTTGCCTTCATAATGGCGAATGAACGCCTGCAGAGTGGTTCAGCCTCGGCGTGCCGATTTGTGGTTACGAGGAGGACCGCGAGGTTATTGAGGCGGATAGCGACGTTGGGATGATCAGGACCGAAGCTCTCCTCGTCGATTTTGAGCGCGCGTCGAAGTAACGGCTCAGCTTCTGCCAAGCGGCCAGTCGCGCGAAGAAGCGTCGCGAGGTTGTTCAGGCCCATCGCTACATCGATATCGTCGAGCGCCAGGCCTTTCTCGGCAATATCGAGCGCGCGTCGCAACAAGGGCTCGGCCTCGGCCAGCCGGTTGGTATCCATCAGAAGCGCCGCGAGATTGTTTAGGTCACCCGCCACGTCGGGGTGGTCAGTGCCATAGAGTTCCTCATCAATGGCCAGCACGCGCCTCAGCAGCGGCTCGGCTTCGGTGTGGCGGTCGAGTTTGCAAAGCAGTTGAGCGAGGTGGTTGAGGCGGAGAGCTACCTTGGGGTGGTTAGCCCCGAAAGTCTTCTCGTAAGTCTCAAGCGCTTGTCGATAGAGCGGTTCTGCTTCGGCGAAGCGATCCGTAGAACTCAGGAGTTCGGCGAGATTATCGTAAGCAGCAGCTACGTTGGAATGGATGGACCCGAAGCTCAATTGCCATATCTTGAGCACGCGCCGCAAAATCAGTTCGGCTTCGTTGAAGCGTTGCGTTTGCACGAGGCAGACCGCGAGATTGTTGAGGTCGGTCGCCACCTGCGGATGTTGTGAGCCAAAGGCCTTCTCATCAATGGCAAGGGCGCGCCTAAGAAGCGGCTCCGCTTCCCCGTCGCGGTTTGTGGCCAGGTAGAGCGTGGCCAGATTGTTGAGAACTGTTGCGACCTTTGGATTCTCGGGGCCAAAGGTCTTCTCATCAATGGCAAGAGCGCGCTTGAGAAGCCGCTCGGCTTCGGCGTGGCGGTTAGTGTCGCCGCAGAGCACGGCCAGATCGTTTAGGTGGGCGGCTACCTTTTCATGCTCGGGACCGAAGATTTTCTCGCCAATGGCGAGCGCACGCCTCAAGAGCGGCTCGGCTTCGGCAAATTGGTCTGTTCTGGTAAGCAGGGCTGCCAAGTGTGACAGCGCAAAAGCCACAGCCTCGTTGTCCGGCTCCGCAATCCCCCGCTCCATGGTGTCGAGGGCATCGCGGTAAATCTCCTCAGCCTCTTCGAGGCGACCCGACTGTTCCAGCAATGATGCAAGATGGATTGAAGCGACCGCCGTTATCGCATCAAATGCAAATAGGCGTCGCAATGACGCGACACGATTCTCCGCAAGCTGCACGCTTGGTTGTCCAGAAGCGCCGGTGAACTTGAGAAAGTCTGCTAAAGCGGATGCCAGCTTGTTCTCCTCTACCGACCATCGCTCGGCCTCTCCACAACGCAAGGCGAATGCATGGCAAAGTAGGCGCTCCGGATCGCGGCCGCGCTCCTTGAGCGGCAGCCAGTAGCTCCACAACGCGCTGTCGCTTCCCGCGTGCAACAAATGGAAGTGATCGAGGTCGAGGAGCAATGCTTCCAGCCGATCCCACGCCTCGCCTGCGCGCAATTGATAAGGCAATTCTTCCGCTTGCCGTTCGTCGGGCGGACGCATTTCGAAATAGTCGGCGAGCGAAAGATGCGCCAACCGCTTCCCTTCGTCGCTGTTGATGTAGCGGCCCCCAACCGCTTGGTTGAGAAAGTCGTGCCCAAACGCCATCCGTCCCTGATGATCGCGTAAGCCGTCGCCCAAACCGTTTCGCAACGTTGCCCAAACGAGCGGCGACGCGTCAGTGATGGCTAGGATCTCGGTTTCCTCGAGCCCGACGCGGCTGGCCCAGATCAGCGGCAGCACCTTTGCGACGAAACCAGGTTCGCAATCACCTTCGAGACGCTTAAGTACGCGGTCGAACAGGTCGGCCATGTCACGCGCTTCGCTGTAGTCTTCCAGCCGCTCGGCCAAGCGAGCATTATCAGCCGAGACGCGCAATTCCTCGAGCACGGTCTTGAGATAAAGGGGCGACCCAGCAAGCTCTGCCGCCGCCGGTTGCAGGATACGCGCGATGTGTTGCGGCTCCAGCTTACGGCGCCAACGCTTGAGCGTGCCGGCGATGAGGTCCCGCCGCTCCTGTTCGACGAGCGGCTTAACATCGAGCGGCTCAAAGCCACGGGCCCGCGCCGCGGTCTCAGCCTCGCTTGGAAGGCTCGACGCCAGCCAATGCACTCCGGGCGCGATGGGCAACCAACGCAAATTCTGCTCACTCGACAATTTGTCGAGGCCATCGAGCGCGATGAGCATGCGCGAGCCGCTGCGTTTAGCGCTCACACGCGCCTGCGCCAGACGCTGCGCCAGCGCCGCCGACACATCCATCAACTCGGCTCCGTCGCCGGGCAGAGCGACGCTCTCGCCAGTGGCGTGATTCAGGTGCTCCCAGAGTCTGCGCATGATCTGCATTGGATCGGCGCTGTCCGGAGAAGCTCCAAGATAGTGCTCGAACACGATGTGGCTCGGATGCGCCTTGCGCCATGCGTTGATCCAGTTGGCCACGAGAGTGGACTTGCCGCTGCCCGAGGCACCCGTGATCAGGAGCGGCGCGGCGTCTTTTGTTTCCATCCAGCGATTGAGATCGCGCATATAGCCATCGGCGCCGACATGGAGCCGGCGCCGCTCGCGCGCATAGGCCCGGTGCAGGCGCGCGGTCTGTTCGAAGGCGCCGGGCGCATCTGCCTCGGGAAAACGCGCCTCCAGCAGAGCATCGAGGGCTGCGGCGACCTTCGGCCCGATCTCTGCTGGCCGCGCATAGGCTTCGACTCGCGACGTCCGGCCGATGTACGCCTTGAGATCCCCCAGCTTGGCGCGCGCCGCCTCTGGTTCAGCTGTCGCGGCGGCGCGGTCTGCGTCATTGAGCGTCGCGCGCCAATTCCAATTGGGATCGCGCTCGAAAAAGCATGCGCGCGCCGCGGTTTCGGGATCGGAGAGCACGCCGTGCATGATCTCCAACGCTGTGACACTGGTGCCTTGTGCTTCGGCGAGGACGGGATAGTCCGCCTTCAATTTGTCCGTGAGCGCCGCCGCCGGCGGGACCCAACCATAACGGTCGCCGAGCAAGCCGATGAAATAAGGACGACAGCGATCGATTTCGGCGAGCAGAGTCGGCAACGTTTCGCCGCGCTCCTGCTGCTCTCTGGTGATGCCCCACCTGAGATCGACCTCGAACAGCTCCACCCCGCGCGCCCGGTACTTGGCGCGCAACGCTGGAAACGTCTTGGTCACCAGCTCATTGCGTTCGGTCTGCATGTCGAGAAACGTCGACGACACGAACACGCGCACCGAGCGGTTGCCTTCATCGTCGTCCGCCATCTGGCCTGGCGCACGCAACGCGGCGGGCTGGACAGCCGCAGGCTTTCTTGTTGGCGCCAGCGGCGGCGCGACATTCGCGGATGCTGGCTGGCGCGATTGCCTTTGCGCCTGTGGCACCTTGGGCTTAGTGTCGGCGTCAGAGGTTCGCGATCCCGGCCAGGTGATCCGCAGGAGCAGCGCGAACGCCAACAATGTCGTCGGCCCTGCCACCAGCAGCGCCCAGTCAGGCGTCTGCGCGATGCTCGATTGCCAGGCATCAAGCCACGCCTGTTGCATCAGCCATTCGCGGAGCTGGGCCGCCGCTTGTCTGAGCCAGTCCATGCTTGCCCCCGCAGTGATGCTAGCAGGCTATCGGATCACGAGAACTGATTTTCACCGTCTCGACCCGGCCCCAACAGGCGGCCACATTGCGCTTTGAGGCAGACGTTCATCCCACTCACTCATCCGGCAGGATTGGGCCATCGATAGCGGGATTGTCACAAACGCCGAACGGCTTGCTCGCTCAATAGCTGCCGTTTGCTCTTAGACGCAAACTCCCAGGCATCCTCACCGCCGGCGCCACCGCGCTCGCCCACGCCGTCGCCATGACCGCCCGGCCGGCGGGACGCGCAAGGAGAAAATCGTCTCCCCGCCCCGCTCGCGCGGGCTATCGGTTCGCGCGTGCCGCGCGAACGCGGGCCCCACCATTTTCACCTTGCGCGGCCCGCCTCAATGGCCGGGCGCTTTAAGCGCCGTCGCGGGCGAGCCCCGCGGCCCCGGGATCAGCCGGGAACGCTTATCGGAGTTCTTCTCATGACCAACCGCGTCACTCTCCTCGGCAAACTCGTCGATGCGCCGAAGATCCGCACCATTGAAGTCCGCAATGGCTCGATCGAAATCGTCTCGCTCTGGATCGAAGCGCCAAGCGGCGAACGCGCCGATCGCTTCACCGTCGAGATCAATTGCCCGAAAGCGGCAGCCTCAGCGAAAGCAATGCGCGCCGGCGTCAGCGCAGAGATCGCCGGCCAGCTCCGTCACGACCGTTGGAAGGATAAGGCTTCCGGCAAATGGACCGGCAAGGTCTTCGTCGCCGTCGATCCCGGCGAGGGACATGTGCGCTCGAAAGGAATGGCTGAAACCGCTGAAGCGGCGTGAGGCCCGATCGCTGGCGTCGCTTCGGCGGCGCCAGCTTCTCTTTATCTCTGAGCGAGTTCCATGCCCGCCTCTATCTCACAGCGCGCGAGTACGACGCGCTTCTAAAGCACCAGCACGGCAAGTGTTGTGTGCGTGGCTGCAGGGCGACCGAAGCGGGCGTGATCTGGGCGCATCCCGCGCGTTGCGCGGGCCGGGCTCTCGTCGCGTCGCGACCGCGCCACGCTGGAGTGAAGCATCGAGCGCAGCGCGGCCCCTCGGGCGTCGATCCCTGGCACACGAAATTCACAACTGGTGATTTGCAGTCAGCCCTGGCATATGCTACGGCATAGGCCAACTCGAAGGAGTGAGTCGTGACCGCCGAACGCAGGGTTAAGATATTTAAGAACGGGCGCAACCAGGCCGTCCGGATTCCACGTGAATTTGAGCTTCCGGGTGAGGACGCAGTCATGCGCAAAGAGGGCGAGCGGTTGGTCATCGAGCCGGCCGCCCCACCGTCACTATTGGCCCTGCTCCGAACGCTGAAGCCAATCGAAGAGGATTTCGCGCCCATTCCAGACCCAGCGCCGGAGCCGGTAGATCTGTGAGCGCTCGCTTTCTCCTCGACACCAACATCGTCTCCGACCTTGTGCGCAATCCGCAGGGCCGCACCTCGGCGAAAATCGCCGAGCTTGGTGAGGACGCGGTCGCGACCAGCATCATCGTCGCCGCCGAGCTACGATATGGCGCGGCGAAAAAAGGATCGCAGCGCTTGGCTGAGCAGCTGGAAACGATCCTTGCAGCCATGGAGGTTATTCCCTTGGAGGCGCCCGCTGATGCGACCTACGGCGCGACGCGCGTTGCGCTTGAAGCGGCAGGCACGCCCATCGGCGCAAATGATCTTCTCATCGCCGCACAAACGCTTGCCCTGGACATGGTTCTCGTGACCAACAACGAGCGCGAATTTGAGCGCGTAAGCGGTCTTAAAGTAGAAAATTGGTTGCGTTGATGGGTAGCTTGGTTTGATCAAACTCGAACAAATACGCGACGGCGTCCGCCTTCTCGGCATCGATGCTGAGGGCATAGCGGATGTGTTAGCTGCACGTTGGATCGGCGCCGATGCGCTCGACATCGCCTATCGCGTCAACGGCGTAACGCGATCGCGCATGTTGCTGCGCGCCGACGAAGATCAACTCCGTTCCGTCGATGCGGCTTCGCGGCTCTTTGCGTTGGATGGCGATGGGGACACATTTCGCCTTGCAGCAGAGGCCACCCGCATCCGGTTGGCTCACCTCTTCGATCCCTACCTTGCCGTACATGCTTCGCGCATCGAAGCCCTGCCGCACCAGATTACGGCTGTTTACGGCGAAATGCTTTCCCGCCAGCCGCTTCGCTTTTTGCTGGCCGACGATCCCGGCGCCGGCAAGACGATCATGGCTGGCCTGCTTATCAAAGAACTTGTCCTGCGCGGCGACCTTGAGCGATGCCTAATCGTTGCCCCTGGCAGCCTCGTTGAACAATGGCAGGACGAACTCTCGGAAAAATTTGAACTCGAGTTTGACATTCTGAGCCGCGATCAGATTGAGGCGTCGCGGACTGGCAATCCGTTTGAGGAACGCGATCGCTTGATCGTGCGCTTGGACATGGCCGCTCGTTCCGATGAGCTAGTGGCAAAACTGGAGGCGTCGCGCAGTTACGATCTCGTGATTTGCGACGAAGCGCACCGCATGTCCGCCACCGTTTTTGGTGGTGAGACAAAGTACACTAAGCGCTACCAGTTCGGTCAGCGACTCGGCGCGCGGACGCGCAACCTCTTGCTCATGTCCGCCACGCCCCATAACGGCAAAGACGCGGACTTCCAGCTCTTCATGGGCCTACTGGACTCCGATCGTTTTGAGGGCCGCTACCGCGAAGGCGTCCACAAGGTCGACGTCACTGATCTGATGCGTCGCCTCACAAAGGAAGAACTTCGCCGTTTCGACGGCACGCCGCTTTTTCCAGAGCGTCGCGCCTACACGGTGCGCTATGCATTGTCGTCGCTCGAACAAGATCTCTACGATGCCGTCACCCGCTATGTGCGCGAGGAAATGAACCGCGCCGAACAATCGCTCACCGATGACAAGCGTCGCAACAATGTCGGCTTTGCTCTGCAGATTTTGCAACGCCGTTTGGCATCGTCACCGGCAGCGATACATGAATCGCTCAAACGCCGTCTTGCGCGACTTGAAGCCTGGCTCGCAGAAGAACGAATGGCGGGCGCGGCCGCAGCGGCGAGGTTGAAGCCCGTTTCCGTGGAAGCACGGTTGCTCTCTGACCCAGATGATCTTGAGGAAGCGCCAGAAACAGAAATCGAGGCTGCAGAGGACACCGTCGTCGATCAGGCAACGGCTGCGCAAACGCTCGCTGAGCTTGAAGCCGAGATTACCATTCTGCGCGACTTGGAAGAGCGCGCACGAAAGCTGCGCGCGTCAAACCAAGACGCAAAATGGAGTCAATTGGACGCGATCCTAGACGATCCCCTCGTCGTTGACGCCTCGACCGGCGGGCGCCGCAAGCTGATCATCTTCACCGAGCCACGCGACACGCTTGAGTACCTAGCGCTCAAGATCCGCAAACGCATCGGCCGCGAGGAAAGCGTCGCGGTCATCCACGGCGGCGTTCCCCGCGATCGCCGGCGCGCCGCCATCGCCGCATTTAACGACGATCCCACCGTGCGTGTATTGATCGCCAACGACGCGGCCGGCGAAGGCGTGAACCTTCAGCGCGGCGCACATCTGATGGTCAACTACGACCTCCCCTGGAATCCCAATCGCCTAGAGCAGCGCTTTGGTCGCATCCACCGCATCGGTCAGACGGAAGTCTGCCATCTGTGGAATCTCGTTGCCGCTGACACGCGTGAAGGCGAAGTTTACGCGCGGCTGCTTGATAAACTGGAAGCGGCGCGTGCGGCCTTGGGCGGGCAAGTGTTCGACGTGCTGGGCGAGCTTTTTGAAGGCAACGCCCTGCGCGACCTTCTCATGCAGGCTGTGCGCTACGGCGAGCGCGCGGATGTGCGTGCGCGGTTGTTTGAATCCGTAGATGGGTCAGTTGATCGCGCGCGCATTGAATCGCTAGTGCGTGACCGCAAGCTGACGCGCGAAGGCATGGACCCGGCGCAAGTAGCGCAAATCCGCTCAGAAATGGAACGAGCGGAAGCTCGTCGCCTACAAC
Source organism: Caulobacteraceae bacterium (assembly GCA_009773335.1). Taxonomy (GTDB): domain Bacteria; phylum Pseudomonadota; class Alphaproteobacteria; order Caulobacterales; family Aquidulcibacteraceae; genus VFBF01. The sequence continues at coordinate 37,736 of WRPF01000004.1, forward strand.
CTCGTTATGTGAAGGCATTCTTTGAGGAAGGGTTCTCGCGCCTAGGCGGCGATCTGCGCAGCCGGGAGGTCGGACGCTTCGAAGTGACCCGCACGCCGGCAATTCTGCGAGAGCATGACCGCCTCGTTGGCCGTCGCGACCCCGTCCTGGAACGCTATGCGCGCATCTGCTTCGACAAGACTTATATTCCGGGTGACATCAAAGCCGCTCTGGTCGCGCCGGGACATCCCCTTCTGGATGGCGTGGTGAATCTGACTTTGGAGCGTCACCGCGGCGAACTTAAGCGCGGCGCCGTCCTGGTTGACGAGAGCGACGAAACTGAACGCCCGCGCTTACTTGTAATGTTGGATCACACGATCCGTGATGGACGCCGCGGCAAGGATGGTCAACTCCTCACCGTCTCCCGCCGCCTCCAATTTGTGCTACTAGACGCGGACGGTAACGATGTGGGCGGCGGCGCCGCACCCTATCTCGATTGTCGCCCGGCAACCGACGCAGAGCGCGCGGCAATCGCGCCGGTCCTTGATGAACCTTGGCTCAAGTCAGAGATCGAGCAACGCGCCCTTGCCTTCGCGGTTCAACACCTTGCGCCACGGCATTTGGAAGAAGTGCGAACGCGACGTTTGCCCGAAATCGAGAAGGTTCGCTCGGAAGTGGAGGCGCGCCTGATTCAGGAAATCAATTATTGGGATGCGCGCGCAGACGAATTGGCGCTGCAAGAAGCAGCCGGAAAGTCTCAGCGGCTCAATGCCGACAATGCACGCCGGTTGGCAGAGCGGCTCGCCGAGCGCCTCAATGTGAGGCGCTCGGAGTTGGAGCGCGAGAAGCAGATCATAGCGGAAACGCCGCAAGTCGTGGGCGCTGCTCTGGTCGTGCCGATCGGTTACCTCCGCCGCAGCGCGCCTGCTGAGCCGGTGCGCGGCGTAATGGAGCAGAACACCGACAGCGAACGCATCGCTATGGCAGTCGTGATGGAGACGGAACGCGCGGCCGGCCGTGAACCAACAGATGTCTCCATGCAAAAAGTCGGGTACGACATCGAAAGTCTCGACCCCAAGACGGGCGCGCTCCTCTTCATTGAAGTTAAGGGCCGTACGCCAGAGGGCGACGTGATCGCGTTTACGCGAAATGAGATGCTGACGGCTTGGAATAAGCCCGACGCCTATCGTGTTGCGCTAGTGCTCATCGACAATGGGTTTGCACGGGCGCCGCTGACGATTCATCGTCCTCATGAAGTCTTCGGGCCAGAGCCCGGCTTCGCTGAGACAGCGCGCTTCATCAAGACATCAGAACTCATCGCGCAGGCGGCACGGTCGTGAACGCGATTTCGGAAAAGACAGTGACTCAATGACAACAGCACCACGGAAGAAATTAATTGAAGTCGCTTTGCCTCTTGAAGAGATCAACAAGGCGTCTGCACGCGAAAAGTCTATTCGGCACGGCCATCCATCCACCGTGCATATCTGGTGGGCGCGCCGTCCATTGGCCGCATGTCGCGCCGTAATTTTCGGGCAATTGGTGGATGATCCGAGCGCATGGCCCGATCGATTTCCTACTCCGGAAGCGCAAGCCGAGGAACGCAAGCGCCTTCACAATTTGATCGCGCGAATGGTCCCCTGGGAGGCTTCGAGCGATGAGGCAATACTAGATGAAGCACGGTTCGAGATTGCGCGCTCCGTTGCTTGGGGCATTGGAGAAGAGCCGCCCAAGAAAGCGATCGATGTTCGCGCCTATCTGCAAGCGAAGGCGCCACCCGTCTACGATCCGTTCTGCGGCGGCGGCTCCATTCCGCTTGAAGCGCAGCGGCTGGGCTTGCGAGCTTACGGCTCTGATCTCAATCCAGTTGCCGTATTGCTCTCGAAGGCGTTGGTCGAAATCCCTCCAAAGTTTGCAAATGTATCGCCGATCAACCCTGAAGCGCGTGGAAAACGGGAATTGATCGGACGCGCTTGGCGGGGCGCACAAGGCCTCGCCGAAGATGTGCGCTATTACGGCCGTTGGATGCGCACCGAGGCAGAGAAGAGAATTGGGAATCTATATCCCGCAGCGCGCCTTTCCGACGGAAACACCGCGTCGGTGATCGCTTGGATTTGGGTGCGAACAGTCAAGAGTCCCGACCCGGCGGTTGGCGGAGCGCACGTGCCTCTCGCGTCTACGTTCTTACTCTCGATGAAGGAGGGTCAGAAAGAGTGGATCGAACCGATCGTCGACCGAGCTGCCAATTCCTACACGTTCGCCGTCAAAACTGGGCCACTTTGTCGAGCGGAAGAGGAGAAGCTGAAACTCGGAACCAAAGCGGGAAAGGGCCAAGCTTTCACCTGCGTGCTTACCGGCTCACCGATTACCCGTGACTACATCCAGGAAGAAGGAAAAGCTCAGCGCCTCGGAGCGCGGCTGATGGCAATCGTAGCCGAGGGCCCAAGGGGTCGAATCTATCTTCCCACCGACACCCATCACGAGACTATCGCAGAGCACGCGGAATCTCTGGACGCGGTTGAGGTAGCACGGACCACATTTCTATCAGGCTCTACTCCTACGAGGGCAATGATAACTGGCGGCGTCTGTTCGGCGTATGGTCTCGCCACATGGGGGCACCTTTTCACGCCCCGGCAATTGGTGGGTCTTTCTTGCCTTTCAGACCTCGTAGGAGAAGTCCGCTCTAGAGTAGTGGAAGATGCGCGCCAAGCGGGCATGTCAGACGGCAAACCACTCTCAGACGGTGGCACCGACGCCGCCGCATACGCCGATGCAATCGCCACGTATTTGGCATTTGCAGTCGACAGAGTCGTCGATCGCAACTCAAGCCTTTGCACGTGGGACACGGGGGCCGCTGGAAAAGCGACCACAGGAGCACCAGGAAATAGCGCGTCGATCCGCAATACGTTCGCACGACAAGCCCTACCGATGACGTGGGATTTTGCGGAGGGGAATTTGCTGGGAAGTTCATCCGGCAATTTTCTGGACGCTATCGAGTGGGTCTTAAAGCCGATCGATTACGGCCGAGTGCCCGCCAGTGGCGTCGGGTCGATCACGCACATTGATGCACCAAAGAACAGCTATCCGGTGCGACCAGTCGCGATCAGTACAGACCCTCCGTACTATGACAATATTGGCTATTCTGACCTCTCGGACTTCTTTTACGTATGGCTGCGCCGCTCACTTGGAGAACGCGAAGATGGACATAGCGTGTGGCCGGGACTTTTTAGGCGGTTACTCGCGCCGAAGGCGGAGGAGCTAGTCGCGACTCCCTATCGATTCATCCGGGATGAGGCGCCCGAATGGGCAGCGGAAGTCCCCAATCTATCAGACCGATGGGCACAAATTTCCACCAAAGATCGCGCCGAAGCGTTCTTCATGCACGGTATGAGCAAAGCTCTACGAGCAATGCACAATGCCTCGGATGACAGCACTCCGCTCGCCATCTATTACGCCTTCAAGCAATCTGAATCCTCGAAAGACGGCGTTACGTCGGCCGGATGGGCGACATTCCTTCAGGCAATTGTAGACGCTGGCCTCGCGATCGACGGAACGTGGCCTCTACGCACCGAGCTATCCAATCGAATGATAGGATCCGGTGCCAATGCGTTGGCATCTTCCATCGTGCTGGTATGTCGAAAGCGCGGCGTAAAAGCGAAACCCGTCGAGCGCGACGAGTTTAAACGAGCGCTTCGGCGTGAGTTGCCAGAGGCTTATGCTAACATCCGCATAGCCGGCGTTGGTCCAGTGGATATGGCACAAGCCGCGATCGGTCCGGGCATGGGCATTTTTACCAGGTACGGATCTGTGCTCGAATCTAGCGGCGAGCCGATGTCGGTGAAGGACGCGCTTAAACTGATCAATGAAGTCCGCGATGAGATCGACGACGAAGGTGACTACGATTTGGAAACGCGGTTTGCGGTCGAGTGGTTCTCTGAGGCGCAGTGGGACGCCAAGGAGAGTGGCCGCGCCATTTTGCTAGCCAACGCAAAGAACCTAGCTGAATCACAGCTCGAACGCGCGGGCGTGATTGAAGCCAAGAGCGGCAAGACCCGTCTGCGTACGCGTGCGGAAATTGGCGAAGGCTACAATCCCGACGACGACAAGACGCCAACCGTTTGGGAACATGCGCAGGCGCTCGCCCATGCCCTGGAGCAAGGCGGTCAAGAACGCGCAGCCGCTCTGCTCGCGCGACTACGTGACACTGAGAGCGTTCGTGCGCTCGCCTATCGGCTCTACGGCATTTGTGAGCGCAAGGGTTGGTCTGCCGAGGCGCTCGTTTGGAACCGGCTCGCCGAAGAATGGCGGCGCATCGAAGACCTTGCCGCGTCCGCGCCGAAGGCGAGCACGGCGGCGCCTGATCTGTTCGGAGATCGGCCATGAGCCAATCCACAAACGCACGCCTTGCTAAGGCGTTCGAAGCATTCACCAGCGGCGCCCAAGCCTTCGTCGCGTCGAAGATGGAGGGAAGCCACGGGAAGAACTGGCGCCAATACGCCAGCGCCGCGCGCGGTGGTCCCACCAGCGGCCCGCTCGACGCCTACGGCCTGCTAAAGACCATGCTGGACAATTGGCGCGATCTGTTCGGCGCCGATCTGCCGCGCGCGACGCGCAACCATGTGTCCAACGCCCTCGACGGACGCAACAGCCTCGCCCACGCCACCGGTGACATCTCAGTTGCAGAGGCCTTGCGCACGCTCGACGCGCTGGCGGAGACGCTCACTGCGATCGGCGCGAAGGCGCCCGCCGCACAAGTGCGCACGTTGCATGATGAGCAGATCAAGGCAGCCGGCCCGGCGCCCACGCCGGTCAAGGCGCAGCCCGACCTTCTCGATCACGGCGTTTCAAGTAAGCTCAAGCCCTGGCGCGATGTCGCGATACCGCATCCCGATGTGCTGGAGAGCCGCTTCAAGCAGAGCGAGTTTGCGGCCGACCTCACCGCCGTGGATCTCGGTCTTGCGACCGAGGAGTATCAAGACCCCACCGCCTTCTATCGCATCACCTTCGTCACCGAAGGAATGAAAAAGGTGCTCTCACTCGCGGCGGAACGCCTCTCCGGCGAAGGCGGCGAGCCAGTCGTCTTACTGCAAACAGCGTTTGGCGGCGGCAAGACGCACACCATGCTGTCTATTCTGCATATGGCAGGGAGCGCCGATCCGCGCCTCCTACCCGGCCTTGAAGGCATCATCAGCGACAACGTCGCTGCAAAATGGAAAGCCGCCAAACGTTACGTTCTTGTCGGTACAGGGCTCGGCGCCAAGCAGCGTCAATCGCGTGAGGCCGAACCTACGCTTTATACGCCGTGGGGTGTGATGGCGTGGCGCCTCGCTGGGCAAGCGGGCCTCGACATCATGGCCGAAGCCGAGAAAGAGCGCGCAGCGCCCGGTTCTGAAAAGCTGGTGGAGCTTCTACAAGGCGCAGCGCCCTGCCTCATTCTCTTCGACGAACTCGTGGCCTATGCGCGCGTCCTCGACGATCACGATTTCAGCCACTTCCTGAACTTCATGCAATCGCTGACCGAAGCGGCGAAAATGGTGCCGGGCGTGTTGGTGGTCGGCTCACTCATCGAATCCGAGATGGAAGCTGGCAATCAGCGCGGCATCGATGCGCTCGGCCGTTTGTCAAAAATCTTTGGGCGGGTCCAATCGGGCTGGATTCCGGCCAGCATGAACGAGAGCTACGAGATCATCCGCCGGCGCCTTTTTCAGGAGTTGGACGCAGAGGGCACACGCGCGCGCGACGCGACGGTTTCCGCGTTCCACAAGCTCTACCGCGACTCAAAAACCGACTTTCCATCCGAGGTGTCGGAAAACGCCTATAAAGACACGCTCGCGCTCGCCTACCCAATCCACCCGGAACTCTTCCTACAACTCTCCTCTACCTGGGGGCCATTGGAGCGCTTCCAAAAGACGCGCGGCGTTCTCCGGCTCATGGCAAATGTCGTGTACGCGCTCTGGCGTCGTGATGACCAAGCGCCGCTCATTCTCCCGTCCTCGCTGCCGCTGACTGACGAGCGCGTTCGCGCCAGTGTCCTTGATCCGTTGCAGGGTCAGTACGCCTCCATCCTTGATGCTGAAGTGGAAGGCGATCAGGCGCGGCCTCAACAGATCGAGGCGCGCCGGACCGGATATGGACGCACCCAGGCGCTTACGCGCGCGGCGCGCGCCGTGTTTGTTGCGACCGCGCCGCAAGGTGGCGCCGGCAATGTTGGCATCACCGGTCCGCGTTTGCGCCTCTCCTGCGCCACGCCCGCCGACCAGATCAATGTATTCGGCGACGCACTGCGCGAGCTGTCAGAGACCTCCGCCTATCTTTATCGTGACGGCGATCGGTACTGGTTCGCGACTACACCGACGCTCAATCGGCTTGCCGCCGAGAAAGCACAAGCGTTCGACGATCGCGACGTTGAACTCGCCATCGCCAAACTATTGCAAGACGAAGTGAAGCCCCCTGGCGGATTCTCGCGCGTCCATGCTGCAGCCGACGATCCTACTGGAATAGAGGATGAACGAGGTCTCGGCCTGGTAATCTTCGACGCCCGCGCGCCTCATGCGCGCGGCGGAGAGAGCAAGGCTCTGGTCTTGGCCGGCGATGTCCTTGAGCGGCGCGGTTCGGGGCAGCGCCTTTATCGCAATGTCCTACTATTCGCCGCCGCCGATGAGGGCCGCTTACCCGAAGCAAAGAACGCTGTGCGGAAATGGATGGCTTGGCGTGACATTGTAAAAGAAGCTGACGGCTCACTCCAGCTTCCCCCCGCGCAGAAATCGGAAGCGGCGCGTAAGGATGCTGAAAGCCGAGAAGCGGCGCGCCGCGCGGTTCGCAATGCGTGGACGCAATTGATCGCGCCCGCGAAGGCTGATGGCGCGGGCGCGACGCGTGGCTTTGAACTGCATTCTTCGCCGATTCAGAATGCGGGTGATCGCAGCATAGCAGAGGCCGCTTACGACAAGGCGCGCCGAGATGACGCCATCGCCGAGAAGCTTGGCGCTAAAATTCTCGAAAACCGTATCAACGACCTGATCGGCGACGCCGATCACGTCTCCATCGCCGATCTGGTGGATTGGTCAGCCCGCTACATTCACATGAAGCGGGTGCGCGACGAGACCGTGCTTGCCCGCGCAATTGAAGATGCAGTGGCCGCTATCGACGGCACATACGCGATCGCCGCGCGATATGACGCTGCTACAGATCGCTATATCGATGTGAAGTTCAACACAGGTGTATTTGTTGACCTTCGCGCGGGCTCGCTACTTGTCAGGCGCAGTCGCGCGGAGAGGGATATTTCGGCGCCACTTCCCACGCCTGGCGGCGACGGCGTCGTGCCCCGCACGACAGGCGGTGGTGGCGTTGGAGAAGAGAAGACGCCAGCAACCGCCCGCGCTCGACCTACCAAATTCTATGGTACGGTCACGCTTGATCCAACGCGACCGGGTCCACTCGTCGCCCAGATTGCGCAGTCAGTGCTGGCCGAATTGGCGCGCGCCAGCGGGGCGACAATCAAGCTGAGCATCGACATTCAGGCGGAGAATCCATCCGGCTTTCCCGAAGACGTAGTTGAAGTCATCCGCGCCAACGCCGAGACGCTGAAATTCCGAGAGAGCGGCTTCGACTAAGGCCTAACGACCAAGAAATTCCTTGGCCGCGGTTACAATGCGAGCACGACGGCTAACAATGAATTCCTCAACCGCGTCGTCGCGCAATAGGCTCCGCTGAACGAGGAAATCCCGATCTAGGTCCTCATCGGAAATCGCCGCAAAATACTCCCATGGCGGCTCGTTGCTTTTTCGGATGTTACGCAGTTTGCCCAGGAACGCCATGTTGCCAATATCGTCTATGAGATCAGGGAAACGCTCTCGATAGATCGATTGCGGAAAGATGTGGTCGATCTCTGCCTTGGCCTGCCAACTTAGCGTCTCCCGGCAGACTTTCGGCTGCACGATGTTCAGCGCCAGCTTTTGATTCCAATTCAACATCATCGCGGTGGTGGCGATCGAATGATTGGTCTGGCGCCTGCGAATGATGTCCAACAATTTGTCGAGGGGTAGCGCCCGCCCCTTTGCTTCTTGCAGCACTTCTCGAAGATATCGAATTCGCGCTTCGGGGCTCTTGCTTTTCAAAAACCCGTTGAAGAGCAGGAAATATAGGAAGGTCCGGATCGGTGCGCGTTGAGAATCTGGAACAGAGAAATTCTTGAACGAGCTCAGATAATACACGATCGGATAAATCGAGGCGATCGGCTTCAAAAGATCGGCCGAGGCGATACGAACATCCGGCTCGCGACAAAAATCAAGGGTCGTACGCAAAGCTCCTTCGAAAGCCGGAAACTTTGGCTCCATTGATTCCCAGTGGCGACCGATGGCGTCAACATCGAAGACGACCGGCACATCTGCATTGACCAACAATCCGCGAATGACAAAGTCTTTGTCCACGCCCAGCGTCCCAAAGGGATCGACGCCCTCGACAAGTATATCGAAGCTCCTGCGCGCACCGGCCCACTTTGTCTTGATGAGACTAAACATGAGGTCAGAACGAGAAAGCCGCGTCCCGCCCGAATTGACGCGCACAAATATTTCGAGAATTTCGTTGATGGAGCGAGCCTGGCTTTCGTTGCTGGACCCTTCGTCGATGGTTTCAAGAGGCACGAGGTCGCTCTGCTGAAACACCCATCTGAGACGCCGGATATTGCGACGCGCGCGGCTGACTTGATCGCCCTCTAACGCTATTTCCGAGATTGTTCTCTCGATCTCATCGTCCTCGAAGCGCGGGTCCCACTGAAGTATGTCCGACACTCGGACCAGGCGTTTTGGCCGGTTTTGCTTTTCGTCATCTCGCCAAAACTCGAAACGATAGCCGCCGACCGGCCCGTCCGCGTCCGCGTCCGTGTCGGCCGGCCCTGATGTAATATTGAAAAAGAGCCGACGACCGTCGTAGGTGCCGTAAGCACCGATAAGAAGCGATTGCAGCCGCTGCTGGCCGTCCAGCACCATTTTCAGGCGCGCACCTTTGACCTTCTCTTTCGGCGAAAATGTCATGCCGCGTTGGAAGTCTAAGACGAAATTACGATAGGGGACGGTATGGTACTGCGTCTGCCACACCAGCAAAGAGCCGAACGGATAGTCGCGCATGATGCTGTCGAACAGCAGACGCGTCTGGTCTTCTTCCCAGACGAAGTCCCGCTGAAGATCAGGCAGGACCAATTCGCCTTCGCGAATTTGATTCAGCAGATCGGATATGGAAGTTGATCGTGTAGCCATCTGCCCCGCCCTTTTTCGCATTTATGCACGATCACGTCCTCGCTGCCAGATCGACAGCCGCCGTCGGAAACCGGTTGCGGCTTGGAAGCCAGATCAAGATTAGGTGTAAGCACTGACTCGCCGCCACCGGACCGGCCAGCGCAATTCAGCTCCGGGCGAACACCATCAACGGCCCGATGTCCCCGCGATCCGCCGCTTGCAGCGCCGCGACATAGGCGCGGCGGGTGTCAGCGATGGCGCGAGATTGGCGCTACCCCAAGTGAAGCGGGGCTGGCCGAGGCGAACGGCGAGCAGGTCGGCGGCGAGCCGCCGTTTGAAATAAGCGTCACAGAACGCGGGTATCGGCTCCTCATGGCGCAGGAGATCGAACGGAAACTCCTGGTGCCTGAGCGGGCCAAGATGCGCCTCTCCCGCCTAGGCGGTTGGCGCGAGGCGACAGGAAGATTGTCCCACCCGCCCACCCTGGCGCACGCGCCATAGCCGTCGCTTGAGGTCGAGATGCGGGCGTAGCGACTTTCTCTCCGTGTTTTGCCTCCCTCTGGTTTGGGCGATCCCGGCGGCGAAGCCGCCGGGCCGGGCTCTTGTGAACCGAGCCCCTTAGGGTCTCGGCCCTTTGGGCGGCGATCCCTATCGCAACCCCCACCCCCCCGCCCTTTCAGGACACGTACCCGGTTCGCGGGCGAGCCTCGAAGGCGCATCCGCTTGCGCGCGCCGGAGGCCGACACATTCTCGGAGACGTGCGGATAGGAACGCGAACCTGGCTTGGCATCGGTGCGGCGGCGATTGTGCTCTTGGCTGTCGCCTCCGTGAATGCGCGCGACTGGCTGCTCTACAATCACACGCCCTCGGTGCCGCCCGGATGGTACGTGCGCAGTTCGGATGAGATCGCGCGCGGCATGCTGGTGACCGTGCGTGCGCAGGACGTGGCGCCGGACTACGCCGCGGCGCGCAACTTCACCGATGCGGGCGATCGCTTCATCAAACGCATCGCCGCGAACGATGGCGACAGCGTCTGCGCTGATGGCGACACCATTCGCATCAATGACCGCACCGTGGCGCACCGTGCGCTGCATGACAGGCAAGGACGCGCACTGCCGCATTGGAGCGGGTGTCGCACGCTTGTCGCCGATGAAGTTTTCTTGATGGGCGATACGCCAGACAGTTTCGACAGCCGCTATTTCGGACCGGTGCGTGCGGCTGACATCGAAGGCGTCTGGCGGAAAATATTCTGAGAACCAACGCGGAAACAACAGAAGACGGTGGAAGGCTAGATAAAGGGAGAGTCGTTCTCTACGCCAAGTGGTTGAATGCCATGGCGCAAACGCACCGTGCGGAGCACAATCGCACAGTGCGCCGCACGGTGCGCGCACTGTGCTGGCGAACATCGCACCGATGACTTCCACGACGATCACCGCACCGGCCTTTCGATTTAGTAAATTGCTGCGCGACGCCATGCGCGGCGAGACGTTCTCTCCCGGCTCGCGCTTGCGCATTGCGCGCCCGATTGATGCGGAGAGCCTCACCGGCCGCCACGAAGGACGCGGCCGCAGCAGCGCCGGAGCAACGCCCGCGCTGTCGTCTCAGTTGCAGCAACGCATCGGCTCCTCGCGCAAAGCCGCGAAGGGTTTGGGCAGAACCGGCAAGTTCAAGTTTGACCCGCGCCAACGCGCGATCGTGAAGGTCCATTATTTCGGCCATGGCGGAGGCGGCGGCGCAGCGCTCGGCGCCCACGCCCGCTATGTGGCGCGCGACGCCGCCGCCAAGGCGCCGTCACCGCCGCTGCCCGGCGACGAGGCGCCTGTGAACGGCGAGCGGGAAGTCGAAGCGCCGGCGAACGCGCATGCGCGCTATCTGCAGCGCGGCGCCGAACGCTCCGTCTTCTACGATGGGATTGACGATAGCGTGGACGGCGGCGCGCGTGCGGCGGCCTGGGCTCGCGAGGACCGGCGCCACTTCCGTCTTATCCTCTCCGCAGAAAACGGCGGCAGGCTCGGCGATCTGAGGAGCTACACCCGCGAAGTGATGCGGCGGGCGGAACTCGCCCTCGGCACCCGGCTGACCTGGATCGCGGTCGACCATTGGGACACGGACAACCCGCACACGCACATCATTCTGCGGGGCCGCCACGAGGATGGGCGCGATCTTGTCATCCCGCGCGAATATGTGAGCCACGGCTTCCGTTCGGCGGCGCAAGACATCGCCACCGAACGCCTTGGCCCTCGCGGCCGGGACGACGCCCGCCTGGCACTGGAGCGGGAAGCGCGTGCGCATCGTCCAAGCCGGCTCGACCGCATGATCGAGGGCCAGCTTGATGCGCAAGGGCGCGTTCGTCTCGCCCATCTTCAAGCGCCGGACCGATCGCCAGAATTGACCGATGCGCTGAAAGCGCGGGCGCAGGAGCTCAAACGCCTTGGCCTCGCCACCGAGATTGGCCGCAACATCTTTCAGTTCGAGCCGGAATGGCAGGGCCGCCTTAAGGCGATGGAGCTCCACCTCGATATCCGCAAAGGTCTGGTGCGGTCGCGTACACAGGACCTCTCGCGCGGCCTTTCCGACCCGGCGCGGCAAATGTCGAAAGCGCTGAAGCTGCCACCCGGCCTGGATCGCTAGGGCGCACATCGCGCTTGCGCCTTTGGCGCACTTGTGTTGGCATGTTCGCACCGAGGATCGGCGTCCGCGCAAGCAGGACGACCAGAAAATGAATCCGGGAGCCAACCCGGTCGAACAGCAGCGCCTCATTTCCCTTTCAGGAAACGGCGCCATGCACTTCAATCTCTTCGACCCATCCCAGCTCCAGGTCTTCCCGACGATCCCGCAGCCGTTCCTTGTCGCGGCTGCAGTGTTTTTTGCGCTTTGGCTCCTGGTCCGCTGGGGGTCGCCGCTCCTCCTGCTCTACGCGCTGACGCGCGTGTGTGTCGGAGAGTGGGGCCAAGCCATGATTGCGGTCGCGTTTGCCGTCCTGATTGAGTTCGGGAACGGCTTTGCATCATGGCTCGAGTGGAACGCGCACGGACGCGAAGCCTGGCTGCGGCGGCAACAGCGGGATCACGCGCGTCATTGACCAGCGTTTCCGGATCGTTTCCCGCCATTTCCCGATGTTTCCCGTCATCTCCGGGCGAATCGCTCAGCGAAAGATGACGCTCATGGCCGATATGGGCCGAACCATGGAGAGAACACCATGACCGACGTTGCTGAAGAACTCGCGCCAGCTCGCAGACAGATGCCGACTTCGCCCACGCCGCTCCGGCAAGCGATCACGCGCCCGCAATTGCGCACGATCGTACCGCTGGGCGACACGACGATTTGGGAAATGGAGCAACGCAACGAATTCCCGCGCCGCTTCTTCCTGACGTCGCGCTGCGTCGCGTGGGATTTTCAGGAGGTGCAGGACTGGCTGGCTGCGCGCATGCACGCTGCCGAGGAAGGCCGCGTGAAGCGCGCGCCCACGCCGGATGTCGGCCGACGGCGCACGAGGCCGGTCAGACGTTAGGATCGTGGATCGCGAGGGTCGATGTCGGCGGGGTCAGAGTTGGCGTGTACTTCTCGCCCCGCGTCCAGGCATCGACCATATTCGCCCACTCCTGCAACATGTGCCGGCGATGCGGCTCATATTCGGCCTTGTTGTAGACGCCGCGCGAAGAACGGTTGTCCTCGTGCGCCAGGCACTTCTCGATCCAGTCGCTGTTGAAGCCCGCCTCGTTCAGAAGTGTTGAGCCGGTCCGCCGCAGATCGTGAACCGTGAACGGCGTGAGCGGAAGATTTTCCTTTTTCGCGAGTTCGGCGATCGCCGTGGTGACGCGATTGAACGTCGCCCGCGACATCGGCTCATTAGCCTCATAGCGCGATGGCAAGAGGTAGCGTGAATTGCCGGCGCAGGTCTTGAGCGCGACCATGATGTCGAGCGACTGCCGTGACAGATACACATTGTGCGGCTTCTTGCGCTTCATCCGTTCCTTGGTGATCGACCAGACCGCATTCTCGAAATCGACCTCGGTCCAGACGGCGTCTTGCAGCTCGCTCTTGCGGACCATGGTGAGCAGGATCAGCTTCAGCCCCAGGCGGATCGTCGGCAACGTCGCCACGCGCTCAAGCAGGGACAGCATTATCCGGATTTCGCCGGGCGACAGCGCCCGGTCGCGCACCTCGAATTGTGCGATCGACGCTGGGCCCACCTCATCGGCGGGATTGGCGACCTTCTCACCGTGCAGAATGGCGAAGCCGTAGATCTGCTTGACGATGTCGCGCACATGGATGGCGGTGGCCGGGGCGCCGCGATCCTTCACGCGCGCGCAGAGCACGCGAAGATCGTCGGGGCCGATCTCCACTAAAAGGCGGTTCTTCCATTCTGGATGGATGTCGCGCTCATAGATCGCGCGGCGCATGGCACGGGTACTTTCCGCCATGCGCGCTTGCTTGAAGTAGCGCAGCCCGACCTCGCCGAACCTGTCGGCATCGACGAGTTTGCGCTTTTCCTTTTGCTTCTTGATGGCCGGCGACTGGCCGACGCTCAAAAGCTGGCGCGCCTCCGCGCACTTGGTTCTCGCCTCCGACAGCGAGAGACCGCCAGCATCAGGCGCGTACTTGCCAATGGTGAGCGTCTCGCGCCGGCCGTTGAAACGGTAGTCGTACCGGAACGTGATGAGGCCCGAAGTGGCCACCAGCGCGTACATACCGTCACGGTCCCCGACCTTATAGATTTTCTCCTTTGGTTTCATCTTCTTGAGTGCAAGGTCGGTCAGCACGGGCGGCCCCTTCTGGCGCAATTTTTCGAGTTCTCCAGCCCATTTTTACCGTCAGCAAAAACACCGTCAAGCTTTGCTTTTTATCACGTTATTTCTTATACTTAGACCACATATGCGCCATGCGCTTGAGTTTGGACGCCTGACGGTATGGGCAAATCTCAGGGTTCGCGCTCGAAGTGATACCGTCAAAAACACCGTCATGTGTTTCCGCTTGGCGGCGAGCCTTGGCGATCGACACCGAGAGTTATTTTGTTGATTTTATGCGTTTTATTTGCTATTCAGCGAATGTCCGCGAACGACGCCGAACCCTATTGAATCATTCCCACTCGATCGTTCCCGGCGGTTTCGACGTCACGTCGTAGACCACGCGGTTCACGCCCTTCACCTCGTTGATGATGCGCGTCGCAGCGCGACCGAGAAAGCTCATGTCGAAGGGGAAGAAGTCGGCGGTCATGCCGTCCGTGCTGGTCACGGCGCGCAGCGCGAGCACGTATTCGTAGGTGCGCCCGTCCCCCATCACGCCGACGGTCTTCACCGGCAACAGCACGGCGAACGCCTGCCAGATCTGGTCGTAGAGGCCCGCCTTGCGGATCTCGTCGAGATAGATGGCGTCGGCGTCGCGCAGGATGTCGAGCTTTTCGGGCGTGATCCCGCCCGGCAGGCGGATGGCGAGACCCGGCCCCGGAAACGGATGCCGGCCGACAAAGCGTTCGGGAAGCCCAAGCTCGCGACCGAGTGCACGCACCTCGTCCTTGAAGAGTTCGCGCAACGGCTCGACGAGTTTCATGTTCATGCGCTCGGGCAGACCGCCCACATTGTGGTGCGACTTGATCGTCACGCTCGGCCCGCCGATGGCGCTGACGCTCTCGATCACGTCGGGATAGAGCGTGCCCTGCGCAAGGAAGTCCGCGCCGCCGACGGATTTCGCCTTCTCCTCGAACACGTCGATGAAGAGCTTGCCGATCGTCTTGCGCTTCGCTTCGGGATCGGAAACGCCCGTCAGCGCCTCGATGAAGCGCGTACGCTCATCGGCGTGGATCAGCGGGATGTTGTAGTGGTCGCGAAACAGCGTGACGACTTCCTCCGCCTCGGCCTTGCGCATCAGGCCGTGGTCAACGAACACGCAATGGAGCTGATCGCCTATCGCCTCGTGCAGCAGCACCGCCGCCACGCTGGAATCGACGCCGCCGGAGAGGCCGCAGATCACACGTCCCCTGCCGACTTGCGCGCGGATGCGGGCGATGGCTTCGTCCTTGAACGCCGCCATCGTCCAGTCACCCTTGCAGCCGGCGATCCTGTGCGTGAAGTTGCGCAACAGCTTTGCGCCGTCGGGCGTGTGCACGACCTCAGGGTGAAACATCACGCTGTAGAAGTGGTACTGCTCGTCCACTGCGATGGCGAACGGCGCGTTCGGCGATGTGCCGACAACGGTGAAGCCCTGCGGGAGTTCCGTGACGCGGTCGCCGTGGCTCATCCACACCGGGTATTTGCCGCCGACTTCCCAGAAACCTTCAAAGAGCGGGCTGTCGCGCAGAATTTCCACGTCGGCGCGGCCGAACTCGCGGGCGTGACCGCCCTCGACCTTCCCGCCGAGTTGCACCGCCATCGTCTGCTGGCCGTAGCAGATAGCCAGCACCGGCACGCCGAGTTCAAAGACCGTCTGGGGCGCCCGCGGGCTCTCGCCTTCGATGACGCTCGCCGGGCCGCCGGAGAGGATCACCGCTCTCGGGTTGAACCCGGCGGCGAGCACGTCGGCGGCCTTGTTGTAGGGATGGATTTCGCAATAGACGCCGCTCTCGCGGACGCGTCGCGCGATGAGCTGGGTCACCTGACTGCCGAAATCGACGATCAGGACGCGGTCGTGGTGTGTGGTGGGAGCAGCTGAATGGGCCATGGGCCGAATTGAACTGCGCCGCCTGAATCGTCAACGGGGCCTTGTGTCGAGGCGCCCACCTAGGCGACCGTCCCGAAAATGGCGCCTATGCCCGCAGTGATCGCGAGCGCGACGGCCCCCCAGAACACCACCCGCACCACAGGCTTCACCGCCGCCGCCCCGCCCGCCCGGGCTCCGACCGCGCCGAGGATCGCGAGGAACACGAGCGCCGCGACGGACACCGCCGGGATCAGCGCCTCCCCGGGCGCGATCAGCACGATCAGGAGCGGCAGCACCGCGCCGACCGCGAAGGTGGCCGCTGACGTCAGCGCCGCCTGCACCGGCCGCGCCAGGGTGATTTCCGAAATGCCAAGTTCATCGCGTGCGTGCGCGCCGAGCGCATCGCGGGCCGTAAGCTGTTCGGCGACCTGTCGCGCGAGCGCAGGATCGAGACCACGCCCGACATAGATGCCGGCGAGTTCGTGAACCTCGAACTCGGGGTCGGTCGCGAGTTCCTTCCGCTCGCGATCGAGATCGGCGTTTTCAGTATCGGATTGCGAGCTCACCGAGACATATTCGCCTGCCGCCATCGACATGGCTCCGGCGACAAGCCCGGCGACGCCGGCCACCAGGATGTCGCCCTTCGCTGCATGTGCGGCGGCGACGCCGACGATCAGGCTGGCGGTGGAGACGATGCCGTCATTGGCGCCGAGAACGGCGGCGCGCATCCATCCGATGCGCGCGACAAGATGGCTCTCAGTGTGGGTGCGCAGACGGGACATGCGTGGAGTCCACGCCGGTTCACGCGACCGCGCAAGGCGCGGATCGCCGCGCCAGATGCAGGACCAGACGCAGAAAGGGCGGATCGACCGAAGCCAACCCGCCCTTCCTTCAGTTCCGGTCGCGACGCCTAGGCGGCGTCGCGCACAGCAGCTCAGACAGCCGAAAGCTGACCCGCCGACATCTTGCCGGAGCGCTGGTCCTTCTCAAGCTCGAAGGAGATCTTCTGACCTTCCTTCAGCGTGTTGAAGCCGGCGCGCTCAACGGCCGAAATGTGGACGAACACGTCCGGGCCGCCGTTGTCCGGCTGGATGAAACCAAAGCCCTTGTCCGGGTTGAACCACTTCACAGTACCAACAGTCATTGTAACACCTGGGTAGACATATTGCGCGCAGCGCTGGATGCGTTGCGCGATCAGATCGGGAATGGCAGGGGGAGGGTCCGGGGCCCGAAGCGTCCGAAAACGCGACAGATCTGGATAACAACCGAACCAAAAACGAGATCGATGAGGGTTGGGTACCACGTCCGCGCCAGATAAGCAAATGAGGTCAGGTCAACGCGGAAATTGACACGCCGTCGCACAGCAGCACGGGTTCGCAGCCCCCTCGGGACGTGATTGAAGCAGAATGTTCGCCGCCCGGGACACGTCATGGCCGCTATGGATTCTTACCTCGGCTGGAAGGTCGATTTCGCAACCCCCGCCGGCGCGCCGGCGTTTCTGGGCCCGGATTCGGTCCACTGGCGCATCTACAAGAACCCGATCGCGCTCGGCGTCGGCGGCGTGGCGGCGGTGCTGCTCGAGTTCGCCGACGCACGCATCCGCTCCGGCGTCTGGGACCACTCCACCTACAAGGCCGATCCGATCGGACGCTCGCGACGCACCGGCATGGCGGCGATGGTCGGCGTCTACGGCCCGCAGGACGCCGCGCGCCGCGTGATCCAGGGCGTGACCAACATGCACGAGCGCGTGTCGGGCGCCACGCCCGGCGGCGATGGCTACCGCGCGCTCGATCCCGAACTGCTCGACTGGGTGAGCGCGACAGCGGGCTACGGCTTCCTGACGGCCTATGACCGTTTCGTCAGTCCGGTCAGCGAGGCCGACAAAACGCGCTTCTATGCCGAGAGCGCTCCGGTGGCGCGGCTCTACGGCGTGCAGAATTCGCCGAAGTCCACGGCCGACTTCATGGCGATGATGGAGCATCTCGCGCCGCGCTTCGAACCGCACCCAATCGTGCGCGAGTTCCTGTCGATCATCGAGAGCGGCGGCGCGGCGCCCGGCGTGCCGAAGATCGTGCACCGGCAACTGGCGCGCGCCTCGGTGTCGATCCTGCCGCCCGTGGTGCGCGCAAAGCTGCAACTCGGCAGCGAATACGACCTCAGCCCGATGGGCGCCGCAGCGATCCGCTTTCTCGGCGCCCTCGCCGACCGCGTCGCCATCAAGGACGCCCCGCCCGCGCAGGCGTGCGTGCGGCTGGGCCTGCCGGCGGATTTTCTCTACCGGAGCGCGGACGCTCAGGCACGGGTGCTGGGTCATTGGCAGGCGCCACAGGTGGCGGAAGCAACCGCGGCGGAGTAGCGACTACACAAACCCCGTCGGTGCGTGGGGGATGTAGGGCTCCTGCAGGCGCGCGATCTCCTCGGTCGAGAGCTTCACCTCCACGGCGGCGATGGCGTCTTCCAGATGCCCCGGCTTAGTGGCGCCGACGATGGGCGCGGTCACCTCGGGCTTCGCCAGCAGCCAGGCGAGCGCGATCTGCGCGCGCGGCAATCCGCGCTCCTTCGCGATTTCACCGACACGGTCGATGACGCGGCGGTCCGCCTCTTCGGTGCGGGCGTAGAGGAACTTGTCGAAGCGGTCCGTCTCCACGCGCACGGTCTTCGCGTCGGGCTCGCGGGCGAGACGTCCGCGCGCGAGCGGCGACCACGGAATGACGCCGATGCCCTGGTCTTTGCACAACGGCAGCATCTCGCGCTCTTCCTCGCGGTAGAGTAGATTGAGATGGTTCTGCATCGACACGAAGCGCGCCCAGCCGTTGGCTTCTGGATGCTGAGCGCCTGCATGAACTGCCACGACCACATGCTTGACGCGCCGATGTAGCGCGCCTTGCCCGCCTTCACGACATCGTGCAGCGCCTCCAGCGTCTCCTCGATGGGCGCGTCGTAGTCCCAGCGATGGATCTGGTAGAGATCGACGTAGTCCATGCCGAGACGTTTCAGGCTGTGGTCGATCTCGGTCAGGATGGCCTTGCGGGAAAGCCCGCGGCCGTTCGGATCCTTCGGCCGCATCGCGCCATGGACCTTCGTGGCCACCACGATCTCGTCGCGCCGGGCGAGCGCCTTCAGGTGCTTTCCCGTCACTTCTTCGCTCGCGCCGTCGGAATAGACGTTGGCTGTGTCGAAGAAGGTGATCCCCGCCTCGATGGCCTTCTTGAAGTAAGGCCGGGCCTCCGCTTCCCCCATGGCCCAGGCGTGCGCGCCCTTCGCGCCGTCGCCGTACGACATGCAGCCGAGACAGATGCGTGAGACCTTCAGGCCTGTGTTTCCAAGGCGGACGAACTGCATGGCATGGGCTCCCGAGCTGGCGCCCAACCCTAACATCCCACTCCCGCAGGGGCGCAAGGAAGGCTAGAAGCTGGGTTGAGTCGAAGGGATATTTCTCATGCGCAGCCGAGACTGCAAGATCGTGGCGACCCTCGGGCCGTCCAGCGACCCGCCCGAGCGGATGATGATGGTGATCGAGGCGGGCGTGGACTGCTTCCGCCTCAACTTCAGCCACGGCTCCAAGGACGAGCACGCCAAGCGCGTCGCCACGATCCGCGAAGCCGAACGCCGCATCGACACCCCCATCGCCATCATCGCTGACCTGCAGGGGCCGAAACTTCGCGTCGGCGACTTCGTCGATGGCGGCGTCACCCTGCGCTACAACGATATCGTCACGCTTGAGGCGTCACGCGAGCCGGGCGACGGGTCCATCATCCGCCTGCCGCACCCGGAAATCATCGAGACGCTTGAGGAAGGCGACATTCTCAAGCTCGACGACGGCAAGATGCAGCTCACGATCGTCGGCAAGAAGGGCAAGCAGCGCGAAGCGCGCGTCGATTTCGGCGGCGTGCTGAAGAACCGCAAGGGTGTCAACGTACCCTCGCGGCGCATTCCGATTTCCGCGCTCACGGAGCAGGACAGGGATCACCTCGCCTTCGCGCTCGATCAGGGCGTGGACTATATCGCGCTTTCCTTCGTGCAGTCCGCCGACGACGTGCGTGAGGCGCGCGCGCTGATCGGCGACCGGGCGAAGATCATCTCCAAGATCGAGAAGCCCGCAGCGCTCGACGACCTCGGCGAGATTACGCAACTGTCGGACGCCGTCATGGTCGCGCGCGGCGATCTCGGGGTGGAGCTTCCGCCCGAACAGGTGCCCATCGCCCAGCGCCGGATCATCCGTGTGGCGCGTATCCTCGGAAAACCCGTCATCGTCGCCACGCACATGCTGGAATCGATGATCGACGCGCCGACGCCCACACGCGCGGAAGCCTCCGACGTCGCCACCGCCGTCTACCAGGGCGCCGACGCGGTGATGCTTTCGGCGGAGAGCGCGGTCGGGCGCCATCCCGCCAGCGCCGTCGCCATCATGGACCGCATCATCCGGGCGGTGGAAAGCGATCCCGATCACTGGTCCAACCTCGCGCGCGACGCAGCTCGCCCCGAGCAGACCACCGCCGACGCCATCGCCCAGTCCGCGCACGCGATGGCCGAAGTGCTCGATGCAAGGAAGGTCGTCGCCTACACCGCGACGGGCTCCACGGCGCTGCGGCTTTCCCGCGAACGCCCGCGCTGCGGGATCATCGGGATGACGCCGCGCATCGAGACCGCACGTCAGCTCTGCCTCGCATGGGGCGTCACGAGCGTGGTGACGGAGGATGCATCCGACACCGAGGACATGGTGACGAAGGCGGAGGCATGCGTGCGCCGGCTCGGCGCGGCGGGAAAGGACGATCGCATCGTCATCACCGCCGGCGTGCCGTTCGGACGCCCCGGCAAGACGAACATGATCCGCATCGTGCGCCTGGAATAGGGGCCTGTTAACGCGGGTAAACCCTACATTCAGGGTCCAATGTTAATTCCCGGCAGGCACAGTGGCAGATGGTCATGATGCCATTTCCGTACCTCCGGGCGCTGCGAACCGCGCGACGTCGGCCTTCGGGCCCGCGTGGATTCTGGCGCGCCACGACCGGCAACGTGGCGCTGATCGTGGCGTTGTCGATTCCGGGAGCGGCAACACTGGCCTTCGGCGCCATTGATGTTTCCAGCATCATGGGCGACCGCGCGCGTATGCGTTCCATCGCGGAGGCCGCTGCGTTGGCGGGCGCACGCAACCTGTCGGTCGCCATGAGCGAGAGCAACGCGCTGGAACAGGCGCGGGCGATGGCGGAGGGTGTCATCTCGGAGTGGCGCGACAGCCCTTCCCTGACCGTAGCCGCAGAAATCACTGAGCTCCACGGCGGCGTCAAGGGAGTCACGGTTCGCCTCGACGCCGCCCGCCCTTCGCTCTTCGGCGACCTCCTGCCGCCCGGCGGCTGGCATTATTCCTCTGCGGCGACGGCCTCTTCCGTCGGCATGAAACCGCTGTGCGTACTGGCGTTCGACGACGCGATGACGAAGAACTTCCTCGTCCAGAACGCTGCAGAAATCCGCGCCCCTGAATGCCTGGTGCACTCGAACGGCGACGTGGAAGTGACCGGCGGGCGCATCGAAGCCGGCCAGACCCAGGCCGTTGGCGCCGCCACCGGCGACATCACGCCGGATGCAATCACCGATGCGCCGCCCGTCGATGACCCGTTCGCCGACATCGACATGGCGGTCTCCGGACTGCCGTGCGTCGGCAAAGGCAAGTCGCCGACCGTCGTCGCGATCACCATCGGCGTCTATACAATCAAGCCCGGCGTGCATTGCGGCGCCATCAGTGTCGGCGGCAACGCGGTCGTCACGCTGGCGCCCGGTGAACACCGGTTCACGCTGGGCTCTCTGGTGATGCGCGGCGCCGCACGTCTGCTCGGCGACGATGTCGTGCTGATCTTCGACAAGACGTGGGCCACAAAATTCAAGGAAGACTCGGTGATCAACCTCACCGGTCGACGGTCCGGCGCGCTGGCTGGATTCGTGATGATGGCCGACCGCGGGAACACCCAACGCTTCGAGATCGACAGCACGCACGTCGAGCGTCTCGACGGGGTGATCTACGTGCCGGACGCCGAACTGCTGATCGGCGGCAGAAGCGACATCGCGCGGCAATCGGACTGGACGGTCATCGTGGCCAATCAGCTCACCCTGTCCGGCAATCCGCGCCTGTATCTCAACGCCGACTACGGCGCCTCCGACATCACCGCCCCGGCGGGGGTTGGCCCGCGCCGGGACGCAGTGCGGCTGGTCGAGTAGTTTTCCGTGCAGGCATGGGATCTCGTTCGCCGTCACGCGTGCGTGACGGCGGCATGTGGCATGGCGAACCCCCGCGTTCTCAGCCTGACTTACGACAGGCGTCGGTGAACGCTGGCGCGATCATGCGCAGGGACGGCGGGACCGCGGCGCCCTCCATGCTGCACGGGGCGATGACGCGCACGCGTTGACGCGCGTCCCTGCCCTTGAACCGATCGTGAGCGGCGGCGCCCCGGACCGTCGCGCGCCGCAACGCCCGCTCACGCGCCCGTCCCGGCCAAAGGCGGGGTGGCGTCGCGGCTTGTGCGGATGCGGCGGACAACGGTGCGGCGGGCGCCCCGCCTCGATCGAAAACACCGAACGTCCGCACCACCGTGCAGACGAGCGAAAGGAGCCAGAGGCAAACCGCCTCGGCCCATGTCGTCGCTCGCCTTCTGTCGTGTCGTCCGGTGTTCTTCATCATGCGCCCTGACTAGCACGGGCGGGACGGACTTGGAATATTTTCCTATATTACGTTTTTGACAGAAATACCGCCGCCATCCGGACGATACACGTCGCCGGCGGGGACGCCGGCGGTCCCGTCAATCCAGCCCGCCCTCTTCCACCGCTGGCGCTTCCGCGCCTTCCACGAAATCGAGAATATCGCCCGGCTTGCAGTCAAGCGCGGCGCAGATGCGCGCGAGCGTGTCGAAGCGCACGCCCTTCACCTTGCCGGTGCGCAGCAGCGAGAGGTTGGCTTCGGTGATGCCGATTTCGGCGGCGAGATCCTTCGCGCGCGTCTTGCGCAGCGCAAGCATCACGTCGAGGCGAACGATGACGGGCATCGGCGACTACACGATCTCGTCGTTTTCCCGCTTCAGCGCGGCGGCCACCTCCACCACGTTGCGCACGACGCGCGAGATGAGCGTGAGCAGAAGGCCAAGGCCCGCGAGCGCGATGTAGCCGGCGTCCCACTCCGCGCGCATGCCGACGGAGCCATCGACCCACTCCATGATGGTCGGCGCAATGAAGATGGCGAGCGCGGACGCCGACAGGAGCGCATCGCCGACGCGCCCGAGCATCTGCATCGTCGCGGGGCCCCACACCTCGCCTTTCGCAAGGCGCCCGAGATAGCTGCGCGTCTCCGCGAGGCCCCAGATGAGCGCGATGGCCGGCGACGCCTCAAGAAGGTTTCGCGCCGACTGACGCACGGCTTCTCCCATCGAGTAGTCGGCATCGCGCGCGTTGAAGATGAGCGGCTCGACGATGCCGCTGCCGGCGAGCACCAGAAGCGCGCCGACCAGCAACGCCGTCGCCAGCGGCTCCAGCCGGCTGGCCTCCGCCGCCGCGCGGACGACCGCATCCTCCCACTTCTGCTTCTGCATGGACGCCCCTCAAGCTAGACGGTAACTAATTATCGTTACGCAATAATTTTGTCAAGCGCCGACCCACCTGGTTAAGGCTCCGTCAACGCCTCGGAGCATGTCATGGTGCGTCAAAGAGATTCGCACGCATGCCGCTGATCACCCACGCCCTTCTCTACGCGGGCTACGCGCTTCTGGCGCTGACGACCGGGCTTGCGCTGGCGCAGGTCGGCGGGTCGACGCCGGGCGAGGCGACCATCGGCGCGCTTGCGCTGTTCTGCGCCCTCGCCATCACGCACGCCGGCCTCTCGGCGGCGCACGCGGCGGGCGCGGTGGGGCGCACCGAGAAGAAGATCAAGACCGACATGGACAAGCTGCGCGCCGCGCACCGCGAGGTCGTGGCGGAAATGGACGCCATGGGCGATCGCATCGACCGCATCGACAATGCGGTCACCGAAGTGGCGCATCGCGCCGTCGAGCCGCCGCGCGAGCCCGAGATCAAGCTCATCGACCGCATCGTCGACAAGCTCGGCCGGCAGATGGACCAGCGCATCAACGAGATCACCCGCATCGCCGGCCCCGCGCCGAGCCGCGCGCGCGGCCCCATCGACATGGTGCGCGAGGCGCTCGATGAAAACCGCGTCGAGCTGCATCTCCAGCCCATCGTCGCGCTGCCGCAGCGCAAGAGCGTGTTCTATGAAGGCTTCACGCGCCTGAAGGACGAGAACGGACGCATCATGATGCCGGGCGATTTCATGCCCGCGGCCGAGAAGGCCGGCCTCATGCCGCTGATCGACAACATGCTGCTGTTCCGCTGCGTGCAGATCACCAAGAAGCTCGCGCAGAAGGATCGCCGCGTGGCGATCTTCTGCAACATCACGCCACGCGCGCTGTCGGACGACGCCTTCTTCCCGCAGTTCCTCGATTTCCTGCGCGAGCATCGCGACATGGCAGGCGCGGTGATCTTCGAGCTGCCGCAGGATGCGTTCGAGGCGCGCACAAGCGTGGAGGCGCGCGCGATGGCCAAGCTCGCCGACCTCGGCTACCGCTTCTCCATCGACAAGGTCACGCGTCTCGACATCGACATCGTCGACCTGGAGCGCGCCGGCGTCCGCTACTTCAAGGTTCCCGGCAAACTGCTGATCGACGGCCTGATCCACGAAGGCGTGCGGCCGAAATCCAGCATCACCCGCGAGATCGCCGCCAACGACGTGGCCGCGGTGTTCATCCGCTACGGCATCGACATCATCGCCGAACGCATCGAGGACGAAGCCAGCGTCGCCGACATCCTCGAACTCGAGATCCCCTACGCCCAGGGCCACCTGTTCGGCGCGCCGCGCGCGATCAAGGAAAGCCTGATGGAGGAGACGGCGCCGCCGCCGGGGATGTTTGGCAGGGAGCGCGGGGCGGCTTAGCTCGTGGGGCTCAAGTCCCACTCAGACGCAAACTTCGCCAGCAACATCTCTTGGCGTCGCTGAAGAACTTCTGGTGTCCACGTCATCTCGCTCAAAACTTGGCTCGTTAATGCGAAGGGAGAGACCTCCTTCACCATGAAGTATTTTTCTTTCTTCTTAGAGAAATCGTAGTTCTGGGCCTGCGCATTCTTCTTTCTCGATAGCAGCACAAGATTTGCGACACGATGCACCCACTCATCACGGAGGCGCTTTTCTGGAAAGGCAGTGCACCAATCGCTTTCGCGTGCCGGCGACTGCGGTAGCACGTGCTCGACAGTTACCGTCTTGTGATCGTAAACGGCACCAGAATCCGCGACCATTTCGTCAAGCCGTAGAAGTACCGGCAATCGCGTACGCGGGTTTTCATAGAGCGGCCCGTCGAGTTCGGTTAGAACCGACTTCCTATCTGCATCTGACAGCGCGAGCACAGACGACAATGCCGAGGGCGCGCTTGAGCCCATAGCCTCAAATACTGCCGCGTAACGTCGGTTGCGGGCGTTCACGTCTGCGCGCGTGATGAACAAGGCATACGCTAACCGTTCTAGCTGGCGCAGAAATTCAGCGACCTCGTCGGGCTGATCCTTGTGGTCAGAAAGAAAGCGGATCGCGGGTGGCAACCAATCCGCGTTATCAAGACGCTGCAACCTCAATAACCACAGGTTCACCTCCTCCGCTCTTTTCGGAGCCAGAAACCTGCGATTGACGATAACCTCGAATGATTGAGCATATGGCGACAATGTCGAATCGATAAAGTCCTTGGGCGCCGCAAGCGGCTTCACGTACTCGCGAAACTCTTTGACCAACGACTCCTTCATTTTCTGAGGGCGGTAAATCGTCCGAATGTGGCCGAATAACTCCGTAAATCTCTCGCGACCAAGTTGCTCCTCGATGGCTTCCCATGTCTCAGTATAATCGTCGCGGTCAGCGGCCTCGATCGCTCCGATCACCTGCGCCTTCAAAATATCGGTCGGTGAAAGATCCAATCCCCGCGCATTCATCACGGAAAATATTCGGTACGCCGCTTCTTCATCGGAAGCAGAGACCATAACCATATAACATCGCAGCATCAGGTACTGCGCAAATCGCTGCCGCTCTTCAGATGTCATTTCGGACAAACGGTCTCGAAGCAGAAGCGTATTCTCTGCGATACGCTTTCTAGGGTCCGAGTCACCGTAAGCTGGTGAGATGTTCAGGGTTGCACCCTGAGATTGGACGCGCATCTGAAAGAACTCAGCGTCGCGCTCGCGAGTAGTGAGCCGGTACCTGTCTTTTGTGTTGCTGAGGACGTCACCCGCCTCCCGCACACGCTTGTCAAGTTGGACCTGCAAGTTCCCTTCTGAGAGGTCGCGAAGTGTAGCCAACAAAATAGTCAAGGTGGTGAGGCGTTGCTGGCCATCTACCACCTGCGCGTCGGGGTGGTCAGGATGCTTGATCAGGACAATAGACCCCAGAAAATACGGGTCCATCTCAGTCACCGGCGTGTTGGGCTGAGCGCTAACTGCATCCAGAATGTCTGAAATCAGTTCACCGGCCTGTTCTGTCGTCCAAGCGTAGGGCCTTTGGTACGCTGGGATTGAGAAGGCGTAACTGTCGCAAAAAACATCATTTAGTCGCTTCTCTCCCGCTTCGATTGTGTGACGCATTGCAACCTCCCACCCAACTCAACGTCTTTTCAACTGATCCGCCAGGCCATTCAACTCACCCCGCCACCGTCGTCCTGTGCAGCACCCTTGCGTACCCCTCATACCCGCCCGTCGCACGATGCAGCAAACACCGGTTGTCCCACATCACCAGCATGTCGGGCGCCCACACGTGGCGGTACTGGAAGCGCTCCTCCACCTGATGCTGGAAGAGTTCGACGAGGAAGGTCCAGCCGGCGTCCTCGTCCATGTCGACGACGCCGCAGGTGTAGCCGGGATTGACGAAGAGCGCCTTCCGGCCCGTCTCGGGATGCACGCGCACCATCGGCTGCGCGCGGCGCTTTCTCGCCTCGACGCTCGGGCGGATGCTCATCGAACGACCTTTGTCGTTCTCCCCGTACATGCCGTCCGGCGCGTAGCCGCGCGCGGCGGAGTGCCAGGCCTGCATCGTGTCGATGCGCACTTTCGTGGCGTCGGGCAGCGCGTCGTACGCCGCGTACTGGTTGGCGAACAACGTATCACCGCCCACAGGCGGAATGACGCGGCCGTGCAGCACGGTGGCTGACGGCGGATTGTCGAGAAAGCTCCAGTCGGAGTGCCAGTTCTCGGCGAACAGCGGCGACGTTTCATCCGCCTCGCGCTTCACGGCGAGGATGTGCTTGCGGCCGGGGATCGGCGCGATGAACGGGTCCTCGCCGAAATTGCCGAAGCCTCTTGAGAAACGCTCAAGACCGTCGTCGTCGAGACCCGCATCCGGAAACGCGAGCACCTGATGGTCGAGCCACGCCGCGCGGATCGCCGCGATCGTCGCCGCATCCAGCGGCCCCGTGAGGTCCACGCCCGTGACCGTCGCCCCGCACGCCTGACCGCTTGGCTCCACGCGCATGAACGCCTCCTCCGTTTTTTATTGCGCCGATCCTGCGCCCGCCGCACGCGCTGCGCTAGAGTGCGCCGATGTTCGCCCTCTCGCCCGACCTCACCCGCAGCGCGACCGCCTTTCTCGACCTGCCGCTGTGCAGCGTCCTGCTCAAGGAGGACGCGCGCTGGCCGTGGCTGCTGCTCGTGCCGCGCGTGGCGGGCGCGAGCGAGATCACTGACCTCGATGAACGCGACGCCACGCAGCTGATGGGCGAGATCCGCGCCGCCGCGCGCGCTGTCGCCGCAGAGCCGGGCGTGACGCGCACGAATGTCGGCGCGCTCGGCAACATCGCGCCGCAGCTTCACGTGCACGTGATCGGTCGCTGGCCGGGCGACGCCGCGTGGCCGGGACCCGTCTGGGGCGTGGAGGGAAAGGTCGCTTACACGGAGCCGGCGCGCGCTGCGCTCATCGCGCGACTTGCGGCGGCACTGGCGCGATGAAACCACCGCGTCAGCCGCCGGGCGGATCCTCGCTGAGGATCTTGAGATCGCCCATGGTCATGAACACAACCGGGCCCTCGGTGGGGCCGCGGTAGGCGCCCTGCGCCGCGTTGACCTTCATCGCCACAGCGGTGAGCCGCCACGCCTCCGCCTCGCTCACCCGCACCTGTCGGGCGGTGAGATCGCGCACGTCATGGGCGTCGCCGAACCAGCGCGTGCGTTCCGCATCCGCCCGGCAGCGCGTGTGCACGCTCGGGTGATCCCAGCCCCACGTGAACATCTCGTTCTTCGGGTTCCACGAGCCGATGATCTGCACCGGCGCGCGCACCAGCGCGCCGTCAGCGCGCTGGAACTCGATAAGCCCGGCGTCCTGATTCACATGCCACGTGGCGTCGGTGAGTTTCAGCCGGCGCGCCATCTCGCCCTGGCGAATCCGCAGATCGGCCCAAGCCTGCGCCCAGTAGAGATCAACGTCGACCTGCTCGCCGCCCCACGGCGACAGGACTCCGCTTGTGTCTTTTCCGGGCATGAGGCGCCGCATCCAGCGCATGAACTCACCTCTGCTTTCCCTCGTGACGCATGATCAACGCGGTGAATAAACCAGTTCGCGCAGGAGGTGAACCGGGAGAACGCGCCCGTCTTCAGGTTTCGTTCTCGTCCTCTGACTCGCGCGCCGGTCTGTCTTTTTTGCGGCCGCCGCGCCCCACCGTCAGCGCCTTGACGGCGCCGCGCATGGTGCGCACCTCCTGCTCGGTGAGTCGCGCCTTGAGGAAGATGTTGCGCAGGTTCTGGCGCATCAGCGGCGCCTTCTCCGGCGGATGATAGAAGCGCCCGATATCCAGTTCGGTCTCGAAATGATTCATCAGGCCGTCGATCTCGGCCTGCGTCGCTGGCGGCGACTGCGAGTCCTGAAACCATGCCGGGCGCGTCGTGTCCTGTCGCGCCTCGCCAAGCGCGAACGCCAACACCGCCACCGCGTTCGCGAGATTGAGCGAGGCGAACCCCGGATTGACCGGCAACGTGACAATCGCATCAGCGCGCGAAACCTCGTCGCTCGTCATGCCCGTCGCCTCGGCGCCGAAGAGGATGACGGGCCGTTCGCCCGCATCGATCGCCGCACATACGTTCGCCGCCGCTTCGCGCGCGCCCCACACGGGTTTTTCCATGTCGCGCGGTCGCGCCGTCGCTGCAATCACCAGCGTCGCGTCCGCAAGCGCGTCCTCAAGCCGCCACTCGACGCGCGCTCCGTCGAGCACGCGATCCGCGCCGGACGCCACCATCTGCGCCTTGGGATTGGGCCAGCGATCGCGCGGCTCCACCAGTCGCAGGCTCACCAGACCGAAATTAAGCATCACACGCGCAACCGCGCCGATGTTTTCCCCCATCTGGGGACGCACCAGGCAAATGGCCGGCCATGCCTGTTCAATGGGCGGCGGCATGTCTCTCGCGCGTGTCATGATGAAATCGTGGCAACACGTGCGCTTGGCATGTGGCGTTGCCGATGGCGCACGGTACACAGGAGGCGGGATCTGGGCGAAGTCAGCGGAAAATTCATGAGCCAGGCGTTCATTTCCTATCACCACGCCCAGCGCAAGCTTGCACGCCTGATAGCCCATCGCGTCGCCGCGGACGGTCATTCCGTGTGGTGGGACCGCAGCGACCGCCCCGGCGACAGCTGGAGCGAAGCAGTATCGAGCGCACTCGCGCGCAGCGCCTGTGTCATCGTCATCTGGTCAAAGCAGGCCGCACATTCACCGGCGGTTCTCGGCGAGGCGACCGCCGGCTTCGGGCGCGGCGCCCTCATTTCCATCACCTCGGACAAAACGCCGCCGCCGTCGCCGTTCGACACTGCGCCAACGGTCGACATGCAGGATTGGGAGGGTGACTCCATCGACGTGGCGTGGATCCGGCTGCGCGAACCGATCCGCGCGAAGATGCAGGTCGCCGAGGTCAAGCACGTCGAAGGTCAGCCGCTGCCGCCGCAACGCCCGCCGCCGCCGCGCACCGCCTATTACAGCGCGCCTTTGTCTCTCCCCCCGGCCATGCCTGAGGAGAAGCGCGGCCCCTCAGCGGCGTCCGCGCTGATGGTCCTGGCGATCGGCGGCCTCGCGGCGACCGGATGGTATTTCCGCGACGAACTCCGCCAGGAGGCGTCGCGCTGGCAGGCGGCGCTCCAGCCTCAGTCGCAAATCGCCGCGATCCCGGAGACGCCCGCCGTAGCGCCATCCTTCGAGCGCACCGCAGTGGTCGATGCTGCTGCCCCAACAAGCGCGGCGACCGCCGAAACGTCCACTGCGGAGGGTCAGACGACCGCCCCGCTCACGGAAGCCGTCACGACGCCGATCGTTGCAGGCGGCCCCTCCGCAGCTCCGGTCCCCGCCGACAAACCCGGATGGGACGATGGCTGGGTGCCGCCGCCTGTCCTGCGCCAGATCCCCCGCGCGCCCGCTGAGCCGGATCCGCCGTTCGCCGACGGCGCGCCTGCCGCCCCGGCGGCGAACACGCAGGTCTCCGTCGTCGTCACCGCCCCGGCGCCAGCGCCGGCCGCCGCGCTCAGGATCAATCTCCGGCAAGGGCGCTTCGTCGATATCGACAGCAACGATCCCGCCCATAAGACCGACATCTGGTTCGCCCCGGACCGCTCTGGCGACGGGCTCTACCTTGGCGTCACCAACGGCGCGCGCATGCGGATCGTGCCTGTCGAACGGGCGACGAGGGCCGAATGCGCCCGCAGCAGCGCCGTGATGCGCCGAACGCCGATAGGAGCGCGAGAACTGGCGCGCGGCACGGGCGTATGCGTGCGCACCAGCGCCAACGAAATCCGCGTGGTTCATGTCGAGGGCATTGAAGGCTCCGGACGCGAAAAGGTCCTGCGCCTGAGGATCGCGCCGCGCTGACGGAGCGCGACCCCGGTCACGTCAGTCCCCTCCGCGTGATGGTGTGCTAGGATGCGCTGCCGTGATCGAGGGGGTCCGCCATGACCGATGTGTTCATCTCCTATTCCCGCGACGACCGGAACAGGGTCCGGCTCATCGCCCACGGCCTCGCAGCAGAGGGGTATGCGGTCTGGTGGGACCCGGAGATCCGGCCCGGCAAGAAGTGGAATGCCGCCATCCGGCGCGCGCTCGACAACGCCGCGGCTGTGGTCACCGTCTGGTCGCCGAAGTCGGCGAAGTCCGAATGGGTCGCGGCTGAAACACAGCATGGGCATGCACGCAAGGCGCTGGCGCCGGTGACGATCAAGCACTGCATGCCGCCCATTCCCTACAACATGATCCAGACCGCCGACCTGACGCGCTGGCGCGGCGACCCCGACGATCCGGAGTGGATTGCGGTCCTTCAACAGGTGCGGGCGCTGGTGGAAGCGAAGCGGCGCCTTCTCGCAGGCGCGCCGCCGCCCGGCGAAGCTCACGGCGCTGAAGGTCGCGGATATTCTTCCGCCGCCGGGCAGGCCGAAAGCGCCGGTCACTATTCTGCGTCCGCAACCCGCGGAAAAATGGCGCCACGCGCGTCCCGTCTCGCGATAGGCGCGGTCGTCGCTACAGTCGTTGTCACCGGAGGCCTCTGGCTCGGCCAGGGCCTCCTGACCGAGACCGGGGTGCTTGCGCCGACGTCGCGGGGCCTGCCCCCATCCGTCACTGTGGCGCCGGCGCCGGCGATAGCTCCGGACGTCCCGACCGTAGCACCGACGCCCGAACCCGCCGCGCCGGCCGGGTCGGCCCCGCCCCCGATCCCGGCCGAGGACAAGCCGTCTACGCCAGCGGCGCCCGTTGCGCCGACGCGCGCCGACGACAGGGCCGCGCTCGATTCCCTCGATACCTGCGCGCAGGCGTTCGCGCGCCTGTGCCCGCGCGCGCCCGCGAACGCCTCGCCGGTCGGATTTCGCACGGACTCCGCACTGGCGGGGGCTGAGCGACGCTTCTTGACCGCGTTGCAGTTTGACGTCGCGAGCCCTGTCAGCGCGACCGCCGCCGTCGCCTGCAAGTCCCGGCTGGACCTGGTGTCGGCTTCCGGTCGGCGCGCCACCGCCGGCGGCGGCTCGATCCTCTCGCAGGCATGTGACGGCCTCACCTGGCCGGCGGTTGTAGCAACGCCGCCCGTAACGACGACGCCGCCAGCAACGCTAGGCGCCACTTCGACACCCGCGATCCGGCCGACGACGCCAACAGTGGCGGCCACTGTCGATCTTCGCGCGCTCGACGATTGCGCCGCCCGGCTCGCCCGCCTGTGCCCCGCGCCGCAGCCCGCCACGGGCTTTGCAGTTGACGGCCGGCTTTCACGTCAGGAGACCACCTTGGTGGCGGCGGTCGCGCCGAACGCGGCGACAGATGCGGATCGCCTGAAATCCTGCACCGCGGCGGCGACGAGCCTGCAGCAACAGAGCCCGGAGCGCCGCGCGGCCGGCAGCTTCGGCCAAGCCTGCAGAAGCGCCCAGCCGCTGACACTCAACCCCGCGGTGTTGAAGGCCATTCAACCCCGCACCGCAGTGGTCGTGCCTCAACCGCAGCAGCCCGTCCCGCCAAGATAGGCGCATACATGCGCCATTATTGCCACACAACGTTACTTTGATGTCTGGAGTGAAACCGAATCGTAGTGGAGATGCGTTCTACTGGCAGGCGCCGAGACGAATGAGAGGAAACCGCCATGTGGACCAGCTTGATGCGCGTGCTCGGGCGCCTCTTTTCGCCCTCGCCGGATGATTTCGGGGCCCGGCTGGTCTCGCACTACGGACTGGACGCCTGATCGCAGCCTGAGCCGCGGCAACCACGCCTAGCGTCACCCGCCCGGCGGCGCGCCGGCGACAAAGCTCTCCACGAGGCTCCCCGCCACGAGCCGCCAGCCGTCCACGAGGACGAAGAAGATCAGCTTGAACGGCAAGCTGATCGTCACCGGCGGGACCATCATCATCCCCATGCTCATCAGCAGTGACGACACCACAAGGTCGATCACCAGGAACGGGATGAACAGCATGAAACCGATCTCGAACGCCCGGCGCAGCTCCGAGATCATGAACGCCGGAATCACCACCCGGATCGGCGTGTCTTCGGCCTTCTGCGGCGCGGGATCGAGCTTGGCCATGTCGATGAACAGGCCGAGGTCCTCTTGGCGCGTGTGCTGCAGCATGAAGCCCTTCACCGGCTCGGCGATGCGCGGAAAGCCCTCCGAAAGGGTCATCTCCTGATCCATCACGGGCTTCACGCCGCTTTCCCAGGCCGACTGCCACGTCGGCTGCATCACGAAAGCGGTGAGGAACAGCGCCAGCGACACGATCACCGCGTTCGGCGGCGCCTGCTGCAGGCCGATCGCCGTTCGCAGCAGCGACAGCACCACGACGATCCGGATGAAGCTCGTCGTCATGATGAGCATGGACGGCGCCACCGACAGCACCGTGACCAGCGCCATCAGCTGAAGCATGCGTTCGGTCAGCCCGCCCCCGGTCCCGAGGTCGATGTTGATCGACGGCGCAGCCGCCTGGGCCTGCGCGACAGCGGGAAAAGCAACGACCGTCGCGACGGCAAGAAGTGTCGCAACCAGCGCGCCGCCGGTGGAAATGTGAGCCGGTATCTTCACGCCTCGGACTCCTTCGGCGATTCCGGCGCCTGTGGAACAGGGTCCGGCAGCGCCGGCATGCGCGCCAGCTTTCGCTCGCCGAACGGCGACAGCAGGAGGACGTGTTCCTCCGAATCAACCCGCACGATCACCACGCTTCGGCGCGGATCGAGCATCAGACGCTCCATCACGCGCATTCGCCGCACCTGGTTCACACCGACGCCTTGCAGCATGCCCAGCCGACGCGCCGCAAGCGCCGCAAGTCCAATGAGCGCAAGGGTTGCAGCCAGCGCGACGAACGCGCGAACCCAGTCGAGAATGTCCATTCTGGACGCTCCGTTCGACGTCCCCGAACGGCCGGACGACGTCAGTAAACGTCCGGTTAACCACGTTCGGTGAGTCTCGCCAGCGTGAGCATCGGCGACACCCCCTACTTCGCGCTGTTACGGGCGCGTCTCGATTTCCTCGGCGACCGGCAACGGCTCATCGCGGAGAACATCGCCAACGCGGCGACACCGGGATTTACGCCACGCGACCTTGATTCGGCTGCCTTCGAGCGTGCGATCGAACGCGCGGCGAAGAGCGGCGACACGACCCGAATCCACAGTGCGCGCGCCGTCGCACGCCCTGACAGCGAAACGACGCTCGACGGCAATTCCGTGGTGCTCGAGGATCAGGCCCAGCGTGCGATGGAAACGCGCATGGCGTTCGAGACCGGTCTCTCGCTCTACCAGAAGGGCTTGCAGCTCATGCGCATGGCAGCGCGGCCGCCTGGTCGTTGAGGCAATCGGGCCGTTGAGACAGCAGAGGTAGTTCCAGATGGGCGATGACATTCGCGCGACAATGGCGGCGGCGAGTTCGGGCCTGCGCGCGCAGACGTTGCGCATGCGCATCGCGGCGGAAAACGTCGCCAATGCGAACTCGACCGCCGAGACGCCCGGAGGCGATCCTTACCGCCGGCGCATGCCGATGCTGGAGGAGCGTCGCCTCGCGGACGGCGTGCGCGGCGTGCGCGTCACCGGCGCGACGGACGACCCGTCCGCGTTCAGACTACAGTTCAACCCAAGCCATCCGGCGGCGGATGCATCCGGCTACGTCAAGCTGCCGAATGTCGACTCGCTGACCGAAATGATGGACCTCCGCGAGGCGACGCGGGCCTACGAAGCCAATCTCAACATGATCGAGAACGCCCGTGCGATGACCACGCGCGCGCTCGATCTGCTGCGTCGCTAAAGGACGAATAGACCATGGCCATCGATCCGCTCTCAGCCTCCCGCGCCTACATGGATGTCGCCCGCGCCGCGCAGCGCGCGGCGGCCGGTGGCGGCGCGGAGGACAAACTCGACTTCGGACAGATGGTGCAGAACGCCATCGGCGATGCGGCGGGCGCGGCGCACAACGCCGAACAGGCCGGCCTCGCCGCTGCTTCCGGGCGCGCGGATATCGTCAACGTGGTGACGGCCATCGCGCAGGCCGAGACAACGCTCGAAACCGTGATGGCTGTCCGCGATCAGGTGATCCAGGCGTATCAGGAAATCCTGCGGATGCCGATCTAGGCAGGCTTCAGGCCCAGCGCGATGGTCGCCGCGCGAACGGCTTCGTAGCGGGCGCCCATGTCATCGATCAGATGCGCGTGCGTGGGGATGTAGAAGAGCCCCTTGTCCATGCCGTCGAGCGCGATCTCGGCGCATCGATCCGGCATCAGCAGACCAAGCGCAGGCGGCGCCTTCGCGGGATCGGGAATGGCCTTCGATGTCAGCCCCGTGTAGACGGCGCCCGGCAACAGCACATGCAGATCGAGAGGCGCGGCGGCCAACTCGTCGCGTAACCACTCCGCCATGATGATGACGCCGTGCTTGGTCGCGGCGTAGAGACCGAGCCCCGCCCCCTTCACCGCCGTCGGCACGCTCAACGAATTTTCCGAAGCGGTGATCATCATGCGACCGCGACGACAGTCGCCTTCCAGACGCCGCACATAGCTCTGCGCCAGGCGCAATCCCGCAAAGAGGTTGATCGAGAACAGCCGCGCTATGACGTCGTCATCCGGCTTCTCGTTGATGAGCCGCTTGTTGCGACCGACGCCGGCATTCGAACACAGCAAGTCAATGCCACCAGCATGAGCCCATGCCTCTTCGATCAGCGCAGCGGATGCGTCCGGTTGCGCCAGATCGACGACCAGCGCCTTGGCGCCGATTTCGTCCGCCGCACGTCGCACTGCGTCTGCATTGACGTCCGCGATCACGAGGCGCGCGCCACGATCTGCGAACCCTTGCGCGAGCGCACGTCCGATGCCCGACGCGCCGCCCGTCACGAGCACTGTCTTGCCGGCATAGTCGATCATCGCCGCCTCGTGGTCAGGTGAAGCACGGCTCCGCGCGCAGGTGACGTTTCGTCGATGCGGGGTACTTGGTCAGCAGCGCTGCACTGCGAGTCGGTCGCGCAAAAAGCAGACCGCCGCAATTCGGGCAATTCCCGCCGAGGCTTTCTCCGCACGGCATGCAGAACGTGCATTCAAACGAGCAGATCAGCGCGCCGGATTTCTCCGGCGCGAGATCTGCGTCGCAGCATTCGCAGTTGGGTCGAAGCTCAAGCATTGCGACTTCGCTGTGAAAGCAAGCGGCGGCGCAGGGCTAGAATGGCGACCCCAAACAGGCTGGCGAACGCAATCGAACAAGAGATGGCCGTCGTGACTTGCGGATGAGTCCACGCGAACTGCATTGCCGCTGGCGACAGCGCGATCCAAACAATGGCCGCGATCAGCCCCCAACACATGGCGATGGCAATCAAAGTCCGAA
Organism: Caulobacteraceae bacterium; assembly: GCA_009773335.1. Taxonomy (GTDB): domain Bacteria; phylum Pseudomonadota; class Alphaproteobacteria; order Caulobacterales; family Aquidulcibacteraceae; genus VFBF01. The sequence goes on from WRPF01000004.1 coordinate 73,932, forward strand.
GCAGATCGCGAAGCATCTCCGGGGGCTCCTCTAGGCCGCCTGAGGCATCGACAGGTTCGTGAACTTCTTCACGTGATGATCGACGTTGCCGAACTGGGCGTCGATCATCGTCGCGCGCTTGAAGTAGTGACCGACGCGCATTTCCTCCGTGACGCCCATGCCGCCGTGGATCTGCACCGCCGCCTGGCCGATGAAGCGGCCGGACTTGCCAATCTGCACCTTCGCGGCGCTGACCGCCTTGGCGCGTTCCGTATCGCTTTCGTCGAGCTTCAGGGTCGCCATGTAGGCCATGGAGATCGACTGCTCTGTCGCCATGAACATGTCGACCATGCGGTGCTGCAGCACCTGGAAGGAGCCGATCGCCACGCCGAACTGCTTGCGCTGGCGGGCATATTCGAGCGTGAGCGAGTGCATCAGGCGGAACGTGCCGACCGCTTCTGCGCAGAGCCCGGCGATCGCCTCGTCAACCACCTTCTCGACAAGCGGCAGCGCGCCATCCGCCGCGCCGATCAGCGCATCGGCGCCGACAGAGACGTTCTCGAAATACACTTCCGATGCGCGGAAGCCGTCGATGGTCGCGTAGTCGCGGGTCGTCACGCCCTTGGCGTTCTTCGCCACGATGAACGCGGAGACGCCCTTGGCATCGCGCTGACCGCCCGCCGTGCGCGCGGTGACGATCAGGTGATCGGCCTGCGGCGCGCCGATGACGACGGCCTTGTGACCGTTGATAACATAACCTGCCCCGTCCTTCTTCGCCGTCGTCGACACATCGGAAAGATTGTAGCGGCCCTTCGGCTCGGCGTAGGCGAACGCGACGATGCGCTCGCCGCTCGCGATGGCCGCGATATGCTCCTGCTTCTGCGCCTCGCTGCCGGCGTGCTTCAGGAAGCCGCCGCCGATGACGACGGTCTGCAGCCACGGCTCGACGACGAGCCCCTTGCCGAACTCTTCCATGATCACGAGCGTGTCGACCGGTCCGCCACCGAGACCGCCGTATTCTTCCGGCAACGGCGCCGCCATCAGGCCCAGTTCGGCGAACGTCGCCCACGCCTTCTTCGACCAGCCGTCCGCCGATTTCAGGATCGCCTTGCGCTTGTCGAAGTCATATTCGGCGGCGACGAACTTCGCGATGGAGTCACGGAGCATCGTCTGCTCGTCGGTGAAATTGAAGTCCATGTAGTCCTCCCGGTGTTCCTGAAACTGGCGCCGGCGATCAGAGGCCGAGCACCATCTTGGCAATGATATTGCGCTGGATTTCGTTCGATCCGCCGAATATCGAAGTCTTGCGCATGTTGAAGTACGAAGGCGCCGTCATCTTCGCGTAGTCGGGACCGACGGCGAAATCGTTGCCGTCGCCGGCGCTGCGGAAATACGGCATCGTGTAGTTGCCGACCGCTTCCATCGCGAGTTCCGTCAGGCGCTGCTGGATCTCGGTGCCCTTCACTTTCAGAAGCGAACTCTCGACACCCGGCCCCTTGCCGGCGTGCTCGTTCGCGAGCACGCGCAGCTCTGTGTACTCCAGCGCCGAAAGATCGATTTCCAGTTCCGCGATCTTGCGGCGGAAGTCGTCGTCCCGAATGAGCGGGCCGCCGTCGTCGGCGAGTTCCGCGCGCGCAAGGTCCTTCAGGCGCTCGACGCCGCGCTTGGAGCGCGCCACGCCCGCGATGCCGGAGCGCTCGTGCGCGAGCAGGAATTTCGCGCAGGTCCAGCCCTGGTTTTCCTTGCCGACGAGATTTTCGACCGGCACTTCCACGTTGTCGAGATAGACGTCGTTCACCTCATGGCCGCCGTCGAGCATGATGATCGGTCGCACCGTGACGCCGGGCGATTTCATGTCGATGAGGATGAAGGAAATGCCTTCCTGCTTCTTCGCATCGGGATCGGTGCGGCAGAGGAAGAAGCCCCAGTCCGCATACTGCGCGAGGGTCGTCCACGTCTTCTGGCCGTTGACAATGTACTTGTCGCCCTTGCGGACCGCCGTCGTGCGCAGGCCTGCGAGATCGGAGCCGGCGCCGGGTTCGGAATAGCCCTGACACCACCAGTCCTCGCCGGAAAGAATGCGCGGGAGATAGTACGCCTTCTGCTCGGGCGTGCCGAACGTGTAGATGACGGGCGCCACCATCGAGAGGCCGAATGGGAGCAGCGGCGTGGTTTCCGCGAGCGCGTTCTCTTCGCCCCAGATGTAGCGCTGCGTCGAGGTCCAGCCCGTTCCGCCGTATTCGACCGGCCAAGCCGGCGCGGACCAGCCCTTCTTGCCCAGGATTTTGTGCCAGGCGAGGAAATCCTCGCGGTTCATCTTGTCGCGGGATTCGATGTCGCGCAGGTGCGCAGGATAGTTGTCGCGAATGAAAGCCCGGACTTCGTCGCGGAACGCGATCTCTTCAGCGGAATATTCGAGGTTCATCAGACCCGGGCCCCTTGTCGTCGGCAGGCGGGCGCCTCGCCGTGCCGCGACTATGGTGACCTAAGTGCGTCGCATCAAGTTGACGCACGGGTCATGGATCAACCACTGCCGATCAGTTGCGGGCGACGGTCGCTCCTTCGACAAAGTACGAGCAGGCGCGGTCCCGGCGCGCTTTCAGCCGGCTGACTTCGACCGGCGTATTCGCGCCGCGGCCCCGCACGCGTATTTCGCGCGCTTCTGTTTCCGCCTCGACCTTGACCTCGTGGAAGGCGCGCTCCTTGGCGGCGAGAAACCGCGTTTCGAGCGACGCAAGGTCAAGCGGATCCTGCGTCAGGGCGTTGATCCCGGCGTACGCAAGGCAACGGTTGGCGCGTCCGAACTCGAGGTTCGACATCCGTCCCTCATCGGCAAACGACGGGACGGTCAGAACCGGCAGCGCAAGCGCGGCGATCATCATGGACTTCAACATGGAGTGTTCCTTCAGAACAGTGTGACGGGTTGGGGCGGGCCTCACGTTGCGGAAGCGACGCTGGCCCGCTTGGCGACGACGACGATTTCCTCAGCGACGTTCTGGGTAAGGGCTGCGGACATCTCGACCGCCGCCTTGGCGGGAGCCGGAACGTCCACGGGGGCCGCCATCGTCGCCACAAGGAACGCCGCGACGACGGGGATGGCGATGACCGCAGTGGCGATTTCGGCCGGTTTCATAACTTGGTCTCCTTGGCTCCCGAGATGCCGGCCGCGACCATCGCGCCGATCTCTCCTCCATCCGATGCAGGCGGGCCCTTGTTCGGATGCACCGGCCTCATCGAATTTCGATGTTATCGATATACGATATGATGCATCGATTGTCAATGCTAGTTTATCGTAATACGATAAATTCCACAGCCTGCACTTGAATGCAACGCCCTCGGCGCTGTAGCGGAGCCGCCATGGACGCCTTGCCCGCCAACGCCATCGCCAGCCCCTGCAGAAAGATCTGCGCGGTGGACGGGATGAACAGTCTCTGCATCGGCTGCGGCCGCACGCTGCAGGAAATCGGCGGATGGACGCGTCTTTCGGATGCGCAGCGCGCTGACATCATGGCGGTCCTGCCGGAGCGCCTTCGCGGGGCGGGCCTGCAACAAGGTTGACGGCCGCCTAACCGCGTTCGTGCACGAGACCCTAACGCGGGCCGTGCCACAGGGGTGAAAGACCCCGGAGTTTCCATGCGCGCCGCACTCGCCACTGTCATGATGCTCGCCTTCGCGACCGATGCCATCGCAGGATCCGCCGAGGTGGCCCGCAGCGCGGATGGCCACTGGCGGGCGGAGGCGCGGGTGAACGGACGCAAGGTGGAGGTGCTGGTGGACACCGGCGCGACGCTGGTGGCGCTCACCCTGGACGATGCGAAGGCCGCCGGCATCGATGTCCGCAATCTCCGCTATAGCGAGCGGGTCCGCACCGCGAGCGGCACGGCGCGGGCCGCAACCGTGACCCTTGAGCGCATCCAGATCGGCAATGTCCGCGTGCGCGACGTGGAGGCGATGGTGATCGAGGGCGGGCTTTCGGTCTCGCTGCTCGGCATGAGCTTCCTGTCGCGCCTGGAGCAGTTCGACGTGCGCGGCCAGACCTTGCGCCTCAGGGACTAGCGCAGCGCCTCCCAGAGAATGTTCGCGGACGTGGCCGCGAGGAACACCGCGAACGCCTGCTTCAGCCGCACCCGGTCGAGGCGATGGGCGAGCCGCGCGCCCATCGGCGCGGTGATCGAGGTCAGCGCCGCGAGGATCACGAAGCCCGGCAGGTTCACGTAGCCGATCGAGAACGGCGGCAGCCCTTCGGCGCTCCAGCCCGTCGCCATGTTCACGAGCGCGGCCGGCACGGCGATGGCGGCGCCGAAGCCTGATGCGGTGGCTACGGCCTGATGGATCGGGCGCCCGCAGAGCGTCATCACCGTGACCCCGAACGCGCCGCCGCCGATGCCCATGATCGCTGAGAGCGCGCCGATGACGCTCGCGACCGCAGAACGCCCCGCCCCCGTCGGCAGATCGGACGCCACGCGCCAGCTCTCGCGCCCGAAGGCCATGTTGGCGGCGATGAGCAGGAGCCCTGCCCCGAACACGATGAGCAGCACGTCCCCGTCCACGGCGCCGGCGATCAACGCGCCAATCACCGCGCCGGCGGCGATCCACGGCGTCCAGCCTTTCAGCACGGCGAAATCGACGGCGCCGGCCTTCGCGTGCGTGGCGAGCGAGCGCCATGAGGTGGCGATGATGGTGGAGAGCGAGGTCGCCACCGCCACGTGGCTGCGCACGTCGTCTTCGACCCCGAGCACGCCCATCACGTGATAGAGCGCCGGCACCAGCACGATGCCGCCGCCCACCCCGAAGAGCCCGCCGATCAGCCCGGCGAAGAGGCCCGCGCCGGCAAGCGCCAGCAGGAAAAGCGGAAGATCCCCTGAAATGATTGGGAAGTTCATGGGCGGCTGGTTCACATGGGTTGCGGAGTTTGTCCATGTGGACGTCACGTCGACTGTCGGCGAGCAGGACCGCGGGCCCCAAATGGTTTCTGGGGCCCGCATACGTTGGTTTGCCCGAGCGCCAGCGGCGCCAGACTCCGAAGAATCTCGCGTGATCGGAAAAGTGTTGTGCGGGCCATAGGCCCGCGGTCCTGTTTTGATACTCATGACGTATCCGCCCCATCGGGATCGGGACGGAACGCCGCGCAAACCATTCCCAGCATCGGCGGCGCGACGGCGACAAGCGCTCCCGCAATCCACGTCTTCGGCAGGCGCCTCAGCGCACGCTCCACGACGCCGTCGAAATCATCGAGCGCGGCGCGAATATCCGCGAGTGATTTAAGCGCAATCCCGCGCGTGAATATCCGCGCCGGTCGAAACCGCCGCAGCGCATAGCGAAATCCGCGTCGCACCGAGGGCGGTCGCGATGCGCGCGACGCAGGCCGCCGCACATCCATGCGCGCGACCATCGCCAGAAAGATCAGGTCGCGCGCGTCCCGACGCGCATCGCGGATGCAGCCTTGCAGCAGCAGCCGCGCGTCGCGCACGTCGAACACACTGCCGACAATCTCCAGCCACCACGCCAGCACCTCCAGCACCCACAGACGGAGATCCTGGGCGGCCTTGCGGTACTTTGCGATGTGGTTGCGGAGCGGTCGGTGGATCTGCATGTGGCCTTCGCCTTGTGGATGACGGCGACAAGGCTAACCGGGCCTGCATCCCGGTCGGATAGATTCACGTGTTTTTCTGCAAAGACGTTGGCGGCCATGAAGGCGCGACGCGGAAAGTGACGGAATGGGGGGGCGTTCCCCCTGTTTTTCGCACATCCGGCGAAAATGAACACGGTCGAAGGGACCGCGCGTCTTCAGACGCGCAAGGTGTCCGACGCATGTCCCCCGGCCGCCAGTCCATCCCTGCGGCGGCGTGCGCGTCTGAAGACGCGCGGTCCCATTGATCCCGCCCGTTTCAGACGCCAGCGTTCCTGCCGCTGCACGGTGAGCGCGATTGCGTCGCGCGCCCGGACCGCATAGCCCGGAGCGGCCCTTTCCTTTCTGAGTTTCCCGTCCCGATGCCCGACCAGACCGTCTCGCAGAACATCACCCGTCAGGCCGCCGCCGTCGACCGCGCGGCGCAAGGGCTGCTGAAGGGGCACGGGCCTCTGGTCGTGTGGTTCACCGGGCTTTCGGGCGCGGGGAAATCGACGATCGCCGATCTCGTGACGCGGCGTCTGCACGGGTTGGGGCGCCACACAATGCTGCTCGACGGCGACAACGTGCGTCACGGCCTGTCGCGCGATCTCGGATTTTCGGCCGCCGACCGCGCGGAGAACATCCGTCGCGTGGCGGAGGCCGCGCGGCTCGGGGCGGATGCGGGGCTCATCGTGCTGGTCGCGCTGATCTCGCCGCTGCGCGCCGACCGCGCCATTGCGCGCGCGAGCGTGGGCGACGCCGATTTCTGCGAGGTGTTCATCGATACCCCGCTCGACGTCGCCGAGGCGCGCGATCCGAAAGGGCTCTACAAGAAGGCGCGCGCCGGCCAGCTGCGCGACTTCACCGGCCTCGACAGCCCCTACGAGGCGCCCGAAGCGCCCGCGCTGCGCATAAACACCACGCAGCTCAGCGCGGAGGCTGCCGCAGCGGCGATCGCGAAACTGGTGCTGGAGAGAACGGCGATCTGAGTCCCTTCGCTCCCGCGGAGCCCGTTGCGAACCTCGAGATCGCAGCCCTCATCCTGAGCTTGTCGAAGGGCGAGGGCGTGAAAGGTTGCGCCAGCGCTTCCGCTTTCGCTTCCGCCCTTCTATCGTCGCGCCAACGAATTCACGGAGGAACACCCATGTCCGCACTCTTCGATCTCACCGGCCAGAACGCCATCGTCACCGGCTCGTCGAAAGGCATCGGCAAGGCGATCGCGCATCAGCTCGCCGCGCACGGCGCGAACGTAGTCATTTCCTCGCGCAAGGCCGACGTGTGCGACGCGGCGCGCGACGAGATCAATACGGCGGTGGGTCGTGAAGCGGCGGTGACCATCCCCGCCAACATCGCCGACAAGGGCGCGCTGCAGACCCTCGTCGACGAGACGCACGACAAGCTCGGCCAGGTCGACATTCTCGTCTGCAACGCCGCGAGCAATCCGTATTACGGTCCGATGTCGGGCATGAACGACGACCAGTTCACCAAGATCCTGCAGAACAACATCGTCTCCAACCACTGGCTCATCCAGATGGTCGCGCCGGAGATGATCGCGCGGAAGAACGGCTCGATCATCATCATCTCGTCGATCGGCGGCCTCAAGGGCTCGCCCGTCATCGGCGCCTACTGCATCTCGAAGTCCGCCGACATGCAGCTCGCGCGCAATCTCGCGGTGGAGTTCGGGCCGTCGAACGTGCGCGTGAACACGATTGCGCCGGGACTGGTGAAGACCGACTTCGCCAAGGCGCTGTGGGACAATCCCGACACGCTCGCGCGCTCGACGGCGGGTTCGGCGCTGAAGCGCATCGGCGAACCGGACGAGATTTCCGGCATGGCAGTGTTTCTCGCGTCAAGGGCCGGCGCCTTCACCACGGGCCAGACGTTCGTCATCGACGGCGGCGCAACGATCATGTGACTCTTGGCATGTGAGCGCGCTTGACGCGCGCGGGGCGCCCGTCGACGGTGCGGCATCAAATTCGGGGAGCAATACCAATGCGTTCCATTCTTCTGGCAGCGGGCGCGATCCTCGCGCTCGTCGCGTGCGGCACTGTCGCCACAGAACCTACGCCGCCACGCGGCGGCATTGTCGCGCCGGAGGCGGCGGGCCCGCCCCTGTCGCCGGCCGCACTCGCGCAGCACATCCGCATCCTGTCGTCCGACGAGTTCGAGGGCCGCGAGCCCGCCTCGCGCGGCGAGCGCCTGACGACCGACTACATCTCGCAGCAGTTCGCCGCCGCGGGACTCCAGCCCGGCTGGAACGGCCAGTGGCTGCAGCCCGTGCCGCTCGTCGAAGCGAGCGTGAAGGGCGAGCCGGGCCTGACGATCACCGGATCCGACGGCGCCAGGACGTATGCGTATCGCAGCCAGACGGTGCTGTTCACCAAGCGCCCTTCGCCCGTGATCAATCTCGCCAACGCGCCGCTCGTGTTCGTCGGCTATGGCGTCAACGCGCCCGAACTCGGATGGAACGACTACGCGGGCGTCGACATGGCGGGAAAGATCGCCGTCATCCTCGTCAACGATCCCGATTTCGAGACGCCCGCAGGCCATCCCACCACCGGCAAGTTCGGCGGCAAGGCGATGACGTACTACGGCCGCTGGACCTACAAGTTCGAGGAAGCCGGACGCCAGGGCGCGGCGGGCGCGCTGATCATCCATGAAACGGGGCCGGCGGCGTATCCGTGGGCGGTGGTCGAATCCTCGTGGACCGGCCCGCAGTTTGATTTGAAGCGCGGCCCAGATGAGAAACGCGTCGAAGTTGAAGGCTGGATTCAAAATGCGGTCGCGACGGAACTCTTCCAGCGCGCGGGCCTCGACTTCGCGGCGCTGAAAGCCGCCGCGCAACAGCAGGGCTTCCGCGCGCGGGCGATGAATCTCGGCGGCTCCATCCGTCTTGAGACGGACGTGAAGGACAGCGTGTCGAACAATGTCATCGGCATCCTGTCCGGCCGCGAGGCGCCGAATGAAGCCTTCGTCTACGGCGCGCACTGGGACCATCTCGGCCGCTGCACGCCCATCGACGGCGACGACATCTGCAACGGCGCCCTCGACAACGCGACGGGCACGGCTGGCCTCATCGAGCTTGCGCGGAATTTCTCCGCCGAGGGGCGCCCGCGCCGCAGCGTCGTGTTCGTGGCGTTCACCGCCGAAGAACAAGGCCTGCTCGGCTCGGCGTACTACGCCGCCAACCCCGCCATTCCCGCCAACAAGACGGTGGCGGCGCTGAACATGGACGGCGCCTCCATCAACGGACCGACGCGCGACGTGATCGTCGTCGGCTTCGGCAAGTCGGACCTCGAAGGGCTGCTTGAAATCCAGGCGCGCGCGCAGGGCCGCACGATCCGCGCGGAAGAAAATCCCGAGCGCGGCTCCTTCTACCGCTCGGACCATTTCAATCTCGCGAAGGTC